>NZ_JAJPWQ010000007.1:0-520257 GCF_046549005.1 Amycolatopsis sp. lyj-108 | reverse complement strand
CCCCCCCCCCCCCCCCCCCCCCCCCCCCCCCCCCCCACCCCCTTACACCGACCACGCCACCTTCGCTCAGGGCCGAGGGATGTTGCGGAGGTTCGCGCGGGCAAGGTCGATCATCCGGCCGACACCGCCTTCGAGGACGACCTTGCTCGCGGCCAACGCGAATCCGCCGAGCTGCCCGGCGGTGATGTGCGGCGGGACGGACAGTGCGTTCGGGTCGGTCACGACGTCCACCAGCGCGGGGCCGTCGTGACTCAGCGCCTCCTTGAGAGCCGCGCGCAGCCGGGTCGGGTCGGTCACCCGCTCGGCTCGCAGACCGGCGCCACTGGCGATGGCGGCGAAGTCGACCGGGCGGTGGTCGGTCTGATAGTCGGGCAGGCCGTCGACCAGCATCTCCAGTTTCACCATGCCCAGCGAGGAATTGTTGAACGTCACGATCTTGACCGGAAGGTCGTGCAAGGCCACGGTGAGCAGTTCGCCGAGCAGCATGCCGAGCCCACCGTCGCCGGACATCGACACGACCTGGCGTCCCGGGTACGCGAACTGCGCGCCGATGGCGTGCGGCAGCGCGTTGGCCATGGTGCCGTGCAGGAACGACCCGATGACCCGGCGGCGCCCGTTGGGCGTGAGATACCGGGCCGCCCACACATTGCACATTCCGGTGTCCACGGTGAAGATCGCGTCGTCCGCGGCGAGTTCGTCCAGCAGGTCCGCGGCGAACTCCGGGTGGATGGGAACGTGCCGTTCGACGTTGCGGGTGTAGGCGTCGACGACCTGCTCCAGCGTTTTGCAGTGCTCACGCAGCATGCGGTCCAGGAACGTCCGATCGGTCTTGCGTCGCAGGAGCGGCCGCACGGCTCGCAGCGTCTCCCGTACGTCGCCGTGCACCGCCAGTTCCAGCGGGGTACGGCGGCCGAGCCGGGTCGCGTCGTGGTCGACCTGCACGGTCCGGGCCTGGGGCAGGAAGGAATCGTAAGGGAAATCAGTGCCCAGCAGGAGCAGCAGATCGGCATCGTGCATCGCCCGGTAACAGGCGCCGTAGCCGAGCAGCCCGCTCATTCCGACGTCGTAGGGGTTGTCGTACTGGATCCACTCCTTGCCGCGCAGGCTGTGGCCGACCGGCGCCTGGACGGTCTCGGCCAGTTCCATCACCTCGGCGTGCGCGCCGCGCACCCCGGCACCGGCGAACACCGTGACGGTTTCGGCTTCGTTGATCAACTCGGCGAGCCGTGTCACCTGGGATTCGGGCGGCATGACCGTCCCGTGTTCGGTGACCGGCACCCCGCTCCCGGTGGGCGCCGCGGCCTCGAGGTGCGCGACGTCGCCGGGCAGCACGAGCACCGACACCTCGCCGCGGGACAACGCGTGCTGCATGGCGATCCGCAGCACCCTTGGCATTTGAGCGGGCCTGCTGATCTGCTCGCAGTAGCCGCTGCAGTCGACGAACAGCCGTTCGGGATGGGTCTCCTGGAAGAACCCGGTCCCGATCTGGGCGGACGGGATATGCGAGGCGAGCGCGAGAACCGGGGCACCGGTACGGTGCGCGTCGTAAAGACCCTGCACCAGATGCGTGTTGCCGGGACCGCAGCTGCCGGCGCACACCGCGAGCTTTCCGGTCAGCTGGGCCTCGGCGGCCGCGGCGAACGCGCCCGCCTCCTCGTTCCGTACGTGCACCCATTCGATGCCCGGGGTGCGGCGGATGGCGTCGACGATGGGGTTGAGGCTATCTCCGACCACGCCGTAGATCCGCTCCACCCCGGCCTGCACCAGGACTTGGACGAACTGCTCGGCGACGTTGGGCTTGGCCATCAGGACCCCTTCGATACTCCGGCGGCGGGACTGCCCTTCATGATCCACGGGAGTGCCCCGCCTCGCACGACCTAGCGCCTGTTTTCTGACTGTCCATAAGGGACATATCCGAGGTGTCAGTGTCCGAGTTGGGCGAGTTGTACGGCTTGGCGAGGGGTCGTGAGTGGTAAAGAGGGTTAGAACGCTACTTGCCACTCACGACCCCTTTGCCTAAACGGGCATATGTCTTAAAGTAGACATTTCGTCGCTGGAATGCGTCTCCTGTGGACACTCAGAACGCAGCTGACTCCTGTCGGCCAGCCCGGAACCACGCTTGGGCGCGAAGAGCGCGAACTTGGCTTATGAAACGCGACCTAGCCGAGGTCGGCCGCGGAACCGACCACGACGGCATAGAGATCACCGATCGTGGCGAGGGCGGAGCGATGCTGCTCCGCGGCGGTCACCGGGCCGACGGCGGACGGGAGCGCGCGCGTCGCGCAGGCGGCCGCCACCACGGTCGGGGCGTTTCCGCGCAGGAACGCGCCTTCCGCGGTGAACGTGACACACATATGGGTCATGAACCCGGCCACGACGACGTTCTGATGTCCGGCCGCGTCGACCAGTTCTCCCAACGGGGTGCCGACGAACGAGTTCGGCGCGGTCTTCACCACGACCTCCTCCCCCGGAGCGGGGGCGACCCGTTCGTGGATCTGGCCGATGTCCTGCTGGAGGTCGTACGGGCTGCCCTCGCCGCCGTCGTGCTTGACGTGAATGACCGTCGCGCCCTCGGCACGGGCGCGCGCCAGCAAGGTGGCCGCCTCGTCGAGCGCCGCGTCCCAGCCGTCGAGTTCCATCACGCCGCGCGTGTAGGTGTTCTGGTAGTCGACGAGGATCACCGTCGCGTCCGAGAGAGTCGCGGGAGTCGTCGGCAGGGTGCTGATCTCGCGGAGAGTGGTGCTGGTCATCGTGTTTCCTTCGCTTTCCGTCGGTACGGTTACCATCGTGGCTGACCCGATCCGATACTGGGATACGGATTCGGGTCGGCTGTGGTCGAGATCGGCCGACATCCGTGAGAAGAGAGATCGATGAGTGCTCCACAGGTGGCCGTCCTGGCGTTCGAGGGGGTCAGCCCGTTCCATCTCGCCGTGCCGTCCCTGGTGTGGGGACCCGAGGCCCCGGCGGGTGACATGGAGCCGTGGCCGATCACGGTCGTCGCCGTCGAGCCGGGCCGTCTCGCCACGAGCGGCGGTTACGCGATCGACGTGCCCGCAGGCCTCGACGCGCTCACGAAGGCCGACATCGTCGTCGTGCCGTGGTGGTCGGATCCGGAAGCCCCGGCACCTTCGCCCGTCGCCGCCGCTTTGCGCGCCGCGCACGAACGCGGAGCGCTCGTCGTCGGGCTCTGCTTGGGCGTCTTCGCGCTCGCCGACGCCGGCATCCTCGACGGGCGCGCCGCGACCACTCACTGGAAATGGGTCGAAACGTTCCGGAGGCGCTTCCCAGCGGTGGAGCTGCGCCCCGAGGAGCTGTACGTCGACGAAGGCGACGTAGTGACCGGCGCGGGTGCGACCGCCGGAATCGACACCTGTCTTCACCTGCTCGCGCGCACGGCCGGCCAGGTCGTCGCGAACGGCGTCGCCCGCCGGATCGTCGCCGCGCCGCATCGCCCCGGCGGCCAGGCCCAGTTCATCGAGCTTCCCGTACCCGCGCCGGACAACGATCCGCTGACCCAGGTGATGAGCTGGGCACAGTCCCGGTTGGACGTACCGCACACCATCGACGGGCTCGCCGCCCGTGCGCATATGAGCCGGAGCACCTTCACCCGCTCGTTCCGTGCCCGCACCGGGACCACCGTCCACAACTGGCTCGTCGCACAACGCCTCGCGCGGGCCAGGCACCTTCTCGAAACGACCGCGTTCGGCATCGACGCCATCGCCGCGCAGTCCGGTTTCGGCACGCCTGCCCGTCTTCGCGAGCACTTCGCCGCCGCACTGGGCACCACACCGACCCGCTACCGGGTCGAGTTCTCCGGCAGTGCGGCTCTCCGCTGAGAAATCCTTTTCCTGCGCCAACCCGGAAAGCGGGATCATTATTTCCGCAAACCGGTGACGCCGTGCGAGCCCGGAAAGAGCCATGCCCTACACTTGCTTTTCGCATCGGCGAATAGCTCACCCCAGAGGGTGAGCTCAATCGAGTGCATTGCCTGGCGGAACTGGATCGAAGAACCCACTCCAGGGCAAGATGACCCCGGCACGAGAACCGTTCTGACGGAGGACCATGTGGAACTGTGCGGGACCCCCATCTTCGACTCCCTGGTCGAGGAAACGAGGAGGGCGGCCGCCGGTGATGGCGGGCTCCCCCGAGGCGGCGAGGATAATTCCGAATTGACCGAGAACAACACCGATGCCGGTCAGGAAAATCAATGACGACCGCGCACGCGCTCTCTTTCAGTCGGTTTCCGATGAATGCGGTTCGACAGAAAAGTCGGCCGAATTCCGCAGATTGTCGAGCAACTCCAGCCTGCCGGTGATGACCCCGGTCAGAATCCCGCGCGCGACGGCGAGCAGCTCGGTGATCGACGGACTGGCGAGGGAGTACGACACGGTCGTACCCTCCTTGTGCGGCACCACCAGATCGGCCCGGCGCAGCACCGCGAGCTGCTGGGACAGGTTGGCAGGCTCGATACCGAGGTCGGCGAGCAGCTCCGAGACGTGATGGTCGCGCTCGCCGAGCAGTTCGAGCACCCGGATCCGGACGGGGTGGCCCAGCGTTTTGAAGAGCTCCGCCTTCGCCTGGTACAGGGGCCTGTTCATCGGCATCCCTCCCTCGCGGGTCCCGCCGTCCGGATGAGCTCGATCGTGCCCGACCACACGGTCCACTGAACCGCACCCCGCGCGGAACCGCAGCGGCCACACCCGATCAGGGCACGGCCGCGTTTCTTCAGCGCCAAAAATTGCACATTTATGCAAATCTGCACATCAGAGAAGGTGAGAACACCTGTGAGTCACGTCCCCGCCGCGACCAGCCGGGCGAATCTGGTCCTCGCCGCGCACGCGGCGGAACTCGCCGACCTGGCCGCGAACGCCGCCCGGGCCGGCTCCGCGTCGGACCACTCCGGTCTGATCGGGCTGGCGCAGCAGATCGTCGAGGCCGCGGTGGTCGCCGCGAGGCTCGACGGGAAGACCTGGCAGGAGATCGCGTACGGGCTCGACGGGGAGACACCGCGGTCCGTGCGAACCCGCTACGGGCCCGCGGTCGCGCGGTTCCGGGCGGATCCCTTCCCCTCGCAGGACTCCCGCCGTGAAGGTGTACCGGACAACACCGAGCGGACGTCCTTCCGCATCCGGCGGCTGTCTGTCCCGGAACCGCATCCCGACACCACCGCCGGGTCCTCGACCGGGCACCTCGCCCTGGTCACGATCCCGCCCGAGCAGGGTGACACCGGAACGGGGCCCGAACCGGCGGCCGCGGACGCCAGACTGAAGATCGCGGAACGGCTGGTCGCCGCCTACGAGCGGATCGCGACCAACGACCGGCAGCCCCCGCAATGGATCCTCGACGGCCTCGCCCACGCCCGCCGCACGGCCGCGGAACTCCGCGTCCACGCGGGCACGCCGTCTGATTGACGTTCTCTCGGCAGGAAGCTACGCGGTGGTCGCCAGACCGGCTTCGCGGTCGAAGTCGTGCTCGTCCTCGGTCTGCTTGCGCGACACCATCTTCGCGACCAGGTCGAAGATCGGCGTGGCTTCCTGCGGGAAGGTCACGCTCTGCTGGTTCGCGCTCTCGGCGATCATGAACTACTGCTCCTCAAGGGTGATGACTACAGCGACCGTTCACTCTAACGGCCCCGCCGTGGTGACGGGCCGTATTCGGAGTTTTCGGCCGAAACTTCTCGCGCTCACAGGTATTGACTGAGGTCATGGCCCTTCGGGTTCTTGACCCACTCGGCGCCGTCGGGTTTGGTGAACTTGCCGCTGATGGTGTCGAACGTGGTGCCCAGCGGGGGCAGATCCGGCAGCGGGACGTCCATCTTGCTGTCCATCAGCCGTTTGGCGATGTCCGGGGTGATCCCGGTGTACTGGGTGTTGATCTCGACGTGGTCGCGGATGCCGCGTTCGAAGTCGTTGTCCGATTTGGGGAACTTCACCTCGTCGCTGGGCTTGACCCGGAAGTCGATGCCGATGTCGGAGGCGTCCCGGTTCGCCAGTGCGTTCTTGAGGTCGACGTAGGTCTGGAGGCTCGATTCGAGCTTCTTGTAGTTCATGTTCGCGGTGTGGGTCAGCGGGATCATGTTGTCCGAGTTGCCCGGCCCGCCCATGTCACCGTTCTCGAGGTGGCCGCGGATCCACTTCTCGTCGGCGCTGAGGAACTGGCTCTCGCCCGGCTTGGGGTTCCTCTTCGGGGTGCTCTCCAGGGTCTCCACCAGCTTCTCGCTCAGGTTGTTCTCCCCGTACACCTCCCCGTTCTGGTCCGTCTTGTTGCGGATGATCGAGTTCTTGTTCAGCGCGTCCACGTCGGTGACCTGCTTGGGGTCCGGCGTGTTGACGAAGTCCTTCCCGCGGGTGGAGTTCTTGTCGTAGGTGGCCCGGACCTCTTCGGTGGTGCCCGCCTGGTTCTTGGTGCGGCCGCCGCGATTGGCGTTGTCGTTCTCGGTACGCGGACGTTTCGCGCTGCCACCGGTGTTGCCCGCGTTGTGCCCCGTCCCGCTGGTGTCCGGACCGTCGACGTGCTTGCGTTTCTTGTCGCACCACACCAGGCCGAGTGGATCCGAACCCGAGGTCGGGTCGTGCGGGTAACCGGCCGGATCGGGCCCGGCGGGGAGGCCGAGCGGATCCTGGCTGAGGTAGCGCGCGGTGGCCGGGTCGAAGTAGCGGTGCAGGTTGTAGTGCAGCCCGCTTTCCGCGTCCAGGTACTGGCCGGGGAACCGCAGCGGTGTGCCGGGGAAACCGGTCAACGGCAAGCCCCACAGCGTCCAGCGGCCGCTCCAGCTCGGTGTGCCCAGCGGGTCGAGCAGGTCGGTCGGGGTCCCGATGGAGTCGTTCACGAAAGCGCGGAACCGGGCCGGCGCGTTGCCGTGTTCGGTCTGGGTGACGGGTTCCTCGGTGTCCGGCCGCCGCTCCCAGGTGGTGACCGTGACCCCCGCCGGGCCGGTGTGCGCCTGCTCGATCAGCGAGTTGCCGTCCCAGACGAAACGCGTCTGCTCGACGACCCGGCCGTCCGGGGCGAGCAGTTCCTTCGCCGTGCGACGGCCGAGCGGGTCGTAGCGGTACCGCCAGCGGCGGCCGTCCGGCGTGGTGAGTCCGGTCAGCCGGTTGCGCGCGTCCCACTCGTACCGCCAGATCCGGTCACCTTCGTGCCGGGCGGTACGCCGTCCGCTCATGTCGTGCTCGTAGCGGACCACCCCGGCGCTGGTGATCGTGTTGCGGTCGTAGGTGCGCGGCCCGGCTTCGGGATAAGCCATCGTCGTGGTGGCCCACTGCACGACCTTGCCCGCCCGGTCGTAGGCGATGTCCTCGCGCACGTTGTCGACCAGGTGGGTGGTGATCCGCCCGGTCGCGTCGCGTCCGAAGGATTCGCCTCCCGCGGCGTCGCGGATCGCGGTGAGGTCGCCGTCGGCCGACCTGGCGAACTCGCGGTGCCGCAGCACGGTGCCTGTCGCGTCGGTCAGGGTCTGGCCGATGATCCGGTCGTCGGCGTCGAACTGCTGCCGCAACCGGGAGCCCTGGTCGACGCGCCGCTCGATCGGACGGCCTTCGGCGTCGTAGGCGTAGTCGACTACGTGCTCGGCGGTCGACAGCGCGCTCGGCCGCTCTTCCTCGTCGAAGGACCACACACTCGTTGCGCCGGAAGGGGTTCGACGGCTGATCGTCCCCTCCGCGGAGTCGTACGCGAAGACCACCTCCAGCCCGTCGGTGACCGTGCGCACCGTCCGGCCGTTGTCGTCCCGTTCGAACTCCACCACGGACTCGCCGTCGTCCGCGCGGACCAGCTCGCCGACCACGTCGTAGGCGTAGGTGGTCTCCGTGTCGTCGGTGCGGATCCGGACCAGGTTGCCGATCAGGTCGTAGCCGTATTCCGTGACTCGACCGGCGGGGTCGACGGACCGGATCAGCTGCCCTGCCGCGTCGTAGGCGTAGGTGTGCGCCCGGCCGTCGAAGTCGGTCTGCCGGACGAGACGGCCCGCGGGATCGTATTCATAGGTCCAGGTCAGCCCGTTCGGGTTGGTCACCACGACCGGCCGCAACTCGGTGTCGTAGGTGTACTGGGTGCGCCCACCCGCCGGATCGATCTCCGCGGTCAGCATGTCGAACGGGCCGTACTCGCGGCGGGTCGTGCGCCCAGCCGGGTCGACGTGTTCGATCTCGTTGCCTTCACTGTCGTAGCGCCAGCTCTGCCGCTCGCTCAGCGAACCGACCCGCCAGGCCCGCAGCCCCTCCACGGTCCAGCCGATCCGGGCCCGTCCCCTGCCGTGCGGGACCGAACGCGGCCTGCCGAACAGGTCGTGGTCCTCGGTCCCGGAGTCGTCGGATTCCGGGCCGGAGCCGAGGTTGATCGAGCTGGAAACGCCGACCGGGTCCTGCCGCGGATCCGGCCCCATGCCGTCCGGGTAAGCCCGGTAACGGGTGTGGTCGCCTTCGTCGGCCACCAGTCCGTCGACCGCACCGTCCTCGGACCGGTTCACCAGCACCACACTGCCGTCGGGCCGGGTGACCTTCGAGATCTCGCCCTCGGCGTTGTAGCTGAACCGCGTGGTCCGGCCGAGCGGATCGGTCTTCGACCGCATCCGGTCCCGCTCGTCCCAGGTGAAGACGGTGGTCGCGCCGAGCGGATCCGTCTCGCGAACCACGTGATGCGCGGCGTCGAGCTCGAAGACCGTGACGTGACCGAGGGAATCCGTGTAGCGCGTCCGTTTCGTCTCGTATTCGAAGGTGCAGTCGAGGAATCCGCGATCCCCGACCGTGCGCACACAGCGCCCGGCCGCGTCGTAGACGTAGCGGTACCAGATCCCGTTGCGGTCCTGCCATTCCGCCAGCCTGCCGTCGGGGTCGTAGTCGAACCGCAGGGCCCGGCCGGAGGAGTTGGTCACCTCGGTGAGGTTGCCCGCGTCGTCGTAGCCGTAGCGCATGACGACGACGTTCTGGCCCTGGACCGGATCGGTCATCCGCAGGGCCTGGATCCGGCCGCGGGCGCGGTCGATCTCCAGTACCCGTCCGTCGGAATGCCGCCAGCGCACGCCCGCGCCGTCGGCGTCGTGATCCACCTCGATCCGCGGCCCGTCCTCGCCGAGCTCGAACGCGGTCAGCGGCAGCACTCGTGACGGCGCACCCGGGACCGGCGCGAAGTACAGGGTGATCCCGGAATCCCAGGTCTCCAGCCGATAAGTGCCAGCCTCGTCCACGAGCAGCGCTCGCGAAGGCCCGGCCGGCGATTCCGTCGGCCGCCCCGGCTCCGGCAACGGAAACGTGGGCGCAGTGCCGTCGTCGGAAAAGAACCGGGCGTGTTCGGCGGTGAGCTCCAGCCGCAGATCGGCGGTCGACGCCCAGGAGCGGCCGAAGCCGGTGCCCGCGCGGTAGCTCGACATGTGGGTGCGGCGGATCCGGATCGGCAGCGGTCCGGCCAGCGACAGATCGTCCTGCACCATCACGACCTCGCCGGTGGCGATGTCGATCGGGTCGCCACAGAGGTTCATCTCGTCGGGCGCGGACTGCTTGGGCGGAGGGTCCGTTCGGGCCGGGGGCGGGTTTCCGTTGCTTCCGCCGCCACGGCTGCCGCCTGCCCCCGATGGGGTGACGTTGTCCCCCGCCGGACCGGTGTTGCCGTTCTTGTCCCCGCCGCCCGAACCACCCCTGTCGCCGCCGGAGCCGCCCTTGTCGCCGGATGGGCCGGTGTGGTCGCCAGAGGGGCTGGTGCCGCCGTCCTCGTCGGGTTTGGGTTTGGGCTTCGGCTCGGGGGATTTGACGGTGATGTCCTTGGGCTTGCCGGACGGCGTGACCGTCCCGCCCTTGAGGTTCTTCAACGCCTTCCCGGCGTCGTCGAACAGATCCCCCGCCTTCTTCAACAGCGGAACCAGGCCCTTGAGCGCCTTCACCAGCTTCGTGGTGAGGCCGGCGATCTTCGACGCGGTCTTCGCCACCGCTGCCACCACCTGCGGCACCACCCACGTCAACCCGATGCCGAGCGTGAACACCACTTGCAGCGCCCAGGAGATCAGGTGTCCGATGAGTTCGGCGATGATGTCCCGGACCAGCGTACGGACCGCGGCGACGACCTCCCCGGCCGTCTTCACCCCGCTGCCCGCGCCCTCGCTGCCCTTCTGCGCGCTCTCGATCAGCGTGGAGGTGTTCTTGGCCTGTTCGCGGTACGCGTCGGCCGCTTCCCCTGTCCAGGTGCCGAGATCCTTGTCGACCAGATCCACCAGCTCGACCGAAACGGTCCCGAGTTCCTTGGCGATGTTCGTCCAGGTCTCCGCCTGCGCCGCGATCTCGTCCGCGTTGCCGGTGAGAGCGTTGAGCGCCTCCTTCAACGGGCCCACATGCTCGATCAACCAGCCCACACCGGCGGCGAGAACCGCGCCGAACGGGTCCATCACGGCCGTCAGCGCGTCCAGCGCGGTGCCCACCGCGCCCATGGCGACAGAAGCCCAGTCGCCGCTCTCGATCGCCGACTTCAGGTCGAGCGCGCCTTCCAGCAACGGCACGCCCGACACCGCCGTCGTCGAGTCCTTGACCGGCGCGACCAACGGATTACTCATGACTTGATTCAAGCATGGACCGAAACGACCGCCGTCGACACCGGTTCAGGCGTTGCCCGAGTACATGGTGCAGACGCCACCGATGTTCGTGCCCGTGACACTGCCTGTTGTGCACATCGACTCTGCCCGAAAAGGCAAAGCGCGTGCCGAAGATCACTCGGCGTGCTCGGAGTCCTTTGTGGACAGAGGAGCGGCGGACGTCTCGTGCTCGCGCCGGGTGAGCACCAAGGGTGCGTCTTCGGTGATGGCCACCGTGTGCTCGGAGTGGGCCGTGCGTGAACCGTCGGCAGAGCGGATGGTCCAGCCGTCGTCGTCGAAGATGATTTTGTCCGTCGTCCGGGCGAACCAGGGCTCGAGCGCGACGGTCAGTCCCGGCTGGAGCTTCAGGCCGCGACCCGCTTTGCCCTTGTTGGGAATGTGGAGTTCCTCGTGCATGGTGCGGCCGATGCCGTGGCCGCCGAACGCGGTGTTCACCGGATAGCCGTAATCACGGGCGACCGTCCAGATGGCCGCGGAGATGTCACCCAGCCGATTGCCGGGACGCGCCATCTCGATCGCCGCCTCCAACGCCTCCTCGGTGGCGCGGATGATCCGCAGGTCCTCCTCGGCGGGCGTCCCGACGATGACCGTGCGCGCCGAGTCGGCCGCCCAGCCGTCGATCTTCACCGCCAGGTCCGCGGTGAGTACGTCTCCGTCGCGCAGCGTGTAGTCGTGGGGCAGGCCGTGTAGGACGGCGTCGTTGACCGCCAGGCAGATGACGTTGCGGAACGGGCCCTTGCCGAACGACGGCGCATAGTCCCAGTAGCACGACTCCGCCCCGCGCCGCTGGATCATGCCGCGCACGTGGTGTTCCAGGTCCATCAGGTTGACGCCGACGTCGGCCATGCTGCCGACCTCGGTGAGCACCTCGGCGACGAAACGCCCGGTCACGTGCATGCGGTCGATCTCGGCGGGCGTCTTCAGTTCGATCATGGGATCCTCGCGTGGCCGGTTGGTATTATTATACCGGCACCCTAGCATTTACCGGTATAATAATACCAACCAGGTGTGCTCGCAGCGCTCGATCGCCTCGCCGTGGGGGTGTGCGTCACGGCAGTCCCCTTGCGGCGGTGATCTCCTCCGCCGTGTCGAGCTCGACCGCCGGATTGGCATGCCAGCGGGTTCGTGCCGGGGCGGCGGTGCCCTTCATCAGGAACGCGTCCGCTTCGGCGATCGCCCCGTCCGCCATCGTCACTCCATAGTGGATGAACGCACCGGTGCCGATCGTGCACCCCGCGCCGATGGTGATGTAGTCGGATTTGAACAGGCCGTCTTCGAGTGAATGTCCTTGGACGACGGTGTGCAGGTTGAGCACGCAGTCGTCGCCGATGCTCACCAAGGACCGTTCGGGGATCGCGCATCCGTCGTCGAAGACACGGTGGCCGATCCGGACGCCGAGGCAGCGCAGCAGGAAGGGTTTGAACGGTGTCCCGTCGAACAACGCGAGGTAGCGGGCGGGGCTGAGCTTCCAGAACCGCTCGTGCCGCCAGAAGGCCGGATCGTAGATCGAGCAGAACCGCGGCCGCATCGCCCGGAAGCCCTGCACGCCGAGTTCCGCCAGCATGAGGAACGAGACCGAGAACACCAGTGTCGCCACGAGGCCGGCGCCGATGGCGAGTGGACCGAGCCGCTCGTGCAGGGCACCGGCGGCCGCGCCGATCAGCAGAACCCCGAGCAGGTGGAGCCAATGGACCAGCAGGTAGACGAAGATGGTGACGGTGTTGTGCCGGTTCTTCGCTCGGAGGCCGTCCCCAGTGCTGAGATGGTCGAAACCGGTGTCACGACGGACGGTCCGGGGGATCTCGAAGGCGGGTGACCCGAGCAGGCCGACGTTCTCCCTGAGCGGCCCGTCCAGAGGAACGAGGACCTTGGTGGCCAGCAGGCAGTTCCGGCCGATCCGCGCGTCCGGTGGATAAGCGATCTCGTTGCCCAGGAACGCCTGTGGTGCCACGGAAGTCCTGCGCAGCCGGAACGACGAGGCGGAGAAGTCCGCGTTGAGCAGCGAAAGACCGTCCGAGACCATCGTCCCGGTGCCGACCGTGCTGAGGAACGGTGTTTCGTGCTTGACCTCGACCCCGAAGTTGGATCCGGTCTGCTGGACCTTCGACAGGTCGTACCCCAGCGCGCGCAGGTAGTGCACGATGTAACTGCTGTCGCCGAACAGGTAGGTGAACGCGCGGAGATTGGTCAACCGCGCGATCAGCCGCTGGATCGCGAAATGCCTCCCGTAGAGCGGGTAGACCCGGTCCGCCCGGAGGAACAAACCGAGCAGACGCGGGATCGTGAGGACGACGGCCAGCCCGGCGCACAGTGCCCCGAAGTACACCAGCGCCGAGCCGGCGATCTGGCCACGATAGAAGGCCCAACTCGTGAAGTCCACCGTCTTCGTGAACAGTCGCTCGGCGAGCACGTCCGCGCCGCCCAGTGTCACGGGAAGCGTCACCAGCAACAGGAGCAGCAGGCTGGAGGCGCTGAAAACGAATGGTCTGAGCCTGCCCCGTGCCACGGTCGGCAACGCCCGGTAGTCCACGGTCGAGAGACGGGCGGGCGACCCGTGCCAGCTCTCGCCGTCGGGGACGGACTGTCCGGCGTTCAAGGACGACGAGTGGCCCAGTTGTGCGTTGTCGCCCAGCGTCGTGCCGATGTCGAGCACGGTCATCTCACCGACGAAGGCGTTGTCGCCGAGAGTGACCGGGCCGGTCTGGATCCAGCCCGCCCTGGCGCGGTAGCACGAGAAGTAGGCGTCCTTCCGGATGACAGCTCCGTCACCGATGCTGAGCAGATCGGTGCAGACCGGCGGGTTCCGGGACAGGATCACGGCGCCTTTGCCGATGTCCGCACCGAGCGCCCGCAGGTACCAGGAGTACAACGGCGTGCCGGTGAACAGCATCAGCGGGCTGAACCTGATCAGTGTCTTGACCGTCCAGAAGCGCAGATAGCCGGGGCTCCACAGCGGGATCTCCCCCGGCTGCCACCGTCCGACGAGCGCCCACTTCGCCAGGATCGGCACCACGGAGAGGGCGACGAACACGACGAGCCCGAGCCCGACGGCCCGCGCGTAGCCGTCGACGAGTCCGGTCGCGGCGGCGAGCCAGGTGAATCCCGTGTCCAGGATCCAGCCGGAACCGGCGGCGTAGGCGAGGAAGGCCAGGAGCTGGAACACTCCACAGAGGACATACGACGCCGTGGACGCCCGGCGCGGCTCCTCGGCGCGAACGACCGTGACCTGGTCCGACGTGGGAACCGACTCCGCGAGACCGCGAACAGTGGGGTTGAGGTAGACGTCCTTCGCCGACAACGGCGCGATGTCGCCGCGTTCCCGGACCAGGGCACAGAACTTGGCCAGCAACAGGGAGTCGGCACCGTAGTCGTCGAAGAAATGTCCCGTCGCCGAGATCCGCTCGATCCCGAGTACCCGCCCCAAGGCCTCCGCCAGGTGGAGCTCGGTCTCGGTGGCCGGTGCCACGTAGCCGACGTCGCTCGCGGTTGTTCGCGGGCTGCTGGGTTCCGGGAGATTCTTACGGTCGGCTTTGCCCGCCGGTGTCAGCGGGATGTGGTCGAGTCGTTCGAGATAGGCGGGCACCATGTAGCCCGGCAGCAGTTCTGCCAGGCGACGGCGTAGCTCCCCGGGATCGATGTCCGCCCTGTCGTGTCGCAGGCTGTAGTAGGCGACGAGTTCGGTCGTGCCGGCGTCCGGATGGTGGGTCTCGACCACCGCCTGGGCGATCCCGGGGATCTGGAGCAGGACCGATTCGATCTCGGTGAGCTCGACGCGGTAGCCACGGATCTTCACCTGGGTATCCGCACGCCCGTGATATTCGATCTCCCCGTCCGGGGTGATCCGGCCGAGATCGCCGGTGCGGTAGATGCGGCGGGACGGGTTGTTCCCGATGCCGAGGAAGTCCGGGATGAACGCCCGCTCGGTCAGGTCGGGACGGTTCAGGTATCCCCCGGCGAGGCCGATCCCGGCGATGCCGATCTCCCCCAGTTCGCCCGCGGCCAGTGCCCTCGGCTCGTCCGGATCGAGGATGACGACCGAATACGTGGGCAGCGGCACCCCGATGGTCACCGGCCGGTCCGGTCGCAGCACCGACCACGTCGCGGTGACCGTGGCCTCCGTCGGGCCGTAGACGTTGAGGAAGCGCCTGCCCGCCCGGTACCAGCGGCGCACGAGGTCTTCGGGGCACGCTTCACCGGACACCAGGAGAAACCGCAGCCGAGGCAGATCCTCATCAAGGCTGGCCAACAGGGTCGGAACGCAGCACAACGCGGTGATCCGGTTCTCCCGCAGGAATTCGAGAAGGTCGTGGCCGACGAGGGCCGCGCCGCCGGGTTTCGGCACGAGCGTGGCGCCGCACAGCAACGGCACCCAGATCTCCTCGACCGAGAAGTCGAACGCGATCGTCATGCCCTGGTACATCCGGTCGGTGCCCCGGATGCCGTAGACGTCGGCCGCGACACTGACGAAGTTGCAGATCGAGGCGTGGTCGATCGTCACGCCTTTCGGCCGCCCGGTCGAACCGGACGTGTAGACGACGTAACAGAGTTCGTCCGCCGGAGTGCCCTTCTCGCCCGCGCTGAGCCGCTCACCCGGAAGGGCGGCGATCCGGTCCGCGTCCTCGTCGAGGCAGACCAGCCCGACGCTGCCCGACTCGAACCGATCCCGCAGGCCGGAGATCGACACCACCAGCCGGACGCCGGCGTCGCGGACGATGTACGCCAGTCGGTCGTCCGGGAAACCCGCGTCCAAGGGCACGTACGCCGCGTTGACCTTGAGCACGGCCAGCATCGCGACGTAGGGATGAACCGGTTCGTCGAAGAGCAGCCCGATCCGATCGCCGGGGCGCACTCCGCGCGCTCGCAGATGGCGGGCGAGACGATTGGCCCGCTCGTCCAGTCCGGCGAAGGTGAGCTTCGTGTCCCCGGCGTCCACCGCGAGGCGATCTCCGAGGCCCTCTGCGCGCAGCCGGTCGCAAAGCCGCTCGTACAACCGCTCAAGCCGATCGCCTGACTGCCATCGAATCCGCTGTTCGTGGCCGTCGCAGGTCAGGACCAGGCCATCGGTGGTGAACAGGCCCGACGGCTGTCCGTACGGGCTCATGTCCTGTCCTCCGCCAAGCCGAACGAGTCGTGCAGGGCGCGGACGGTCGTGTCGACGGCGTCGGCGGGGATCACGGCGGTGAGCCGCGACTGCGACGTCGTCAACGACGGCACCGTGACCCGGTGGTCGGCGAGGACCCGCAGCAACTCGGACAGGAACCCGGGCGGGTCGAGCAGCGCGGTGCCGACCACGGAGACCGAGCCGAGCTCGTCGAAAACCGAGGCACGGGCGTCCAGTTCCCTCGCGAGTTCGGCGATCGGCAGGCGGGGCTCCGAACCCCGGACGGTGAACCTGAGCTCGCCGGGATCGGGCCAGCTCAGGTTGTCCGGTCTCACCCCGCACCTCGCGAGCATTGTGAGCACGCGGGCGTACTGCTCCGGGCCGTCGGCGGAAACCTCGACCCTGACCAGCCGCACATCGCGTTCGTGTGCGATGCCGATGACCCGGGGAGTGCCTTCCAACGGCCCTTCCTCCGCCGTGACGACGGTAGAAGGGCCGGGATCCGAGGAGTGCGTCACCCGCACCGCCACCCCGTGGCGGCGCGCGAGTTCGACGGATCTGGGATGCAGCACGCGGGCCCCGAGCTCGGCGAGCTCGGCCATGGTGTCGTAGGAGATCGTCCGGACGGGACGCGTGTCCGGGACGATCCGGGGGTCGGCCGTGCGAACGCCGTGGACGTCGGTGCGGATCTCGCATTCGGCACCGCCGAGCGCGGCCGCGAGCGCCACCGCGGTGGTGTCGGAACCGCCCCTGCCCAGGGTCAGCAGCTCGCCGTCGGCGTTCCGTCCCTGGAAACCGGCGACCACGACGACCTGCGAGTCACGCAGCCGCGTGAGGATCTTGCCCGGGTCGACCCGCACGATGGTCCCGGCCCCGGGTTCGCCGGTCACCTCGATCCCCGCCTGGTCACCGGACAACGACACGGCCCGCACCCCGCGCTCGGCCAGCGCCATGGCGAGCACCGACGCGGAGACCTGTTCGCCCGTCGCCATCAACTGGTCGAGTTCCCGAGGATGCGGCGTCTCGGCGAACTCCCCGGCCAGATCGATCAGCCTGTCGGTGGTGTCCCCCATGGCCGATACGACCAGGACCAACCGGTTCCCCTCTTCGGCGATCGCGGCCACTTCGGCGGCCACGTCGCACACCATTACCGGCGTGGCCAGCGAGGAGCCACCGTATTTTCGTATGACCGGCCCTTCGCTTCGCGTCTTCCGTAAAGGCAGGTCCAAGCTGAGCTCGAGGTCCGGAGAAGAATTCACCAGTTTCCTTAGTGGATCGCCGCGGCGGCCGGGTTCGAATTCGGACAATCAGCCCGCAACGAATATTCTTCACTCAGAGCTGCCAGAGAAGACTTCCGTGGCTCAGTCCTGCACGGACGGGCTGACAGGAATGGAAAGTAGTGCGAGAAACTTTGAACGGGTACCTCCGTAAGTACGAAAGACCGATCGTCCATTTCTCACAGGTCATAACCCGACGACATCGAGTAATGTTATAGCTGCGAACAGCCGAGTTCGATGGAATCGGGCCGAAAGAATGACACATTCCCATTGCCTTCGAAATTCGAAAGAGCGACCGTGGAAAGGAACGAATTTACCCGTTCTCCGAAAGTCGCGAGATCCTTTTACGTGTTCACGGCCGTCGAGGGAATGCCCAACCGTCCATCGTGGACTTCGACGATCCGGTCCACCGCGGCGAGGTGGACTCGGTCGTGGGTGACCAGGACGGTGGCGGTGGCCCGCTGGCGGGTGAGGCGGGTGATCAGCTCGACGACCGCGGCGCCACGGTCGTGGTCGAGGGCACTCGTCGGTTCGTCGACCAGCAGCACGGTGGGTTCGTTCATCAGCGCACGCGCGATGTTCACCCGCTGTCGTTGACCGCCGGAGAGCTGATGCGGGCGCCGTCCGGCCTGCGGGGCGAGACCGACGGCGTCGAGCAGGTCCATGGCCACCCCCCGTGCCGCCGCCGGCGAGCGGCCGTCGATCCGGGCCATGACCTGAAGTTGTTCGGCTGCTGTGAGGGAGGGCAGCAGATTCGGTTGCTGGAAGACGATCCCGATCTTGCGGCGGCGGAGTTCGGTGAGTTCGGCGCGGGACAGGCCGGCGGTCACCGTGTCGTCGATCGTGACGGTCCCGCTGTCCGGGCTGATGAGGGTGGCGGCGACGGCGAGCAGGCTGGACTTGCCGGAACCGGAGGGCCCGGCGACAGCGGTGAGCGCGCCGGAGGGGACGTCCAGCGTGACGTTGTCGAGGGCGGTGAGGCGGGAGTCGCCGTCGGGATAGGTGAGGGTGACGCCGGTCAGGTTCAAGCTCATCGGGCGCTCCCGAGTGCGGTCAGCGGGTCGACGGAGGTGATACGGCGGACGGAAAGCGCGGCCCCCAGCGCACCGAGCAGGATCATCACGGCGGCCGGGACGAGAACGGTGGCGGGTGTCAGCAGGAACGGCACGGCGGAGCCGCCGACGACCGCCCCCAAGCCGACGGCCAGCCCGGTTCCGACGGCGGTGCCGCCGGCGAGAAGTACGACAGCCTGGCCGAGCGCGTCCTTCAGCAGGAAGGCCGTACTCGCTCCCAGCGCCTTGAGAACGGCGATGTCGCCGCTGCGCTGGATGGTCCAGACGGTGAAGAAGGCGCCGATCACGAGGGCGGAGATGGCGAACAGGAAGCCGCGCATCAGTTGCAGCGAACCGTTCTCGGAGGTGTAGGAGCCGATCGCGGACAACGAGTCGCTCTTCGAAACCGTCTGGGTGCCGGCGGCGCGGTCGGTGGCCGCGAAATCGACATCGGTGGTGGTGTTCAGCGCGAGCACGGTCGCCTTCGGTTCGCCGCCCGAGGGCGGCGCCGTCTTCGCCCAGACGTCGAGGGCCGCCCACACCACCGGGGTGTGGCTGAACCAGGCGTCCCCGCTCACGGCGCCGACCGTCAGCGGACGTCCGGCCACGGTGATGGTGTCCCCGCTTCGGACGCCCAAGTCGTCGGCGGCGGACGTCGACAGCACCACCGAATCGGCGGTGATCCTCCCGCTGTCCGGGGCGAGCGCTGAACCGGTCCGGACGCCGAACACGGAGATCCCGGCGCTGCGGTTCCCCGCGGTGGCCTTGGTGGTGGCGATACCCAGCGGTTCGGCGTCGGTGACGCCCGGGGTCTCGGCCCACCGCTGTCGTTGTGTCTCGGTGACGGCGGAGTTGGCGTAGGAAAGGCTCTGCCCGTCACCGGGAGCGGCGAAGACGATCTTGTCCGCGGGCAGGCCCGTGATCGCGGAGATGTTCTGCTCGCCCAATCCCGCGGTGAGCCCGGACAACAGGCCGACCAGCAGGGTGATCAGTACGACGACGGCGCCCATCAGGGCGAACCGCCCCTTGGCGAATCTCAGGTCTCTCCAGGCGACGAACACGGTTCCGGTCTGTCCTCTCCGGCGGGTGGGCTGGGTACCTCTCCACGATCGCCGCCGGGACCGGCGAGGACATCTGGCCGGAGATGGCACTTCGTCCGTCGGAAGACGGCACGCCGCCTCTACCTTTGGATAGAGGCGCTCGCCGAGCCTGCTCCGTAATCTGGACGCATTGTGATCACCACGCCTGCTTTGACCCCGACCAGCCGGGTGCTGACCTGGTGTCTGCACCTGCTGTTCGTCGCGCTGCTCGCGCTGGCGGCCACGCGGGCGGTGGCCGGCGGCTCGGCCCACGCGGTGGCCGTCGTCGCGACGGCGCTGGTGTGCGGTGTGGTGTACGCGGCCGGGCCGCTCCTTCCCCGCGTCAAGACGTCACGGAAGGCTGCCTTGTGGTGGCTGATCGCCGTGGGCGTCGTGTGGCTGGTCCTGTTGGCGCTGACCGCCGACGGTGTCTGGCTCGCCTTCCCGCTGTATTTCCTGCAGTTGCATCTGCTTCCGCGTCGTCACGGTCTGTTCGCGGTGATCGCGACCGCGTTGGCCGCCATCGCCGCGTTCGCCGCCCACCAGGGTTCCTTCGTCCCGGCGGCAGCGATCGGGCCGGCACTCGGCGCCGCCGTCGCGGTCGCCGTCGTGTGGGGATACCAGGCGCTGTACCGCGAAAGTGAACAACGCCGCGACCTGATCGAGGAGCTCACCGCCACCCGCGCCGACCTCGCCGAGGCACAGCACGCGGCAGGAGTGCTCGCCGAGCGGGAGCGGCTGGCCCACGAGATCCACGACACCCTCGCCCAAGGGCTGTCGAGCATTCAACTCCTGTTGCGGGCCGCCGAAAGAACGCTCCCCGACACCGCCGGGAACGCCGCCCGCTATGTCGAGCAGGCACGTCAAGCGGCCGCGGACAACCTCGCCGAAGCCCGCCGCTTCGTCGTCGCCCTGTCCCCTCCCGCGCTCGACGACACCACACTGGCCGACGCGCTGGAACGGCTCTGCGCCACCACGAGCGCCCGGCACCGGCTCATCGCACGCTTCCGCCTCGCCGGGGCTCCCGTTCCGCTGCCGACCGCGCACGAGGTCGCGTTGCTGCGCATCGGCCAGGCGGCCCTCGCGAACACCGTCCGGCACGCCGACGCGTCCACCGCCGAGATCACCTTGAGCTACCTCGGGGAACACGCCACCCTCGAGGTCGTCGACGACGGCATCGGCTTCCACCCGGAGCACAGCGGCTTCGGACTCAGCGCGATGCGCACGCGGACCGAAGCACTGGACGGAACGCTCACTGTCGAGTCCTCCCCCGGCCACGGCACGACCTTGTCCGTGCGGCTGCCCGTCGAATCCGAGGAACGCCCGTGACCGTACCCCCGATCCGGCTCCTCCTGGCCGACGATCACCCCATCGTCCGGGCAGGACTGCGCGCCTTGCTGGAAACCGAACCCGGTCTCGTCGTCACGGCCGAAGCCGCGACCGCGGAGGAAGCGGTGGCCCGAGCCGCCGAAGGCGACATCGACGTGGTGCTGATGGACCTGCGCTTCGGACCGGGCATGACCGGGGCCGAAGCCACCGCGGTGATCACCGCGCGGCCGGACGCACCTCGCGTCCTGATCGTCACCACCTTCGACACCGACGCCGACACGCTGCCCGCGATCGAAGCAGGTGCCACCGGCTATCTCCTCAAGGACGCCCCTCCCGAAAGCCTCGCGGCCGCCGTGCGCACCGCCGCCGCCGGACGCACCACACTCGCCCCGACCGTGGCCGACCGGCTGATGAACCGGATGCGGATGCCCTCGGCCGCGCTGACGCTGCGTGAGATCGAAGTACTGGTCCTGGTCGCCGACGGCCTGTCCAACCGGGCCATCGCCGAGCGGCTCCACCTGACCGAGGGCACCGTGAAATCCCACCTGGCCCGCAGCTACACCAAACTCGGCGTGGACTCGCGCACCGCCGCCGTCGCCACCGCGACCGATCTCGGCCTCATCCGCCGGTGACCGTCTCGTAAGTGGGTTGAGTTGAAGGCAGGAGCGGGACACCTGACGCTTCCGCTGCTGCCATAAGGGACATTAGCCGCGGCGGCTGCACCCGATTTGAGCAATTCGCACGGATTTGCACGGTTCGTGAGTGATAAAGAGGGTTATTGAGGGGAAAGTCGAACGTGTCGTGGCGTGGGGCCGGTGTCCGCTTCTGCGTACGCGTTCTCCTGGTAGTGAGGGCCTCTTTGCCTACTCTGAGGGTAGTGAAGGAGGCTTTCGCTACCGTCGGATGTGATGCCTGGTAACCGTGGGACGGCTGTGACTTCGGCGGCCGGTCGTGAAGTACATGAAGGCCCCCTTCCTTGCGCTAGGCGCAAGGAAGGGGGCCTTCATGTACTTCGGTAAGGCATGACTCGCGTGCTTGGGGACGTGACTCAAGCAGACATTTAGCCGCCAGCCAATGTCCCTTGTGGACAGTCCGGACAGACGCCTAGCCGCAGGTCGACCCCAAATCCTTGAGGGACCCAGAGTCCCTCAAGGAGGCCTTCACGGCACAGGGAGGAGCTCAGTGCCCGAGGACGCCGCTCACCTCGTTCGGCGTTCCCGGAATCGTGCCGGTCGCGGTCTTCGTGCCCGAGGCGAGGTCGACCGAGTGGATCTCCTTCTTGCCGGGATCGGTGACGTAGGCGGTTCCGCCCCGGACGAAGATCGCCGGACGCGGCTGCTGCCACTCGATCGGTTCCTGCCAGGTTCCGAGGACGGCGATCTTCCGCGTCACGGCACCGCTCACCGGGTCGATCACGTGGATCTGACCGTCGGTGCCCAGCACCAGCGCCTCGCCCTGCGGGCCGCGGGCCAGCGACCGGAAGGTGTAGCTGGTCCCGATGTCGACGTGCTTGAGCGTCGCCTTCTCGGTGTCGATCAGGGAAATCCGGGTCGGGCGTTCGAGCTCGGCCGCTTCGTCGACCTTGTAGTCGCCCAAGGTGATCGGGGAGACGTCCGAGCCCGCCTGGTTCCCGATGCGGCCGTAGGGATCCGGGCTGGTCACCTTGGTGATGGCACCGTTGCGGTAGATCAGCACACCGGTCTGGCATCCGACCACGACCGCTTCGCCACGCGCGGCGGCCTCACCGTGCACGCCGGGGCACTGCTCGTTGCGTGCGATCTCCTTCTTGTCCTTGTCCAGCACCACGATTCCGGACCGCTTGTCCTGGTTCCCGACGGTGGTGACCAGCTCGCCGTTCGCGAGTTCGACGGCCACGCCGTGATGCGCTTCCGGCGTCTTGTGCTTCGGCGCGGGCAAGGCCGCGGTGCCGATCGTCTTCGGGTCGAAGACCGTCACCTCGCCGGTCCCGTCGGCGAACAGCACCGTCTTGCCCGCGTGCCGGACGACGTGTCCCGGCTTGGCCGCCTTCACTTCGTTGTCCGTCAGCACGGCACCGACGGCGTCCAGGACCCGGAACCCGGTGGAGGTCGAGACCAGCAGGTGCCGGTCGTTCCCGGCGGGGTTGAGCCGGTTGAAGCCCTCCAGCGGAAGTTTCTTGGCCTCCTTCAAGGTCTTCCCGTCGAGCAGGACGATGCCTCCGTCATAGGTGACAGCCACGGGATCGGCGACGACCGGTGCCGGAGCCGCGCTCTTTCCGGCCTCCGCCGCCGGCTGTTCGGTCCCGCAGGCGGCGAGCGCGAGCGTGCTCGCCGTCGTCGCCATCAGCGCGAGATATCGGGTTTTCCGTGCCATTTCACTGTGCCTTTCGTCTGTTCCGATCAGGAACGGGTCAAACCGGCGGTGATCGATTCGGTGTTGGCGCGCATCATTTCCAGATAGGTGGCCGCGCCCTGGCCTGGCTCACTGAGCGATTCGGAGAACAACGGGGCCACCTGGACGTGCAGCCCGGCTTGCTCGGCCAGCACCCGCGCGAGCCGGTCCGGTTGCGAGGAATCGGCGAAGATCACCGGAACCCCCGCCGCGCGGACGGTGTCGGCGAGTGCTTTCAGATCCGAGGAACTGGGGGACGCGAGCGTGGTCCCGCCGGGGATCACCGCGCCGACGACGTCGAAGCCGAACCGCTGGGCCAGGTACCCGAACACGTGATGATTCGTGACCAGCTTCCGGCGTTCGCGCGGAATCCCGCCGAACTTCCCGGCCATCATCGCGTCGAGCGCCTCGATCTCGCCGCGATAGCGTTCGGCGTTGGCGCGGATCACCGCTTCGTCGACGCCGTCGACGTGGGCGACGACCTCGTCGGCGATCGTCTTCACCGTGTCGCGCACCCGTGCCGGATCCGTCCAGAAATGGGGGTCCGGCTTGTTGTCGGCGTAGCTGATCGGGTTCGCCCGCTCCCCGGCGGGCAGCGACGGCACGCCGTTCTCCTCGGCTGTGCGGACGGTGCGCAGCATTCCCTCTTCGAGCCCGAGTCCGTTGTAGACGATCAGGCCGGCACGCTCGACCTGGGCCGCCTGCTGTGCGGAGATGCCGAAGGAATGCGGATCGGCGTTCGGCTTCATCAACACGGTCACTTCGGCCTGGTCGCCGACGATGGCGCGGGTGATGTCGCCGAGGATGTTCGTCGTGACGACGACCGACTTGCCGCCTCCGCCGCCGGCGGAGCATCCGGCCGCCGCCAGCAGCGCCACCGCGAACAGGGCGAGCGCCCGCCGCCTCATCGGCCGGTCTCCACGATGTGACCCGCCTTGCCGCCGACCTTCAGGGTCCTGGCGCGACGGAGGTTGTCGTTGTAGTCGATCTCGTACACCTCGGCCGAAAGCGGGTTGTTGAGGTAGGCACGGGTCGTATCGACCTGGATCGTGGGGACGCTGGCGGCGGTCGCTTCCGGGGTCAGGAGCGGGATCGACGCCTGTTCCTTTCCGGTGCCGTCGAAGGAGCGCAGCTTTCCGTCGCGGGACAGCACCAGCAGCGGGCCGCCCTCCCCGACGGCGTTCACCGCGGCGACCGGTCCCGTCTCGACGTACTGCCAGCTGCGACGGCCGACGTCCAGCGACCACACGGCCGACTCCCCCGCCCGCGCCGCGAGCGTGGAGCCACCTGGCCGGTGGAAGAACGCGGTGGCGCGTTCCTGCGCCGTGACACTGCGCGGGTACGGGATCTTCACCCCGGCGAACGCACCGTCCTTTTCGGTCACGAGCAAAGCGCCGTCCGCGCAACCGAAGACGACACCGCGCCGGGTCACCGCCTGTCCTTGCAGGTCAGGGCACGGCTGATCGATCTCCGCCACGGCCTTGCCCTGACGATCATGGACGCGCACTCCGCGACCGAGCGGCTTTCCGGCGTCGGCCACCGTGGCGACGATGTGCTCGCCATAAGGGATCGCGATCCCGGCGTGCGGTTCGCGCGTGATCTTCCCCAGTTCGGTCACGGAGCCCTTGTCGAGCGCGGCCCGGTCGAGCAACGTCGTCGTACCGTCCGAATAGGACAGGGCGGAAACGGCGGGATCGCTGTACGCCGCCAAAAGCTGTTTGCCCGGTGCCACGCCGACGTTCCGGACCTTCGCCCGGTAGTAGTGGACGTGGTCACCGTGGTCGACCATCCAGGAACCGCTGTCGATCACCCGGATGGCGCCGTCGCGAGCGGTCAGGTAGCCGAAGCGGCCATCAGTGGTCACGGCCTGCACACCGTCGACTCGTCCGACTTCGTGGGTTTCCTCGGTGATGAGGTCCACGACGCGGACCGCGCCGGTGTCCGGGTCGGCGACGATCAGCCGTGACTGCGCCTCGGCCGCTTCTTCGGCGCCTTCGACGTAGCCGTGCGGGACTTCCGCGGTCACCTCCTTCGGTTCCTCCGCGCCGCACGCCGCCAGGGTCAGCGCCGCGACGGCCGCCGTCACTGCTTTCAGTTTCATCGTGAGCACTCGATCTCCGGTGTCAGGGAACGGAATCGCTGTCGTACGAAGGACAGGAACGCGGAAAGGAAGAACAGGAGGACCGCGCCGGCGGCGATGGTCGCGCCCGCCGCGGTGCCCCAATGCCAGGACACGAGCAGGCCGCCGACCGTGGCGGCGATGCCGAGCAACGCCGCGATGAGCATGATCGTGGTGATCCGCCGCGACCAGAAGAGCGCCGCCGCGGCCGGTGCGATGAGCAGGCCGAACACCAGCAGCGTCCCCACCACGCGGAACGACGCGACGATCGTCAACGTGACCAGGCCAAGCAGCACCGCATTGGCAAGACGTGGCCGAAGCCCCAGGGTGTGCGCTTTGCGGACATCGAAGGTGAGCGCCGTGAACGAGCGATGTCCCGCCAGTGCCACCACCCCCACGACGAGCAGGGTGATCGCGAGGCCCACCAGGTCGCCGGATCCGACGGCGAGCACGTCGCCGAACAGGAATCCGGTGAGATCCACCGCGAACGACCGCGAGTGCGACACGATGATCACGCCGCTCGCGAGCATGCCGACGAAGAGCAGCCCGATGGTGGTGTCCTCGGACAGCCGCCGCGAACGCCCGAACGCCGTGACGCCGAGCGCCATCACCCCGGCGCTGATCGCGGCGCCGATCAGCAGGTTCACGCCGGTCAGCGAGGCGATCGCCACGCCGGGCAACATGCCGTGCGACATCGCGTCGCCGATGAAGGCCATGCCGCGCAACACCACCCAGGTACCCACGACGGCGCACACCGCCGAAACGAGCACTCCCGCCACCAGCGCACGCTGCACGAACGACACCTCGAAGGGGATCAACAACCACTCCACGCGTCACACTATAGTGGTAATGATTGTCATTATCTGAAAGAGGGTGGGATGACCCCGGACACAACGGCACTCACGATCGACCGCGCGCACGCGCACTACGGGCCCCGCGAAGTGCTGCGCGGGATCACGGCTCAGGTGCCGTCGGCCCGGCTCACCGCCATCGCCGGCGCGAACGGCGCGGGCAAGTCGTCGCTGCTCAACCTCGTCGCGGGCGTCCTGCCGCCGACCACCGGTTCGGTGACCCGGCGGGATCCGGGGCGCATCGCCTACGTGACCCAGCAGAGCGAGGTGTCACGATCGCTGCCGATCACCGTGCGCGCCACCGTGACGATGGGCCGCTGGGCGCACCGCGGTCACTGGCGGCGACTGTCCAAGATGGACCGTCAGATCGTCGGAGAGTGCTTGGAGCGGCTGGAGATCACGTCGATCGCGGACCGGTTGATCGGCTCCCTCTCCGGCGGGCAGCGGCAACGGGCGTTGGTGGCGCAGGGACTGGCCCAGCAAGCCGGACTGCTGCTGCTCGACGAGCCATCGGCCGGTCTCGATCTGCACGCCCGTGGCCTGATCGACGAAGCCCTGCGTGCAGCACTCGCCGAGGGGACGACGATCCTGCGTGTCACGCACGACCTGGAGGTGGCGGGCCGGGCCGATCACTGCCTGCTGCTGCAGGACGGCCGCCTCGTCGGCGAAGGCGCGCCTGCTTCGGTGCTGACCCCGGAGCGCGTGGCGGAAGCTTGGGGCCTGCCCGCCCGCATCCACTCACCCGCTTTCGCGCCGAAGGCCGCCGATCCTCGCTAGGGTGGTCCGCCGAGCGAAGGGGGCACCGGTGGAAGAGATGTGGCGGCGCATGATGGCCCTATTGACCGAACACGCACCGGTCACCGCGCGGGAGATCCGGCCCCCGGCGCCGGCCGCGCACCTTGAGCGCCTGCGCGACCGCGTCGGCCTCGAACTCCCACCCGAGCTGTCCGCCTGGTGGGCTCTCATGGACGGCGTCGACGACCAGCGCGTCCGCGGCGCTGGATACCTGATCCCGAAGGGCTACCTGCCTCTTTCGGTGGCGCGAGCCGAGGACGAGTACGCCAGGCAGTCGCAGTATCCGGATCCGGACTGCTGCACCGCCGAAGGAACGCACCGCAAGCAGGCCGGACGGGACGGATTCCCATTCTGCGCAGCGCTTCTCCCCATCGGCCGGGCCATCGACGGAGGTCTGCTGTGCGTCGATCTCCGGTCGGGCGAGTACCACGGTTGCGTCATGGAGTGGTACGCCAGCGACGGGATCTACCGGTCCGACTGGGCGAGCGTGACCGAGATCCTCGACGAGATCGCCGAGCGGCTCGACAACTACGTCCACGACCGTGAACTGCCCTACCGTGAACGGCATCCCGACATCAGCGAAGGCAAGCTCAGCTGGCCTTGACCGGCGATCAGGGGCTCCCGAGCAACGCCGCGACGGCCTCACGCGCCTGCCAGGCCGGAGCCGGGTCACCGCTGATGCCCGCCGTCACGATCGCCCCCTCGGCGAGCAGGTACACCGGCTCGGCCATGGCCGACCCCGCGGCCAGCACCCAGGTCTCGATCTGCTCGTGGAACGCCTGTTTGTGTGCTCGCACCTCGGCAAGGACCGCATCGGAGGCAGGACCGACCTCGCCGTGGGCGTTGATCCAGGCGCAACCGCGGAAACCGGGTTCGGCGAACCAGACGGCGAGCCAGTCGAAGATCGACAGCACCCGCTCGCGGGGATCCTGGACCTGCTCCACGTGGGCGGCCAAGCTGCCCCGCCACCGCTGATCACGACGTTTGAGCATCGCCACCACGAGGTCGTCCTTGGCTTCGAAGAACCGGTAGATCCGCTTCAGCGAGAGGCCGGACGCGGCGCGCAACTGATCCATGCCGACCGCCTGGATGCCGTTCTCGTAGAAGAGTTTCTCGGCGGCGTCGAGCAGGGCTTCGCGGTCCACGCGGTTCTGCTCGTCGGTGACGGCGGCCGGCATCGGGACTCCCTTGACGTTGAGAACGGTCGTTCCCTATCGTAGGCGCCAGATGTGGAGAACGCACGTTCTCACCCTGAGGAGGCCGAAGATGCCGGAAGATCGCCCGCCCTACCCGCCGTTCACGCGGGAGACGGCACTGCGGAAGGTCCAAGCGGCCGAAGACGGCTGGAACACCCGCGATCCCCGCCGGGTCGCGTCGGCGTACACGCCGGACTCCGTCTGGCGGAACCGCGACACGTTCGTCCGCGGCCGCGAGGAGATCGTCACGTTCCTGACCGCGAAGTGGGAGCGGGAACTGGACTACGCGCTGCGCAAGAACCTCTGGGCGTTCACCGACGACCGGATCGCCGTCCGGTTCCAGTACGAATGGCATGACCACGCCGGTCAGTCGTGGCGCAGCTACGGCAACGAACTGTGGGAGTTCGACGAGCACGGGCTCATGAGCCGTCGTGAGGCGAGCATCAACGACGTGGCCATCTCCGAGAGCGAGCGGCGCATCCGCGGCCCGCGCCCGGAGGAAGAACACGGAGCCGACTTCCCGCTCCGGTGAGGCACCTCGCCGATCAGTCCACGATCGCGGCGATCTCCCACAATCCCAAGGACTTGTCGGCGTAGGACCCGCCCTCTTCGGTACACCCTTCGACCAGCACGGCCAGCGGCTCCGGGAACCCGAACGGCTCCCGGCACAGGTTCAGCGGCCGCCAATCGCCCGTCGCGATGTCGGCGTTGGTGCCCAGTTCGGTGAAGGTCGTGGTCAGCAGGTACCGGGAGCCGCTTCGCCTGAGGTTGCGCAGCGCCCGCTCGATATCGGCGAAACTCAAGTGCACCAGGCAATCCCGGCACAGGACGAGGTCGGCCGACGGCAGCGGATCACCGGTCAGATCGAGCACCCGGAACTCGTGGACCGGATCGTCGCGGAACCGTGCGGCGTTCATCTCGATCAGGTCGGGGACGATGTCGGCGCCGATGTACCGGTCGAGGTCGAGGTCCACCTCACTGAGCCAGCCGTAGTCCCCGCACGGGACATCGAGCAGGGTGCGCACCCCGAAACGATCGAGGAGGCCGGGCAACCGGTCGCTCAGTTCCCGCGTCTGGACCGACTCGGAACCGGGCCCGGAGACCGACGAGGAACTCCACAGCCGGGAGCGGAAAATGTAGGTGAAACGATCCTGGGTCCCCATGCTTTCGAGCTCTTCGGCGACCCGCCGGAAGTTGCGCTGCGCCGTGGTGATCGGTCGTTCGTCCACCCCTTCATGGTAGATCGATTCTCACGATTTGCCGGAAGACGGCATCAGCGCGTTCTCCTCGTGGTCGAGTTCGGTCTGCAGGATCCGGAGGCTGGCGTCGGGCAACCGACCGGCGTCACGCCAGCGGAGGAGTTCTTCCCGCTGCGCCTCGATGATGCTGTGCCGGGCGCGGACGGCCGCCTCGTATCCCGGAGCCCGGGGCGTGAGCGGGTTGTCCTCGAGGTAGGCCAACCGCGCCCGGTAGCGTCGCTGACGGCTTTGAAGGTTCTTGCGCAGCGCCGCCGCCGCCTCGTCCGGCACGTCGTCCTCTTCGACGAGCTGGTCCAGACGAGCGAGCGCCGCGTCCACAGCGGCGCTGCGTGCCTGGTTACGCAGCCGGGCCTGATCCTGGACGTCGGCACGCAGGCCGAGCCGTTTCAGGAGCGGCCCGAAAGTCACCCCCTGGCCCACGAGCGTCACCAAGACCACCAGGAACGCCGAGAACAGCAGGAGATCGCGCGCGGGGAACGGACTGCCGTCCGCGGTCACGACGGGGATGGCGAACGCGGCCGCGAGCGTGATCACCCCTCGGGTGCCCGCCCAGCTCAGGCCCGCGATCTCCTTGCCCGTCAGCGCCCGCTCCGCCGCCTCCCCCGTTTCGTCCGCGCTGCCGAGCCGGGCGTGCAGCCGCCGCGGGAAGAGCTGGGTCAGCACCAGCCACAACGGCCGGACCAACAGAACCGCGCCCACGGTGACCACCGCCGTCAAGACCACCGAGCCGACCGGGTAGCCGCCGAGCCCGGCGATGACGGCCGGCAACTGCTGGCCGATGAGCAGGAAGACGAATCCTTCGAGCAGGTAGTTGACCAGGCTCCACACCGCACCCGTCTGCAACCTGCTCGCTCCCGTCTGGAGGCGGGGCGTCTGATGTCCGACGATCAACCCCGCCACCACGACAGCCAGGACACCCGAACCGTGGATGGTCTCGCCGAGCACATAGGCGGTGAACGGCGTCGCCAGCGAGACCGCGTTCGCCGACAGGGGATCCGCCAAGACTCGGCGGGACAATCGCACCAGGAACGCCACGACCACACCGACCAGCAGTCCACCTATCGTGGCCAAGGCGAACTCGCCGGTCGCGAGCCCGAACGAGAAACTGCCGCCGACCGCGACGGCGAGCGCCATCTTGTAGACCGTCAGCGCCGTGGCGTCGTTGAGCAGCCCCTCACCCTCGATCAGGGTCGACAGCTTCGCGGGCAGCCCGACCCGGCGGCCGACGGCCAGCGCCGCCACCGGATCCGGCGGCGCCACCGCCGCACCGAGCGCGATCGCGGCCGCGAGCGGGATCACCGGGACGAGCCAGGTCAGCAACCCGCCGACCGCGAACGCCGTCGCCAGCACCAACAGGACCGAGAGACTGACAACCGAGCGCAACTTGCTGCGGATCGCCAGCAGACTCGAACCGAGCGCGGCGTTGTACAGCAACGGCGGAAGGATGACGTCGAGGACGAACTCCGGTTCCAAGTGCAGATTCGGCCCAGGGAGCAGGGCATAGACGAGCCCGACGACGGTCAGCAGCACCGGATCCGGCAAGCCGATCCGGTGGCTGATCGCGCTCACCACGACGATGACGCCCAGCATGACCAGCACGAACCCGATTGCACCCAGCATGCCCCTTGTTCTACCTGACGGAAAAAACCCGGCCGCGCGCGTGTCGTCCATCCAGTCACGCGTGTCGTCCGCCGGATCACACGTGCCGTCCCATCAGTCACGACCACCGGCACCGACCATGCCACCTTTGCCTTACCACTCACGAGACCCAGGAGCAGGCCCATGACCGAATGGGACATCGAGCGAGACCGGCTGTTGAAGGCGAATGCCGGCGCATTCGCCGGGACCGCGCTGTCGAACGTCGTGCGCGAGTACCCGCACCACGAGAGCCACTGGCACGTGAAGGGCGTGCCCATCCTCTCCCCGCGTCTGTCGCATCCGTGCTTCTACGGCAGTTTCGACTGGCACTCCTGTGTGGAAATGTTCTGGGTGCTCGTGCGCCTGCTGCGCCACCACGCCGAACTCGTGCCGGCCGAGGAGATCCGCGAATGCCTCAACGAACACCTGACCGTCGACGCGCTCGCGGGTGAGGTCGCCTTCTTCGCTCCCGAAGAACACCGCACCACCCAACGTCCGTACGGCTGGTCCGCACTGCTGGAACTCGCTTTCGAGACCGCCACCTGGGACGACCCGGATGCCGCACGCTGGTCAGCCGCGTTGAAAGAGTTGAGCACGGTCTTCGTGACCCGCTACCTCGGCTGGCTGCCGCGCACCACGTACCCGATCCGGTACGGGGTGCACGACAACGGCGCGTTCGGGTTGTCCCGCGCCCTGCCCTACGCCTGTCACCTCGCCGAGCAGGGGGACTCGCGACTGCGCGACGTCATCGTCGAGACCGCCTGGCGCTGGTTCGGATCCGACCAGGACTACCCGGGCGCCTGGGAACCGTCCGGAGCCGATTTCCTGTCCCCCGCCCTCGCCGAAGCCGAACTCATGTCCCGCCTGCTGCCCGCGACCGAATTCGCCGAATGGCTGGACAGGTTCCTGCCCGGCATCGCCGAGCGGAAGCCCTCGTCACTTTTCATCCCGGCGACCGTGACCGATCCTTCCGACGGGCAGCTCGCCCACCTGCACGGCCTCAATCTGCATCGCGCCTGGTGCTGGCACCGTCTCGCGCGCACCCTCCCCGAGGGTGACGGCCGGATCCCCGCCATACTCGGGGCCACGCACGCGCACACCCATGCCTCACTTTCACAGACCACCGGCGGTGCCTACATGGTCGAACACTTCCTGGCCTACTACGCACTTCTGCTGCTCGGTTGAGCCGGCGATGACCTGGTCGTTCCCGCGAATCACCATCGGCGCCGAACGCCGGCTGCTCGAAGCCATGCTGGACCGCAACCGGGCCGAACTGGTCAATTCGGTGCGCGGCTTGTCGGAAGCCGAGTCCCGACGGCGGCTCGTCGCGTCCATGACCACGCCGATCGGTCTGCTCAAACACGCCGCGGTCGCCGAACGGATCTGGTTCCACCACGTCCTCGGCGGCGTGCCCGAGAACGAATGTGACGGTGGTACGACGCCGGGCGACGCCAGTTTCGTCGTCGGGGACCACGAGACGCTGACCGAGGTGATCGCCGAGTTCGAGCGCGCCAGTGCGCGCTCCCGCGTGATCGCCGCGGACTTCGACCTCGACGAGATCAAGACGCATCCCCGCGTCGGCGACGTGAGCCTGCGGTTCGTCCATTTGCTCTTGATCGAGGATTTCGCGCGGCACGCCGGGCACGGCGACATCCTCCGCGAACAGATCCTGTCCGCGGGGTGACCACCCGGTCAGACCAGTCACTCGCTGTTGGTGAGCCGAGTGAGGTCACAACGGGTGGCGGGGCGACCGATCGAGTGAACCCACCGTGAGCACGGATGCTCGGGGTTGGCTGAAATTGACCGTAAGCCGCTCTTGCGATCAGCATTCTGCATAGTGCGAAGTCGTCGCGCACAACGACGAATATTCGGTACTCCACCTGCGAAGATCAGCTCGGCGGCCGATCGCGCCGTGACCTGGCTCGACACCGGAAAGGCAAGTCACCGGGCCGTCGAGGCCTCTCGATGGCGCTGGGCCATTCGGCGTCACCCGCTACTTTTAGTAGTTTTCGGGGTCACCCAGACCGTTGAGCGACGCGTGCATACCGTTCAGCGCGACACACGCTGTACGACTGAACGGTCACAGTCCGCTTTCGCCAAGATGTTCTCAGCCGCACCGGTAAAGAACCGGTAACGCACGCGTGGCCCCCTGCTGTAACAGGAGGCCACGCGGATGTCCATTCGCCCGCTCGCTAGAACAAGGACAGGACAGCCGTGACCATACAGCCTGATAACGCGAAGACACCAGACAACGGTCCGCCCCGTCGGGTCAAAGTCGTCATCGAGCACGTCGAAAAGCCGGCCCGGCGGGTCGCCACCTCCGCGGAAATGCTCCGCGCGGCTCGGCCTCTCCTGAGGAGCCCTGGCCGCCACCGCAAGGAGCAGACCAGGGACAGCTGGCTCTGCCTGGCGATGACGGTTCTCGCCGGCTGGGCGCCGACGCTGCGGATGTGTCTCCTCCTGGCGATCGGCGGCGGGATCGTCGTCGGTGTCGTCAAGATCAGCACGCCGGAGATCGGCGCTTCGGCAGGGACGTTCGTCGGTCTCCTGACTCTCTTCGGCGCCTGGATTGTCAAAGCCCGCCAAGGGAAACACCGGCGGGAGCCGAGTCTGTAGCCCGAAACCCACGCCCCGTGCCGGTCGCATCGCCGGCACGGGGCTTCGGGCATAGTCGGAAATTCTCCACATCTGTCCGGCGACCTCCGGTTGAATGATCGCGAAGTCCCGACATGTGAGGAGATCTCGTGCGGACAGCTAGAAGACTGGGGGCCCTGGCCGTTTCGGTGCTGGCAGCGGCCACGGCACTGAGCAGCCCGGCGTCGGCAGGCACCGTGCAGTCGTTCCACACCACACTCGACCCCGCTTCGGTGCGGGAGTCGGTGCGATACCTGGTCGAGAACTACCAGGTCGACGAGCAGGAGGCGGTACGCCGTCTGGAATTGCAGACCGACGGCGTCAAGCTGGACGAGTTGCTGCGCCGTGATCGCGGCGCCGAGTACGGCGGCATGTGGCTCGACCAGGACAAGGGGCAGCTGGTCGTGGCGATGACCGAGCCCGCGGCCGCTGAACCGTATCTGCGGGCGATGCCCGTCCGTTCCGGCGTTCGCACACAACGGGTCCAGCATTCGTTGCAGCAGCTCACGGCAGCGAAGGAACGCGTCGCCGCGAAGGTCGGCGCAGGGCCGGAAGCCGTCTTCCTTCCGGCGGTGAGCCAGTCCGAGAACCGGGTCGTGCTGTGGGAACGCGGCTGGGTGGCGCAGGAGAAGGCGGCCATGCGCGCCGTGACCGCCGAAGTGAACATCGCTCGCACGGCCGCGGCGGCGGAATCCGGCATGGTCGTGTCGCGCGTGCTGGCGAATCCGAACGCGCTCTCCACGCCGAACGTGGACTTGGGTTTCTGCCATCCGCTCTACTGCACCGGTTACGGCCCGATGCGCGGCGGCATCCGGCTGGACATGAAGCGCGACAACGGCACCTGGGGCGGCTGCACCAGCGGCTTCAACCTGCGGTCCACCGGCGGCGGTTTCCCCGGAAAGGGCTGGGTGCTGACCGCGGGACACTGCATGCGGACGAAGACCAACAACACGCCGACTCAGCACAACGGCAACGACGTGCTGCAGCAGCACGGCATCGAGAAGAGCTCGTACCCGTACGACTACGCGGCCCTGCCGTACGTCAACGACGCGGCGGCGACGAACTGGCTCGAAGGCCAGACCGGCCGCAACCGGGTGCTGAAGTACTGCCGCAACGGCGGCATGGACAGCAACGGTGACACCCCGTGCGGCGCGCAGGCCACCTCGGTCGACGAGTACATCACCGGCGCGCACAAACTCGCCGACATCAAGGCGGGCTGGGTCGTCTGCGCCACGGGGACCGCCTCGAGCGCGGTGAACTACCCCGATTCCGTGGACAGCGGCGCGGGCGCCGGCTACCTGGTCGGGACCCGCTGTGGTCGTGTCCTGTCCACGGACGTCGGCATCAACACCGACCTGTGCGCCCGTCCCGGCGACAGCGGCGGACCGCTGTTCAGCCAGGCCGATCACGCCGCGCTGGGCATCCTGGTCGGGAATCAGCAGTCCCGGTCGGGCCCCTGCCAGGCCGGTGAGCTGAACAACTACGCGCCGATCGAGACGATCACCACCGATCTCAGCGAGCGGATCGCGAGCCAGGGATCGAAGTTCGCGGTGATCACCACTCCGAACGGCTGATCTCCGAGTACGTGAAGGCCCCCTTCGCGATGAAGGGGGCCTTCACGTGATTTCTCAGGACGTCAGCAACGGACCTTCGTATCGCAACGAGTCACCCTCGCCGTACACCCGAACCGTGAACTCCGGCGGCTCCCACGGCGCGAACACTTCGTCGACCGTCTGGGGCACCGGCCCCAGGTCGACGTCCACCGCGAAGGTATGGGCCACGATGTCGGCTCCGACGACGGCGCCGTCCGCATCGGCGACCTCCAGGCGGCTCACCCCGGCGTCGATCGCTCCGAGCACGCCCGGCCTGCTGCTCCAGACCGCGAATCCGCGCTCGGCGGTGTCACTTCCGTACCCTCTGCTCATGATGTTGAACAGCGTGCTCTCTCCCTCCCGGAAGACGCACTCCGCCTCGGCGCCCGAATCGTTGTAGGCCAGCAGCCGCCCGTTCGCGCTGCCCGCCCAGAGTCGCGCGCCGGTGTGCCATCCGGCGTGTGACACCGCCTTCGTCGAGCCTGCGGTCTCCGCTGACCGATACAGCTCACTGAGGGCCGTCAACTCCACTGTCCACTGCTCGACTTCTTCATCCCTTGCTGGGGCCACTACGCGTGAACTCTCCTTTCCGACTGTCCACAATGGTCACCATCGAGGCTGACACAGCCGGATGTCGATCACATCGGGGTTTCCCCGGAGATCACCCGGACCCGCTGCATGGTTCCGTGCAACCGACAGGCGTTAGGCCGAGCAGAGCAATCTCGCGCTTTTCCCGTCATGGGGATTTCGGTCGCACGTCGGAGTATCGCCGGGGCACTCCCGGCGGCACTCCGACGCAGAGGGGTACGGCTGATGACCGCGCAGCGCACGATCATGGACGAGATCGGCGAAATCGGTGTCTGGCTGACAGGCGAATTCGGCGGCCTAGTGCCCTCCACCATGATCAGCCGGGTGCTCAACGCGAGCAAGCGCGACCTCGAAGGACGTATCGACCCCGAGGAACTGGGTGAGATGTTCTACACCCTCTGCCGATTCCGGCTCCAGCGGATCGTGGCCGCCGACCAGCGGATCATCGTCAAGATTCCCGACGCTCGCCTCTCGTGACGGCCCGGGATCGCGACGCACCGTCACCCCGCTCCCCCCATGGAGCGGCGATGTCACACTGAGTGTGCGAAGGTGACGACATGGCCGCTTCCCGCAGACGATTCCCCGTCTCCTGGACCACCGTCATGCCGGTCCTCGCCATAGTCGTCCTGGCGCTGAGCTGGGGCCGCGAACTGGGCCCGGTGCCGGTGGTCGTCGTCGCGCTGGCGCTCGGCGGGACCGTGCTGGCCGCGGTCCACCACGCCGAAGTGGTCGCGCATCGCGTCGGCGAACCCTTCGGCTCGCTTGTGCTGGCGGTCGCGGTCACGGTCATCGAAGTCGCGCTGATCGTGACGATGATGTCCTCCGGCGGCCCCGAGGCAGGCACGCTGGCCCGTGACACCGTGTTCGCCGCGGTCATGATCACGATGAACGGCATCGCCGGCATTTCGCTCATGGTCGGCGCTCGCCGCACCGGCGAGACGCATTTCAACCCGGAGGGCAGCGGCGGCGCGCTCGCCACCGTGGCGACGCTCGCCACCGTCAGCCTCGTGCTGCCGACCTTCACCACCAGCACTCCCGGCCCGGCCTTCAACGGCACACAGCTGACCTTCGCCGCTGTCGCCTCACTGCTGCTCTACGGCCTTTTCGTGCTCACCCAGACCGTGCGTCACCGCGACTTCTTCCTGCCGGTCGACAGCGAGGGTTCTGTCAAGGAGGAGGAACACGCCGAACCGCCGACCGCCAAGGCGGCGCTGACCAGCCTCGGGTTGCTGCTGGTGGCGCTGGTCGCCGTCGTCGGACTGGCGAAGGTCGAGTCACCGGCGATCGAAGCGGGGGTCAGGGCGGCCGGCTTCCCGCAATCGTTCGTCGGCGTCGTGATCGCCATGCTGGTCCTGCTGCCGGAGACCCTGGCCGCGACCCGGGCCGCCCGGCGAGACCGGATGCAGACCAGCCTCAACCTCGCCTACGGTTCGGCGATCGCGAGCATCGGGCTCACCATCCCGACCATCGCGCTGGCGTCGATCTGGCTGGACGGACCGCTGATGCTGGGCCTCGGCGCCACGCACATCGTGCTGCTGGCGCTGACGATCGCGGTCAGCGTGCTCACCGTCGTCCCCGGCCGCGCGACCCGGCTGCAGGGCGGGGTGCACCTGGTCCTGCTGGCCTCGTTCCTGGTCCTCGCCATCAATCCGTGACACGAGTCCTCTTCGGACGGTGTTCTGTCGGTGGTCGCGGGTAATCTCTGCCCGGTGAACGCTCGGGACCGCATCCAAGAACTCGCCGATCAGATCGTCGTCCTTCGCGACGCCTACTACCGGGGCTCGCCGAAGGTGGCCGACGCCGACTACGACGCGATCGAAGACGAATTGCGCGGCCTCATCGAGGCCAACCCCGAGCTGACCCCGGATCCGAACCCGCTCGACCAGGTCGGCGCACCCGCCGTCCTGCACGCGCCCATCCGGCACTCGCGCCCGATGTTGTCGCTGGAGAAGGCGACCAAGCCCGAGCAGGTCGCGGCGTTCTTCACCCGCTTCCCGGGGCAGTCGGTGGTCGTCATGCCCAAGCTCGACGGCCTGTCGCTGGCCCTGGTGTACGAGAACGGGCGGCTCGCCAGGGCGGTCACCCGAGGCGACGGGACCACCGGTGACGACGTGACCATGCTGGTGCGGGCGCTGACCGACGGCGTCCCGGACAAGGTCGACGCGCCGGGCCGGGTCGAGGTCCGCGGCGAGGCCGTCATGCTGCGCTCCACTTTCGCCGCCTACAACAAGGTCCACCCGGACAAACCGCTGATCAACCCGCGGAACGCCGCCGCCGGAACACTGCGCGCCAAGGATCCGGCCACCGTCGCCGAGCGGCGCCTCCAGTTCTTCGCCTTCGACCTCTCCACCGAACCCGACAGCGCGGAAACCGATCTCGACGGCGCGCTGAGGACGCTCGGGTTCGCCGCCGCCGACATGCGGCACTGCGAAGACGCCGAGTCGGCGCAGGCCGTCATCACGACCATCGAGCAGCAGCGCAACGACCTCGACTACGACCTCGACGGTGCCGTGCTGCGCCTGGCCGATCGCGACGCGTACGCGGCCGCCGGAACCCGGTCCAGCTCACCGCGCGGCGCGCTGGCGTTCAAATTCGCCGCCGAGGAGAAGACCACGGTGCTCGCCGACGTGGTCTGGGATGTCGGCAAGACCGGCAAGATCGCCCCCGTCGCGTGGCTGGAGCCGGTGTTCGTCGGCGGAACCACCGTCACCCGGGCGACACTGGCCAACCAGGAGGTCATCCGCGCTCGCGGCATCAAGATCGGCGACACCGTGCTGGTGCGCCGCGCCGGCGACGTGATCCCGTTCGTGGCGGGCGTCCTCGACGCCACCAAGCGCACGGGCGAGGAGCGGGAGATCGTGCCGCCGTCGGTGTGCCCGTCGTGCGAGGAACCGCTGACCGAACAGGGCAACAGCCGCGAGCTGTTCTGCACCAACGTCGCCTGCCCCGCACAGACCGTCCGGCGGCTGATCCACTGGGCGTCGCGCGCGGCCGCGGACATCGACGCGATCGGCGGGGTCTGGATCGAGCGGCTCGCCGAGGCCGGGATTCTCGAACACCCGTCGGACTTCTACCGGCTCACCAAGGAAACACTGCTGGAGTTCGACCGCATCGGCGAGATCTCCGCGACCCGCATGATCGAGTCCATCGACAAGAGCCGCGCCGTCGGCCTGCGCCGGGCGCTGATCGGGCTGGCGATCCCGATGGCCTCCGAAGGCACCGCCGCGCGGCTGTGCCGGGCCGGATTCGGTTCGCTGGAAGACGTCGCCGACGCGGGCGAAGAGGGCCTCGTCGCCGTGGAGGACATCGGCCCGAAGGTCGCCGCGTCCCTGATCGAGCACCTCACCCGGCTGCGCCCCGAACTCGAGCGGCTGCGGGAGGCCGACGTCTCGCTGGACGTGCGCGAAGAGGACCTTCCGCCGGTCGTCGCGGCCGGCGCGCCACTGGCGGGCAAGACGGTCGTGGTCACTGGATCGATCAGTGACCCCCGTTCCGGCGAGAAGGTGCCGCGCCCGACGTTCCAGCGGTTGTGCGAAAAGGCGGGCGCGACCATCGCGTCGTCGGTCTCGGCGAACACGGACCTGCTCATCACCGGCGCCGACGTCGGGGCGAGCAAGCTGACGAAGGCCGAAAAGCTCGAAGTCGAGGTCGTGGACCAGGGCGTGATCTGGCGGCAGTTGATCGAGGCGGGCGTCGTTTAGCCAAGGTTGGAACCGGGCCCTCACTCGACTCAGCCGAGGAAACTCGACCTTCACACCAGCTCAAGTACATGAAGGACCCCATCCTTGCGCCTAGGTACAGGAAGGGGTCCTTCATGTACCTAGGCGGACAAGGACACAGGTACCGAGCCAGTCAAGTCTCGTTACCCCGCGGGCTTCGTCCGGTACCGCGGACTCGTCGAGTGCCATTCGAAGCCGCCGCCCATCCATCCCCGCAACCCACGCAGGAACCGTTGCAGTTCAAGGGAGGGCACGGCGCTCAGCTTTTCGTGCGCCGCTTGGAAGTCCCGGACGACGTCGTTGTGCAGTGCGACGGTGATCGCCGTGGCCTCTTCGATCGTGCATTTCCGGTCGTCGGCGATCAGCAGGACCGCGTTGCAGGGCGGCGACTCGTCCTCGAGGTCCTTGGCGACCGAGTGCACGTCGTTGACGAGCACGGACGCCGTGCCCGCTTGGATCGCCGCCTCACGGACCCGCGGGTCGTAGTAGAGGTTCGACGTCAGTTCGTAGCCGCCGAGGACGTCGATCAGCGTCATGGACGTGTAGAAGCTGTCGTGCTGCCTGGCCGCGAGGTACTCCCAGGCGGGTGGGTATTTCCCGCTGTGACGCCATGCCGCATAGGCGCTCCAGCTCACGAACATCGCGAAGGTCGAATAGCAGACCCGTTGGACCTGCGCGGCGGTCCCGGCTTGCCGCAGGAAGTCCGTCCCCGAGTTGAGGGCCACCAGAACCCGGTCGTTTCGCAGCGTTTCGTCGAGGTCGCGGCTGAATTCACCCAGTGACGGCACGGGGTCCATGGCGGCCATCGCGAGCGCGAGTTTCGGCGGCAGCTCCGCCGGCACCGCACCGAGCGAGGTGTCGTCGGCGTAGAGGTCGTCGGCCGCCCACCAGGCGGCGTTGAGCCGCGCGGAGATCAGCAGTTTGTCGGGATCCTCGCAGTCCGGGTGGGCGAGCATGACGAGCCTGCCGAAACCCGCCTTCCCGATCTGCTCGCATTCCTCCTCGCCGAACCCGCACTCCCCCGCCCACAGGACCAGCCGCCTGTCGACCTCCTCGGCGAGCGGATCGTTGATGCGTTCGGTGACGGGGCAGTACAACGGCGGCGCGGACCCGTCGCCCCACGGCCGGTACGCGTACGCCGGGTCGAGAGCGGGTTCCTCCGGCGGCGGCGGAGTTTCCTCCACCGCCGCCGGGGGAACAGCGGTCAGCCGGGCCACCAGCCGAGCGGCTGACGTGCCCAGTCCGCTCGGACCGGCCAGTAGTGTGGCGAGCGCACCCTGTTCGGTCATCGCTTACTCCGATGGTCTCGCGGGATCAGACGCGGTCCGCGGCGATCAGCAGGTAGTGGAAGCTGCCTTCGCGATAGGCGTCCAGGAACGGGCCTTCGATCCCGGTCGCCACCGAGGACTTCGCCCGCAGTTCCCAGTACGGGATCGTGTCCGGCGTCAGGTCCACCACCGAGATCGGCACCAGGTCGTTGGCCGTCATGGCCTTGAAGTACTGGCTGCGCGGATGGATGTTGCAGGTGTAGTGCTGGTCGATCTGCGCGACGGCCTTGGACCGGCCACCGGTCACGTCGTTGTAGCAGCCGGTGATGGTGACGTAGCGCCCGCCGAACTCCAGCTGTCGCGCGTGCTCGGCGAAGAGCTCGTAGAGGTCCACGTACATGGTGCTTTCGTTGTTCCAGATCGCCTTGCGCGAACCGGTTTCGAAGCCCGTGTCGAGCATGTTCCGGAAGTGGTAGCGCACCCGGTCGGCGACGCCCCTGATGTCCGCCTGGTGATTGGCGAACTCGACCTGCTTCTCCGAGATCGAGATCCCGTCGACGTGGCAGCCGAACCGCGCGTTGGCCATGATGCTGGACCCGCCGCGCCCGCAGCCGGCGTCGAGAAGCCGGTCGTCCGGTTCGACGTCGCCGAGGTGATCGAGCAAGACGTCCGCCTGCGCGGTCTCCAGTCGGTGCATTTCGGCGATGATCCGCTCGTCCCGGGTGTTCTCGGGACCTTCCAGCACCGACCAGTCGACCTCGCCGATCCCGTAATGGTGGTGATAGAGCCCGTCCACATCGCCAAGACGCAGGTTGACCGGGTCCTTCTCCTTGTTCCAGTACGACGCCACCGACTTCTGGTACTCGGTGCGCAGCACCTTTGCGGGAGCGGGGGTACGGGCGATGGTCACGTGTGTGGTCCTTTCTGAAGCTTTGTTGTTCGTTGTCGTGGCAGGCCGGGGCGTCATCGCGCGACCTCGACGTTTTCCAGGACGCCGAGCGCGTCGGGAACGAGCACGGCGGCGGAGTAGTAGGTGCTGACCAGGTAGTTGGCGACGGCCTGTTCGTTGATGCCCTCGAAACGCACGTTCAGGCCCGGCTCGTACTCGTCGGGAAGACCGGTCTGGTGCAACCCGATCACGCCGTTGTCCTCCACGCCGGTCCGCATGGCGAGGATCGAGGACGTGCCGCTTTCGGTGATCGGGATCTTGTCGCAGGGCAGGATCGGCACCCCGCGCCACGCGTTGACCACCTTGCCGTCGACCGTGGTGCCTTCCGGATACAGGCTGCGGCGCGTGCATTCCCTGCCGAACGCGGCGATCGTGCGCGGATGGGCGAGGAAGAACTTCGTCTTGCGGCGACGGCTGACGAGTTCGTCCATGTCGTCCGGCGTCGGCGGACCCGCCCGGGTCTGGAACCGTGACTTGAGATCGGCGTTGTGCAGCAGCCCGAACTCGCGGTTGTTGATCAGGTCGTGTTCCTGCCGCTCCCGCAGCGCCGACACGGTCAGCCGGAGCTGCTCGTCGAACTGGTCCATCGGCCCGTTGTAGAGATCGGTCACCCGCGTGTGCACCCGCAGCGCTGTCTGCGCGACGGCCAAGTCGTACTCGCGTGGTGAGATCTCGTAGTCGACGAAGGTGCCTGGCAGTATCGGCTCGCCGTCGTGCCCTGACGACATCCCGATCTCGGCCTCGCCCTTGGCGTTCTGTGGCTTTCCCTTGTGCGTCAGCATGTCCTGCACGTGGCGGCGCATCGCCTCGGACCGGCCGTTGAGGTCGGCGAAGTCGTCGGCGCGCAGGGTCAGCACGATGACCGGGGTGACGGCCTTGACGGTGAACGGCCAGTTCCGGTCGATGCCGGCGAGCATTTCGTCACCGAAGTGGTCGCCGTCGGCCATGCTCCCGATGGTGGCTTCGGTGCCGTACTCACCAGGCGCCACCTTGGCGACCTTGCCGTGCGCGACCAGCACGACCTCGTCGAGCGGCGAGCCGTGGCTGACGATGGTCTCGCCGGGCCGGTACTCGTGCTGCACGAACCGGTCGGCGAGCGCGGTGAGGGTGTCCTCGTCGTCGAAACCGCGCAGCAGCGCCAATTCCGCGAGTTCCTGCGGGACGACCCGTACCTCGGTGCCGACGTTGGTGAAGGTCACCCGCCCGTCACCGATGGCGTAGGTCAGCCGCCGGTTGACCCGGTACGTGCCGCCGTTCGCCTCGACCCAGGGCAGCATCTTCAGCAGCCACCGCGGCGTGATGCTCTGCATCTGCGGCCGCGTCTTGGTGGTCGTCGCCAGGTTCCGCGCGGCGGCGGGGCCGAGACTGAGTCGCCGGTCGGCCTCCGGCGTCGTGGCGGTCATCCTTCGCGGCCGAGTTCGGCGGCTTCGAGGACGGCGAGCGCGTCCGGTACGAGCACAGCGGCGGAGTAGTAGGTGCTGACCAGGTAGGAGATGATCGCCTGCTCCGAGATGCCCATGAACCGGACGTTCAGCCCGGGCTCGTATTCGTCCGGCAGGCCGATCTGACGCAGGCCGACCACGCCCTGGCTCTTCTCGCCGGTGCGCATCAACAGCACGGAACTGGTGCTGGTCTGGCTCACCGGGATCTTGTTGCACGGCAGGATCGGGACCCCGCGCCACGACGGCACCTTGTGCCCGCCGAGATCGGCGCCGGTCGGGTAGATGCCGCGTTTGCTGCACTCGCGGCTGAACGCGGCGATCGTGCGCGGATGCGCGAGGAAGAAGCCGGGTTCCTTCCATACCAGGGCGAGCAGGTCGTCGAAGTCGTCCGGAGTGGGCGGACCGGTGCGTGTCGCGATGCGCTGGGTGAAGTCGGCGTTGTGGAGCAGGCCGAAGTCCGAGTTGTTGATCATTTCGTACTCTTGGCGCTCGCGCAGCGCCTCGATGGTCAGCCGCAACTGCTGCTCGGTCTGGTCCATCGGCTGGTTGTAGAGGTCGGAAACGCGGCTGTGGACCCGGAGCACGGTCTGGGCGACGCTCAGTTCGTATTCGCGCGGCGAGGTCTCGTAGTCGACGAACGTGCCAGGCAGCAGCGGCTCGCCGTCGTGTCCGGACGAGATGTCGATCTCGGCCTCGCCGAAGTCGTTGGCGCGCCCGGAGTCCTGTGTCGCCTGCTCGATCTGGGCCTGCAGCGATTCGGACTGTTCCAGTACGCGCTCGAAGTCCTGGCGGGTCAAGGTGAGCACCGTGCAGGCGGTGGCCGCCTTGGCGGTGAACTCCCAGATCCCGTCGTCGGCGACGAGGGCCTGCGCGCCGAAGTAGTCGCCGTCCTTGACCACGCCGAGCGCGGTCTCGTCACCGTACGGGCCGGGACCGGTCTTGGTGATCTTGCCGTGCGCGATCAGGAAGACCCGATCGGCGCGGTGGCCGAATTCGACGAGTACGTCGCCTGCCGCCACCTCCTGCTGTTCGAAGCGGTGGGCGAGTTCGGCGAGTACTTCTTCGTCGTCATATCCCTTGAGCGGCTTCAATTCTCCCAGTTCCGCCGGGATCACGCTCACCTCGGTGCCTGCCTTCGAGAAGGTCACCCGCCCGTCGCCGACCGCGTAATTGAGCCGCCGGTTGACCCGGTAGGCGCCGCCGTTCACCTGAACCCATTCGAGCATCTTCAGCAGCCAGCGGGATGAAATTCCCTGCATCTGCGGAACGGATTTGGTCGTGGTAGCCAGGTTGCGCGCGGCGGCCCGACCCAAACTCAGCTGCGGATTTTCCGGCCCCTGGACACCTTCGGCGGCAGTGCCCGATTCGGTGACGGTCACAGCAAGGTCCACCCTTCGATAGTCGTGCGAACAAACAAGAACCACAAGTCGCGGCGTGCCGGTCGTACCCCGAAGTGCGGCCCCGCAGGATCAACATAGCAAGGTGTTTTTTTCGCACAAGCGCACTTTCAGGTAATGCGGCAAGGCCACCCGAATGCCGGTTTTCCCATTGCGCAGTAACACTTTTACCGCCGTTACCCGACGCTTTAAATCCGCCACGCAATCGGTCCATCGATTGTTCTGAGGTGTTATGTGAGGCCGTGCCGGAACTCCCCGGTGTACCCACGTTGCGGCCGTTGGAGTGGACGCGCGGAACTCTTTCGGGTCGCCTCCGCGCCCGTGTTCGGCGACGACTTGACGGACAGCGACGAAACAGAGTGTCGCGTCCGGACACTCCGTCGTGTCATGGTTCAGCCCCTTGCCGATATGTCAGCGTCGGCTGTACTATCGTGTCCGTGCTGACATGTGAGACCCAGGGCGCCGCGCTCGCCCGGCTCGGCCGTGCCCTGGCCGATCCGAACCGCTGCCGGATCCTGGTCGCCCTGCTCGACGGAGTGAGTTATCCCGGCAGGCTGGCCGACGAGCTCGGCCTGAGCCGCTCGAACGTGTCGAACCACCTCGCCTGCCTGCGGGGTTGCGGACTGGTCGTGGCCACCTACGAGGGCAGGCAGGTCCGCTACTCGCTGGCGGACGCACATCTGGCCCGCGCGCTGCGGGAACTGGTCCAGGTCGTACTCGCCGTCGACACCGCCGAGCCCTGTGTGGACGACGCCGCCCTTCAGGTCCTGCGATGAGCTCCTGCGCGGACGGCTGCTGCACCACGAAGTCCACAGTGGACCCGGATCGTCGTGTCGCGCTGTCGCGCCGGGTCCGGCTCCTGGTCGCCGCGACGATCACCTACAACGTCATCGAGGCGGTCGTCGCCATCTCCGCGGGCACCGTCGCCTCCTCGACCGCGCTGATCGGCTTCGGCCTGGACTCGATCATCGAAGTCGCGTCCGCCACGGCCGTCGCCTGGCAGTTCTCCGGCAAGGACCCCGAAGCCCGCGAACGCACCGCACTCAAGGTCATCGCGGTGTCGTTCTTCGCACTGGCCGCGTACGTCACCGTCGAATCGGTACGCACCCTGTTCGGCGCCGACCACGCCGAGCACTCCCCCGTCGGCATCGTGCTGGCGGCGATCTCGCTGCTCGTGATGCCTTTTCTGTCCTACGCCCAGCGGCGCGCCGGGCGCGAACTCGGCTCCGCGAGCGCTGTCGCCGACTCGAAGCAGACCTTGCTCTGCACCTATCTTTCCGGTGTGCTGCTCGTCGGGTTGCTGCTCAACAGCCTCTTCGGCTGGTACTGGGCCGATCCGCTGGTCGCGCTCGTCATCGCCGCGGTCGCGATCAAGGAAGGCCGCGAGGCCTGGCGTGGCGAGCACTGCTGCTGAAAGGAGCGTCATGACCCGGCCCGCACGGTGGAACCGTTACTGGGACAGCAAATCCCAGAACTACGACCGGGAGATGCAGTTCCTGGACCGCAAGCTCTTCGGCGATTCCCGCGCGTGGGCCTGCGGCCAGGCCACCGGCGACACCCTCGAAGTCGCCGTCGGGACCGGCCTCAACCTGCCGCTCTACCCCGAAGGCGTCACGCTCACCGGCATCGACCTCAGTGACGGCATGCTCGCCATCGCCCGCGGCCGAGCCGAACGCCTCGGCCATCCGGTGACGTTGCGGCGGGCCGACGCGCACGACCTGCCCTTCGACGCCGATTCGTTCGACACCGTGGTCTGCACGCTCGGGCTGTGCGCCATCCCGGACGACGGCAAGGCGTTGCGGGAAATGGCCAGGGTCATCCGGCCGGGTGGCAGGCTCATCCTGCTCGACCACATCGCGAGTTCGTCGCGTGCCGTCCGAGGTCTGCAGTGGCTCGCCGAAAGGGTCACCGTGCCGATGGCGGGCGAACACTTCCTCCGGCGCCCGCTCGACAAGATCGGCGGCCTCGGCCTGGCCGTGGAGCACCGGGAGCGGTTCAAACTCGGGCTGGTGGAACGGCTCGTCGCCCGCAAATGAGCCGTGTCATCGGAATTTCATCGACGCGGCCGATCATGGTGACGTGACCTACCCTCAGCAACAGCCACCCATCTGGCAGCAGTACCCCGTCGCGACGCCGAAGAAGGCCCCGAATACCGGACTGATCGCCGGCATCGCGGCCGCGGCGCTCGTCGTCACCGGCGGGGCGATCGCGGTGACCGTGGCGATCACCACCGGTGGCAGCGCCACCGCTGACAATGCGGCCGGTGGTAGTGCGCCCGAGGTCGATCCCGACCCGTTCTCCGCGCAGGCCGGAGACTGCATCTCGGCCGACGAGGACGCCGGGAGCAACGGCAAGTTCAGCGCCAGCGCCGTCCGGGTCCACTGTTCGGACAACACGGCCAACTACTCGGTGATCGCGCAGCTCTCGTCCGGGTCCGGTTCGGACTGCAACTCCGTACCCGGCTACGAGTACGGCAACCCCGTCGTCTACGACTTCGAGTCGGGACAGTCCAGGGAACTTTGCCTCATGCCGAAGGGCTGACGGTTTCCCAGGCCGCTTCGATCATCCGGAAGATCTCGTCCACCGCGGCCTCGGGATCGGCCGCCTCCCTGCCGATCGAATAGGCGTCGATCACGAACCGCGCGATCGTGCGGCAGGCCGTCGTCGACCGGGACAGGTCCGGATCGGCCGCGATGGCCGCCGCCAGCGATTCGGCGTGGCGCAGCCGCATCGAGTCTTCGTACTCCCGCAGCGCCGGCGATTCGTCGATCATGCGCCAGATCGGGGCGGCGCCGTCGGCCGTGCAATGCCGCACCATCGCGTGGATCTCGCGGCGCAACGCGGGGATGAGCGGCTCGTGCGGGGCCCGTTCGGTGACCGCCCGCGTGAGGCCTTGCTCGAAGTCCGCGTCCTGTTCGAACACCAGGGCCTCTTTCGAGGCGAAGTGGGAGAAGAGCGTGGTGACGGCGACGTCCGCCTCCGCGGCCACCTCGCGGATGCCCACCGCGTCGTATCCGCGTTCCAAGAAGAGCCGGAGGGCGGTGTCGGCGATCTTCTGGCGGGTCGCTGCCTTCTTGCGCTCACGACGTCCGGTCGGCACGGTCATGCGGCGACGCTAGCAGATCCAAAACAACAACGGTTTCAAAACGCTAACCGTTAGTGCTACGGTCGGTCGCATGAAGAAAGTGATCTTCACCGAGTTCGGTGGTCCGGAAGTCCTGCAGCTCGTCGACGCCGAGGATCCGCACGCGGGTCCCGGTCAAGTGCGCATCGCCGTGCGGGCGGCGGGAGTGAACCCTGTCGACTGGCGGGTGCGTGAGGGGCAGGTGCTCGGTGCCCATCCGACCGTGCTGCCGTCCGGTGTGGGCCTGGATGCCGCCGGTGTGGTGGACGAGGTCGGCGATGGCGTGGTCGGCGTCGAGATCGGCGACTCGGTATTCGGCGAGGGTTCGAACACCTACGCCGAGTTCGCCGTGCTGACGGCCTGGGCCGTGATGCCCGAGGGACTCACGTTCGAAGAGGCCGCCGGATACCCCTCCGTGGTCGAGACCGCGCTGCGTCTCATCCGCGAAGCCGGCGTGCGACCCGGCGAGACGCTGCTGGTCAGCGGCGCGTCCGGCGGGGTCGGTTCGGCGGTGCTGCAGATCGCCCGCGAGCGCGGCATAGCGGTGATCGGCACGGCAGGCGCCGCGAACCAGGACTATCTGCGCGGCCTGGGCGCGGCCGCCACTACCTACGGCGAGGGCTGGGTGGAGCGGGTGCGGCGGCTCGGCCGGGTGGACGCGGCTCTCGACCTGGCGGGGTCGGGCGTGATCGCCGAACTGGTCGAGCTGACGGGGGATCCGGACAAGGTGCTCACCATCGCCGATCTCGGTGCGCCCCAGCTCGGCGTCCGGTTCTCCGGGGTGGCCGGGAGCGTGCCGGACGCGCTGGCCGAAGCCGTCGACCTCATCTCGCGGGGCAAGCTGCACATCCCGGTCGAGAAGTCCTACTCACTGGCCGATGCCGCGGCGGCCCACGTCGACAGCCACGCCGGGCACACCCGCGGCCGCCGGGTCATCGTCGTGTGAGCCGGTTCAGGCGGTGGTCGCGGGAAGGACCACGACGCCGTCGTCATCGGCGTAGAGCGTGTCGCCGGGAGTGAAGGTCACTCCCCCGAAACCGACCGGGACGTCGACAGCGCCGACGCCTGCCTTGGAACTCTTGCGCGGGTTGGTACCGAGCGCCTTCACCCCGAGCGGGAGCCCGGCGAGCTCGGCGCTGTCGCGGACCGCGCCGTTGACGACCACGCCCGCCCAGCCGTTGTCCACGGCGGACTTCGCGATCATGTCGCCGGTCAGAGCGCTGTGCAGCGAGCCGCCGCCGTCGACCACCAGGACACCGCCGTCACCGGGGGCGGCCAGCAGCTTCTTGACCAGGCCGTTGTCCTCGTGGCAGGAGACCGTCCGGATCGGGCCCGAGAACTTCCGGTGCCCGCCGAACTGGCGGAGCTGGGTGTCACAGACGCGCAGCCGGTCGCCGTGTTCGTCGACGAGGTCGGCGGTGGTGAAGGAATCGATCACGCGCTGGAGTTTCTCACGTCGCCTCGGGCGGGAACACCGAGTCCAGCACGTGGGTGAGGATGGCGGCGGGGTCGGCGGCAGGCGCGACCGCCTGACGCAGGGCGAGCCCGATGCCCAGAGCGCCCAGCATCACGACGGCCTGATGGAGTGGCAGGGCGGGTTCGAGGCGGAGCCGCTTCGCATGTACGACGAGCAGGGCGACGACCTCGTCGTCGTGACGCTGCTGGATGGCGGCGACAAGGGCGGCGGTTTCGGGCTGCTGCGCCGTCGCGGCGAGCACTTCCGCGGCCGCCGCGCTCCATTTGGCGGCGTCCTTGTCCGCCACGTCGACAGGAGCCAGTGCCGCGATCACGTCGTCCCGGGTGGTGGCGAGGGCGAGGGTTTTCCGCAGCTCCGCGAGGTGACCTTCCGCGCCGGCTTCGATGATCGCCAGCCACAGTCCTTCCTTGCCGCCGAAGTGCTTGTAGACGGCGCCGCGGGTGTACCCGGCGTCGGCCGCGATCTCCTCGACCGTCGCCGCCAGGAAGCCGCGTCGCAGGAAGACCTGCCGACCGGCCTCCAGCAGGTGTTCGTGGGTGCGTCGCTGCTGCTCGGCCCGTGTCAGCCTGGTCATCGCCCGCCAATTCGGTAACAGAACGTTTCTGGATACACGACGTTACTGTATCGTCAGGTGCATGGAGTTCCTGGCACCCGTGGCCGCGTTTCTCAGCCTTCCCCTCTTCCTGGCCGGATTCGCTTGGTACGCGGCGCGTGCCCGACGGGCGGGCGTCAGCCAGTCGCTGTTGGCGCCGATCGAGGAGATCTGGGACCCGATCTCGCACAAGACCAACATCGAGATCCAGATCGAAGCCGAACGGAGTCCGGAGACGCCGGCGCCCGGAGACCCGCCCGAGCTGAAGTGGCGGCTCTAGCCTCAGTAGCCGACGGTGAAATGCCGGTCCCGGCCCGGATTCTCGAGTTCGTCCACGACGGCGACGGCGAGGTCCTCCGCCGAGATCCCGGACGAACCGTCCTCCGCGGTGACGATGGTCGTCGTGCCCCGCCGATAGGCCCCGGTCCGGACACCGGGCTCGAACATCGCGGGTGGACTGAGGTACACCCAGTCGCCTGGGTGCGCTTCGCAGGCATGGAGCTGCCTCAGGCTGGCCGAGGCGATGGTCCGCCACGCCGGCGGCACGAACGCCGTGTCGTCGATCACGAGCCCGCCGGACGGTGACCGCAACGGCCCGGCGCCGCCGACGACCAGCACACGCGTGCCCGCCGCGGCGTCGAGCAGGGCCGTGACCGTGGCGGCGACGGTGTCTTCCGCGCCGGGCGCGGGTCTCGTCGCGCCCACGACGGCATCGACTCCCCCGAAAACCGCGCTCATGTGGCGGATGTCGGTGACGTCGCCGCGTACGACGTCGATGTCCGGATGCTCCGGTGGAGTGCGTCGAAAGACGGCAGTGACGTGGTGTCCGCGGGAAACGGCCTCGGCGACGATTCGGGAGCCTGCCATTCCCGACGCTCCGACAACGGCGATCTTCATCGGACGATGCCTTCCATCTTGGCCTTCGGGGTGATCTGGCCTGCCACGATCGAGGCAAGGGCGAGGGCGAAACCGGCGAGCTGGACCAGGCCGAGCGATTGACCGAGCAGCGCGGCGCCGAGCACCGCGGCGACCATCGGCGAGAGCAGGCCGAGGACCGCGACCGACGTGACCGGCAGGGACGTGATGCCGCGGAACCACAGGACGTAGGCGAGCAGGCCGCCGATCAGGCCGAGCCAGAGGTAACCGAGAGCCGCGTCCAGGTCGATCGCGGGCGGTGCGCCTTCGATCAGGAAGGTCACCGGCAGCAGGAACAACCCGCCCGCGGTGAGCTGCCACGAGGCGAACGCGGTCGGCCCGACGTCGGCCGGGCGCCCCCATCGTTTGGTGAGGGTGACGCCGAGCGCCATCGTGCCGGCGCCACCGAGTCCGGCGATGACCCCGACGAGGTCGAAACCCGCCGCGGGGCCGATCACGACCAGGCCGACACCGACGATTCCGACGATCCCCCAGGCGAACCGCCACGCGGACGGGCTCTGCCGCAGCACCGCCACGGCGAGGATCGCGACGAGGAGCGGTTGGGCGGCGCCGAGGGTGGCGGCGACCCCGCCGGGCAGCCGTTCGGCGGCGACGAACAGCAAGGGGAAGAACATCCCGATGTTGAGGACGCCGAGCGCCGCGGCCTTCAGCCACCACGTGCCACGCGGGAGGGTGCGGGTGATGGCGAGCGCGATCAGTCCCGCGGGCAGGGCGCGCATGAGTCCGGCGAACAGCGGATGCCCTGGCGGGAGGAGTTCGGTGGTGACCACGTAGGTCGTTCCCCAGACCATGGGAGCGAAGGCGGTCAGCGCGGTACCGGCGAGACCGGCGGCGAGGGGTGTGGTCGTCAGCGTTTTCACGCTTCTCAGCTTCGGCGCTGGCGATCAATGAGTCCAACACATGTTTGTCACTTGATCCATCGTGATTCAAGATGGATCCATGGAGCTTCAGCAGATGCGGTACGTCCTGGCGGTGGCGGAGACGAACAGCTTCACGCGTGCCGCGGAACGCTGTCTGGTCGTGCAGTCGGCGCTGAGTCACCAGATCGCGCGGCTGGAGCGTGAACTCGGCGCGCGGCTGTTCGAGCGCACAAGCCGTCGAGTGCGGCTCACCGCCGCGGGCGAAGCGTTCCTGCCCGCTGCCCGGCAATGTCTCGAGGCCGCCGAACGGGCCGGTTCGGAGGTCGCCGCGGCCGTCGGCGAGATCCGCGGACGGCTCACCGTCGGCGTCATCCCGACCGTCGCGGCGGTCGACGTCCCGGCGGCGCTGCACACCTTCCGCGGCCGGTATCCGCACGTCCGGATCGGGCTGCGGGTCGGGGCGAGCGAAAAGCTGGTGGAGCAGATCAGGGACGGAGCGATCGAGGTCGCGTTCCTCGGTCTCCCGGTCTCCGACCGGCCCCAAGGCGTGGCCACCTGCGAACTGGGCCGCGACGATCTCATCGCCGTGGTGGCGCCGGGGCACCCTCTCGCCGTCGAGTCCGAAGTGGACTTGAAGCGGCTTTCGACCGAGGTCTTCGTCGATTTCCCCGCCGGATCGGCAGGACGGGCCCAGACGGATCAGGCCTTCGCCGCGGCGGGGATCACTCGGGAGGTGGCCTTCGAGGTGACGGCCGCCGATTTCATGGCGCGGCTCATCCATCAGGGACTGGGTGTGGCGCTGCTGCCGTCGAAGTACATGCCGAACCTGACCGACGTCGTCACCGTGCCGGTCCGGGACGCGCCCGCGCGGATCGAGCACCTCGTCTGGAACCGCTCCACGGTCACTCCGGCCGCGAAAGCGTTCCTGGACTTACTGGGCGTGGCGCCGGGTGCCGTTGGGGACGTTCCGTGAGGGCCTCCTTCCCTACTCTCAAGGTAGGGAAGGAGGCCCTCACGGACCGGCAATGCGCGCCGTGAGTCAGGCGACTACTCGCGCCCTTCCTTGATGACCTCGTAAAGGCTGGTCCACGAGCTGCGCCCGTGTCCCGCGGCGATCGCCCGGTCGTAGTGCGCTTTGATCGCCTCCGGCAGGACGACGTCGATCCCGGCGTCCCGGCTCGCCTGCACGATGTGGTCGGCGGTCGCGCCCATCATCGTCACATTGGCCTCGTCGCCGGGGTGCTCGCCCTTCTCGACCTGCTCCGCCGCGGCTTCCAGGTAGAAGTCCATCATCCTGAAGTTCTCCTTCGCGTACGGGACGAACTTCTGCGCCGGCACCCCGGCCGAGCGGATGAGCGCGCTCGCGTGCAGGAACACCGAGAGCGAGGTCAGGAAGATGTCCAGCTGCGCCTGGTAGAACAGCTGTGCCAGCCGGACGTCTTCGCCGAGGAAGTCCGCCCGCCCGATCAGCGCCAGGATGTCCCGATACTTCTCGAACACGTCGGTGGGGCCGCTGTAGAAGACGTACGCCTCCTCCTTGCCCACCAGCGGGGCCGGCACCATGACGCCACCCGCGACGAACTGCGCGCCCCGGGCCTTGACCCAGTCGGCTGCTTCGCGGGTCTTCTCCGGGGTGTCCGAGCTGAGGTTGACGATCACCTTGCCCGCCAAGACATCCTCGGCCTTGCCGAGGATGTCGTACATCGCCGCGTAGTCGGTGAGGCTCAGCAGCACCAGCTCCGACGCCGACACCGCGTCCGCCGGCGTCTCGGCGCGAACGGCACCGGCCGCCACCACGCCGTCCGCGCGGGCGGCGGTGCGGTTCCAGACGGTCACTCCGTGGCCGTTCTCCAGGAGTACCCGGACCATGGCCTGTCCCATCGGACCGAGCCCGATCAGTGTGATCATTGTGTTTTCCTTTACTTCTTGAGGAGTTCGATGACGCCGATGAGGTCTTCGGCGCCGTGTCCGTCGGCGACTCGTTTGTCCATCAGCGGCTGGAGCGGCGTGAGCAACTCCGCGCTGATGCCCTGATCCTCCGCCGCCTGCGCCAGGTTCGGGTAGGCGGCGGCCTGCATCCCGATGTTCGACACGACGTCGGTCAGGTAGTCGCCGTCGTCGATCTGTTCGGCCGAGCGCTCCAGGAACCCGCTCATCGCGTCGATCCAGCCGCGGAGCAGCGGCGCGAATTCCCGCGCCTTGACCCCAGCCGAGCCGACGAGCGCGTACGCCTGGATGACGCCGATGAAGTACCCGTACATCCCGCTGAGCAGCGCGATGTCGTGCAGTGGTGCCAGTCCGGGGTCGGCGCCGAGGTAGTTGGCACCGCCGAAGGTGTCGAGCGCGGTGCGGGCGTGGCCGAAGACGGTGCCCGATCCGCTGTAGAAGATGAACGCCGCGGGAGTGCCGATCATCGGCGGGACCGCCATGATCCCGCCGTCCAGGTATGCCGCGCCCAGGTCTTCGGCCCAGACGGCCATTTCGCGTGCCTGGCCGGGGGTGCCGTTGGTCAGGTTGATCAGCTGCCGTCCCGCGAGCTCGGCCGCGACCGGGTCGAGGACCTCGTGCACCGAGTCGTAGTCGAGCAGGCAGGCGATCACGATCTCGTTCGCCGCGAGAGCCTCCGAGATGGTCGAAGCGACCGAAGCTCCCTTCGCCGCCACCGCCTCGGCGCGGCTCGCGGTCCGGTTCCACGCGGTGACCGGATGTCCCGCGGCCAGTAGTGCCTCTACGAGCGCGGTTCCCATCGCGCCCAGTCCCAGTACCGTCACCGGGGTCTTTCCGTGTTCGCTCATGGGACCACCGTGACGCCGCCCGCGCACGGATCGCTGCGGGTCCACGCACGGTCTTGTCGGTGGTCCGCGCTAACGTCGGTTTCGTGCGATTCGGAGTGCTGGGACCGCTCGCCGCGTGGACGACCGCGGGCGAGCCCGTCGTCGTTCCTGAGGCCAAGGTCCGCCTCCTGCTCGCCGCGCTGCTGAGCCGGGAGGGCAGGGCGGCGTCGGTGTCGTCGTTGACGGACGATCTGTGGGGCGAGCATCCGCCGGGTAATCCGGGCAACACCCTGCAGACCAAGGTGTCCCAGCTGCGCCGCACGCTGGATCGGGCCGAGCCGGGTGCCAGGGAGATCGTGACGCATCAACCTGCCGGGTACGTCCTCGCCGTCGAGGCCGGTGACCTGGACGTCCACCGGTTCCGCGCGCTCACCGCCCGCGCCCGTGACACCGTCGATCCGCGTGCGCGTGCCGCGCTGCTGGCGGACGCGCTGGCCTTGTGGCGAGGTCCCGCGTACGCCGGATTCGAGGACGAACTCTTCGCCGTGGCCGCGGCACAGCGGCTGGAGGAGGAAAGGCTGCTCGCCGAAGAAGATAGAGCCGAAGCCCGGCTTTCGCTCGGCGAACACGGCCTCCTCACCGGGGAACTGGCGGCCCTGGTGTCGCGGCATCCGTTGCGCGAGCGGCTCCGCGGCCTGCTGATGCGCGCCTTGTACGCCGCCGGACGGCACAGCGAAGCGCTGGAGGCCTACGCCGAGCTCCGGGCTCGTCTGCGTGACGAGTCCGGTCTCGAACCGGGGCCGGACCTCGCGGCCCTGCACCAGGCGATCCTCACCCGCAGTCCGGATCTCGAAACCGGCCGCGCCGCCGAGCCGGTGCGCGGGAACCTGCCGGAGTCACTCACCGAGCTGATCGGCCGCACCACGGCGGTCAAGGAGGTCGGCGCGCTCGTCACCGACACGCGGCTGGTCACTCTCACCGGTCCCGGTGGCGTGGGCAAGACCAGGCTGGCCATCGAGGCCGCGTCGAAGCACGCGATGGCCGACGGCACCTGGCTCGTCGAGCTCGCGGGCCTGGACAACGTCGAGTGCCCGACGTGCCCGCCCGAGGACCTCGTCGCCGTCGTCGTGGCGGCCGTGCTGGACCTCCGCGAGGAGGCCACGTCGGCGAAGTCGGTCACGCAGTCGCTGGCCGATGCCTTGCGGAACAAGGAGATCCTGCTCGTCCTCGACAACTGCGAACAGGTCGTCGAACCGGTCGCGGCGCTGGTGGAACGGCTGCTCGCGGCGGCGCCGCGGCTGCGTGTGCTCGCCACCAGCCAGGAACCGCTCGGCCTGCCCGGGGAGAACGTCTGGGCGGTACCGCCGCTCGAACTGCCCGAGCAGGCGGATTTCGCCGCCGTGCGGGAATCGAGTGCGGTCCGGTTGTTCACCGCCCGTGCCGCGGCGGCCGCTCCGGGGTTCGCGCTGGACGCCGAGAACGCGGCCGTCGTCACCCGGATCTGCCGCACGCTCGACGGCATCCCGCTGGCGCTCGAACTCGCCGCCACCCGGGTGCGGACGCTCGGCGTGCACGAACTCCTCGCCCGCCTCGACGACCGGTTCGGCCTGCTGTCCTCGGGCAGACGGGGCGGGCCGCGCCGCCAGCAGACGCTCCGCGCGATGATCGACTGGAGCTGGAGCCTGCTGAGCGAGCCCGAGCAGATCGTGCTGCGCAGGCTCGCCGTCCACGCCGAAGGCTGCGGGCTCGACGCGGCCGAGTCGGTTTGCGCGGGCGGCGGGATCGCCGCCGCCGACGTCATGGACCTGGTGTCCCGGCTCGTCGACAGGTCGCTCGTGGTCAGCAGGCCGGGCAGATCCGGCGAACCGCGGTTCCGGCTGCTGGAGTCCGTTTCGGCGTATGCCTCGGAACACGCCGAACGGGCGGGCGAACTCGACGAACTGTCCTTGCGGCATGCCCGTTTCCACGTCGAACTGGCCGAACGCGGTGACACGGGGCTGCGCGGGAAAGAGCAGCGGCGCTGGCTCGACCGGCTGGACGCCGAGGGCGCCAACACCCGGCGTGCGCTGGAAACGCTGCTGAGGCTGGGAGAACACCGGCTCGCGTTGCGGCTGGTGAACGCGACGACCTGGTTCTGGTTCCTCCGCGGACGGCTCAGCGAGGCCCGTCGCTCGCTGAACCTGGTGCTCGACACGGAGATCGACACCGGTGACGAGTACGCGCAGGCTCTCGGCTGGAGCACCGGTATCGCCGTCCTCGACGGCACCTGCACCGAGGGCGCGGTGGAGGACGCCGTGTGGGGCATCTCCGATCCCGTCGCGCGGGCACGGACGCTGTGGTTCCTCGGCTACGCGTGGTCCACGATCGGCGACCTGTGCCGGGCGGAGAAGCTCACCCTCGGCGCGCTCGAAACCGCCCGCGACATCGGTGAAGACTGGAGCGCCGCGGCCGCGCTCAGCGACAGGGCAACCCATCTGATCGCCGGTGGGGACCTCACCGGCGCCGGCCGGATCGCCGCTCAAAGCGCCGCGATCTTCGACGGGCTCGGCGAACGCTGGGGCTGGCTTCAAGCGTCGTTCGTCGTAGGCGTGCTGGCGTCGATAGCCGGGAACTACGACCACGCCGCCCGCGTCCATCGGGAAAGCCTTCGCCGCGCGGAGGAACTGGAGCTGTGGCCGGAGGTCGCCTACAAACTGTCCTGGCTGGGCCGGACGGCACTGCTCACGGGCGACTTCGAGGGGGCGAAGGAGTTCCACGAGCGGGCCAGGACATTGGCCGTCGAACACGGTTTCAAACCCGGCGAGGTCTACGCCGAGACAGGGCTCGCGCTCGGCGAGCGACGTCAAGGGCTGTTCGAGGAGGCCGAACAGCGGTTGCTGTCCATACTGGACTGGCATCGCCGCGTGGAGTCCGAAGCGGGCAGCACGCTCATCCTCGCCGAGCTCGGGTTCATCGCCGAGCAACGCGGAGACACGGCGAAGGCGAAGCGGCTCCAGCTGGACGGCCTCGCGATCGCCCGGCACAGCGAGGATCCCCGCGCGATCGCCCTCGGCTTGGAAGGGCTGGCCGGGGCGGAGGCGGCAGCCGGCTCGTATCACGCGGCCGCGCGGCTGCTGGGTGCCGCGGCGGCCTCGCGGCGGTCGGTGGGCGCTCCCCTGCCGAAGGGGGAACGCGGCGACGTCGACCGGATCACCGGCGTCGTGGTGGAGGCGCTCGGAGAAACCGCATTCTCGGCGGAGCACGCGGCGGGCGAGAGGACTCCGATCGATCACTTGGTGACGGACAGTCAGTAGGCGTGCACCCGTATCACCACAATGGACCAGGCCTTACTTCACGTCAGCAACAAACGGTGATTTCTTTCTGTCGCCAAAGCGCCCCGACCGGTAGCGTGCGTATCCATGCGGGTGAGGTGGGGGGCTCCCGGCGGGCCCAGGGTGACAATGCCGTGGCGAGCGGCTCCGAGGGCGGCACTGACCAGTCCCCTGACTTTGATCATCGCCGCGGTGACCGCCTTACTGGCCTGTTTCCTCGGCACCGCCGCCATCCTGCAGGCCTCGGCCGCGGGCGGCGCCGCTGTGACGTACCAGTCCGGCATCGCGTGCCCGGACTACTACGGCCCCGTCTTCAGCAAGGACAACGTCCCCGCCGCGGTCGCGCCGCAGGTCGTCGACTCGGTCCGCCGTAACGCCCCGGCGCACGGTTTCGCGGCGCCGGTCACCTCCCGGTACACGCCGTACCTCACCGGCACCGAGTTCAACGGCGACCCGAACTACAAGGTCGTTCTCGCCCACCGGGATCAGGCTCTTCCCGGCAATCTCACCCTGACGGACGGGTCTGCGGGCGCCGGATTCTGGCTCGGCACAGTCGTGGCCGGGGCCGAAGGGATCAAAACCGGGACCACGCCGAGCATCCGCGGTACCCCGTTGCCCCCGGTGACCGGGTTGTACCGCGACCTCGCCGACCCGGCGCCGCGCTGGTGGTGCTCGCAGCAGCGGAACGCCGTCGTCAGCAGGCTCGCCAACGACCCGCTCGACTCGGTCATGTTCGCCACCGACGGGAAGACCTTCGACGACACGGTCCGCGCACTGGGCGTCCCGGTGATCAAGACACTGCACCTGTCGTTCTACGAGGCTCCTCCCAAGACCGTGAGCGAGGCCGAAGACCTGCAGGAACGTTCGAAGGCCCTCATCGCCGCGGTCAAGGCGGATCTGGGTGCCCGAGGCCTCGGTGACGCGATCGTCGGCTCGCTGCCGTTCGAGCGTTCGGTGGAGATCAGCAACCAGGCCGAATCGAATGTCCTGATCTCGATCCTGCCGCTCGCGGCCATCAGCATCCTGGTCGGCTGCGCGGGGATCGGTACCGTCGCGTTGCAGTGGTACCAGCGGCGGCACCCACAGCTGCGGTTGCTGTCCGCCCGGGGCAGCGGCCCGGGCGCGCTGGGCCTGCTCGCGGTCGCCGAACTCGGGCTCCCCATCGTCGCCGGTGGAGTGGCGGGCGGCGTGCTCGCCCGGCTGTTGCTCGGGGTGTACGGACCACCAGGTGAACTGGACGACGGGTCGATGGTGTGGGGGTCGCTCGTCGCGGCCGCGATCCTGCTCGTCTCGCTCGCGCTGCTCGCCGGGGTGATCGCGGTCCGCACCCATCGGGAGTTCGAACTCGGCCGCGTCCGCTCGGGAGGTCGCCGGCGGGTGAAGATCCTGGCGTTCTTCCCGTGGGAACTGCTCACCGCCGCGGTCGCCCTGCTCGGCTGGAACCGGCTGGTCGACTACAGCAAGGGGTCCCGGATCGGCAACCCGCTCCCCCAGGTCGACCCGCTGGCGCTCACGTACCCGGTGTTCGTCGTGCTCACCGTCGGGCTCATCGCCGCACGGCTGGCCTGGCTCGCGCTGCACGCGTCGCATCGCGCGCGGCTGTGGTCCCGGCCGGCGCTGCAACTGGCCATCCGGCGGCTCGCCAGCGCCCGCGCGCCGGTCACCGGTGTCCTCGTGATCGGCACGCTGGCCATCGGGACACTGGCGACCGGGATCGGCATCGCCCGCGGCCAGGAAGAGGCGCTGCAAACGAAGTCGGCCATTTTCGTCGGGGCCGAGACGAGGGTCGACACCGAAAGCGTCGTCGGCACCGGACAGGTCCGGCTGCCCGACTCGGTCGGCGACACCACCACGATCGTCGGCGAACTGACCGGCACCGGCAAGGTCGTGCTGGTCGTGGACCCGCGGACGTTCCGGCGCGCCGCCACGCTCGGCCCGCTCGACGGCGCCGAGGTCGACCGGTTGCTGAGCGGCCTGTCCAGCGCCGGCGCCGGTGTCCCGGCGATCAGGATCGGCAGCGACGCCGCCAGGAAGACCGCGCTGCCCGCCGGCCTCGGGGATGCCAGGGCGATCGGCGAACTGCCGATGTTCCCGATCATCGGCACCAAGGCCGGGTACGTGATCTCGCGGGATTCGCTCGGCGCCGCGCAGCTGCGCGGCGTGCCCAAGTGGAGCGTGCTGTCCAGCTCGTCGATGACCCAGGTGACCGAGGCGCTGAGCTCCGTGGGGGTGGCGACGGCGGTCAACCGCGTCACCCGTGAGTCCGCACTCGACGCGCTCCCGTTCTACGTCGTGTCCTGGACGTTCTCGTTCATGGCCCTGCTCGGTGCCGTGCTCGGGGTGGTGGCGGTGCTGTCGCTGCTGGTCGCGGTCGAAGTCCGCCGGCGCCAGAACGCGCTGGCCGGGGCGCTGGTGCTGCGGATGGGGATGCGGCCGCGTGCCCTGCTGGCGAGTCATCTGATGGAACTGGGCGCGCTCAGCGGGCTCGCCGTGGTCATCGGTGTCGTCTGCGGTGTCTCGGTCGCGGGGCTTTCGGTGCCGCGCTTCGATCCGGCGACCTTCCTCCCGCCGCAGTCGGCGCTGCCCGACCCGACCCCGCTCGCTTTGACCGTTCTCGCCGTCGGTGTGCTCGTCGTGGCGCTGGCGGGCTGGATCGCGATGCGCTCGGTGCGCACCGCCCGGACCGCGGAGTTGATCCGTGCCTGAGAAACCCATCTTCCGGCTGCGCGGGATCGGCGTCGACTACCAGACGCCGGCGGGCACCGTCACCGGCGTCGACGACGTCACCATCGACATCCCCGCACGCGGGATCACCGTGCTGGCTGGGCCGTCCGGCTCCGGCAAGTCCACCCTGCTGCGGACGCTCGGCCTGTTCGAGCAGCCCGTGCGGGGCACGATCTCCTTCCAGGGCACCGAAACCGGCAAGCTTCGGCATCGCGACCGGCGAGCGTTACGGCGGAACCACCTCGGTCTGGTGTTCCAGAACCCGACCGACAACCTGCTCGCGTACCTGAGCGTCGCCGACAATCTCCGCGCGGCGGCGGAATCGGCCGGGACCGAATGCCTGCCCGACGACATCCTCGATCAGCTGGGTCTCGGCGGGACCGGCAGCTGGCGGATCTCGGCACTGTCGGGAGGGCAGCAGCAGCGGCTCGCGTTCGGTTGCACCCTGGCTCGCCGCTCCACCGTCGTCCTCGCCGACGAGCCGACGTCCCAATTGGACGAAGGGTCCGCCGACCGGGTGCTCGACACCCTGAAGTACCTGGCGGGCCAGGATTTCGCCGTCATCGTCGCCTCACACGACGACCGGCTCATCGAACTCGGCAGCCGGGTCGCCCGGATGCACAAGGGCAGACTGGAAAAAGTCGAAGAACGGGAGGTCGTGCCGTGATGGCGGAACCCGCCCTCGAGGCCGTCGGGTTACGCCGCCGGTTCCCCCATCCCAGCGGCGACGTCGAAGTCCTGCGCGGACTCGAACTACGCGTGGCCGCGGGCGAACTGGTCACCGTCTCCGGCCGGTCCGGCTCCGGCAAGAGCGCGCTGCTGGCGCTGCTGTGCGGCTTCGACTCGCCCGATTCCGGCAGTGTCCTGCTGGACGGCATTCCGATAGCAGGCGCGCCGCCGTGGCACACGTGCGCCGTCCTGCCGCAGGCACTCGGCCTCGCGAACGAACTGACGATCGCGGAGAACGTGGCGCTGCCCTTGCGGCTCCGCTCCGACGTCCCCAAACCCAGCGCGAAGGACATCCACGCGCGGGTTTCGGGGCTGCTGGAGGAACTCGGGATCGGCGAGCTCGGCGACCGCTACCCGCTCGAGGTCTCGTTCGGGCAGCAGCAGCGGGTCGCGCTCGCCAGGGCGGTCAGCGGGCGGCCGCGGGTCCTGCTCACCGACGAGCCGACAGCGCATCTGGACGCCGGGAGCACGCCGCGCGTGCTCCGGCTGTTGCGGCTGTGCGCCGAGGAGGGCGCCGCGGTCATCGTGGCGACGCATGACGACGACGTGCACCGGATCGCGGACCGGCGGGTCCGCCTGCTGGACGGCGTCCTTTCCTGACCGGTTATCGAGCAGTGTCGGGTCTGGCTGTCGGTCCGTGAGGGCCTCCTTCACTACCTTCAGGGTAGGGAAGGAGGCCCTCACGGACCGGTGAGCGTTTTTGCAGTGACGTGCGTGTGAAGCCCCTAGGGAGCGACAGGACCCACCTTCCCGTACAGATCGTTCCCGGCCCAGTTCACGACGTCCTGCGAAGGCCGCGATGGCGGGACCGGCACGAAGTTCGCGGCGTCGTCGACGCTTCCGGTGCCGTCGTACTTGGCCTGCAGCGGGTACGGGAACACCGGCCGGGTGCGGAAGACCTTGCCGTCGGCGTCGCGGCCGGTGGCGATGGTCCGGTCCGGCGCGGTGCCGCGTTCGACCCAGGAGACCAGTTCCTTCAGCGGGTCGTATTCGGTCAGCTTGTCGCCGGTCGCGCAGTGGTACAGGCCGGGCACCATGAACAGCCGCGCCCAGCTCTGCGTCGCGGCGGGGCCGCCGTTGGCGCGGGTGAGCCGCTGGTAGTAGTCGATGCTGCCCGCGGCGGGGATCGCCTGGTCGGCCCAGCCGTGCCAGATCACGAGTTTCCCGCCCGCACGGCGGAATTCGCGCAAGTCCGTCGACATCGCGTTGGAGCGGATGCCTTCCGGGGTCAGCCGGTCGAATTCGCGTGCGGTGAAGGCGAACTTCTGGACCGACGAATGCGGTGTCCCGATCGGGTAGGCCATGTACTTCAGGTAGTTGTCGGCGAGCGCCTGCGCGAAGGGGACGCCGCCGGTTTCCGGTGACGGGATGATCCAGCCGTACCAGGAGAGTTCGGAGCCGACGGTCTGGCCGCCCGGGTACAGCTTGCGGCCGCGTTCGTCGGTCGGCGGCGCGTAGATCTTCTTGGTGGCCTGGACCTGTGCCGCGGTGAGGCAGCCGGCGTTGTCGGTGCCCGGCGGGCAGGCGATGGTGGCCGGGTCGAAGCGGCAGGTGCGCGGGTCGTCGATGGCGCCGTCGCCGAGGCCGTCGGACTTGTCGCATGTGGACAGTGCGGCGGCGTGCAGGGCCGGGAGTTTGTCTGCGGTCAGGATCGGTTTGCCGTCGGCGCCGGTGTTGACCTTCGCGAGCCAGGTCTGGTAGACGCCGAGCAGCGGGCCCCAGTAGCCGGCGGGCGCGCCGGCGATGATGCCGTCGAAGTCGTGCGGGTAGCGCTGGGCCAGCAGGAGCGCCTCGCGACCGCCGTCGGAGCAGCCGGTGAAGTAGGACTTCTTCGGCGGAGCGCCGTAGAACGCCGTGATCAGTCGCTTGGACGCTTTCGAGACCACGTGCGGCGCACGGAACGCGAAGTCGTCACGCGCGGCTTGGTCGTTCTCGGCCCACTTGCCGTCATCGACCACCAAAGGAGTCTTGCCGACGTGACCGTCGTCGGTGGCCGCGACCGCGACGTCGCCACCGTGCGGGAGGCCGCAGTCGGCGAACGGCGGCGTGTTGACCACGCCGCAGAACCCGCCGCAGCCGAACTGCAGGTACCGGCCCGCGTAGGTCTTGGTCGGCAGCCGGAGCTGGAACCGCACTGCCGGTTCGACGTAGCCGCGGACGTCGCAGTTCTCCGGTTCGGTCGCCGTCGCCGGCACCACGGTCGCGGTCTTGACGTGCGTGACCGCGCCGGGAAGGTCGTAGGTCCGCACGAGATCGGCGCAGGTGCGCACCGGGCGGAAGGTCGTTTCGCCGGCGGTGGCCGCCGGAGCCGTGAGTATCGAGCCTGCCGTGATGAGCGCTGCCACGCCGAGCATGGACAACCGCCGCATTTCCCCACCCCAGTTTCCGGATCGGCTTCAGTTGGCTCATTCACCCTGGCCCCGCTCCCGTCCGTTGTCCACCAGGTTTGCGGACATCCGGGTTGTCCACTTCGGGCCAGGTTTGTCCGGGTGTCTTGACATCGATGTCACAACCGAGTTCTTCTCTCTTGGCGTCACCGGTCCCCCTGCGAGAAAGCATTGGTGCAACGATGCCCCGAAGCGTCAGACCTTGGGTCTGCAGCCTTCTGAGTGCCACGGTCGTGGCGTCCGGGCTGGTAGCCCTCCCCGCCACCGCCGCGGCCGAAGAGGCCCCACCGGACTTCTACTCCTCGTTCGAGCCGGGTGAACCGGAGCCGACGTGGAGCGACACCGTCGACATCGACCCGTCGGGCAAGCCGAAGGCCTTCGGTGTCGACGGCGCGAACGCCACCACCATCCCCGGTGACATCCGCGGCAAGGTCACCGAGACCTCCGCCAACAGCGAGAACACGCCCAACGAGGGCGTATCGAACCTCGTCGACGGCTCGACCGACACCAAGTGGCTGGCCTGGACGCCGACCGGCTGGGCGCGGGTCACGCTGTCCGAGCCGACGTCGATCACGCGGTACGCGCTGTCCTCGGCGAACGACTTCGACAACCGCAACCCGCAGGACTGGACGCTGCAGGGTTCCGCCGACGGCCAGACCTGGACGGAGCTGGACAAGCAGACCGGGCAGAAGTTCAGCGAGCCGTTCCAGACGAAGGAGTACCGCCTCGCGGCCGCGAGTGCCGCGTACAAGTACTTCCGGCTCGACGTCACCAAGAACAACGGTGGCCCGATCATGCAGCTTTCGGAGCTGCTGCTGGCCAACGAGGACCCGGCCCCGCCGGCGCTGCCGAACATGCGCAGCTTCGCCGACAGCGGCCCGGGCAGCGGCTACACCAGCAAGAACCGGGTCGGGTTCACCGGCCTGCGGGCGTTCCGCTACTCCGGCAGCCACAAGGCGCAGGGGCACGGCTGGTCGTACAACAAGATCTTCGACGTCGACATCCCGGTGGCGGCGACCTCGGAGTTGTCGTACAAGGTGCAGCCGGAGTTCATCCGCGGCGACCTCAAGTACCCGAGCACGAACGTCGCGGTGGACCTGGCGTTCACCGACGGCACGTACCTGAGCCAGCTCGGCGCGGTCGACCAGTACGGTTTCGGGCTCTCCCCGCAGGGCCAGGGCGCGAGCAAGGTGCTCTACACCAACCAGTGGAATCTGGTGCGCTCGCAGATCGGTGTGGTCGCGAAGGGCAAGACGGTCGACCGGATCCTGGTCGGTTACGACAACGCCGACGGGCCGGGTTCGCTGCAGGGCTGGCTGGACGACATCAAGGTCTCGGCGACGCCGACGCCGCCGGCGAGCCTTCGCCCGTCGGACAACGTGCTGACCACGCGCGGCTCGCTGTCGAACGGGTCGTTCTCGCGGGGTAACAACATGCCCGCGACCGCGGTGCCGCACGGGTTCAACTTCTGGATCCCGACGACCGACGCGGGCACGTTGAGCTGGATGTACTCCTACCACTCGCGCAACAACGAGCAGAACCTTCCGGCGCTGCAGGCGTTCTCCGCGAGCCACGCGCCGAGTCCGTGGATGGCGGACCGGCAGACCTTCCAGTTCCTCCCCTCGACCGCGTCCGGGGTGCCGAATCCCGACCGTGAGGCGCGGAAGCTGCCGTTCAAGCACTCGAACGAGACCGCGCGGGCGCACTACTACGGCGTCGACTTCGAGAACGGGATCAAGACCGAGGTCGCGCCGACCGATCACGCGGCGCTGTACCGGTTCAAGTTCCCCGGCGCGGACTCGAACCTGATCTTCGACAACGTCAACAACAACGGCGGGCTCACCCTCGACCCGGCTGGCCGGGCGATCACCGGGTACAGCGACGTGAAGAGCGGGCTGTCGGCCGGTGCGACCCGGATGTTCGTCTACGCCACCTTCGACAAGCCGGTGACCGCCGGTTCGAAGCTGTCGACCGGTTCGGGCGACCAGAAGCGGGACAACGTCCTCGGCTACCTGAAGTTCGACGCGGGCGCCGACAAGACGGTGAACATGCGGATCGCGACGTCGCTGATCAGCGTCGATCAGGCGAAGAAGAACATGGAGCAGGAGCTCGCCCCGAACGCGACGCTCGAGTCGGTCGCCGACACCGCGCAGAAGGCGTGGGACGAGAAGCTCAAGGTCATCGAGGTCGAGGGCGCGTCGAAGGACCAGCTGATCACGCTCTACTCCAACCTCTACCGCCTGTTCCTGTACCCGAACTCGGGCTTCGAGAACGTCGGCACGGTCGAGAAGCCGGTGAAGAAGTACGCGAGCCCGGTGTCGCCGAAGACCGGCCAGGACACTCCGACGCAGACCGGGGCGAAACTGGTCGACGGCGAGTTCTTCGTCAACAACGGGTTCTGGGACACCTATCGCACGGTGTGGTCGGCGTACTCGCTGCTCAGCCCGGAGACCACCGGCAAGCTGGTGGACGGTTTCGTGCAGCAGTACCGCGACGGTGGCTGGATCTCGCGCTGGTCCTCCCCCGGTTACGCGGATCTGATGACCGGAACGAGTTCGGACGCTGCCTTCGCGGACGCCTATCTCAAGGGAATCAAGGGCTTCGACGTCCAGTCGGCCTACGACTCGGCGATCAAGAACGCCACGGTGACCCCGCCGAACGGCGCGGTCGGCCGCAAGGGCATCGACGAGGGCACGTTCCTCGGGTACGCGCCGAACACCGCGGACCACGGGTTCTCGTGGGCGATCGAGGGCTACGTCAACGACAACGCGATCGCGAACATGTCGAAGAAACTCCACGACGAGGCTCCGGCGAACGACCCGCGCAAGCAGGAGTACCTGGACAACTACGGGTATTTCACCGAGCGGGCCACGCAGTACGTGAACGTGTTCGACCCGAGTGTCGGCTTCTTCCAGGGCCGTGACGCGGCGGGCAAGTTCACCCGGAGCAAGGAGGAGTTCGACCCGGAGGTCTGGGGTATCGACTACACCGAGACCAACGCGTACGGCATGCGGTTCTCGGTCCCGCAGGACGGGCAGGGCCTGGCGAACCTCTACGGCGGCAAGGCGGGGCTGGCGTCCAAATTGGACGAGTTCTTCGCCAAACCCGAGCAGGGGCTCAAGTTCGGTACCTACCCCGGGGTCATCCACGAGATGACCGAGGCGCGGGATGTGCGGATGGGCATGTACGCGCATTCCAACCAGGCCGCGCACCACACGCTCTACATGTACGACTACGCGGGTCAGCCGTCGAAGACGCAGGCGAAGGTCCGCGAAGCGCTGTCCCGGCTGTATGTCGGCAGTGAGCTGGGCCAGGGCTACGGCGGTGACGAGGACAACGGTGAGCAGTCGGCGTGGTGGCTGTTCGGCATGCTGGGCTTCTACCCGCTGCAGGTCGGCAGTTCGGACTACGCGATCGGCTCGCCGCTGTTCACCAAGGCGACCGTGAACCTGCCGGGCGGTAAGAAGATCGTGGTCAACGCGCCGAAGAACAGCGCGAAGAACGTCTACGTGCAGGGTCTGAAGGTGAACGGCAAGGCGCAGACCTCGACGTCCCTGGCGCATGCGGCGATCGGAGGAGGCGGGACGCTCGACTTCGACATGGGCCCGAACCCGTCGTCGTGGGGTACCGGCCCGGACGACGCGCCGAAGTCGATCACCAAGGGCGACGCGGTGCCGACGCCGGTGCACGACCTGACCAAGCCGGTCTCCGGTGGGGACGCCGCGTTCTTCGACAACACGTCGCGGACCGAGGCGAAGGTCAAGGCGCCGATCCAGTATCAGGTGCCCTCGACGAACGAAGCGGGTTCGTTCTACACGCTGACCTCGGGCAAGGGCGCGGGCGACGCGAAGAGCTGGGTGCTGAAGGGTTCCTACGACGGGAAGACGTGGGCGGTCGCGGATCAGCGGACCGATCAGAAGTTCTCGTGGCGTCAGCAGACCAGGGCGTTCAAGATCGCGAACCCGGCGCACTACGCCCACTACCGGCTCGAGGTCATCGCGACCACGGGCGGGGAGGCGTCGCTGTCGGAGTTCGAGGTGCTGGGCAAACCCGACGCGGCGTGCACGCAGACGATCACGGGCGAGCGCAAGGGCCCGCTGACCGTGCGGGACGGGGTGACCTGTGTGGACGGTGCGACGGTGTCGGGTCCGGTGTCGGTGGCGGCGGGCGCGAGCCTGATCGTCCGCGGCGGGACGATCTCCGGTCCGCTGACCGCGAACGGTGCGGCGCAGATCGTGCTGGACCGGACGAAGGTGAACGGTCCGGTGTCGATCACCGGGGCGACCGGACCGGTCTCGATCGAACTGACCGAGATCGGCGGACCGGTGGCGTTGACGGGCAACAAGGGGCCGGTGCTGACTGCGAGCACGATCGGCGGACCTCTGGCGTGCGCGGCCAACTCCCCCGCTCCGACGGACTACGACCTGCAGAACACCGTCCGCGGCCCGGCCGCCGGACAGTGCGCGAAGCTGTAGTCCTCCGGTAAGTACGTGAAGGCCCCCTTCATTGCGCTAGACGCAGTGAAAGGGGCCTTCACGTACTCAGGACGTGCCGCAATTCGTCATCTACTTGCGGCCGCGGAGGATTCCGAAGCCGACGAGAGCCGCGGAAAGCAGGGTGAGCGCGAGCCCGGCGTAGGTGACCGCCTTCGGGAAGTCCGCCGATTGCTGAGCCGCCGTCAGCGCGCCGGGGAAGACCAGCGCCAGGATGGTGCCGCCGAGCGCGATGCCGATCCCGGTGGTGACCTCGCCGGCGGTGTCGACGAGCGCGGCCCCGACGGTGGTCCGGTCCGACGGCAGGCCACGCATGACGTTGGTGCCCGCCACGACACCGACAACGCGCATACCCGCCGCGACGAGGGCGAGAGCGACGGCGATCCAGCCGTAGCCGAGCCCGCCGAACGCGGTGTAGACGGCGAGTCCGCACACGACCGCGCAGGCGCTGAGCCACGCGGCCTTGGTGAGACCGACGCGGGTGATCAGCGGTGTGATGAGCGCGCCGCCGGCGATCAGGACGACGACCTGGGGAAGCATCCCGAGGGCGGCTTGGGCGGGAGTCCAGCCCAGGCCGAACTGGAGGTGCAGCGTCACGAGGTAGCCGAGCCCGGCGGTCGCCAGCGCGGCAGCGGCTTTGAGCGCCAGGCCGCTGGAGACGAGTGGCCGGGCGATGAGTTTCAGCTCCAGCAGTGGATGCCGTGCGGTCCTCCGGCGGAGGACGAAGCAGGTTCCAGTGATGAGCGCGGCCGCGGCGACGCCCCAGGGCAGAGCGGAGACGGTGCCGGCTTCGACGAAGAACGTGGGAGCGACAAGGGTGAGGATGATCGTCGCGGTCCCCAGCGCGGCACCGGCAACATCGATCGGATCGCGGTGCAGGCCGGCGGGGTCGTCGACCGGGATACCCGCCCGGATACCGAGGAACGCGAGCGCTGCGACCGGCACGTTCACCAGCAGCAATGCCTGCCACGGTGCGAAGCCGAGCACGAGCCCACCGGCGGTGGGGCCGATGGCGAGGCCGACCAGGCCCACGGTCGAGATCAGGGTGGTCGCGCGTACGCGCAACACGTCGTCGTCGAACAGGCGGAACGCGAGGGCGAGCGACCCCGGTGTCGTCATCGCGGCCGCGACACCCATGACGGCCCGGACGGCGATGAGCTGCCACGCGACGGTGACGAACATCGTGGCCAGGCTCGCCACGCCGAGCAGCACGAGCCCGGCGAGCATGACCTTGCGCCGTCCGATCCGGTCGGCCAGCGCACCAAAGGCCAGCATCAGCCCGCCGAACACGACGGAATACACGCCGGTCACCCATTGCAGGGTGGTGGTCGAGGCGGAGAGTTCGCGGCCGATGGTCGGCAACGCGACGTTGAGGATCGAGTTGTCGAGCATCTCGAACAGGAACACGGCCGAGAGCCCGGCCAGCGCGGGCCACGCTTCGACCAAGGACCGGCTTTGAACGTGGGTACGCAAAGAAAAACTCCTTCACTGGGAAGGAGTGACGGTTCATTCGATACCGCTTATGCGCGTGCCGATCGGACAGCACGTTTCTACCCCGATACCGCGATCTTACCATCGCTGCTCTGTTCGAGTGGAAGTGTTTTCCGCTACTGCGGGTAAGGAGCGCCGGACGCTAGCGTCGGCTGGGGAGAGCATTCGCGCTTACAGGGGAGATTTTTCTTATGGTGCAAAGAAAATCGTCGCGGCCTTTGCTGAGAACCCGGCTCGTTGCCGCGCTCACCGTCGCCGGGTTGATCGCCACCACGGGTACCGCGCTCGCCGACACCAGCGCCGACCGCAAGGTCGTACAGGAGGCGCTGGACCAGATCACCGTGAACGGGGTGCTCGGCGTGCAAGCCAGGGTGACCGACGGCGCGCAGCGGTTCACCGCTCGCTCGGGAAAGGCAGAGCTGGGTTCGCATCGCCCAGTGCCGGAGAACGGCCGGTTCCGCGTCGGCAGCATCACCAAGACGTTCGTGTCGACAGTGCTGTTGCAGATCGCGGGCGAAGGCAAGCTCGACCTGGATGCGCCGGTCGTCCGTTACCTGCCCGGTTTGATCGACGGCCGCATCACGGTCCGCCAGGTCCTGCAGCACACCAGCGGCCTCTACAACTACACCAGCGCGTTACCGCTCGACCCGGACGAATTCGAGCAGATCCGCTACAAACACTGGGCTCCCGAGCAGCTGCTCAAGCTTGCCACCGACAAGCCACTCGACTTCGACCCCGGCACCCGGTGGAGCTACTCCAACACCAACTACGTGGTCGCGGGTCTGCTGGTGGAGAAGCTGACCGGCAAGCCGTACGGGAAGGCGGTCGAACAGCGGATCCTGAAGCCGTTGCACCTCGACAGCACCGAGGTTCCCGGTGACAACGTCGAGATCAGGGGCCCGCACGCCCACGGTTACGTGACCGTGGCGGGCAAACCGAACGACGTCACCCGCATCAACCCGTCGGTCGCGTGGGCCGCCGGCGAGATCATCTCCACGACCCGTGATCTGGACACGTTCGTCGTGGCGCTCGCGAGCGGCAAGCTGCTCAAGCCCGCGCAACAGCGGGAGATCAGCAAGACCACCACGGTCAGCCCCGATTACGGCCTTGGCCTTCAGGTGCAAACCCTGCCGTGCGGCAGCAAGGTGTGGGGCCACGGCGGCGGCATCCCCGGCTACTCCTCGCAGCTGCTGACCACGCCGGACACCAAGAAGCGGCTGGAGCTCTCGGCCACGAGCGCGCCGACCGGGGGCGACCCCAACCCTGCGCTCTTCAAGCTGCTCAACGAAGTCTTCTGCTGAGGTCTTCCGGAGGCACGGTGCCGTGAGGGCCTCCTTCCCTACCCTGAGGGTAAGGAACTCGGCCTTCACACCTTCCCCAGTACGTGAAGTCACTGGTTAGCGGCGCTCTTGGTGGTCCGGACTTGGTCGCTGATCACTTGAATGTGGGGGGTAGTGCCCGCGGTGGTCGAGCGCGGAGGATTCAGGACGTTGAGTGTCCCTGATCTTCCGTTGATCAAGCTCCGCCACCCGTGAGTGCGGCCCTGTGACGGTGAAGTGACGAATATTCGTCTGACCTGCAAGATCTCGACCTTCCAATACGTGAGGGCCTCCTTCCCTACCCTGAGGGTAAGGAAGGAGGCCTTCACGTACTGCGAACCGTCAGGCGGGAGCGCCCCGCACGGCCAGTTTCTGCACGTCCATGTACAGGCAGCCTGCCGTCGTGGGCTGCGGCGAGCAGACCCTGCCCGGGTAGAACGACAGCTGGTTGGACGAAACGGTCAGCCGCACGAACAGCACCCCGGTCGCGCTGCCCGGCGCGAGCTGGAGCGCGGTGAGCTTGTTCAGGTCGGCGGGTTCGAAGTCGCCGGTGCCCGCCTTCACCCACGTCGTGCCGTCCACCGAGGTCTCGACGGTGACGTCCTTGGCCGCGGCGGGCGGGTCGTCGCCGCAGACATTGGTCGGGTCGATCTCGATGGCGCTGACGTTGACCGGTTTGCCGAGTTTGATCGTGACGAACCGCGTCTCGACCGTGCCGTCGGCGCGGACGACCTTGTCGGTCGACCAGCCACCACCGCCGAGCACCGACGACTTCACCAGGTCACCGGGACCGCAGCCGTACGGCGTGAAGTCCTCGCCGTTGAACGCGGTGACACCGGCGCCCGCGTCGGTGGAGGCCCAGTTGAACCGCAGTGACCAGTCGACCTTGGTGGTCCCCGAGCGCACCGAGACCGCGCGGGTCTCGCTGTCGGCGCCGCCTCCGGAGGCGTAGACCTTCGGATAGGTACCGGGGAGCACGCCGGGGATGGTGTAGCCGCCGCCGGCGTCGGTGACCGCGGAGAGCGAGCCACCGAATCCGGAGTCGTGACCGCTGAACCGGACGGCGACGCCGCCGATGGGGGCACCGCTTTCGCGTTCGGTGACCTTGCCGGTCACGGTCCCGGTCGGGGTGCCGGCGGGCGGCGGGGTGGAGAAGTCCTCGGCCGGTGCGGTGTCGGCGCCGGTGATCGACGCGGCGAAGTAGCCCATGCCGCGTGCGGCGAAGGTCTTCCACAGTTCGGCGTGCGCGCGGCCGCCGTTGATCACCGTGTCGGCCTGCAGGATCGCGTTCCGCATGTCGAGGAAGGACGGCGACGCGGGTGAAAGCTCCATCGCACGGGTGACCAGCGCCCGCGTCAGCTGCACACCGAGCGCCGAGCGGAGGTCCCACAGGGTGCTCGCCCAGATCTCGCCGTCGGCGTGGACCTGCGGGAACCCGATGATCCGGCCGAGGTCGCCGTAGGTGTAACCACCAGGCCCCGCCCCCGGCGTGCCGGGACACTGCGGCGCACCGGCGCCGACCGGGCAGTCCAGCGGCTGGGTGCGGGCGAGGGGGACGCCGTTGCTCACGTAGTCGCCGCCGAGGAGTTCACCGGGCGCCGAGGTGTCCTTGATCGCGTTGCGTCCGACGAGGTAGTCGAAGGCGTACCAGTCGCTCCAAGCCTCACCCATCGCCCCGGACTGGAAGGAGTTCAGCGTGGAGTTGCCCTGCGCGTCGACGACGAGCCGGTTGGGCAGGCCGTGGCCGTACTCGTGATGGATGATCGTGGCGTCGTCGGCGGAGTTCGCCGCGAGGAACGGGTCGGTGGGGTCCCGGGGGTCGTGGAACAGGAACATCCCCATCGTCGGCGGCTGCCCGTCCGGCGGGGTGCCCATGAACGCGTTGTCGTAGTAGCCCGGTTCCTGCGCGCCGAGCAGGGTGTGGACCTGGACGGCGTCGCCGTCGACCTTCTCGAAGTTGCCGGCCTCGCGGGTGAAGCCGATCGGGAAGGAGGCTAGGTGGTCGTGGAAGCTCCCGACGTAGGCCAGTGCCTGCACGGCGTTCTGTTCGCGGTTCTTCGCCCACGAGCCCGGAGTCTTCGGGTCCCAGGAGCACGGCCTCGCCGTCGAGCACGGCGGGCCGACGACGCCGGTGAAGTCGGTGAACTTGTAGCGGTAGGTGCCGTCGGTGTTCGGCCCGATCTCCTCCTGCGGCTGGAACTTCAGGTCGCCGTTGACGTCGGCGGCGACGTGCGCGACGTTGCCGTCCAGCGTCTTGGCGTCGGCGGGCAGCCAGCCCTTCTGGGTCAGGTTGACCTGCTTCTGCGGGCCCGGCTGGGCTTCCCAGGCGAGGCCTTTGGCGCCGGCAGCGTCGGTGGCGTCGTTGGCGTGGTTCACCAGGTTCTTGCGGTAGAGCAGCTTGCCGGTGCCGGCGTCGGTCACCTCCTGGAACATCTTGTCCACGGCGGGTTCGGCCAGCGTGTACCAGGCGGGCCGGATCCCGTCGCCGGTCAGGAAAGCGACCTGTTCGGAGTCCGGGGCGGGGGCGGTCAGCGTGGCCGCGCCCAGCGACGCGGGAAGGTCGCGCACGGGCGCCCCGTCCAGCTGGATCAGCCTGCCGTCCTTGGCCACGTGTGCTTTCAAGCCGTTGCCGAACACCGGAATCCCGCCGACGGACTGGGTGAAGGACAGGTGGTGGGTGCCTTCGACGTCGACGTAGTCCTTGCGCAGGTTCAGCTTCGCGGTGTCTCCCGCGCTGAGGCCGACGAGGCCTTCTTTCTCCCGCAGGTAGTTCAGCACGATGTCGCGGGGTGATTTCCCGCTCGGTCCGGTGAGGAACCCGTCGGTGCGGGCGAGGACGCGGGGTGTGCCGGTCAGCTCGTCGTAGTCGAGCACGGCCTGGTTGCCCAGTTCCGCGCGTGCCTTCGCGACGGAATTCGCCCGTGACGCCGAGAGCCGGTCGTGCGCGCCGAGGACGCGCGGGCTGGTTCTCGCCGTGTCGCGGACATCGATGTCCTTCCCGGATCTGTCCGGTGTGGTGTGCACGGCGCCCGGTGCCGGTGCCGCTCCGGCTTGGGGCGCTGTGACCAGCGCTAATACTGTGATTGCGGTCGCGGCGCACAACGAGGTACGCGAACGCGACGAACGTGACGTCACTCCAGACCCCTCTCTTGGTGGTGACGCAGACGTTCTCTTCGTACCGATACAGTCACAGTGGACGTCAGCGCCGATCAGGTACGGAATTCCCGGTGAGCGGGACCCTCGCGTCTGAGCGTCCACAGTGGATCGAACGGGATTCGTAGGGGAAGATGGACAGCGCCACGGAATTCGAGCGGCTGCGCCCTGTCATGTTCGGTCTCGCGTATCGCCTGCTCGGTTCGGCGACGGAGGCGGAAGACGCCGTTCAGGACGCCTATCCGAAGTGGGCGGGCGCCGAACACGGGTCGATCGCGTCGCCGCGGGCGTGGCTGGCGAAAGTGGTCACCAACCTCTGCCTGAACCGGCTGACCTCGGCCAGGGCACAGCGAGAACGGTATGTCGGGCCGTGGCTGCCCGAACCGGTCCTGACCTCGGATGAGGTGCTCGGTCCGCTGGAGACGGCGGAGCAGCGGGATTCGGTGTCGCTGGCGATGCTGGTGTTGCTGGAACGGCTCAGCCCGGTCGAGCGGGCGGTGTTCGTGTTGAAAGAGGCCTTCGCGTACAGCCATCGTGAGATCGCCGAGATCCTCGACGTGTCCGAGGTCAACTCACGCCAGCTGCACAGCCGCGCGCGACGGGCGCTGAACCGGCCGGACGAGCGACGGGTTTCGAACCCGCGACATCTCGAAAGGCTCGTCGAGAGCTTCCTGTCGGCGGCGAAGGACGGCGATCTGCCCGCTTTGGAGAGTCTGCTGACCGCCGATGTCACGGCGTGGTCGGACGGCGGTGGCAAGGCCACCGCGGCCCGGCGTCCGGTGCACGGCGCGGCCAAGGTCGCGCGGCTGTACGCCGGGATGTTCGCCGGTGCCGGACAGGTGTCGATCAGGATCGGCGAGGTCAACGGCGGTCCCGCGGTGATCGCGACGGCAGGCGGCGCCCTGTACGGCATCCTCGGGTTCGAGATCGTGGACGGCCGGATCTCCGGGCTCCGCGCGGTCGCGAATCCGGACAAACTGACGTTCCTGTCGCGGCAGTTGTCACGTTCCGGATGGCCCGCCGGTTCTTGAGGGTGGAAGCTCTCTGAACGGAGGATCAAGGTGGCGAACCCGATTCTGGTGACCGGCGGTACCGGCGACCTCGGCCGTGAGGTGGTGCGGCGGCTGGTCGCCGGAGACCGGCCGGTCCGGATCATGAGCCGGCGGCCGCGTCCCGCGGAGGAACCGAACGAGTGGGCGCGGTGCGACCTGAAGACCGGTGACGGTCTCGCCGAGGCTGTCGACGGTGTCTCGGCGATCATCCATTGCGCGTCGACGCTGGGTCGCGGGGACGAGCAGGTGACCAGGAATCTGGTCGAGGCGGCGCGGCGCGCGGGCGGCCCGCATCTGGTGTACATCTCGATCGTCGGCATCGACGTGATCCGGTTCTTCTATTACAACGAGAAGCTGGCCTCGGAGAAGGTGATCGAGGAGTCCGGTCTGCCGTGGACGGTGCTGCGCGCGACGCAGTTCCACGAGCTCGTCGCGCGGGCGTCGTCGGCGCAGCGGCGGCTGCCGGTGACGTTCATGCCGTCGGGGTTCCGGTTCCAGCCGGTCAGCACCGGCGACGTCGCGGACCGGCTGGTCGAGCTGGTGTCCAGAGCGCCGTCGGGGCGGGTACCGGATATGGGCGGCCCCGAGGTGCGGAGCGCTCGCGACCTGGCGGAGGCGTACCAGCGGTCAGTGGGGCACCGGAAGCCGATCGTGCCGCTGTGGCTGCCGGGCACGGCGGCGCGGGCGTTCCGGGCGGGCGGCAACCTGACCCCGGAGAACGCGACCGGCACGGGCACCTTCGAGGAGTTCCTCTCCTCACGCGTTTAGCCCACCGGACGCGGCACACCGAGCCGGGCTCACGCGTGCGAGTTACGGTGGCCTGGTGACGATCACCGGGTTCTTCTCCTCCTTCGAAACGGGTGATCCGCAACCGGTGGATCCGGCCTTGCGCGTCGGCACCGGGCCACGGTCGTCACCGACCGCGAAGACCGGCGTCGGGTTCACCGGCGCGCACGCCCTCCGCTACGAGAACACGCTGCGCGTCACCCTGTTCGAAGTGGACATCGAGGTCACCGGCGACACCGAACTGTCCTATGTGGTCTTCCCCGAGGCCGGGACCGACTACCGCGGCACCTTCGTGGCCCTCGACGTCGAGTTCGCCGACGGGGCGTCCGCCGGGTTCAGCGCCGCCGGACAGGGCTTGGACAAGACGCTGTACGTGGACCAGTGGAACCTCGTGCGCCGCGGGCTGGGCGAGTTCACCGGACGACGGATCGCCCGGATCGTCCTGGTCAGCGAACCACCGGACGGCGAGGGCGCGGGCTGGGTGGACGACGTCCGGATCACCGAACGCGTCATCGAGATCCGCGAGCCGGTCGACCACGTCCGCACCACCCGCGGCACGCATTCCAGCGACAAGTTCTCGCGGGGCAACAACTTCCCCGCGACCGCCGTCCCGCACGGCTTCAACTTCTGGACCCCGGTCACCGACGCGGGCGTCACCAACTGGATCTACAGCTACCACCGGCACAACGACGCCGAGAACCGTCCCGCGCTGCAGGCGTTCGCGCTGTCGCATCAGCCGAGTCCGTGGATGGGCGACCGGCACACCTTCCAGGTGATGCCGGGGATCGGCCCGGTCGAGTCCGACCGGGCCCGCCGCGCGCTCGCGTTCTCCCACGACGACGAGATCGACCGGCCGCATCACTACGGGGTCCGGTTCGCCAACGGCATCACCACCGACATCGCCCCGGCGGATCACGCGGCACTGTTCCGGTTCACCTTCCCGGGTGACCGCGGCTGGCTGCTGTTCGACAACGCCCGCAACCGGGGAGGGCTGCGACTCGACCCGGCGAACGGTGTCCTCACCGGCCACACCTGGGTGCGCAGCAGGTTGTCGGCCGGCGCGCGGCGGATGTTCGTCCACGCCGAGTTCGACGTCCACGCCGAAAACGGCGGGAGGATCCGGCGCCCGATGTGGCGCACGGTGACCGGGTTCCTGGAGTTCGCGGCCGGCGAGGTGACGATGCGGATCGCGACGTCGCTGATCAGCCTCGCGCAGGCCAAGCGGAACCTCGACCAGGAGATCCCCGCCGGGAAGACCTTCGAGCAGGTCCGCGATCAGGCTCGCGCGCAGTGGGCCGAGGTGCTGGGCCGGGTCGAGATCGAGGGAGCGACCGAGGACCAGCGCACGACGTTCTACTCCAATCTCTACCGCCTGTTCCTGTATCCGAACTCCGCGCACGAGGACACCCCGAAGGGCGTCCGCCACGCGAGCCCGGTCGTCCGCCGCCTCTGGCCCAGCACGCGCACCCGGACCGGCGCGAAGGTCGTGGACGGCGAGATGTACGTCAACAACGGCTTCTGGGACACCTACCGCACCACCTGGCCCGCGTACGCGCTGCTCACCCCCGGCCGGTGCGGGCGGATGATCGACGGGTTCGTCCAGCAGTATCGCGAAGGCGGCTGGATCTCACGCTGGTCCTCCCCCGGCTACGCCAACCTCATGACCGGCACCAGCTCCGACGTGGCGTTCGCCGACGCGTACCTCAAGGGGGTACGCGGATTCGACGTCGAGGCCGCCTACGAAGCGGCGCTGAAGAACGCGACGGTGACGCCGCGCGGGCAGAGCGTCGGCCGCAAGGGCCTGCACGAGTCGATCTTCCTCGGGTTCACGCCGACGTCGGTCCACGAGGGACTGTCGTGGGCGCTGGAGGGCTGTATCAACGACTTCGGCCTGGCCAATTTCGCCGAGGCACTCGGACATGACGACGATGCCGCGTACTTCCGGCAGCGCTCGCAGCAGTACGCGAACCACTTCGACCACCTGATCGGGTTCTTCCAGGGCCGCAACCGGGACGGCAGCCGCCACTTCGCCGCCGAGGGCTACGACCCCGAAGCGTGGGGCGGCGACTTCACCGAGACGAACTCCTGGAACACCGCCTTCTCCGTGCCCCACGACGGCGCCGGCCTCGCGGCGCTGCACGGCGGGACGGAAGCGCTGGAGTCCAAACTGGACACGTTCTTCGCGACGCCGGAGACCGGCCGCAAACCGGGTTCCTACGGTGGGCTGATCCACGAGATGACCGAGGCACGCGACGTCCGGATGGGACAGTACGGGCATTCCAACCAGCCGTCGCACCACATTCCCTGGATCTACAACCACGCGGGCGCGCCCTCGAAGACGCAGCGGATCGTGCGGGAGGTCCTGCGGCGGCTCTACGTCGGGAGCGACCTCGGCCAGGGCTACCCCGGCGACGAGGACAACGGCGAAATGTCCGCTTGGTACGTCTTCGCCGCACTCGGGTTCTACCCGCTGGCTATGGGCAGCCCCGAGTACGCGATCGGCGCGCCGCTGTTCACGAAGGCGACCGTCCACCTCGAGAACGGGAAGGACCTGGTCGTCGAGGCGCCCGGCAACACCGACGACACCGTGTACGTCCAAGGGCTGACGATCGACGGGCGGCCGCACGAGAGCACCACGCTCCCGCATTCCGCGCTGGCCGAGGGCGCGAAACTGGAGTTCACGATGGGCGAGCGGCCGTCGGACTGGGGCCACTCCCCCGTCGAGCCCGCCGACCCGCGACCACTCACGGACATCACGGCGGTCGACGGACCGCTGTTCGACGACACCTCCAAGACCGAGATCACCTTCCCCGGGCGCGAACCTGTCATCGAGTTCCCCGTTGAGGACGCTTCTCGCGACGTCGTCATGTACACGCTGACCTCGGGAAGCCGCCGGGGCGATCCGCGTTCGTGGGTGCTGGAGGGATCCGACGACGGCGAGCACTGGACGCTGCTGGACCAGCGTGAGGGCGAGACGTTCCGATGGCGCCGCCAGACGCGGCCGTTCGCCCTCGCCGCGCCGGCGCGGCACGCCCGATACCGTCTTCGCGTCACCTCGTCCACCGCCCGGCGGGTCACCCTCGCCCAAGGAGAGCTGCTCGCCCGATGATCACCCGCATCACCCAGGCCACGACCGACCGTCTGGTCGCCTCCGATCCCGGCCTGGTCCGGCTCCGGCTCGGCTTCTCGGCCGTGCTCAGCATCGTCGTCGCGGTGCTGGCCATCCTGCCGTTCCACCAGCCGCTCACGGTCACCCTCGTCGCCGCGATCGCCGCGATGACCTCCGCCTTCACCGTCAACGACGAGACCCCCGGGAAGCAGGCGGTGACGCTGGTACTGGGGCTGCTCCTCGGCGCGGCGTCACTCACCGCGGCCAGTGTGGGATCGGCGGTGCCGCCGCTGGACAGCATCGTGTTCGTGCTGCTGATCTTCGCCGCGGTCTACGCCCAGCGATTCGGCTCGCGCGGGATCGCGCTGGGCTCGCTGTCGTTCTTCCTGTTCTTCTTCGCGATGTTCCTCCAGACGCATTTGAAGCAGGTCCCGGCGCTGCTGCTGGCACTGACCATCGGGATCGCGGCCAACGCGGTGGTCCGGTTCATCCTGCTGCGCAGGGACACCGACGCGGAGTTCCTCCGGATCCGGCGGGCGTTCCGGGCCAGGCTCGCCGCGGTGGTGAGGGCGGCCGAGGACCACCTCGCGGTGGGCGGCAGCGAGCGCACCCGCAAACGGCTCCGCAGGACGAACGCCCGGATGCACGAATCCGTGCTGCTCATCGAGGACACCGCGCCGGAGGTGACCGGCGCGGAATCGGCGAACCGGCTCCGCCGCCGGGCGATCGAGGTCGAACTGGCAGTGCAGTGGCTGACGATCACCGTGCAGCGCACCTGTGCCGAAGATCTCGACGAGGACGTCCGCGACGATCTGATCGCGCGGATGCGGCGGTTCCGGTCGCTGATCGAACGCGATCCCCGCGAGCTGCCGCTGATCAGCGAGACCGAAGAATTCAGCAAGATGCTGGTGGAAGGCAGCCGGATCGACGAGCACGCCGCCCCCGGTGACGGCGTCCGCCGCGCGCTCGCCGAACTCGCGCTGGCCGATGTGCGGGCACAGCGGGTCGCCGAGCACGACGTCTCCGACACGGCCGACGACCCCGAAGATCCCGACGAGGGGAAGTCGGCGGCGTTCGCCTACGACAACCAGACGCGCAGCGCCATCCAGGCCGTGGTGGGCGGCGGGCTCGCCGTGCTCGGCGGTGAGCTGGTGTCGAGCCAGCGGTGGTACTGGGCGGTGCTGACGGTGTTCGTGGTGTTCATCGGCTCGTCGACGGCGGGGGCGACGTTCGTCAAGGGCGTCCGGCGGCTCGGCGGCACGCTGATCGGGATCGTCGGCGGGCTGGTGCTGACGCTGCTCGTGTCGGGCAGCGTCCCGGCGACGCTGGCGCTGATCCTGGTGTGCGTGTTCGGCATGGTCTACATGGCGCGCGTGTCGCAGGTGATCATGGCGTTCTTCATCACCAGCATGCTCGGGCTGCTGTACAGCCTGCTGGGCACGTTCAGCATCGAGGTGCTGTGGATCCGGGTCGCGGAAACCGCAGTGGGCGCGGCGGCCGGGGTGCTGGCGGCGGTGGTGATCGTGCCGGTGCGCACGCGGGCGGTGATGCTGGACGACGTCTCGGCGTTGCTGGAAGAGCTGGACGAGTTCGTCGAGAAAGCCGCGGGCCTGCTCTCCGGTGCCGAGAACGTGAGCGTCATCGAGAAGTCGCGCGATCTGGACCGGGCGGTGGACAAGGTCCGCACGACGATCGAGCCGCTCACCCACCCGGTGAATCTCAGCAGCCGCCGCGACTACGGCTGGCATGTGCTCACGACGGTGGAGACCATCGCCTTCCGCGCCCGCCACGTCGCGGCGCGCTCGCAAGCAGGGCTGCTGCTCAACGAGGCGGATCGGCTGCTGCTGTACACCGGGCGAATCCGGGAGAACACCTCGGTGCTGAGGAAGGCCATGGGCGATCCGGGCGGACTCGCCCGCGGGACGCTGATCCGCGACGACGGCACGCCGGTGGCCGACCGGATCGACGATCCGCAGGCGCGTTCGGTACTCAACAGTCTCGGGCATCTCGACGAGACGGTGATCGCGCTGGGCCGTGTGTTCGGGGTCGAGGCCACGGATCCGGCGCCGTCCGGGAAGTCGTGAGGGGTGCTCGGTCCGTGGGGATGTCGTGAAGGGCACCTTTGAGACGATGAAGGTCTCAAAGGTGCCCTTCACGACATAAGGGATCAGGGATCAGTTCTTCGGTTTGGGACAGGTCTTCCAGGAGAAGTGGTAGGTGGTCTTGATGGCGCCGTCGGTCGAGTCCATGGTGACGAAGCTGGTGGTCTTCTTCGGATCGGAAGTGCCGACCGCGGCCCGCAGTTCCGTGTTGATGTTGAAGTTCCGGTCCTCACCACAGGGTTTGTAGACGATGGCGCCGACTTCGATCTCGTCGGTGAACTGCCAGTTGTCCTCGAACGGTCCCTTCAGGCCGTGGTTCACGAAGGACGTCGGGGAATTGCCCTGGAAGTAGTAGTTGGCTCGCTCCAGCCCGGTCGCTCCCGCGGCCAACGAGGCGAATCCGCGGTAGTCGGTGCCCGCGATGCCGTAGGTGAAGCCCTGCGGCACGTGGACATAGAGGTTGAGCTGGCAGTTCTTGCGCAGATCGGTCGGCTTCGCACCGACGCCGACCTGGGCGGTGTACTCGCTGTAGGTGACCGTGAACGCGGTGTTGTCCGGAGACACGGAAACAGCCGCGGTACCCGGTCTGCAGCCGGTTCCGTTGACCGTCACGACGTCGATGACGATCTTGTCGGACGGCAACGGAGGCGGCACCCAGGCGTTCGGCGTGACGACCGAGGACAACAGGGTCACGGCAGCGACCAGCACGTTGAGCATGGGATCCTTCCCAAAGCTTCCACACGGCGGAACTGGGCGGATTCGAGGTCAGCGAGACGTTCTTTCCCGGCCCGCCCGCCGATCGGGACGAAACGGATTCGGTCACCGGACACAGGGATGACCGCCGAAAATGGGTCGAGAAGACTCGCCGCCGCCGGGCACGGCGGCGACGAGCTGCGGAGTCGTCGTTCAGAGCGGCCAAGGTCCTGAACAGGCAGGGGTGGACGGCCTTCTTCCGGACCGGGAAGCAGGCCGTCACCCTGGTGGAGCGGTCAGGAGGCCGGGCAGGTCTTCCACGAGAAGTGGTAGGTGGTCTTGAACGCGCCGTCGGTCGAATCCATCGTGATGAAACTGGTGGTCTTCTTCGGATCCGACGAACCCGCACCGACCCTCAGTTCCGTGTTCACGTTGAGATTCCGGTCCTCACCGCACGGCTTGTAGATGATGACGCCACCTTCGGCCTCGTCACGGAATTGCCAGTTGTCCGACAACGGCCCATTGACGGGGTGGCTCACCTGCGCGGTCGGCGAATTTCCCTGGAAGTAGTAATTCGCCCGCTGGAGCCCTTTGGCGCCGGATTCGAGCGAAGCGAAACCGCGATAATCGGCACTGGCGATACCGTAGGTGAATCCCTGCGGTATGTGGATGTTGAGGTTCAGCTGGCAGTTCTTCCGGAAGTCGGTCGGCTTCGCGCCGACGCCGACCTGGGCGGTGTATTCGCTGTAGGTGACCGTGAAGGAGCTGTTGTCCCTGGCGACGGCGACCGCCGACGAACCCGGCGGGCAGCCGGAACCATTGACGGTGACCACGTCGATGACGACCCGGTCGGGCGGGGGTACCGGCGGCGGCGACATGCTGTTCGGGGTTATTATCGACGAGAAAAGCGATACGGCGGCAACCACTGCATTGAGCATGGGGTCCTTCCCGAAAACTTCCACACGGGGGGCGGGGAACTGGGCGGACTCATGTTAGCGAAACGATCTTCACGATGCCGCCCGCCGATCGGACGCAATTCGGCACGGCAATCGGTTCATGAAATGACATTATGGTCTGTAACCGTTTTCCGGTGCGCATGAGAACGCCATCCGGCCCGGAAAACACCATTCGATTCGCACGATATGAAAAGGCTTTCGCGGATTCGGCGTTGACGATTCCGATGAGACAGCGCGAGCGCTCGCGGCCGCCCACCCACCACCTCGACGCCCTGGAGAGCGTGGGCCCGATCACCCGGCGGCGGCATCGATCAAGAAAACAGTGACTGGACGCACCCGAACGGCGACTCGGGACAGGACTAGCATCGCGGTACAAGTCGATGTCGCCTCAAGCTGGAGAACCGCAATGACCCAAGCCCCTGTCAACGTCACCGTCACCGGTGCGGCCGGCCAGATCGGCTACGCGCTGCTCTTCCGCATCGCGTCCGGTCAGCTGCTCGGCCCGGACACCCCGGTGAAGCTGCGGCTCCTGGAGATCCCGCAGGCGGTCAAGGCGGCTGAGGGCACCGCGATGGAACTCGAAGACGGCGCGTTCCCGCTGCTGTCGGGCATCGACATCTTCGACGACCCGAAGCAGGCCTTCGAGGGCGCGAACGTCGCCCTGCTGGTCGGCGCCCGTCCCCGCGCCAAGGGCATGGAGCGCGGCGACCTGCTCGAGGCCAACGGTGGCATCTTCAAGCCGCAGGGTGAGGCCATCAACGCCGGCGCGGCGAGCGACATCAAGGTCCTCGTGGTCGGCAACCCGGCCAACACCAACGCCCTCATCGCCCAGGCGCACGCGCCCGACGTCCCGGCCGACCGCTTCACCGCGATGACCCGCCTCGACCACAACCGCGCCCTCGCGCAGCTGTCGAAGAAGCTCGGCGTGCCGGTGACCGAGCTGAAGAAGGTCGCGATCTGGGGCAACCACTCCGCGACCCAGTACCCGTCGATCGCGCACGCCGAGGTGTCCGGCAAGCCCGCGACCGAGGTCATCACCGACCAGCAGTGGCTGGCCGACGACTTCATCCCGACCGTCGCCAAGCGCGGCGCGGCGATCATCGAAGCCCGTGGCCTGTCCTCCGCGGCGTCGGCCGCCTCCGCCGCGATCGACCACGTCCACACCTGGGTCAACGGCACCCCCGAGGGTGACTGGACCTCGGCGGCGGTCGTGTCCGACGGCTCCTACGGCGTCCCGGAGGGCCTGATCTCCTCGTTCCCGGTCACCGCCGCGAACGGCGAGTACAAGATCGTCCAGGGCCTGGAGATCGACGACTTCTCGCGCGCCCGCATCGACGCTTCGGTCAACGAGCTGGCCGAAGAGCGCGACGCGGTGAAGAAGCTCGGCCTCATCTGAGCCTGATCCGCTTCACGAAGGCGGCCGTGTCCCCCGGGACGCGGCCGCCTTTTCGCTGCCGATGATCGTGTCGAGATTCGTACGGGTGATCTCCAGCTCACCGATCGCCGCGTCGATCCGGTCACGCTGCTGCCGCAAGGCGTCGACCAGCTCGGGACAATCCGGGGTCAACCAACCGTCCTCGTCGACGATGCAGGGCAGGATCTCCAGGATCTGCGCGGTGTTCAGCCCGGCCCCGAGCAGGATCCTGATCCGCCGCACCGCCGCCACGTCGACGTCCCCGTACACGCGATAACCGCTCGGCCGCCGCTCCGGGGTGAGCAGACCCTGCTCCTCGTAGTACCGCAGCGCGCGCTCGCTGACGCCGGTCCGCCGCGCGAGTTCCCCGATCCGCATCCGCACTCCAGACTTGACTCTCACGTCAATGTCAAGGTTTAGCTTAGCCGCCATGACCACCGTGACCGTCCTCGGACTCGGCCCCATGGGACACGCCCTCGCCACCGCGTTCACCGCCGCCGACCACCCCACCACCATCTGGAATCGCACCCCTGGCAAGGAAAACGGCCTCGCCGCCACCGTCGCCACAACCCCGGCGAAGGCGATCGAGGCAAGCCCGCTCGTGATCGTCTGCGTGCGCGACTACGCCGTGGCACAGTCGATCCTCGACGCCGACGCACTCAAAGGCCGCACGCTCGTGAACCTCAGCGGCGGATCACCACGGCAAGCCCGCGCGATGGCGACGTGGGCCACCGAACACGGCATCGACTACCTCGACGGCGTCATCATGGCGACCACCGACGCCATCGGCGGCCCGGACGCCGCCCTGTTCTTCAGCGGACCCGCCGACGTCTACGAAACACACCGCCCCACGCTGGCCGCACTCGGCGAGAACGCCCAATACGTCGGCGACTCCCCCGGCCGCGCCGCCGCGTTCGACGCGGCCCTGCAGGACATGCTCTGGACCTCCATGAGCGGCGTGATCCACATGTTCGCGCTCGCCAAAGCGGAGAACATCGGCGCCGCCGACATCGCCGCACACGCGAAAGCGCTGCTCGGCTTCTTCCCCGACATGATCGACCTGCTCGCCGGGCAAGTCGCCGCCGAGAACTACGCCGGCGACGCGGGCACCCTCGAAGCCACCGCGGCGACCATGGACCACATCCTCGACGCGATCCGCGCGCAAGGCCTCGACAACGGCGTCCTCACCGCCGCCCGAGCCCAAGTGCAGCACGCGATCGACACCGGCCACGGCTCCGACGGGTTCGCCAGGCTCGCCGCACTCCAGTGAAAGCCAGGGGTCGTGAGTGGCAAGGACGCTTCTGGCGAGCCTCTTGGGAAGGGGTCCTTCACGGACCTGCGATCCCGACTCGCCCGCCGCAGCTACCTGGAACCCCCTACTCACGACCCGGACCGGAACTGCCGCGCCGTGATGCCGTACTGGTTCATCTTCCGGTACAGCGTCGCCCGGCCCATCCCGAGCTTCTCCGCCGCACCGACCACAGTGGACCCCGGCTCGGCGAGACAACGCACGATCTCGTCCCGCTCCATCGCCTGCAACCGGCCCAACCGATGCCCCACCCCGGAGAACACCTCCGCCGGCAGATGCTGCGTATCGACCACGTCCGACCGTGACGCCGCCTCCCGCACCACCCGGCGCAGGTGCTTGGCGTTCTCCGGCCAATCGCAGGCTGTCAGCGCCCGCACCGCGGCCGGGGTGAACACGACTTCACGACCCCGGTCGCGGCGGGCGAAATGATGCGCCAGCGGGAGCACGTCATCCGGCCGGAACCGCAACGGCGGCACCTCGACCACGACCTCCACCAGCGGGGCCAACGCCTCCGGAAGCGCACCGGCGTCCGCCGCGGTGAGCACGAACGGCGGCGGCTCACCCTCCCGCCGAGCCTCGGCGAACAACCCGGCCAACTCGGCGGCCGCCCACGCCGGAAGCGTGTCCACCCCCGAGACGATCACGCACGTCCCGTCCTTGACCAGCTCAGGAGTCCACAACGTCAGCCACGTGTCGACGTCGTCCGGCGCGGGCGGACGCGCGTTCAGCACCCGGTCCCTCGGCCGCATCGCCCGTCGCGCGGCCGACGCGAGCGCCGTCTTCCCCGCCCCGGTCTCACCGACGACAGCGGCCACCCTCCCGCGGCTCAACGCCGAACGCACCTCATCGAGCGCATCCGACCAGCCCGGCGACAGACTCGGGGCATCAGCCGGATCGAACCGGTCGGAATGCACCCGGAACACCTCACCACGCGGCGCCGGCCGCGGAGTCCGCCCCGACGCCCGCGCCAGCATCAACGCCGCCGTGTTCCCGGCCGCCGCCTGCGCCAACGCCAGCAGCAACTCCGAAGACTGATCCGACCACGTCGTCAGATTCACACTCCCGGCCAGTGCACCGGTCAGCGGATCCAGCACCGGCACCGCCGCACACGTATACCCCCGCAAACCCGTGCAATAGTGCTCCGCCGCCCGCACCAGCGTCGGCGCGCGATCGGCCAGCGCCAAGCCCAGCCCGTTCGTCCCCGCGTTGCTCTCCGCGAAGTAGAACCCCGGCGCCAGGTGGACCCGATCCAACGACCGGACGATCGACGCGTCCGTGCACAACCTGCTCAGCACCAGACCCTCACTGTCGGTGATCATCAAGCTGACCGGCTCGTTCGCCAGCGTCGCCTGCAACCCCCGAAGCACCTCGTTGCCGCACTCGTACAACAGCGAACCGGTGTCCAGCGAACCGGTGAACACCGGCCGCACCTCGTCCTCGGGCGCGCCGTACCGGGCGCTGCGCTGCCAAGACGCCCGCAACCGCGGCGCGATCACCGCGTTCGCGCTCTCCACATCGACCTCCCGGGACGCCACAGTGCGTTCGGACTTCCGCCAAGCGTACGTCCACGGCCACCGGCACACAGGACCGTCGGTGTCTCAAACTGAGACACCGAGCGCCTCCCTGACCTGCGCCGACACCCCTACCGTTCACCCCCAACGTGCCAACGGCGGTCACGAACGCGGAGGAAACCCATGTACACCAAGGACGGCGAGAGCTACTTCATCGTGGACGCGCACGTCGCGCTCTGGGACGCCCGGCCGGAGAACCAGGCCAACATCCACGGCAAACAGTTCATCGACTGCTTCTACGACTACCACCGCAACCTCAGCCCGGAAGCCGAGCTCTGGCCCTACGAGGACTACCTCTACTACGGCGGCGAACGCCTGATGAAGGACCTCTTCGAAGACGGCTACGTCGACCACGCCATCTTTCAGCCCGCCCACCTCGGCGCCTTCTACAAAACCGGCTTCGGGCAGACCGAAGAGGCCTTCGCCCTCACCAAGCAGCACCCGGACAAACTCACCTACAACCACTGCTTCGACCCACGCCTCGAACAAGCGGGCCTCGACCAGCTCCGCCGCGACGCCGAACGCTTCGGCCTCAAGGGCGTCAAGCTCTACACCGCGGAATGGCGGGACGACTCCCGCGGCTACAAACTCGACGACTCCTGGTGCCGCCGCTACCTGGAAGCGTGTCTCGAACTCGGCATCCGCAACATCCACATCCACAAGGGCCCCACGATCCGCCCCCTCGACCGCGACGCCTTCGACGTCGCCGACGTCGACAAGGTCGCCACCGACTACACCGACCTCGACTTCGTCGTCGAACACTGCGGACTCCCCCGGCTCGAAGACTTCTGCTGGATCGCCACCCAGGAACCCAACGTCCACGCCGGCCTCGCCGTCGCGATGCCCTTCATCCACACCCGCCCGCGCTACTTCGCCCAGATCATCGGCGAACTCCTCTACTGGCTCGACGAAGACCGCATCCAGTTCTCCAGCGACTACGCGCTATGGACCCCGAAATGGCTGGTCGAACGGTTCGTCGACTTCCAGATCCCCGAGGACATGACCGAGTACGCGCCACTGACCACCGACCAGAAACGCAAGATCCTCGGCCTCAACGCCGCCGCGATGTACGACCTCCCGGTGCCAGAGGAACTCCAGGTCCGGCGCATCGAAACCCAAGCCGTCTCGGTGGCCTGACATGCGCGAACACGACGCCTACACCGCACTCCACGCCGTCTTCGACCCCGAACTCGACGAACCCATCACCGACCTCGGCTTCGTCCGTTCCCTCACCGTCGACGGAACCGAGGTCACCGTCCACCTGAGGCTCCCGACGTCGTTCTGCTCACCGAACTTCGCCTACCTCATGGCCTCCGACACCAAGGACGTCCTCAGCGCACTCGACGGTGTATCCCGGGTCCACGTCGTCCTCGACGACCACCACGACTCCGACCTCATCAACCGCGGCCTCGCCGCCGACGCCGGATACCGCGGCACCTTCGGCGACGAAGCCGAACAGGACCTCGACGAACTCCGGCTCACCTTCCGCCGCAAAGCCTGCACCGCGGCCATGGAACGCGCCCTCACCCGGCTCCTGCGCGAAAACCGCGAGCTGACCGAGGACGGGCTCCACGACATCACGCTCGGCGACCTTCCCGACCACCGCACCACCCACGCGCTCCTGCGCCGCCGAGCCGCGCTCGGACTCGACACCGCACCGGAAGCGCCGGTCCTCGTCGACGACCACGGAAAGCCCTACCCCCGCGAAGAAGTCCCCCTACGGCTGCGCTTCGCCCGCTCCGTCCGCATCTCGATCGACGGCAACGCCCACTTCTGCCGCGGCCTGCTCCGCACCCGCTACCCGGAATCCGCCGCCGACCAGACACCCCGAACCCAGGAGGTCCACGCATCGTGAAAGCGATCCAGGTCATCGGTTACCACGAAAAGCTCCAGCTGACCGAGGTCGCCGAACCCGAACCGACCGGCCCCTACGACGTCATCGTCCGCATCGGCGGCGCCGGCGTCTGCCGCACCGACCTCCACATCCTCGAAGGCCAATGGGCCGAGAAATCCGGCGTCACCCTGCCGTACACGATCGGCCACGAGAACGCCGGCTGGGTGCACGCCGTCGGCAGCGCGGTGACGAACGTGGCCGAAGGCGACAAGGTCATCGTCCACCCCCTCATCACCTGCGGCCTCTGCCGCGCCTGCCGCTCCGGCGACGACGTCCACTGTGCCCAGTCGCAGTTTCCCGGCATCGACACCGCCGGCGGCTACGCCGAGTACCTCAAGACCTCCGCCCGCAGCGTCGTCCGCATCGACGACTCCCTCGAACCCGCCGACGTCGCCGCCCTCGCCGACGCGGGCCTCACCGCGTACCACGCCGCGGCGAAAGCCGCCCGCAGGCTCCGGCCCGGCGACCGCTGCGTCGTCATCGGCGCCGGCGGCCTCGGCCACATCGGCATCCAGGTCCTCAAAGCCCTCACCGCCGCCGAACTCGTCGTCGTCGACCGCAACCCCGACGCCCTCGATCTCGCCGTCACCATCGGCGCCGACCACGGCGTCATCGCCGACGGCACCCAGGTCGACCAGGTCCTCGACCTCACCGGCGGCGAAGGCGCCGAAACCGTCATCGACTTCGTCGGCGAAGGCGGCGCCACCAAGGACGGCCTCGCCATGCTCCGCCGCGCGGGCGACTACCACGTCGTCGGCTACGGGGAGAACATCGACGTCCCCACCATCGACGTCATCTCCACCGAGATCAACCTGATCGGCAACCTTGTCGGCTCCTACACCGACCTCTGCGAACTCATGGTCCTCGCCGCACAGGGCCGCGTGAAACTCCACACCGCGCGCTACCCGCTCGAGGAGTTCCAAACCGCACTCGACGACCTCGACGCCGGGCGTATCCGGGGCCGGGCGATCCTCGTTCCCTGACAACGCTCCAGTGTGTGGTGAGGACGGTTATTGAGGGGAAGGGCAAACGTGTCGTGGTGCGGGGCCGGTGTCGCTCTTGCGTACGCGTTCTCCTGGTAGTGAGGGCCTCCTTGCCTACCCTGACGGTAGGGAAGGAGGCTTTCGCTACCGTCGGATGTGGTCCCTGGTGGTAGTGGGACGGCTGTGACCTCGGCGGCCGGTCGGCAAGGCGTGACTCGCGTGCTTGGGGACGTGACTCGCGTGATCTGGGTCTTTGCCCTACCCCTCAATAACCGTCATTACCACTCACGAGCCGTCAGGCCGCTAAATTGACCCAGTGCACCTGGACGCGCTTCTGACCGGCCAACCCTCCGAAGTCCTCACCCGGACCCTCGACCTCTCCCGAGCCGAGCGGAAAGCCCTCATCCCCGAACTCCTGGCCGCGTTCAAGGACAGCAGCGAATTCACCGAGATCCGGCCCAACACCTACGGCGCCCGGAACCCGCTCAGGGGCCAGCAGGCCGCGACCGCCCTCTGGGCAGTCCTCCCCGCCGGCGACCCCCTGCTCCGCAAACTCTGGATCGCCTCACCCCCGATCCTCGAACGCGTCCTGCAGGACCGGACACTCGCCGACCGCAAGACGATCGCCCTTCGCATGATCGGTCACCAGACCGCTTGGGAAGCCATCCGCCGCATGATCCTCGACGGCGACCTCGAACCCATCCGGACACCGGAATACCACGCGGGCTGGTTCCGCTGGGCCGGACGCTTCCACGGGAAACCCCTGGCCGAACGCCTCCGAACCGAACCCGAAGCACTCACCGAACTCTGGGAACTGCTCACGATCGAAGGCAGCGGCGACGCCAGCTTCGCGGGCTTCGACAAGTACGTCCGCGACGAGGACAAGTGGTCCACCGCGCTGCTCGAACTGACCGCCACCGGCGACGTCGACCGAGCCCGACTCCTCGACCTCACCCTCGACATCCTCTCCCGCGACTTCGCCGCCTTCCGCGCCCAGTGGTACGCCGCACTCCACGAAGCACTCGCCCCCACCCCGCAAGAGCGCACAGCGGCTCAGAACCACTACGCCCGGCTTTGCGGAAGCGGCCTCCCGCGCACGGTCTCCTTCGCCGTCAAAGCACTCTCCCTTGTGGACAAACAAGGCGCGCTCGACGACGAAGTCGCTCTCCAGCACCTCCCCGCCGCGGCGGCGGGACGCGGCGCCACCACCGCCAAACTCGCTCTCAAACTCGCCGGCCGCGTCGCCGACCGCCGACCCGACCTCACCGGCCTCGCCGACGACGTCTTCGAAGCGGCACTCACCCACGAAGCCTCCGACGTCCGCGCCCTCGCCACCGCACGGCTCGGCACCACCCCGGACGACACACCGGTCATCGAGACCGCCGAATACCCCGAACCCACGCGACCACCGTGGGACCAGAGCAAGACGCTCACCAACCCGCTCGAAATCCCCGACACCCCCGCAGCCGTCGCGGAAGCCCTCTCCTCCCTCCTCGCCGACCCCGACCAGGCAGATCTCCTCCTGGCCGCCCTCGACGGCGCCCACCGCGTCGCTGGCGAACTCCAGAACGCCCTCGAACCGCTGGTGAAACGCGCCACCAGGATCGCCGACCAGAAGTACAGCGCGGCCGTGCCGAAGATGATCGCCACCCTCGTCCTCGGCCTCACCGGGCGCGCCGCGCCGCACCTGCCACCGGTCGACGGCTGGCGACGCCCGCTCCACCACCGGATTACCGCCCTCCTCAAGGGCACCGCCGTCCCCGTCTCCGCCGCCACCCACCGAGGCGGTTGGCTCGACCCCGTCGTCTTCGTCTCCCGCATGCTCGAACACCCCGACGCGGCCGAGGACGACGTCGCCGACGCGCTGCTCCGGCTCGCGCCGGACACCCGGCCCGAAGCTCTCGCGCTCGCCTCCGCACTCACCGGACCGCACACCGACGCCATCCGCTACGCCCTCGGCGGCCCGGCCATCGAAGACACGGGTTGGATCGCCCTCGCCGCCGCCCGGGCCCGGCACCCCGAATCCGCCGATCCCGCCTCCGCGCTACGCGGCGAACCCGGACCGCCCCTCGCCTGGACGGCGAGGACCGGACCCGACGGCTACGGCCTGAGCTCCTTGACGATCGGACGGTCCCCGGAAACAATCCCGCAGAAAGCTCCCTGGCTGGGCGTGCTCTTCGACGGTCCGGCCCCTGAGTGGCTCGGCTTCACGGAATGCCACGAAGCGGTCTCCTCACCCTACGACCGGGACCACCTGGAAGCCGCCGTCGCCGAAGCCCTGTTCTCCAACGACACCGAATTCGGCTATCCAGTGGAGAAGTCGGCACTACCCCAGTTCCTGGACAGCCCTTCGATCCCGGGCATCCCTGGCACGGTGCTCATCGCCACCAGCCTCACGCTGAAACGCCCCACCGCCGTCCAACTCGGCACGGACGCCGCACTGACTCTTCTGGACCGGCGGTTGCTCGGCCCCCGCGCACTCGGCGCGGCCCTGGCCGTACTCGGCCCGCACCTCATCACGACACGGCTGGCTCCGCGACTTTCGATCATCGCGAACGAGCACCCGGTAGCTGTTCTGTCCACACTGGACACGTTGCTGCCGAAGCTGGAGCCCTCCCATCGCGGCATCTTCGCACTGCTGGAACTCGCGGCAGATCTCGTGGAACGCGGTGCGGGCACGATCGGCGCCGAAACGAAGGAATGGCTGGCGGGCTTCAAAGGCAGTTCGAAGGCGGCAAATGCGGCGTCACGGCTCAACCGCTGACATCCGGGCGGCCAGTACATGCGAACACGGCCCCCGGGTCTCCTGGTGCTTGGCCCACCAAGCGCACGTGCACCCGGTAGGCGAAAGCCGGACCCGCTGCACCGAGCCGGCGCGTGTGATCTCGTAGCCACCGTCGGGCAGCGACCGGACGGCTCCGGCGGCGACGAGCTCACGGGCCTTCGCCAGCCGGCCGTTCGCCGGCGCATGCCCGCTCGGGAGCGCACGCGCGAACCAGGCGCCGTCGACGACGTCGTGACCGGCGCGACCCGCGACGGGTTCCGGAGCTTCAATGCATGCTGCCAGCGAGTTCAACCAGCCGCCTTCACCCGAAAAGCCGCGAGACGGCTCCGGGGACAGCGTGACGACGAGCCGCGCTCTCTCCAGCTGGACCACCCAGGTCGCGACCTCGCTGCCCGGTCGCGTGTAGACGGTCAGCCCTTGGGCGAACCGGATCAGCGGTTCTATCACCCGAAGCCGATGCAGCCCGGCCGCCGGGACCGAGTCTCGCCCTGACAGTGACGTCAGCCGGAGCACCCTGCCGGACGCCACCACCCACGACCGACCGACGGTGGCCGGGAGCTGCCGGAGGAAATTCCGCGTCGCAGGCTTGTCGAGCTCAGCCTTCTTCACCGCGCCCGCCGTGACAGCGGCGACCTCCGCGAACCCAGCGACCCAGCGATCCGGCAGTGGCACCTGGGGCTCGTCGTTCTGCCCGTCGAGCGTGCGGAGGCGGATTCCGTCGCCACGAACGGTCAGATGCAACGGATCCTGGGCCACGACACCGGCCAGAACGGTTCGCGTCGCGTCGGACAGATCGACGTTCGTGCAGCCTTCGCCGAGAGTCCCCACGTCGAGCAGATCGAGCCTGGCGTACACCCCACAGCACGGCGAGAAGGCTTCCGCGCGCAGTGCCGTCCGGTCCGTGGTGAACACCGGGTCGGACTCGGCGATGAGCCGGTTCACCATCGACGGTGGCATCCAGAACCGGGTGCGGGCGACCTTCCCCAATACGAGCAGCGCCTGAGCCGTCTGCACTCCGGGTTCGAGGAACCCCTTGAAGAGGACCGGGGTCCGGACATCCTCCTCGACCTGCTCCAGCAAGACCTCAGTGATCACCTGGAAACCCTAGCCAGGACCTGTGACACTCTTTGCGGGTTTTATCATTTAATTAGAGTTGATCTTGTTTAATGCCGTGCTGAATAGCTCGTTATACACGTCAAAGCGACCAGATCAGTCCGGCTGAGCCTGCCGCTTGCGGTAAGCGCGCTGTTGGCAAGCCCGTGAGCAGTAGTCCCGTGGCCTGCCCCGCCCTCCCCCATCCAGCGGTTTACCGCACATGACGCACTCCCCTCCCCTAATTTCGTCACGCATTACCTCACTACCCTGGCTGTCGACGAGCGCCTGGACGCCGTCGAGGGTGCGCTGCAATCCGAAGTCGAAGGGGTCGAGCGGCACGTCCATTCCCCCGGCCTTCCACAGCCTCTCCAGGGCCGGATAGCCGTCCAGGCGCTCGAAAAGGGACTCGCGCTCGCTCCACCAGCGCTCATGGGACACACCTGTGCGCCGCTGGAGTTCGGCGGTCTCCCCCGCTTGACGCGCGACGGACTCGACGAATCCGCCCACCAGGTTCACCACCGCGATCACCTGCGCCGGCGCCAGGCCGCTCCGAGCCGCCACATCGAGCGCGTGGTCGTATCCGGCCATGATGTTCGGCCCCGGCAGACGGCGGGTTCCGGCACTGTGAACCAGCCACGGGTGGCGGCGATACATCTCCCACGCACGCCGCGCCCAGCGTTCCAGGCCCGCTCGCCAGCCGAGCCCGTCCGAGGGATCCAAAGGAAGCTCGCCGTACACCGCGTCACGCATGAGTTCCACCAGCTCCGCTTTGCCGGGGACGTACCGGTAGAGCGACATGGTGGTGGTGCCGAACCGTTCCGCGACCTTGCGCATCGACAGTGCGGCGAGCCCCTCGGCGTCCGCGACTTCGACGGCCGCGGCGACGATCCGGCCGAGACTCAAGCCGGGCCGCTCCGGCTCGGCGGCGCCCCACAGCAACTCGATCGCGCGCTCCGGATCCGGCTGCGTGTCGTCTTCCGCCACCGACCTACTCCTTGACTCTCATCACTCGAACGTGTTTAGGTGATAAACCTCAGTATATCCCATAAACCTCTCGCAGGAGCGCTTCAGCATGCCTGAAATCAGGTTCTTCGTGTCCTCCGACGGCAGAGACGACTGGTCCGGCACCGCCGATCAGCCTTTCGCCACTCCGAAAGCAGCACAAGAAGCGGTCCGTGCCGTCACCGCCGCGATGACCGGCGACGTCATCGTCACCTTCACGGCAGGCGTCCATCACCTCGAAGAACCCCTTGCCTTCGACGACGCGCTCGGCGATTCCGGCATGAACGGCTTCCGCGTGATCTACCAGGTCCACGGCTACGGAACACCTGATCAGGCCGAGGTCGAAGTGAGCGGTGGCCGCGTGATCACCGGCTGGACCGTTGGCGACGACGGCGTCTGGACGGCACCCATCGGCGACCTGGCACCGCGACGTCTCACCGTCGACGGCCGCCCCGCCACACGCGCGGCCCGCACGAACGGTCTTCCGGGGAGCGTGACGAAAACAGCGACCGGTTACGTCACGGACAGCGCGGAGCCGCAGGCGTGGCCGGACCCGTCCGGACTGGAGTTCGTGTACCCCGGCGTCTACCCGTGGTCCGAGGCCAGGCTCGCGGTCGCGTCGATCTCCGGTGACGCCTTTTCGTCCACGATCACCATGGCCCAACCCGCCTTCGACAACGCCAAGTCCCTCTACGACTCCAAGTGGTACGGCGCCGGTGGAGACGGCACCTGGGACGGCCTCGCCGCGCCTTCCGTACTCGAGAACAACGTGGCCTTCCTGACCGAGCCGGGAACCTTCGCCGTCAGCACCGACCCGGCGGGCCACGTCCTCCACTACCGTCCGCGCCCCGGCGAGGAGATCGGCAAGACCCGAGTCGTCGCCCCGGCGCTGGAGACGCTCGTCAGCGGACAGGGCGTGCACGACCTTGTGCTGCGCGGCTTCACCTTCACCGACGCGGCCTGGTCCGGCCCCACCAAAACCGGCGGCTACCTGCACTATCACGGCAACGCCCGCCACGAGCGGGGCGAATTCCAGAAGATCGACCTCGGCGCGGACGTGGGCTACGTCCACGTGCCCGCGGAGCCGGTTCAGCTGCCGGCCAACGTCAGCCTCACCTCGGCCCAGCGGGTCACGCTGGAGGGCAATCACTTCACCCGGCTCGGCGCGGGGGCACTCCTGATCGAGGACGGCACCGACGTCGAGATCCGGGCGAACGTCTTCGACGAGATCTCGGGGAGCGGGATCGCCGTCCACACGAGCACCCGGGTCTCCGTCGAGGACAACCTCGTCCACCACATCGCCACCGAGTACCGCGGCTCCCCCGCCGTCCTCGTCGTCGAGTCCGAAGAAACCACCGTCGCCCACAACGAGATCCACGACGTTCCGCACAACGGCATCGTGATCACCGGCGGCGAGCGGGCCAGTGGCATCCAGGTGATCTCGAACCTCGTCGAACGCAGCATGGGGAAGCTGATGGACGGCGGCGGGATCTACCTCTCGGCACCGCAGGGCTCGTCGTTCGCCGGCGGGGCGATGGTCCGCGGCAACGTGATCCGCGACGTCCTCACCTCGTACAACTTCGGCCTCTACGCCGATTACGGCGCCGCGTGGATCACCGTCGTCGGCAACATCGTCCACCGAGCCGACACCCCGATCGTCCTCCAAGTGGGTCCGCCGATGGAGAACGTCGCCTTCATCGGCAACTTCTGGGACGTCCTTCCCGACGGCTACGACACCCCGCCCGAGACGGTGACCGTTGCCGGGAACACGTTGCTGCCCAAGGAGAGTTTCGACGAGGCGATCAAGGCGGTCCCGGCGGGCGCCGACATCCTGGCGCGGGCGGGCCGCCGGGGTCTGCGACGATGATCGACGCTCCTGCCGGACGCGAGTCCGGCAGGAGCCGCTCCGGCCACGATCCCCGAGGAGACCACGCGCCATGTCGTCCCAGTCCACCGAAGCACCAGGGACCCGCCGCCACCTCGCGCGGGTCGCGACCGAGGTGCTCGCCCCCTGGGTCTGGGTGCTCGGTCTCCCGCTGATCGTCGCCTGGAAGGTCACCGGTCAGCACCTCGGCGAGACGGTGCTGTGGGGTCTGATCGTCGGTGTCACCGGCTCGCTGATCCCGATGGCCGTGATCGTGCGCGGCGCCCGGAAAGGCAAGTGGGACAGCCACCATGTCACCGATCGGGCCGGACGGCTCGTCCCGTTCGCGGTCTGCATCGGCTCGCTGGCCGCCGGATTCGTCGTCCTGATCGCCGGTGGCGCGCCGCACGAGATGATCGCGCTCGCGGCCGCCGAACTCGTCTGCCTGGTCGCCGCGCTCGCGATCACCTTCGGCTGGAAGTTCAAGATCTCGATGCACGCGATGGTGGCGGCCGGCGCGGCCGTGATGCTGATCCGCGTCTACGGTCCCTGGCTCGCACTCGTCTTCCTCGGTGTCGGCTGGGTCTGCTGGTCCCGCGTCGAACTCGGCGATCACACCAAGGCCGAGGTCACGGTCGGCATGGTCGCCGGTGTCGTCCTCGGCGGTGGGGTTTTTCTGCTGCTGGAAGCGGTTTTGGCCTGAGCCGCGCTGTATAGGTCGTTATACACTTTGGTTGAGCCGTCGGATGCCCTCGGTGAGTTCGGCGATGTCAGCAGCGGCGGCGAAGCCCAGCCGAAGGAACGGTCCGGACGGCTCGGTCGCGAAGAACCGCTCCCCTGCCCCGACCACGACACCTCGCTCTCTCGCGGTGCGGGCGAGCGCGTTCGCGTCGCTCCCCGCCGGTAGCCGCACCCACAGATGCAGCCCTCCCTCGGGAAGCCGCGCGACAGTCCACTCAGGACACTCCCCGGCCAGCACCGCGGCGGCTTTTCCGCATCGTTCCCGCAATTCCACACCCAGTTTCCGCACGTGACGTTCCCACGAAGGCGCGCTGAGCAGTTCGAGGGCCGCCTCCTGCAGCGGGCGGGAGACGAAGAAATCGTCGACCCGCCGGATCGCCTTCATCCGGTCGAGGACCGGCCCCCGCGCGATCAGCGCGCCGATCCGGAGGCTCGGTGCGGCGGCTTTCGTCACCGACGTCAGGTGGACGACCGTGCCGTGGCGGTCGTCGGTGATCAGCGGACGCGGCGCCGTGGTCCCGTGCGAGAGATGCCGGGCGAAGTCGTCCTCCAGCACGAACGCGCCCGCCGCCCGCGCCACCTCCAGCACGGGGGTGCGGCGTTCGGGGGCGAGCACGGTGCCGGTCGGGTTGTGAAAGGTGGGCTGGCAGTAGAAGAGCCGGGCTCCGGTCATCGCGAACGCCTCGGCCAGCAGGTCCGGGCGTACCCCGTCGTCGTCGATCGGCACCGGCACCGGGCGGAGTCCCGCCGCCCGTGCGGCGGCAAGCGCTCCCGGGTACGTCGGTGATTCGACGAGTATCGGGCTTCCGGGCGCTGCGATGGCCCGGAACGCCATGGAGAGCCCGCTCTGCCCGCCGGCGGTGATCAGGACGTCGTCCGGGGACGCACCGGCCGGTCCCGCGAACACTGACCTCAGCGCGGTCAGCCCGGCGGCGGGCGCGCGATCCCAGGCGTCCGGACGGCGGCCCGCCCTGGCGAGTGCCGCGCTCAGGAACCGGGTCGCCTGCAGCGACCGGTGCGGATAGCCACCGTCGAGGAGGATCGCGCCGTCCGGCGGTGGGCCGAGGGTGCCGGTGAGGGATCTCGTGTCGACGCTGCGGTCGGTCAGTGCGACGGTCTGCCACGCCGTATCGAGCGGTTCGCCCGCCCTCGACGGCTTCGTCGCCACGTACGTCCCACTCCCGGGGCGCGTCACGACGGCGCCCTCGGCGGCGAGCAGGGCGATCGCGCGCGAGACCGTCACCGGGCCGACCCGGTAGCGCTCGATGAGCTCACGACTACTGGGCAGCCGGTCCCCTGCCGCCGCCGCGCGGATCAGCGAACGCAACTGGAGGGCAAGCGCGGAAGTGCTACTATCCGACATGAAGGAACATGATAGTGCTACTGAACCTCGCACGGAATCACTACTGGACATTCCGGCACTGCGCGCCGACACACCGGGCAGCGACAAGGTCGTCCATTTCAACAACGCGGGCTGCGGACTGCTGGCGAAGCCGGTACTCGCGACGATGCTCGACCACCTGAATCTCGAAGCCGAGATCGGCGGTTACGAGGCCGCGGCCGCCCGTGCGGCCGAGGTCGACGGCTTCTACCGCGAAATCGCCGCGCTCATCAACGCGCGGCCGCACAACATCGCCTTCGCGGCGAGCGCCACCCACGCCTATTCCGCGGCGTTGTCCTCGATCCGGTTCGAACCCGGCGACGTCGTGCTCACCACCCGCAACGACTTCATCTCCAACCAGATCGCGTTCCTGTCCCTGCGGAAGCGGTTCGGCGTCGAGGTCGTGCACGCGCCGGACACGCCGGAAGGCGGTGTCGACGTCGAGGCCATGGCGGCCCTGATGCGCGCGAGAAGGCCGAAACTGGTCGCCGCCACGCATATTCCGACCAACTCGGGGCTGGTCCAGCCGGTCGCCGAGATCGGGCGGCATTGCCGGGACCTCGGTCTGCTGTATCTCGTCGACGCCTGTCAGTCGGTCGGTCAGTACCCCATCGACGTGGAGGAGATCGGCGCCGACCTGCTCACCTCGACGTGCCGCAAGTTCCTGCGCGGTCCCCGTGGTTCGGGGTTCTTGTTCGTCTCGGACAGGTTCCTCGAAGCAGGACACGAGCCGCTGTTCATCGACATGCACGGCGCCCGCTGGAGCGCGCCCGGCGAGTACGAACCCGCGGCTTCGGCCTCCCGGTTCGAGGAATGGGAGTTCCCGTACGCCACGGTGCTCGGCTGCGCCGCGGCCGCGAGGTACGCCCGTGCGGTCGGCCTGGAGGCGATCTCACGGCGCACCCCCGCGCTCGCGGCGAGGCTGCGGGACGGACTCGGCGCCATCGCGGGCGTCGAGGTGCTCGACCGCGGCCCGCGGCTGGGCGCACTGGTGACGTTCTCGATCAAGGGCTGGGAAGCCGTGCCGTTCAAAGCGGCGATGGACGCCCGGCGGATCAACTCGGCGCTCAGCTATCGCGAGTTCGCGCAGTTCGACTTCGGGGACAAGGACGTCGACTGGTGCCTGCGGCTGAGTCCGCATTACTACAACACGGAACAAGAGGTGGACGACGTGGCCGCTGCCGTCGCCGAACTCGCCGCCTGACGCGGTTTCCCTGCCTGGGCACTGGGGGTGTCCGGGCAGGGAAACCGTCAGGGATCAGGCCCCGGCGAGGCCGCGGCGCTTCAGCAGCGGCTCGATCTCCGGGTCGCGGCCGCGGAACGCGCGGAAGGCGGCCATCGGGTCGACGCTGCCGCCCCGGCCGAGCAGTTCACGGCGGAAGTGGTCACCGTTTTCCCTGGTGAGCCCGCCGTTCTCGCGGAACCACTGGACGGTGTCGGCGTCGAGGACCTCACTCCAGATGTAGGAGTAGTACCCGGCGCTGTAGCCGCCGCTGAAGATATGCGCGAAGTAGGTGGTGCGGTAGCGCGGCGGCACGGCCTCCAGCGCGACACCCGCCTTCGTCAGCGCCTCGGATTCGAACCGCTGGACGTCCTCGACGTGGTCCTCGGTGCCGAGCGCGTGCCACGCCTGGTCGAGGAGGGCCGCCGCGAGGTACTCGGTGGTGGAGAAGCCTTCACCGTACTGCTGCGACGCCAGGAGCTTGTCGATCTGCTCCTGCGGAAGCGGCTCACCGGTCACGTGGTGCTTGGCGTAGTTGGCCAGGACCTCGGGCCACAGCATCCACATCTCGTTGACCTGCGAGGGGTACTCGACGAAGTCACGCGGCACGTTGGTGCCGGAGAACATCGGGTACTCGACGCCGGAAAGCAGCGAGTGCAGTGCGTGCCCGAACTCGTGGAACGCGGTGTCGACCTCGTCGAAGGTCAGCAGGGTCGGCTCGCCGGACGGCGGCTTGGCGACGTTGAGCACGTTCACCACGACCGTCTTGGTGCCCAGGAGGTTCGTCTGGTCGACGAAGTTGTTCATCCAGGCGCCGCCGCGCTTCGAGTCGCGGGCGTAGTAGTCGAGCAGGAACAGGCCGAGTTCCGTGCCGTCCGCGTCGAAGACCTCGAAGATCCGGACCTCCGGGTGGTACTTCGGCAGGTCCTCCCGCTCGGTGAAGCTCAGGCCGTACAGCTTGGACGCGGCGAAGAAGACCCCGTCGGTCAGCACCCGGTTCAGTTCGAAGTACGGGCGCAGCGCCGCGGTGTCGACGTCGAACCGGTCCTTGCGGACGCGTTCGGCGTAGAACGCCCAGTCCCACGGCCGCAGGACCGCGCCGGGGATGTCGGCTTCGAGGTAGCGCTGCAACTCTTCGGCTTCGGCCTTGGCGTTGGCGACCGCGACCGGGGCGAGGCGTTCGAGCAGGCCCACCGCGGCCTCGGCGGTCTTCGCGGTCTCGTCTTCGATGACGTACGAAGCATGGTCGGGGAAGCCCAGCACCGCCGCCCGCTCCGCGCGCAAGCGGACCAGCTGAGCCACGATCTCGTTGTTGTCCGACTCGTTGCCCCGGTTTCCGCGGGACACCGACGCGGTGAAGATCCGCTCGCGCAAGGCGCGGTCCTCCAGCGAGGCCAACGCGGCCTGCGCCGTCGGCAGGGTCAGCTTGAGGACGTACTTGCCCTCTTCGCCTGCGGTCTCGGCGGCCGTGGCGATCTCGGCCTCGCCCAGTCCCGCGAGTTCCGCGACGTCGTCGACGACCACGGCGAGTTCGTTGGTGTCCTTGAGCAGGTTCTGCTGGAACTTGGTCGACAAGGTCGAAAGCTGCTCGTTCAGCTCACGCAGGCGCTTCTGCTCGGCTTCGGGAAGCCCGGCGCCGGCGCGGCGCACGTCGGTGTGGTGACGCTCCAGCAGGCGAAGCGACTCGGGGTCGAGACCGAGTTCCTGCCTGCGCTCGAACAGGGTGTTGATCCGGGCGAACAGCGCCGGGTTCAGGTTGATGGCGTCGGCGTGCGCGGCCAGCCGCGGCGCCATCTCGGCCTGCACGCGCTGGATCTCGTCGTTCGCGTTGGATCCGGCGAGGTTGAAGAAGACGCTGGACACGCGGGACAGCAGCCTGCCGGACTTCTCGAGCGCGACGATGGTGTTCTCGAAGGTCGGCGGCTCGGCGGAGTTCGCGATCTCGTCGATTTCGGCGGCGTGCTCGGCCAAGCCCGCTTCGAAGGCGGGAAGGAAGTGCTCGTCGGCGATCCGGTCGAACGGAGGAAGGGCGTAGGGCAGCTCACTCGGCGCGGCGAACGGGTTGTCCTGCGAAATCATCGGTGTTGCTCCCGGGTCGTCGAATCTGCTGGTCTGGCCACCTTACGGGCAGCGAGGGGCCGGTGGATGCCGTCCGTGGCGTGACGCCACCGACGGGGAGTGGTCACGCTCCGGTGGTACCGCCCACCACCGCGTCGGAGCTCCGCTTTCCCTTGCCTCGCTTGGCTTTGGTCTTCGGTTCCGGTGGTGCGATACCGGCCAGGTCGCCGCCGTTGTCGTTGACGCGCAACACGAACGGACGAGTCTCGGTGTACCGGACGACCGAAACCGACGCCGGATCGACGACGATGCGCTGGAAGGAATCGAGATGCTGGCCGAGCGCGTCGGCGAGGATCGCCTTGATCACATCGCCATGGCTGCATAAGAGCCACACCGCGTCTTCCCCGTGTTTCGCGGTGATCCTGGCGTCATGCGCGCGGACGGCCGCGACCGACCGGGCCTGCATCTCGGCGAGCCCTTCGCCGCCGGGAAAGACCGCGGCCGACGGATGCGCCTGCACGATCCGCCACAGAGGTTCCTTGAACAGATCCTTGAGCGCGCGACCGGTCCATTCGCCGTAGTCCACTTCGGACAGGCCGGGCTCTTTGACCTTGTCCATCCCGCGCGCCTCGGCCAGCTTCGCGACCGTCTGACGGCAGCGGAGCATCGGCGAGACCACCAGCTCCGCGAGCGGGACCGGCGCCAGCCGGTCGACGAGCGCGGCCGCCTGTGCCCGGCCCGTGTCGTCCAGGCCGACCTTGGGCGTGCGCCCGGCCAGGACACCCGAACCGTTCGCCGTGGACTTGCCGTGGCGCAGAAGGATCACAGTACTCACGTGGCCCACCCTACGTGCCGTGCTTTGCCCTGCTACGCAATTCGGCACCTGCTTGCGATCGTTGCGCCTGGCAACCACCGCAAGCAGGTGACGAATTGCGTGGGGGGTTACAGGTGCGGGCCCGCACCGGGGTCGAGGACGCCGGTGAAGATCAGCACGAACAGCAGGGCACCGAGCACGAGCCGGTAGATCACGAACGGCACGAAGCTCTTGGTCTTGATGTAGGACATCAGCCAGGCGATGACGGCGTAACCGACGCCGAACGCGACCAGCGTCGCCAGGATCGTCGGCCCCCACTGAGCCGGGGCGCCGTCCTTGCCGATGTCGGTCAGCTTGTACAGGCCCGACCCGAACACCGCCGGCAGCGCCAGCAGGAAGGAGTACTCCGCCGCCTCCGCGCGTGTGTAGCCGAGCAGCAGCCCGGCGCTGGTGGTGCCGCCGGAGCGGGAGACACCCGGGATCAGCGCCAGCGCCTGCGCGAACCCGAAGCCGAGGCCGTGCGGCACGGTCAGGTGGTCGAGCGTGCGCTGCTGCTTCCCGATGCGGTCGGCCACCAGCAGGACGAGCCCGAACACGATCAGCGTGGTCGCGGTGATCCGCAGGTCACGGAAGGTTTCGTCGATGGCGTCCTGCAGCAGCAGGCCCAGTACGACGATCGGCATCGAGCCGACGATGATCAGCCAGCCGAGCCGGGCGTCGGGGTCGCGGCGCCAGTCCTTCTTGTAGATCGAGAAGAACCAGGCGCGGAGGATTTTCCCGATCTTGGTCGAGAAGTACAGGATGACCGCGAGTTCGGTGCCGATCTGGGTCACCGCGGTGAACGCGGCGCCCGGGTCGTCCCAGCCGGCGAGCGCCGCGGTGATCCGCAGGTGCGCGCTGGAGGAGATCGGCAGGAACTCCGTGAGGCCCTGGACGAGACCGAGGACCAGTGCTTCGAACCATCCCATCAGGCGACACCGGCCAGTTCGATCGCTTCGGCCGCGATCTCCAGGGCGCGTGCGGAGCCCTCCGGATCCGGCATGGACGGCGCGACGGTCAGCGTCGTGACGCCGGACTCGGCGAAGGCCCGCATCCGGTCGGCGATCCGCTCCTTAGGGCCGAGCAGCGACGTCGCGTCGATGAACTCGAGCGGGACGGCCGCCATGGCGCCCACGTAGTCCTTGCCCAGATACTTCTGCTGGACGTCGGCCGCTTCGCGTTCGAAGCCCATCCGGCAGGCGAGCTGGTTGTAGAAGTTCTTCTCCCGGCTGCCCATCCCGCCGATGTACAGCGCCGCGTACCCGCGGACAGCGTCGGCGCAGGCCTCCCAGTCGTCCCCGACCACGAGCGGGACGGTGGGGACGACGTCGAAGCCGTCGAGCGAGCGCCCGGCCTTGTCGGCCCCCGTCTGGATCAGCTTCAGCTGCTCACCGGCGTGCTCGGGCGAGTAGAACACCGGCAGCCAGCCGTTCGCGATCTCGCCGGTCAGTTCGAGGTTCTTCGGGCCGATGGCGGCCAGGTACACAGGGATCTCTTCGCGCACGGGGTGCACGGTCAGAGTCAGCGCCTTGCCGGGCCCGCCGGGCAGCGGAAGCTGGAAGTGGTCGCCGTCGTAGCGGACCCGGTCGCGGCTCAGCGCCTTACGGACGATCTCGACGTATTCGCGGGTGCGGCCGAGCGGCGACGCGAACTTCACCCCGTGCCAGCCTTCGGACACCTGCGGGCCGGAAACACCGAGGCCGAGGCGGAACCGGCCACCCGACAGCGTGTCCAGGGTCGCGGCGGTCATCGCGGTCATCGCCGGTGTCCGCGCGGGGATCTGCAGCACCGCGCTGCCCACGTCGATCCGTGAGGTCTGCGCCGCCACCCACGCCAGCACCGTCGGCGCGTCCGAACCGTACGCCTCCGCGGCCCAGACGACCGCGTAGTCCAGTTCGTCCGCCTTCTTCGCCAATGCCAGGTTGGCCGCGTCGTTCCCCGCGCCCCAATAGCCCAAGTTCAGTCCGAGTCGCACGGCGTGAATGTATCCATCGGAGTGTCACTCCTCCGTTCAGGGTGTTGACAGCCGATGACCCACCCGGTGGTACTCGATGACGACACGCTCACCTGCTCCGTGTCACCCACTTGCCTTCCGGCTAGGCTCGCCCGTCGTGGAAAAGCGACAGCTGGGCCGGTCGGGACTTCGGGTCTCGCGGATGGCCCTCGGGACCATGACGTGGGGTGGCGACACCGACTCGGAGGAGGCGGCCAGCCAGCTGGTCGCGTTCGTCGACGCCGGGGGCACCCTGGTCGACACCGCCGACATCTACGGCGAGGGCGAGAGCGAACGCGTCCTCGGCGCCCTGCTCGGCGACCTCGTCCCGCGTGACGACATCGTGCTCGCCACCAAGGCCGTCGCCCGCCGCACCGATGGCCCGTTCGGCGGCGGAGCCTCACGCGGTGCCCTGCTGAGCGCGCTCGAAGGTTCGCTGCGACGGCTCGGCACCGACCACATCGACCTCTGGCAACTGCACGCCTGGGACACCACCGTGCCGGTCGACGAGACCCTCGGCGCCCTCGAGTACGCCGTGACCAGCGGCAAGGCCCGCTACGTCGGCGTCTCCAACTACTCCGGCTGGCAGCTGGCGACCGCCGCGGCCCGCAGTTCCGCCGCCGCCCCGCTGGTCTCGACGCAGGTCGAGTACTCGCTGCTGGAGCGCGGCGTCGATCGCGAGGTCGTCCCGGCCGCGGAACACCACGGCATCGGGCTCCTGCCGTGGGCACCGCTCGGCCGGGGCGTGCTCACCGGCAAGTACCGCAGCGGGACACCCGCCGATTCACGCGGTGCTTCGAGTGTTTTCGCGGGCTATGTCGAACATCACCGGACCGAACGCGCGGCCCGGATCGTGCAGGCGGTCGCGACGGCCGCCGACGGCCTCGGGACCTCGCCGCTGGCCGTCGCGCTGGCCTGGGTCCGCGACCGGCCCGGAGTGGTCGCGCCCGTGGTCGGGGCCCGTGACACCGGTCAGCTGACCGGCTCGCTCACGGCCGAGGACATCATGCTCCCGCCCGCCATCCGCTCGGCGCTCGACGACGTCAGCGCGATCGAGGTCGGATACCCGGAACGCGGCCTGTGAGCCGTCTCGAATACTGGATTAGGTGACTGTTGGGTGACGCAGACGTGACGTGGCGGAGTTCCTGGAGGATGCTGGACAGGTCCGTCCGACGAGTAGCAGGTGGAGGCACCAAGGTGGGTCGGCTGTCCGCCGTTTCCCGGATCGCGATCCCGCTCGCCGGTGCCCTGGTGCTCTCGTCCTGTAGTTCGGACGACACACCGAACGACACCTTGCAGATCGTGCAGAACCCCGTCGCGGTCACCGCGGCGGTCTCCCCCGCGGTGACGACCAAACCCGCCGGTTCGGTGTTCGCCGGGCCGGGTGTGAAGGCGCTGGCGACCGATGAGGCGAGCAAGACGCTGGTCGTCGCCGTCTCGGAGCCGCCCTCCCTGCGCATCTACGATCTCGCCGCGCTGGACGCGCCGAAGACGACCGTGGCCTTGCCCGGTCCTGCGGAGCGGCTCACGGTGTCGGGCTCCCAGGTGCTCGCCAGCGTTCCCGGCAAGAGCCTGCTGGCGAAGGTTTCCCTGCCAGGTGGCGCGCTGGAGACGGTTCCGGTCGCGGGGCAGCCGTCGGCCGGTCTCGCCGACGGCGACGCGACGCTGGTCTCCGTCCGCGACCGCAAGGTCGTCGAGGTGCTGACGAAGAACGCGGGCCCGAAGACCATCACCGGCCAGATCTACAGCGCCGACGACGTGCTGAACACCGGCGACGGCGTGGTCGTGCTCGACAAGCTGCGCACCGCCTTGTTCGCCGTCGACCTCACCGAAGGCAAGATCGGCGAGGGTCTTCGTGCGGGCGACGGCGCGGCCAACGCCGTCACCGACGATCTCGGACGCGTTTTCGTCACCGACGCGCGCGCGGGCGCGCTGCTGGCGTTCTCCACGACGCCGTTGCTGCTGCGCCAGCGCTATCCCGTTCCCGGCGGGGCGTACGGCCTCGCCTACGACCGCCCGCGCGGCCTCATGTGGGTCACGCTCACGGGACGCAACGAGGTCGTCGGCTTCGACGTCCGCGGCGGGGAGCCGATCGAGAAACACCGGTTCCCCACCGTGCGGCAGCCAGATTCGGTCACCGTCGACGAGCAGAGCGGCCGCGTGGTCGTCGGCTCGGCCATCGGAGAAGGGATCCAGGTGATCACGCCATGACAGTTGTGGACGAGGCGGTGGTCGAAGGGGATTGGGAGTACCGGCGGCTGCAGCTGCCTCCCGGTGTTTCCCGGCGGGCGGCGGCGACGCAGCTGTCGATCCACGCCGAATTCGCCGGCTGGGAGCTCTCGACCGTCCGGCTCTACTCCGATGGGACCAGGAGGGTGTGGTTGCGCCGCAAGCGCACCGCCACTCCTCTGCCCGGCCTCATCACCTGAACACCCGGTCGAGCCAGCCCGCCCAGAGCGCGTCCTGTTCCGCGGAGTCGACGTCGCCGAACAGGTGATGCATCGCGACCATCGGACCGGCGAAGCCGCGGACGAACCTGAGGAGCGCGTCCCCGGTCCGGATCCCGACCGTCTGGTCGTTCGCGCAATAGACCTCGCCGTCCACAGTGGACACCGCGCCGGTGGACAGGCGGACCTTGTCCCCCGTTTCCGGCCGCCCGGCAAGGCCCAGTTCTCGGCCGAGCTTCAGCCACGCGCTGTCCCAGTCCCCGATCATCGGCCCGAACACCGTGACCGGCACCGCCCGCCTGCCCGCGAAGCCGTTGAGGTACTCGACCAGGGTGCGGAAGAACAGCTCGCCGCCGGCGGTCATCGCCTCGAACTCGTCTTCCCAGTCGTCGCCCGGCAGGAAACCGCTCGTCACGGTCCGCAGCACGGTACTGCCGCCGGAACGGCCCTCGATGAGGAATTCGTAGGCGACGAATCGCCCGTCCGGCCCGGGTTCCGTGCCGTAGACGAGCCGTTCCAGCGGGTCCCACGCCGTGATCGCCGACGTGGGTTCGTAGCCGCCGAAAGCGGTCTTCACGGTGCCGCCGACACCGCCGTCGACCTCGTTGCGCCCCATGAACCACGACGTGATCCCGGGCCCGGTGGCGATGGCGTCCCAGACCTGTTCCGGTGTCGCGTCGACCTCGAGGCGGTCGGTGAGCTCGAATTCGTGGCCCATTCAGCGCTCCTCGGGCTCGGTTTTGACGCTCGGGTGCACGGCGACGACGATCCGGTGGTCGCGGCCCTGTTCGGCGCCTTCGTCGTGGTATTTGCTCACCAGGTTCGTGATCGCGACGGTGAGCTCTTCGGCGAACGCGGCCCTGTCCGCGGCGGACGAGAACCGCACCTCGCCGTCGATCGCGAAGGTCGCGACCCGTTTGCGCGCCTTGGTCGAACCGGTGATCAGCAGGCCGACGTCGCGCACCAGCCTGCCTGCCACGGCGAGCAGCCAGCGTGCGGACAGCCGGTCCGGCGACTGGGCCGGATCGGGCTGCACGGCCGAAAGCGCCGTCGGTGAAATGACGTACGAAGACGCCGTCGCGCGCATCATGCGCTCGGTGACGTTGCCCTTGCGCCGTTCCTCGACGAGCTCGACCAGCCCGTGCTTCTCCAGCGCGCGAAGGTGGTAGTTCACCTTCTGTCTCGGCAGGTCGATCCGCGCGGCCAGCATCGTGGCCGACGCCGGTTCGGCGAGTTCGGCGAGCAGCCGGGCCCGGACGGGATCCAGCGACACTTCGGCCGCTTCCGCGTCCTCGATCACCGCAACGGAGAACATGGCAAGAAGGTGTCACCGAAAAGAGAAACTGTCAAGAACGTCAGGCTTGTCGGCGTGCTTCGGTCACGAGGGCGAGCAGGCGCGGCACCACCTGCGGAGCCGCCTCCAGTGGAACCACGTGCCCGACGCCGGGCAGCACCACTGACGTCCCGTTCTCCACGGCGCCCGCCAGTTCCTCGACGTCCGCCGTGGGCACGAGCCTGTCGCGCTCCCCCACGATCGCGGTCACCGGCACCGCGCCGACCTGCGACAACGCCGATTCCCGCGTGTAGGCGTCCAAGGCTGGCCGGAACGCGGACACCGTCTGCGGCCAGTTGCCGCGGATCATCCGCACGGTCAGTTCGACGTCGGCGGGCACCGGGTCGTCCCCGAAGAGCCACCATCGCAGCCCCGCGGTCACCGCCTTGCTCGTATGCTCCCGCACCAGGCCGATCAGCTTCGACCCGAACACCATCTCCAGGTCCCTGCCGAGTTTCCCGAGCGCGTTCGGCCAGATCGCGTCCGGGGTGACGCCGCCCGCGGACATGGCGAGCAGCCCGATTCCCGCCACCCGCGCGGCGAAGACGTCCGGATGGCGCTGGGCGAGCGACAGGATCGCGAGGCCGCCCATGTCATGGCCGACCAGGACGATCCGGCCGTCGGGGATCACCTTCTCCAGCACCTCGGCCAGATCATCGGCGAGCTGCCCCATGGTGGCCGACGCGGCCCGGACCTCACCGGACTCGCCGTGCCCGCGTTGGTCGTAGGCAACCACCGAGATCGGTTCCTCCGAAGACTCGGACGCCTCAGCCAGCACTGGCGCGATGCCGCGCCAGCTCCGCCTGTCGAGGGCGTACCCGTGGAGGAGCACCACGGTCACCGGCGCCGACGGATCACCCCAGCGCTCGAAGTGCAGGGGTGTGCCATCGGCGGCCAGCAGACCGGGCATCAGGCCGAGCGGAGGAAGCGGTCGAGCACGCGCACGCCGAACTTCAGCGCCTCGACCGGGACACGCTCGTCGACCCCGTGGAACAGCGCGGAGAAATCGAGGTCCGCGGGCAGCTGCAACGGCGCGAACCCGAAGTTGCGGATCCCGAGCGACTGGAACGACTTCGCGTCCGTGCCACCGGACAGCATGTACGGCAGCGTGCGGGCACCCGGGTCCTCGGCGAGGACCGCGTTGGTCATCGCGTCGACGAGAGCGCCGTCGAAGGTCGTCTCGACCGGCGGCAGCTCCATCCACTCCTTCTCGATGTCCGGGCCGAGGATCTCCTCCAGTTCGGCGTTGAACGCCTCGAGACGCCCGGGCAGGATCCGGCAGTCGACCGAGGCCTCCGCGACCGAGGGGATGACGTTCGACTTGTACCCGGCGGTGAGCATCGTCGGATTCGCCGTGTCGCGCAGGGTCGCGCCGATCATCCGGGAGATGTTGCCGAGTTTCGCGACGGAACCCTCGATGTCGTCCTCGGGGAAGTCCCAGCCGGTGATCTCGGTGACGCCGTCGAGGAACTCGCGCACGGAGTCGGTCATCACCAGCGGGAAGCGGTGGTTGCCAAGCCTGGCGACGGCCTCGGACAGCTTGGTGACGGCGTTGTCGCGGTGGATCATCGAGCCGTGGCCGGCGGTGCCGCGCACCCGCAGCTTCATCCAGCGGATGCCCTTTTCGGCCGTCTCGATGAGGTACGCGCGGACGTTGTCCTTCAGCGTGATCGAGAAGCCGCCGACCTCGCTGATCGCCTCGGTGACCCCCTCGAACAGCTCGGGCCGGTTCTCGACCAGCCACTGCGCGCCGTACTTGCCGCCCGCTTCTTCGTCGGCGAGGAACGCGAAGACGAGGTCACGCGGCGGGACGATGCCGTTGAGCTTGTAGTGGCGGGCCAGCGCGAGCGCCATTCCGCACATGTCCTTCATGTCGACCGCGCCGCGGCCCCAGACGTAGTCGTCCTGGATCGCGCCCGAGAACGGGTGGACCGACCACTCCGAGGCGTCGGCCGGGACGGCGTCGAGATGACCGTGGATCAGGAGCGCGCCGCGCGACGGGTCGGCGCCCGGCAACCGGACGATCACGTTGTGGCGGTTCTTGCCGCCGGACTCGACGTAGGTGATCTCGTAGCCCGCGTCGGTGAGCTTCTCGGCGACGTACTCCGCCGCGGCGCGTTCACCGACCAGCGTGTCGGGATCACCCGTGTTGGTCGTGTCGATGCGGATCAGTTCACTGGTGAGCGTGACTGCCTCTTCGGCGGCTGCTTCGATCAAATTCGGTTCGGTCACCAGGCATTCCTACCATTGGTGGAGCCCGCCGACCGGATGCCACCATCGGGTGGACGGCGGGTGGCGGTCCACTCTGGCCGCGCCCAGGGCCGGCTGTGTTTCAGTCCGCCCGGCGGTCCTCGCGCGCCTTCTTGGTGAGCGACCTGCTGACGTAGACCAGCCCGCTGGTCAGGACCACGATGTCGTCGAAGTACACCGGGTCGGGCAACAGATCGAACGGGAACACCGTGTAGGCAAGGGAAATCCAGTAGGCGGCCTTCGTCGGCACCGGCGTGCCCGGCTGATGGACCTGACGGTGTTTCCGCACCAGCTTGACCACGAGGAACAGCGCGACCAGAACGAGGACGACGACCACCACCACGGCCACGGTGCCCAGTGTCGTCCACAGAGAATCCATATGATCCCTCTCTCATCACCACGACACTGTCACCGTTCGCAGGCATAGCCGCGATACGGATCTTGCTGTGCCGCCACCGGATTCAGCACCTCAGCCGGGCCACGGGCCGGCGATACACACGATCGCCGCCGCCCGCCGGGCGAACGAACTCCTCGGCAGCCGAGAGCAAGGGCATCATGTCATCTTGGCAGATCTCACGCGGTCTGCGGCGTGACAGGACTCCCGAACAAACGAGTGGTCCGGGCGCCGCATGCCATGCTCGGGTCATGTCCGGCCGGAGTGACGACCTTCCTGTGCTGACCATCGACGGAGCCTGCTTTTCCGACTTCGACGGGTTCACTCGCGAGTTCTCACGGCTGCTGCTCCGCGACCACACGTGGCGGGGAAACCTCGACGCCTTCAACGACATCCTCGGCGGAGGCTTCGGGACACCCGACAACGGCTGGGTTTTGAGGTGGCTCAACTCGGAGTTGTCCCGGTCCGCGCTCGGCTACGAGGCGACGCTCCGAAAACGAGAGCAGCTTCTCCTCACCTGCCACCCGTCGAACCGTTCGACCGTCCAGGCAGAGATTCTCAAAGCCAAGCGCCGCGAAGGCTCGACGTTGTTCGATGAGATCGTCGGGATCATTCGCGATCACGGACCCGATGGAGACGGCATCCGCCTCGAATTGCGCTGACCGGAGAGGGCTTCTCGGCGACGTTCACCGACCAGCGTGCCGGGCGTTCCTGCCATTGGTGGAGCCCACCGGCCCGCTGCCACCGCGTGGCGGACACCGTGTGAAGGCCCACTTCACGGCGGGTGACCGGTAAGGGGCCCAGGGCGTGGCTGACAGACTGCGGGGGTGATCGTCGGATACGTCCTCGCGCTGCTGGCTGCGGTGGCCTCGGGTAGTGGTTCGGTGCTGGAGTCGATCGGTGTCCGCCGCGCGGGCGCGTACGGCGGCAGCGCACTGGACCTGGTGCACTTGCGGCGCCAATGGGTTTACTTCGTGGGCATCGGCGTCGACCTGGTCGGCTTCGCCTGCGCGGCGGCCGCGTTGCAACGGCTGCCGCTGTTCCTGGTCCAGTCGGTGCTGGCGTTCAGCGTCGGCGTGACGGCCGCGATTTCCGCGTTCATGGGCACCCGCCTGGCCGCGCCGGGTTGGATCGCGCTGGGTGTCGGAGCGGTCGGTCTGATCTTGCTGGGCTTGTCGGCGCAGCCGGGTCCGGCCAAGGTTCTTCCGGCGGCGTGGCGCTGGGTTCTGCCTGCGATGGCGCTGGTCGTGGGGTCGATCGCCTGGTACTTTCGGCGCTTCGATCGCCCCTGGGCCGCGCAGGTGCTCGGTTTCGCGACGGGGGTCGGGTTCAGCGTGGTCGGTGTCTCCGCACGCACCTTGGACCTACCGTCGTCCGGCTGGGCGATTCTGGTGGAACCGGCCGTGTGGGCGATGATCCTCAACGGCTTGGCCGCGGCGGTCTCGTTCGCCCTCGCCCTGCAGAAGGGCGGGGCGACGGCGGTCAACGCGATCATGTTCACCACGAACACGGCGTTGTCCTCGATCATCGGTCTGGTCTTCCTCGACGACCGCGTCCGCGACGGCTTCGCCACGTTCACGGTCGCGGGCCTGATCCTGGCCATGTCGGGTGCGATCGTCACCGCCCACTACGCCACTCAGGCCAAGGAACCCGCGCGTGCGGCTCGACTGAGCCAGTGAGGTCGGGTTCAGAGCGCCTGGCCGGGATCGCCCACGTGGGAAACGCCGTGATCACCGCAGTGGCTCTGGACCTCGCCGAGGAGCACCCGCAGCAGTGAGGTGAGCTGGGCCCGCTGCTCGTCGCTCAGTCCGGACACCAGTTCGAGTTCCCGCTCGAGTACCCGATCGACGGTCCGCTCCACCAGTGCGTGTCCCGCCGGGGTCAACGTCACGTACACGCTGCGGCCTGGCGGTTCGGTGTGCCGCTCGACCAGCCCCTCCCGTTCCGCGCGAGCCACCCGCTGGGAGATCGCGCCCGCCGTGACCAGGGTCGACCTCGCCAGTTCCCTGGTCGTCAGCGAGTACGGCGGGGAACTGCGCCGGAGCACGCTGAGCAGGTCCAACGTGGCCGAATCGACGTCGGAGTCGGAGAGGACGCGGCGGCGGTCCTCACCGAACAACTTGGCCAGTTGCCACACCCGGGTCACGATGCCGATGGACTCGGTCGACGTACCGGGCCGCTCGCGCCGCCATGCCGCCTCGATCTCGTCCGCGGCGTCCGGGGCAGGGACGTTTTCGGGCGCTGCACTCATCCCAGACCTCCATCGCGGTTGTCGGACGCACGACTCACAGCCTATCATTTAGACCTAAACGTGAGTGAGAACGGCGAACTCGAAGGAGGCTGAATGACTCGGACGATCCTGGTCACCGGTGGGGGCACCGGCATCGGCAGGGCTGTGGCGGCGAGGTTCGCGGCGTCGAACGCCGTCGTGCACATCACCGGACGACGCAAGGAAGTGCTGGTCTCGGCCGCGGCCGAACTGGGCGCGTCGATCCGGCCACTCGTCTGCGACAGCACCGATCCCGACCAGGTGACCTCAGCGCTGGCCGAACTGGACGGGCCGATCGACGTGCTGGTCAACAACGCCGGCGGCAACACCGACTTCGATCTTCCCGACCAGGACGGGCTCGCCGGGGTCCTCGCGCGCTGGCGGGCCAACCTGGACGCCAACCTGATCAGCGCCGTGCTGACCACCACCGCGGTCGAGAGCAGGCTGGCCCAAGGCGGATCCGTGATCCATATCGGGTCCATCGCCGCCGACCAGGGCGCCGGATCGTACGGCGCGGCCAAGGCCGGGCTGGCGTCGTGGAACGTCGACCTGGCGCGGCGGCTCGGCGCCCGCGGGATCACCGCGAACGTGGTCGCGCCGGGCTACATCCGCGAGACCGAGTTCTTCCGGGACAAGCTCCCCGCCGAGCGGGCCGAGCAGCTGATCGAGGCGACCAGTACCGGACGCGCCGGGATTCCCGACGACATCGCCGAAACGGTGCACTTCCTTGCTTCCGCCGGCGCCCGGCACATCACCGGGCAGACCTTCGGGGTCAACGGCGGTGCCCACCCGACCAGATGAATGGAGGAGAGGGCCAGGTCCTTGCGGCCCAGTGAGGATACGCATTCAGCGCAACATCCCTGTTCTGGACAGCAGGCACGGTTTCGTCGTCGGGGAGCCGGGGCATCACGGCCTCACCTCAACGATTTGATCAAGGAGCCGGGCTGTGGCCACCTACAGAGTGAAACCGTCAAAACCCTTCGCCGTCTTCGGTGCGCTGGTCGGAGTGGCGATGCTCGTTTTCGTGTTCGTCAACGGCGTCGGGCGGAACAGCGGCTTCCTGTGGCTGTGGGCAGCGGTGTGCGTCGGCATTGTCGGGTTCAATCTCTGGGCTGCGTTCTCCAAGCGGGGTGCCTCGGAGGTCGTCGAAAAGCGAACCACCGAGTAGAGGGCCGGAAGCCCGAGGGGACCGAGGAGCGGATCTCCGACAGTGCTCAGGCGCCCGGCGGGTTCCGTCGCGGTTCGGCCGGCGGATATTGAGGGGTAAGTCAAATGTGTCGTGGTCGTGGGGTGGAGCCGGCGGTGAGGTGAAGGGGCCCTTCACCGCGTCCGATGCGGTGAAGGGCCCCTTCGCCCTTGGTCTATGGTGCAAGCTCGTTCGTTCAGGGGGCGGTCCCAAACACGCGAGTTATTGGGGGGTAAGGCGAAGTTGGGAGGTTGCGAAAGCCACTTTCGCGACGCCTGGGGTCGCGAAAGTGGCTTTCGCGGCACGGCCGCGAGCGAATACCCGCGACCCGACACCTTTGCGTTACCCCTCAATAGGTGTTCGCCGGCGGCGCCCCGGAACCCGCGGCCGGGTAGCCGTTCATCGCGCCCGGTCTCGGCCCACGGCGGGCGAGGCCTGCCAAGCCCAAAAGTCCGGCCAGGCCCAGAAGGCCCCACAGACCGTTGTTCCCGTCGGAGTCATTCCCGTCGTTCGGGTCGTTGTCGGCCTGGTGCCATGCCTGCGTCGCGATGGCGGGCTCGGGCATCGCGGACGCGGGAATCGCTCCGGTCAGGGCGATGGCGCCGGAGGCCACGAACGTGGAGACGACTTTCGCTCCCCTGTGCCGCATTTGATCATCCTTCCCTTCGGTGACAAACGATCATCGGCGTCCGCGTACCCGCACCGAGGGCGTCCACACTCGGGTTTCCTCGAATGTCACCCACACGGTTGTCTTCCGGATTAGACGACCGGCCAGCGGTCATCCAGCGGTGACCGGCTACCAGGGAAGCGAGGACGACGATGACGGCGTGGTGGGGTTTGACCGGCCTGCTCGGCCTGCTGGGGGCTTACGGACTCGTCCGGATCCGGCACCGAGCCGGTGCCCAGGCCGAGGCTCCGGCCGCGGACGTCTTCGCGCGGTATCCCGCCGCCCAGGGGCCGGCGGTGCCGAACGCCGATACCGCGCACACTCCGCTCATGATCCCGGCGGTCACCCCGGAGATGATCCACGGCCCGCGCCGTTGGCGAGCTTCCCGGCCGAGCGGGGTTCGCGCTCGGGTATCCCAACAGGGGCTCGCCGGAACGCAGGCCATCGCGGAGCCGCTCACCGATGCCGGCACTGTTCCGGCCCAGGCGAGCCCGCCGGAGCCGGAGACCCAGCCGGTCGCCGCGGTGCCGGAGCCGCGTCCGTCGGAGGAAGGCACGATCACCGGGGAGCTCACTTCGGATCGGCCCGCTCCCGAGGATGCCTCGGAGGAGCCGAAAGCGGCGGAACCCGAGGAGACCACGAACCGGTTCCGGCCGCGCCGTGTGCTCGCCACGGTCATCCGCAAGGCCAAGGAAGCCAAGAAGATCCTCCGCCGGAACTGAGTGCGGATTTGGGGTGGCGCGGGCCGGACCCCCAGCAACCGGCCCGCGCCCGACCCTCACGGCACTTCCTCGACCACCGCGAGACCCGTTCCACCCGACCATCGTGCGGCCGGGACCCGGCCCGCGCATGGGTGCAGGGCCCCCATATTCCGGCGCGATGGGTGGCTGACCGCGGGAGAGCCGGTCGTCACTCTCCGGGCATCTTCGTGCGTGCGCTGAATGTGGGTACGTCGCCCCCATGTGCGGGCGATGCCTAACTGAAAGCATGACTGCCGTGACGCCCCAGCCCACGGCGACGTCCCTGCCGCTGACGTGGTGGGTGCACGGCCAGACCCCGCGCGAACGCGCGGCGACGACCAAGCCCGCATGGGCGCACTTCGCCGAACACGCCGTCACCGCGCTTCTGCCGGAGCGTCCCCCAGTCGGTGACTGGCGTGCCGCGTTCGCCGGGGTCTTCAGGTCGTTCGTCGACGCCGCCACTCGTGAGGCGGTCCCGGACGATCTCGCGGACGCCGACGTCGAAGCACTCCGCCGGGGGTTCGCGGCCCAACTCGACCAGCATCTGCTCAAGCTCTCGGTCCGCACGCTCGTACTGGAGCTCCACCGCGCCCGCAAAGCCGGGATCCTTCGGGGCGAGACACCCGAAGAGCGCTTCTCGGACTTCGTGCGCCAGCAGTCCACCCCGGCCGGCCTCGTCCGGCTGTTCAGCGAATACCCGGTACTGGCCCGGCTCCTCGCCCAGGCCTGCCTCCACGCCGCCGAAGCCCACGCCGAAACACTGGCCCGCTTCTCGGCCGATGCCGCCGCGTTGCCCTGCTCGGTCGTGGACGGCGAACTCGGCACGCTCGTCGAGGTCGCGGGCGGGATCGGGGACTCGCACGCACGCGGGCGTTCGGTCAAACTGCTCCGCTTCTCCAGCGGTGCCAAGGTGATCTACAAACCCCGCCCGCTGATCCTGCACGATCGGTTCACCGACATCGTCGAACAGGTCAACAAGCGACTGCCCGGTCTCCACCTGCGGACCGCCGACGCACTCCAGCGTGACGGGTACGGCTGGCTCCGGTTCGTCGAGCACCGGCCGTGCGCCGACATCGCCGACGTCGACCGGTTCTACCGCCGTCAGGGCATCCTCCTGGCGCTCCTGCACGCGCTCGACGCGACCGACGTCCACTACGAGAACATCATCGCCTGCGGTGACCAGCCGGTGCTGATCGACATCGAGACGCTGTTCCAGCCGTCTCCACCCGATCCGCCGGAGGGCGACCCGGCCGCGGCGATGCTGGCGCGATCGGTACAGCGCACGCTGCTCCTCCCCCAGCTCTTCGCGGGCGAGCACGGCGCCGTCGACATCTCCGGTCTGGCGGGCCGCGGCGGCAAGCTGCCCACCGACCGGATCGATTGGGCCGATCCGGGCACCGACCACATGCGGCTGATCCGGGTCCCCGGCGAACTCGCGGGCGGGAACAACCTCCCGCGTCTCGACGGCCGTGACGTCACCCCCGTCGAGCACAGTGCGGCACTGCTGGCCGGGTTCCGGCTCGGCTACGACGCGATCTCCACCGGACGGGACGAACTCGCCGAGCTTCTGCGGCGCTGCGCCGAGGATCCCATCCGGGTGCTCATCCGGCCGACGAACTTCTACTTCCGCCTGCTCGACGAGACCACCCATCCCGACCTCCTGCGTGACGCCGCCGACCGCGACCACGCGTTCGACCTGCTCGAAGAGGACTCGGCGGACGAGGAGAAACTGCTCCGGCTCGTCCCGCACGAGCGGGCCGACCTGTGGGCGGGCGACGTGCCGATGTTCACCTCGAACCCCGGCTCGACCTCACTGCTGGATTCGCGTGGTGACAGCGTCGATGGAGTGGTCGACCGGGCGTCGCTGGACACCGTGCTGGCCAAGGTCGCCGACATGGATCCGCTCGATCAGCGTGACCAGGAATGGCTGATCTCGGCCACCCTCGCGATCAGCACGGCGACCGACGACCACCATGGCGGCGGCGAGACCGCGGAAACGGCGGTGCCGAACCAGGCGCCCGACCCGGAACGCCTGCTGCTCACCGCGTGCGGGATCGCCGACCACATCGTCGCCAACGCCTTCTCCGACGAGCACCGCTCGAACTGGCTCGGGATCGAACTCGTCGACGACCGCTATTGGACCGTCCTGCCGATGGGGGCGGGACTCGGCGAAGGCTATTGCGGGGTCGCGTTGTTCCTCGCCCAGCTCGCCGAGCTGACCGGGATCGCGCGGTACCGCGATCTGGCCGCGTACGCGATCAGCCCGCTCCCCGGTCTCTTCGCCACGCTCCGCGCCGATCCCGGACTGGCCGCCACCGCCGGCTGCGGCGGGCTTCTCGGGCTCGGCGGCGTCGCGTACACGATCGCGCGGCTCAGCACCCTGGTCGGCCTTCCTGTGGGCGACCTCATCGAGCAGGCCGTCGACCTGATGCCCGAGGCCACCCCCGAAACACCGTCCGGATTCACGACGGGCCTGGCAGGCGGGGTCGCGTCGATGCGCTCGGTGTATGTCCAAACAGGACTCGAGGCGGCGTTGAAGCGGGCGGACCGCTACACCGGACAGCTGCTCGAACGCGAACGTCCACATGAGACCGGTTTCGCCCGCGGTCCGACCGGGATCGACTGGGTCCTCCGGGCACACGACCGTTCCGGCGAAGAACCACCCGGAAAGGCGGACGATCGGGCGGAAAGCACCGGCGGCTGGTGCGAAGGTCTCGCGGGCGAGGCACTCGGCCAGGCCGCGCACCTGCCGGATCCCGGATCCGCCCGTGGCCTGGACCGGACGATCAAACGGCTGGCCGACGGGGCACCGCTGAAGGATCTCAGCCTCTGCCACGGCGAGTCCGGAGTGCTGGACGTGTTGTGCGTGCTGGCGGAGAACGGGCACACTGGCGCCGCCGCCGCGGTACGCCGCCGGACCGGTCATCTGCTCGCCGCCATCGATCAGCGCGGTACCCGCTGCGGGACTCCCGGCGCGGTCCCCTCGCCAGGACTGCTGAGCGGCCTGGCGGGGATCGGCTACGGCCTGCTGCGGCTGGGATTCGGCGACCGGGTCCCGTCCGCGCTCCTGCTCCGCCCCGACCGGCCGCATCCCGCGGCCACCGTTGTTCCGCCGGTAAACCGAGTATGAGGAGAAGAACCGAATGTACGAAAGAGATCTGCCCGCCACCGAAGACGCCCTCGGCGCCGTGAACCTGCCGCGCGCCCTCGAGGTCGGCTCGCGCAACCACGCGCTGGCGGGCAGCAAGCCGCGGCTGAGCGCCAACCCGCTCGCCACCCTTTCCACGGACCCCGGTTCACCGTCCGTCGTCAGTGTGTTCACCGGCGGCTGGATCTGAGGTCCGTCAAAAGCTCACGAAGGCGGGCTCGCGCCGCCCGCCTTCGTGATCGCCTTTCCCCATGACTGCGGAATCCGCTCGCTATAGTCGCGACCGTGGGGATCCGTTCGTCGCGGGTGATCGGCCGCGACGCCGAACTGACCGAGCTTTCCGAAGCTCTCGATCGCGCCATCGCGGGCCGCGGCGGCGCGATCTTTCTCGTCGGCGAAGGCGGCATCGGCAAGTCCCGCCTCGCCACCGAAGCCGCGTCTCGCGCGGTCGCCGCCGACATCCCGGTTCTGCAGGGCAGGGCCGGTTCGATCGGTCCGCTCGTCCCGTTCCGGCCGCTGACCCAGGCGCTGTTGTCGCATTTCCGCGGCGGCGGACCGCCGGAGGCGGCCGAACTCGACCCGTTCGTCCCGGTGCTCGCCCAGCTCGTTCCCGACTGGGGCCAAGGCGACCGGCCGCGGGAATCGGGCTCCCTGCTGGTGCTCGCCGAAGCGGTGTTCCGGCTGCTGGCCGTGACCAGCCGCGACCGCGGCGCGCTCCTGGTCCTCGACGACCTCCAGGACGCCGACGCCGAAACGCTGTTCATCCTCGAATACCTCGTCGACAACCTGCCCGCGGCACAGACCCTGTTCGTCGGCACGCTCCGCAACGAGCCCTCCGACGCCCTCCGCCTCGCGACCTCCGGTGCCCAGCGGATGAGCTGCGCCGTCGTCGAACTCGGCAGGCTCGGTCTCGCCGACACCCGCGCACTCGCGGCGGCCTGCCTGGAGACCGAGCCGGGCAAACTGCCGTCGCCCGCGGCAGAACTGTTGTGGCGCAACAGCGCCGGCCTGCCGTTCATCGTCGAGGAACTGCTCCACGGCATGGTGAACGAGGGCCTGCTGGTCGAGGGCCGGGACGGCTGGCGGGTCATCGGCGAACTCCGCGCCCGCGTACCCGCCGCCCTGGTCACCAGTATCGGCGTCCGGACGGAGCAACTCGGCGAGCAGGCGGGCGAACTGCTGTCGGTCGCCGCGATCATCGGCCGCCGCTTCCCGCTGACGGTGGTGCAGACGGTGATCGGCACGAACGACCGGACCCTGCACAACCACCTGAGCGCCGCCGTCTCGGCGAACCTGGTGACCACCGACGAGACGACGCCGGGCTGGTACGCCTTCCGTCATCCGCTGACCGCGGAAGCGCTGCTGGCACGCCAGTCACCGGCCCGCAAGGCGGCACTCGCCCGTCAAGCCGCCGACGCCGTCGAGAAGCTGTACCCGGGTCTGCCGGGCGATCTGTGCGCGCTCGTCGCGTCGCTCCGGCTGACCGCGATGGACGAACGGGCCGCGGGCCACCTGTTCGCGCGGACCGGTCGCCGCGCCCTCGACGCCGGCGCCGCGGATTCCGCGGTCACGATGCTCACCAAAGCCGTCGACCTGCTCGCCGGTGCCGACGCGGGTGATCGGGCCGAGGTACTGGAGACACTGCTGTACGCGCTCGGGCAGACCGGCCAATTCGACCGCGCCGTCGAGCTTTCGGCGGGCTTCGTCGAGATCGGCACGCTCGAACGGGCCGCCAAACTGCACACCCAGCTCGCCTGGGCCGCCTACATCGCCGGACGGCACGACGAATGCCTCGGCCAGATCGAACGCGCCCGAGCTCCACTCGGTTCCGCGATCTCGCCAGCTCAGCAGGCCGCGCTCGACGCCGTCGAAGCGAACCTGTGGCTCGACGTCCCCGGCCGGACCGGCACAGCGGAACGGCTCGCGCGTCAGGCGTGGAAAGTGGCCGAGGAGACCGAGCAGCCGTTCGTCGTCTGCCAGGCACTGCAGGTGCTCGGCATGCTCGCGCTGTCGCGGGACCTCACCGAATCCGAGCAGTACATGCAGCTCGCGCGGCGAACCGCCGAGGACAACCACCTGCACCACCTCCGCACCCAGGCGCTGGTCCGGCTCGGCGGGCATCGCGTGCTGATGAACGGCGACGAGCAGACCCTGCTGCTCGCCCGCGCGGACGCCCAGCGGACCGGGTCCATCACGCTGCACTGCGCGGTCGATTCCGTGCGCACCATGCACGCGATCCTGCGCTGCGAGTTCGACACCGCGCACGCGCTGCTGGAAGAGAACCTCGCCGTGCTCGGCAGGCTCCGGTTGACCGCGTTGCTGCAGTACGCGCATATGACCAGGGCGATGTCGGCCGGGCACCGCGCCGACCGCCCGGCGATGGAGCGGGCGCTCGACGACTTCCGGCAAAGCGGCGGCGAGAACGCGCAGGAGATGGTGCTGAGCATCGGGCTGGCACGCGTCTTCTGTTCACTGCTCGAGGAGGACTTCGAGCGGGCGCGCCGCGAACTCGACCAGGTCATCGAGCTGGAGGACCGGCGGCCGAGCCGGTTCCACCTCGCCGGACAGCACGGGCTCAGGACGCTCGTCGACACCCTCGGCGGCGCTCCCTGCCCGGAGGCGGGCTCCGCCGTGAGCGGGATGCGGTGGAACCGGCAGTTCGTCGAATTCGCGCACGCCGTCGAGCACGGCAGGCGCGGTGACACGGCGGAGGCCGAACGGTCGGTGGCCTCCGCACTCGAGACGTCGGCGCCCTATCCCCTTGCCCGGCACCTCGGGCTCCGGCTGATCGCCGAACCGGCCGCCGCCGACGGCTGGGGAGATCCGGCGGGCTGGCTCAACGAGGCCGAGGAGTACTTCCACGGCAGGGACATCCAGGCGGTCGCGGCCGCCTGCCGGAGCCTGCTCCGCAAGCTCGGCGCACCCGTGCGGCAGCGCCGGTCCGGTGTCGACCGGGTCCCCGGTGAGCTGCGCGCGGCCGGCGTCACCGTCCGCGAATACGAGGTGCTGGTACTGCTCGCCGAGCGCATGGGCAACAAGGACATCGGCGCCCGGCTGCACATCTCGCCCCGCACGGTCGAGAAGCACGTCGCGAGCCTGCTCGCCAAGACCGGGCTCGCCGACCGTTCGGCCCTCGCCGAACACGCCGCCGGACCGCGACCTGGCATGCTGTGATCCATGAGCGACCTCACCGTGTACGGCGCCGACTGGTGCCCCGACGTCAAACGCAGCCGTGCCCTGCTGGACGCGAAGGGCGTCGAGTACGACTACATCGACGTCGAAGCGGACACTGTCGCCGAGGAAACCGTGCGGGCGCTGCAGAACGGTGAGCGCCGGATCCCCACCATCGTCTGGCCGGACGGCACCCACCTGGTCGAGCCGAGCGACGACGAGCTCACCGCGCACCTGGACCGGTGACCCTCCCGGACGTCCCGGTCGGCACGAGGGTCGTCGTGCGGTACCGGATCGAAGGCGGGTTCACCGACGCGCTCGGCTACCTGCGCTCCCGTGACGACGCGGAATGCGCGGTGGAGACCAAACGCGGGCTGGTGACGATCCGGCTGGCGGACATCGTCCTCGCGAAGACCGTCCCGCCTCCACCACAGCCGCGTCCTCGCCCGGTCTGATCGCTGTTTCGCCCCGGCGCTCCCGGGTAAGCGAGGGAATCCCCTTCAGGAGGTTCCCTTGGCTGCCACAACGGAAAACCCGGACGGTCCGACGGAGTTGTCCCGTCGATCGTGGTTCGCGGTGCTCAAACGGACGTTCGCCCAGTTCAACCACGACAACATGCTGGACTGGGCGGCCGCCCTCACCTACTACGGCGTCCTCTCGCTCTTCCCCGGGTTGCTGGTCCTGACCGCGATCCTCGGTCTCCTCGGGCCGTCCGCGACCCAGACCCTGGTCGACAACGTCGGCCGGATCGCACCGGGGCAGGGCCGGGAGATCCTGGTCGGCGCGATCGAGGAGCTGTCCAAATCCGGCGGACTGGCCAGCACGGCGGCGATCATCGGCTTCGTGGGCGCGTTGTGGTCGGCGTCCGGCTACATCGGCGCGTTCATGCGTGCGTCCAACGTCATCTATTCGATGCCCGAAGGCCGCCCGATCTGGAAGACCGTGCCGCTGCGGGTCGGGCTCACCATCGCCGTGCTGATCGTCCTCGCCCTGTGCGCCGCCGGTGTGGTGGCGACCGGCGGGGTCGCGCGCTACCTCGGTGACCTGATCGGCCTCGGTTCGACGGGTGTCCTCGTCTGGGACATCGCGAAATGGCCGGTGATCGCGCTGCTGGCCGGGCTGGCGTTCGCACTGCTCTACTGGGTGAGCCCCAACGTGCGGCAGCCGAAGTTCCGCTGGCTCACGCCCGGCGGGCTCGTGGCCGTGGTGCTCTGGGCAGCCGCCACCGCGGGATTCGCCTTCTACGTGAGCAATTTCGGCTCGTACAACAAGGTCTACGGTTCGCTCGCCGGGGTCATCGTGTTCCTGATCTGGCTGTGGATCTCGAACATCGCCGTCCTCCTCGGCGCCGAGCTGGACGCGGAACTCACCCGTGGCAAGGAGCGTGCCTCCGGACGCCCCGCCGACGACGAGCCGTTCCTCCCGCCGCGCGACACCAAGGCGATGGACGACGACGAAGCGGCCGCGGTCGCCGAAGCCACCGACTGACTCCCGCACATATTGAGGGGTAAGGCAAAGGTGGCGCGGTGGGTGCCGGGGGTCGCTCCCGCGTAGGCGTTCTCCTGGTAGTGAGGGCCTCTTTGCCTACTCTGACGGTAGTGAAGGAGGCTTTCGCTACCGTCAGCTGTGGTCCCTGGTGACGGTGGGACGGCTGTGACCTCGACGGCCTGTCGTGAAGTACATGAAGGCCCCCTTCCTTGCGCTAGACGCAAGGAAGGGGGCCTTCATGTACTTCGGTAAGGCGTGACTCGCGTGCTTAGGGACGTAACTCGCGTGCTTGGGGACGTAACTCACGTGCCTGGACGCCGCACTCGGGAGTGCGGAGTCCGAACAGAGAGGAGCCCTTCCCCGGCGGCACCGGGGAAGGGCTCCGCCGAATCTCCTAGCTCTTGCTCGACTTGGTGGCCTTCTTCTTCGCGTTCTTGGCCTTGCCCTTGACCGTCCCGATCGCGTCCTGGACCGGCGCATAGGTGCCGTAGAGCGCCGGGTCGGGCTTCGGAGCGGTGCCAGGTCCGCCGAGGGCCTCGGGCTCCATCAGGTACTCGATCCCGTCCTCGCCGAAGCTCCAGCCACCCTTCGCACCGTCCGGGCCGTCGGACAGGTGCCAAATGGTGTTGTTGTGCTCCTGGTTCTCCTCGTCGAACAACGCGGTCGGTGCGATGTCGCTTTCCAGGCCGTCGGCCTTGAGTTCCTCGATCGCGGCGAGCCACTGCTTCTGGTGCACCGTGTCCCGCGCGAGGTTGAACTGCAGCATCGCCTTCACACCCGGGTCGTCGGTCATGTTGTACAACCTGGCCGTCTGCAACCGGCCCTGCGCCTCGGCCGCGACGTTCGCCCGGAAATCGGCCAGCAGGTTGCCCGACGCCACGACATAGCGGCCGTTCCAGGGATAGCCCTGGCTGTCGCTCGGTGTGGCGCCGCCACCGGAGATGATCGCCTGCTGGGGATCCATCCCGCCGAGGATCGCCGCGGTGGCCGGATCCTTCGCGGCCTCGGCCACCGTGGTGGCGGGCGCCCCTTCGAGCAGCCGGGCGACCATCGTCGCGAGCATTTCGACGTGACCGATCTCCTCGGTCGCCGTATCCATGATCAAATCCTTGTACTTGCCCTCGATGCGGCAATTCCAGCCCTGGAACAGGTACTGCATGGTAACGGTCATTTCACCGTAGGCGCCACCGATGAGTTCCTGCAGCTTGCGGGCGTACAAGGCGTCGGGCTTTTCCGGTTTGGCCTCGAATTGGAGCGATTTGGTATGACGGAACACTGACAACCTCCGAAGAATTCAGGGAAGGACGGGGATTAGCGCGAGTCGGCGATCGGCGCCTTCGAACCGGAGAGCGGAATGAGCCCGAGGGCGATCATCCCGACGGCGAGCCCGAGGTGCAGCCAGTTGTCGGCGTCGTTGACCGGCACGAAATTGGCCGCCGAGCCGTGGTCGATCAGCAGCCCGTACAGCCAGAGCACGAGGTAGATCACCCCGCCGCCGACGAGGAACGCCTTCGCGCCGCTCACTGTCCGGGCCAGCAGGATGCCCGCGACGCCGAACGCCAGGTGGACGATGTTGTGCAGGATCGACACCTGGAACACGCCCAGCAGCAGCGCACCGGACTCGTGTCCGGCGCCGCTCAGCTGTTCGTAGTTCGTCGTGACGCCGGGGATGAAACCGAGGATGCCGACGAGCAGGAAGACCGCGCCCACGCCGAAAGCGATGAGCTGGCGCGGACCCCGCCGAACCGTGGCCGGCGATGCAGTCATGATTTCCTCCGATCCAGATGACTGGGGAACTGCGCGAACATCGCGTCGAGTACCCGGGCGAATGCCGTTCACACCGGGGAAACGGAGCTCATGAATTTGTGGGAATTCCCGTGTAACCCGCCATGGCCGGGGTAATCACCGCGGAGCACGCACGTCACAAGGAGGTCGGAATCGTGGCTGAGGACGCCGCAACGCAGGCCGGGCCCGGCGGCAAGCTTTTCCGTGCCGGCTTCCGCGCCCTCGCGGCCCTGCGTGGCGCGAGAGCCTTCCACCCGAATGGGCTACTACTCAAAGGCGAACTTCACGGCCTGAGGGGCGATGACCTCGCCCTGCCGGACGAGCCGGTGGCCGTGACCGTGCGGATGTCCAAGGGGGTAGGCCTCCCGGGACGGGTGCCCGACGCGCTGGGGCTGGCGGTCCGGATCCCTTCCGCCGACGGTGATCCCTGGGATCTCACGCTGACCACTTCGGGTGCCGGTCTGGTCGGCCGGGTACTGCCGCGGCCGTCGCGGGCCTGGACCACCGGGCGCTACAGCACCTTGCTGCCCTATCGCACGAAAGGCGAACTGGTCTGGCTTTCGGCCCGCGCGGAGACGCCGCGGCACGCCGAAGCATCACTGGACGCCTTGAGGCGCCTGGTGACGGAAGGGCCGGTGACCTACCTCGTCGAGACCGTCCGCGCGAACGGGCATCGGAAGCCCTGCGCGACGCTGACCCTGCGCGAAGTGGCCGAAGACTCCTCCCGCCCCGCCTTCGATCCGATGCTGCATCCTCCGCGAGGATGGGAGCCGCGGCCCGGCTGGCTCGCCGGGCTGCGCGAGCGGGCCTACGAAGGCAGCCGCGAGGGCCGCTGATCAGCCCGCGAGTGGCTTGTCCAGCACGGCCTTCACGTGGCTGAAGTTGTCGATCGAATAGCGGCCGTGATAGCGGCCCATCCCGCTCTCCCCCACCCCGCCGAACGGCAACTCCGGCGCCGCGAGATGGATGATCGCCGCGCCGAACACCAAGCCACCCGACGACGTCTCCGCCTCGATCCTGCGCTTCGTCTCATCCGATTCGGTGAAGGCGTACAACGCCAGCGGCTTGTCGCGTTCGTTGACGAACGCCAGCGCAGCGTCGACGTCGGGCACCTCGATGATCGGCAGGATCGGGCCGAAGATCTCGTCCCGCATCACCGGGGCGTCCGGGGAAACGCCGGTGAGCACGGTGGGCGCGATGTACTTCTCGTCGCGGTCGGCCTGGCCGCCGACGACCGCGGTTCCGTTGTCCAGCAAGGCGGCGAGCCGGTCGTAATGCCGCGTCGAGATGATGCGACCGTAGGAGTCGCTGGTGGCGGGGTCCTCGCCGAACATCGCTTCGACGGTCTCGGCCAGCTGCTCGGCCAGCTTCGGGCCGGTGTCGCCGATCGCGAGGACGTAGTCGGGCGCGACGCAGGTCTGGCCCGCGTTGGCGAACTTGCCGTACGCGAGCCGCTGCGCGGTCACGGCGAGATCGGCGCCCGGCTCGACGATCGCCGGGCTCTTCCCGCCCAGCTCCAGCGTGACCGGTGTGAGATGCTTCGCCGCCGCGGCCATGACGATCCGGCCGACCGTCCCGTTCCCGGTGTAGAAGATCGTGTCGAACTTCTGCTCCAGCAGCGCCGTCGTCTCCGGGATCGCGCCCTCGGCGACGCGGACGCCCTCGACGTAGTCCGGGAGATGCTCGGCGATCGCGGCCGACGTGTTCGGAGACAGCTCGCTCGGCTTCACGACCGCACAGTTCCCCGCCGCCAGCGCTCCGACCAGCGGCGCGAGCACCAGCTGCAGCGGGTAGTTCCACGGCCCGATGATCAACGCGACCCCGAGCGGCTCACGTACGACGCGGCCGTTCCCCGGCCGCAGCGGATACGGCAGCTCGGCCGGCTCCGGAGCCAGCCAGGAGTCGAGGTTCTCCAGCGTGTGGTCGATCTCGTTGCGCACGAGCGCGATCTCCGCGCGCTTGGCTTCGGCAGTGTTCTTCCGCAGATCGGCATAGAGCGCGTCGAGGAAGACGTCGGCCCGCTCGGACAGGAGCTTCCGCAGGCCCATGAGCTGCGTCCGGCGCCAATCCACCGGTTTCGTGACACCGGAACGGAAGAGGTCACGCAGTTCTTTGACGACGGCGGAGGCATCACTGCTGGTCATGGATCCGAGCCTAGCGGCGAGGTGAAGCAGGTGCCCATCGCCGAACGGTATAGGGCGTTATACACAAGTGTGAAGGGCGCTTTCCCCGCGTGTCATGCGGGGAAAGCGCCCTTCAGCCCTCGGTGAGCGTTACGGGTAGCTCACCAGATTGCTCGGCGTCGTCCCTGGCGGTGTCACCGCACCGGCGTCGTTGATGACGTGGGTGATGGTCCCCTTGTAGTTCAGCGAGACCGTCACCATGTTGTGGAATCGGACGCCGGAGCGGTTCGGCACCTCGAACGCGTGATACAGGTTCACCGACGGGTTGTCGTTGAAGAAGCAGTAGCTGCCAAGGCCCCACGCCTCGTGCGTGGTCACGTTGTCCCCCACCTTGTAGGCGGCGTACCCGTTGAGCCCGTTGGGACTCTTCCAGCCCGCCTGATCCGGGACGTCGTAAGGGATCTCGTTCTGGAAGAAGATCGTCCTGCCGTTCTGGCCGTTCCAGATCACCTGGTACTTCTGGTAGTGCTCGACGAACAGACCGGTCGCCAGCACGTTGTCGCCGTTGACGACCACCCCGGTGTCGCCGGTGTTGACCGTCCAGCCGTAGGTGCCCGCGTTGCCGTGGTCGGCGCGCCAGGCCCAGATGTGGTCGATGATGGTGTCGCGGCTGTTGACGATCAGGCTGTTCGTCGCCTTCCCCGCGATCTGACCGCCGATCCGGAAGAACACGTCCTGCAGCGTCGTCGGGTTGGCCGAGTGGTTCGCCGTCGAGCCCACCTGGCCGACCGTGAGCAGCGACTGCGAGTTGGTCGTTCCGGCGTCGAACAGCAGCCCCTTGATCCGGACCCCGTCCACGTCGGCGACCCGCATCGCTTCGACGCCGTTGTCGGGCACCAGCGTCGAGTAGCCGACACCGAGGACGACGGTGTTCGCCTTCGTCACGTTGAGCGTCTGGTTGAGGTGGTAGACGCCCGGCGTGAAGAACAGGTTGCAGCCCTGGGAGAGCGCGGTGTTGATCGACGACGCCGTGTCCCCCGCCTTCACGACGTAGAACTGGCTCATCGGCAGCGAGCTGCCCTGCGTGCCGCCGTTTGCCCAGCTCGGCCCGGAAGCGTTGGTGCGCAACGAGGGCAGGAAGACCCGGTACTTGCCGGAGCCGTCGAGGTAGAGATACGGGACGTCGCGGGACACCGGCGTGGTGGCGAGCGTCGTCTCCGGCGGATTCGGGAAGGTGTTGGCGGGAGCGCCGTTCGTCCCGGAGAAGACCATGTTCCAGACCCCGCCGTCCCAGCTGCCGTAGCTGCTGTCGCGGGTGTACCACTGCTGCTGCGAGATCGAAGCGGTCTGCCCGGAGACCTTGGTGTCGGCGGTGTAGCCACCGCTGGCGAACCCGTAGCTGGCCGGGTAGAGCTGGAGCCCGCCGCGGATGTCCATGCGACGGAACGGCGCGGCCTGCGCGACGGCCCAGCGAGTGGAGCCGCTACTCGGGACAACGGCGAGGTTTTCCGCCGAGCGCCAGAAGTTCTGCAGCGCCACCCCCTTGTCCGACTCGTTGAAGGCGTCGACGGTCACGTCACCGTTGATCACGACGTCGCCCGGGTTCTGCCCGAGGCCCGCGACGGAGGTGTAGTAGCCGACATTGTCGTGGATGCCGTTGTACACACCGGGCTTGAACAGGTGCGCGTATCGGCGCTCGGTGAACTGCGCGGTCAACGTGTCCTTCTGCGCGTTGAAGTCCGCGTCCAGCCTGCTCTGGATCGACGCCGCCGACATGCCTGGGTCGAAGATCCGCACGTTCGGGCCGAAGTCCGGGACCTCGGCCTGCGTCGGGCAGGTCGCCTGTGTCGATCCGATCGTGTAGCTCGCCGACGTCACCGGTGAATTCGCCGAGCCCGACTTGACCGCGATCGCGGAGATCGTCGAGGACGCGGAAACCGTGATCGGTCCGGTGTACGGAGTGGACGAAGCGGTCGGCGTGGAACCGTCCACTGTGTACCGGATGGTCGCGCCCGCGGTCGCGGACGACAACGTCACCGAGCGAGCGCTCGGGTAACTGCCGCCCGGCGGGTCGAACGTCGGCGAGGCGACGGTCGCGCCGCTTCCGCCATGGGTGTAACCGAAATGCGGGGTGTCGTACTGCGGCCCGTTCTTCTCGTAGGTGAACCAGTAGTCGAGCACCGTGCCCGCCGTGAGCGAACCGACGGTGTGCCGCCAAGTCCCCCCGTTGTCGGTCATGCGGACGTTCTGCTGGCCCAGGCCGGGAACGCCGGTGTAGTGGATGTCGACGTAGCGCGCGGGCGTCGCCGGCGTGAAGGAGAACTGCGCCTGGCTCGCGTTCAGGGACGCGGCACTCTGGCTGTAGTCGGCCGCCGCGGCGGTGGCACCGCCGAGACCGGCGGCGATCAGGAGGGCGGAAAGGACGGCGGCGAGTGCGCCACGAACCCTTTTCCGCCGTTGGGGCTGCACAAAGATCCGATCCACGTCGTGACACCTCCGGCGTTGGAAATCCACGGGCGAAGCAATTCGTTGCGCGCCACAACAAAGTAGCCGTCCGTGCGATATGTCCAGATCACGCTTCGGTAACAGTGGTGGTCCAAACCACTGACTGCTCCGCGCGGCCGCCGGGGACACGGCCGTTCGGCGTCATCGGAGGAGGCGATCGGGTGCCGTTCAGCGGTCAGGAACGACGTAGAGCGTCGATGCTTCCCCACCGTGCATGGCGGCCAGGCTGGTCCGGCAGGCCAGGAGTACCTCGCGGTTCGCGGCCGTGTCCGGCGGGACACCGCAGCCGTCGCAGAAGAGTTCGACAGAGCCCGGGAAGGTCTCGTCGACCTCGACCTCCACCGTGCGATCGCAGCGGCGGCACCACCGATGGCCGGTGACCACCAGGATGTGCATCGGATCGGAGATGCACTGGTGCACCCATCGGCGATGGACGTAACAGGTCGTCCGGACGTGCGCGCTCAGCCCGTGTTCCTCCGCCACGTCTTCCGCGGCGAGGATCGCGGCCAGCCGCCGGTCGGCGATCTCGCCGTACAGGTCCCGCCGACGGCCAGGCGGGGACGCGTCCGCCGCCGCGAGCAGTCTGAGATGAGCCCTTGAGGGTGGCGGGGTACGTAGCACCATGTGGGTCTCGACCTTTCGGCGTCCACCGGAAGTCTTATCAGGTCGTTCCCCGATTTCGCCGAAGCGACACCCGACCGGGCGACAAGGCAAAGGTCGTTTGTACGGCCCTTGTATTCGCGCTGCCCATGCTGACCGGACAACCGAGTCCGTTCAGGAGGCAGGAATTGTTGACCAAGGTAGCCGTGCTCGCGACAGCGACCGCGCTCTCCTTCGGCGTGGCCGCACCGGCCGGCGCCGAAGTGGCCGTGACCGCGTTGCCCGCGGCCAGCATGGAAGCGGTGCTCAAGGCCGCGCAGATCGACCCGCGCCGCGCCGACAGCGCGTTGACCCCTGGCGCCAAGGACAGTGTGCTGCTGGTGGAGCAGGCGCTGGCCGCCAAGGGATTGCTCGATCAGCAGTACGTCGACGGCCACTTCGGCACCTCGACGATCAACGGGTATTCCAGCTACCAGAAGTCGCTGGGCTACACCGGGATCGACGCCTCCGGCCTGCCAGGCAAGACCTCGCTCGAGAAGCTGGGCGAGGGCCGGTACACCGTCACCGCGGTGGTCTCGGCGGGTAGCCGCCTGACCTACCACGGCAAGACGATGAACACCCGGACCAAGGCGATGCTGGTGAAGGCCGAGGCACTGCTCGGCAGGCAGCTCACCATCACCCAGGGCTCGTACAACCCCGGCGGCGTCGGCGCTTCGGCAGGGACGCACGACGGTGGCGGCGCGCTCGACATCGGTGTCGAGGGCATGTCCTCGGCCACGCGGACCGACGTCGCACGGAAGCTGCGTCAGGTGGGCTTCGCGGCTTGGGTCCGGACCCCGGCCCAGGGTTTCGCCTACCACATCCACGCCATCGCACTGTCCGATCCGGACCTGTCCTCCGGTGCGCAGCACCAGGCCGGTGACTACTACCTCGGCTACAACGGCCTCGCCGGCCGCGGTTCCGACGACGGCCCCGCCGTCACGCCGAAGCTCACTTGGGAGGAGTACCAGCGGTCCTGATCCCACTGGCCGAAGGCCACCTTCGCCGATGTCGATCGCCGCGAAGGTGGCCTTCGGGTTGTCCGGGAACCCCCGGGTAGGCTTCCCTGCGACGGTAAAACCAGCGGGAAGGGAACATCGCGTGGAGGCTCAACCGGTCGGTCAGTGGCTCGACGAGCTGGCTTCGAAGGCCTCGACGCCCGGTGGTGGCGCGGGTGCCGCGATGAACGCCGCGGTCGGTGCCGCCCTGGTCTCCATGGTGTGCAACCTGACCATCGGCAAGCCGAAATACGCCGAGCACGAGGCAACCATGACCGAGGCGCTGGGCAAGGCCGAAGACCTCCGCCGTCGCGCGCTCGGCCTCGCCGCCGACGACGCCGCCGCCTTCGACGCGGTCGTCTCGGCCTACAAGCTCCCGAAGGCCACCGACGAGGAGAAGCAGGCCCGCTCGGCCGCGATCCAGGCCGCACTGGTCGGCGCCGCCGACGTCCCGCTGCGCACCGCCGCTCTGGCCGCCGAGGTCATCGACGTCGCCGCTTCGATCCTCGAAGGCGCCAACACCAACGTCATCTCCGACATCGCGGTCGCCGCCTCGTCCGCCAAGTCCGCGCTCGAATCGGCCGTGGTCAACGTCGAGGTCAACCTCGCGTCGATGTCCGACGAGCAGCTGCGCAAGGAGACCGAAGCCCGGCTCGCCGAGCACATCCCCGCCGCCGGGCGCGCCGACGCGCTCGTCGCCGAGGTTCGCGAGAGGATCGCCCGATGACGCTGATCGACGGGCGCGCGATCGCCGCCGCCATCACCGCCGAGGTCACCGAGACCGCCGCCAAGCTGCGCGAATCGGGCACCGCCCCGACGCTGGCCGTGCTCGTGCCGACCGACGACGACGCCACCGCCTGGTACGTGCGCTCGATCGAGCGCGCCGCCAAGAAGGTCGGCGTCGACTGCCGGGTGGTCCAGCTCGAAAAGCCGGCCGGCGAGGACGTCACCCGCGAACTCGACAAGCTGTCCGCGGACCCGTCGGTCCACGGCATCATCTGCCAGACCCCGCTGCCCGAAGGCGTGACGCTCGACGACGTCGGCGCGCACATCGATCCGCGCAAGGACGTCGACGGCGCCAACCCGGTCAGCCTCGGGAGGCTCACCGCCGGCCTCCCGACCTACGCCCCCGCCACCGCCGCGGCGGTGCTGGAGATCCTCAAGCGCGAGCAGGTCGCCCTGTCCGGTGCCCAGGTCGCCGTCGTGGGCCGTTCCACCGTGGTCGGCAAGCCCGCCGCGCTGCTGCTGCTCGCCGAGAACGCGACAGTCACCGTTTGCCACTCCCGCACCAAGGACCTCGCGGCGGTCACCAGGACCGCGGACGTCCTGGTCGTGGCCGTCGGCCGCGCGCACTTCGTCGGCGCGGACCACGTCAAGCCCGGTGCCGTGGTGATCGACGTCGGCACGAACCCGACTCCCGAAGGCGGGCTCGTCGGCGACGTCGACCAGGCCGCGGTCGAGGGGATCGCGGGTTCGATCACGCCGGTCCCCGGCGGCGTCGGCCCGGTCACGACGTCGCTGCTGCTGCGGCACACCGTCACCGCCGCGCAGTCCTGATCCGCTGAGCCAGGCGGCGAGTCCATTGAGGACTCGCCGCCTTTCACGCGCCCTCGTCAAATGCCGATCACGGCTTCCACGGTCTTCCGCACCTGCGCCGTCTCCGGCGCGGCACCCGTGCGATCGGCGAAGAGCAGATGTGCGGCACCGATGAGCGTGGCCGCGAGCGTCTCGACGTCGGCGCGCTCGGCGACCCTGCCCTGCGCTCGCTCCGCCTCGAGGTAGGCGGCGATCATCTCGGCGGCCTGGGTCAGCACCGGGACCCCGGCCGGCCACTCGCGGCGCAATCGGGCGCGAAGCTCGTCGCGGAAGATCACGAGCGGGACGATCGCGACCGCGACCGACTCGAACACCGCCGTGAGCGCCGCGGTGAGGTTGTCCACGACCGTTCCGGTACCGACGGCCTCTCGGAGCCCGTTCTCGTCCAGCTTCTCGATCCGGTCCAGCACGAACTCGGCGAGGAACGCGTCGAAGTCGTCGAAATGCCGGTGCAGCACGCCTTTCGCGCAGTCCGCCTCCGTGGTGACGGCGCGGCTGGTGAGCCCGCTCGGCCCGTCCCGCAGCAGGACGCGCTCGGCGGCGTCGAACAACTGCGCGCGGACGGCGCGCAGGGCTACCCCGGTCGGCATACGGCTCCCTTGCGTTGACGAGTGGGCAAGTGCCCACTTAAGGTGGGCGCATGCCCACTCTACCTTCGGGGCAGGAGCCCCACCACTATCGCCGGGCTGCGGAATCGTTCGGGGTGGACGTCGACCGCTACGACCGGACCCGGCCCGCCTATCCCCCGGAACTCATCGACCACTTCGTCGGCTCCGCTCCCGGCCGCGAGGTCCTCGACGTCGGCGCGGGCACCGGGATCGAGGCGCGCCAGTTCCAGGCGGCCGGCTGTCACGTGCTGGCCATCGAACCGGACCCGCGGATGGCCGAGTTCGCCCGCCGGAGCGGGATCGACGTCGAGGTCGCGACGTTCGAGGCCTGGGAGCCAGCCGGACGCCGGTTCGATCTGCTCGTCTCCGGGCAGGCCTGGCACTGGGTCGACCCGGTCGCGGCCGCGGTCAAGGCCGCTAAAGTGCTGAGGCCCGGCGGGCTCTTTGCCGCGTTCTGGCACGTGCCCGAACCGCCGGACGAGGTCGCGGACGCCTTGGCGGACGCGTACCGGCGGCTCGTGCCGGATTCGCCGATCGACCTCAAGACCGTGCCGAAGCAGCCTTCGGACCCGTACGGACCGCTCATCGCGAAGGTCGCCGACGGCCTGCGCGAAGCAAGCGGATTCGGCGAGCCGACGCGAAGTCGTCACGACTGGGAACGGGTCTACACCCGTGACGAATGGCTCGACCAACTCCCGACGTTCGGCTCGCTCACCTGGGTCGAACCCGTTGTACGACAAGAGATCCTCGCCGAAGTCGGAGCAGCGATCGACAGGATGGGCGGCCGGTTCACCGTGCGCTATGCCACCGTCGCGATCACCGCGGTCCGGGATTGACCGGCCGGTGGCGGGATCCGCTCCCGCCACCGGCGTCCGTCAGGGTGTGACGGGGATGTTGGTCAGCCCGTTCACCGCCCTCGACACGGTGTTGGACGCGTAGACGACGTTGGGCCGTTCCGAACACTTCGACGTCGAGGTGATCTTGATGGCGTACTGGCCGACGCCGCCGAGGTCGGACTTGTTGTCCCGCCACACGTTGCCGCAGCCGTTCGGGAACGACGGGGCGGTGCCGGGGTTGTGCGTCTCGTAGCCGTTCGCGAACGTCCCCGGCGAGGCGAAGGTGCCGGTGTTGCCCTCGATCACGTACCCGGATCCCTTGACGTCGACCCAGGAATCGGCCGAGTTCTGCCCGGAAACCCCTTGGCCGTCGAAGGTGTTGCCCCGGATGACGCCGTCCACGGTGCCCTCCTTGACATCGATGGCCTCCGCGGCGACGTACGGTCCGATGTGATTGTCGAGAACCTGGATCCGGTCGCTACGGTCGGCTCCGCCGGAGTTCCCGTGGCACGCCCAGTTCGAGTTCGCCGAGCCGAGATAGACGCCCTCGCCGTAGCCGGCCTGGACGAGACCGGTGTGGCTGATCGTCGAGTCGCGGATGACGCTGTCGGCCGAGGAACGGCGGAAGTGCACGGCCTCCTCGTCGATCTTGTGCACCCGCACCCCCTCGATCACCGTGTGGTGCGAGTTGTCGGCGACGATGCCTTTCTTCGACTCTTGCACGGTGAAGCCCTTGAGGTGCCAGTACGGCGCGCCGTAGAGCCAGAACCCGTACCCGGAGTCCCAGCCCGCGGTCGGAGCCGGACAGGAGGGCGCCTCCCCCGACGGGCCGTCGTTGATCAGGATCGCGGTCGAGGGTCCGGTCACCGTGATCGGCGCGGCCGCCGTCCCCGGCTTCGTGGCGACGAACGAACCCCGGTAGGTTCCGGCTGCCAGCCGGATGGTCTGTCCGGGGCTCGCGGCGGCCAGCGCGGCCTGCAACTCGGCCGCGGTGCTCACGTCGACGACGTCACCCGACGGCACCGTGGTGGTGGTCGTCGGCGGTTTGCTCGTGGTCGTGGTGGTCGGCGCCGTGGTGGTGGTCGGCGCCCCTCCCCCGCACGGGCTTCCGTTGATCGTGCACCCGGTCGGGAGGCCCAGTCCTGAGGTGTTGAAGCCGAAGCTCGCCGACCCACCGGGTTTGACAGTGCCGTTGAAACCCGCGTTGGTCACCTTGTAGTGCTGCCCGGTGCGGGTGAGTACCGAACTCCACGACGTGGTGACCGCGGTGCCGGCGGGGAGATCGAATTCGATCGTCCACTGTGTACTGTGCGCGTCCCCCGAGTTGGTCAGCGTGTACTTGCCGCCATATCCGCTGTCCCAGACCGAGCTCTGGGTGAACGCGGCGGACAGGCTGGGCGCGGCGGCCTCGGCGGTGACGACGGCGCCGAGCAGGCCCGCCGCAGACGCCGTGGCCGCGATCGCGGCGAGCAGTCGTTTCCTCGTCATTCCGTGCCTCCGCATTTCGTTCCGGCGATCGTGCACGCGGCCGGGAGGCCCTGACCGGCGGCGTTGAAGCCGAACGTCGCCGTGCCGCCGGGTTTGACGCTTCCGTTGTGGGTCGCGTTCCCGAACCGGTAGTGCTGCCCGGTCTTGGTCAGCACCGAACTCCAGGAACCGGTGATCGTCGTCCCGGCGGGCAGGTCGAACTCGACCGCCCACGAACCCACCGCGGCCGAGCAGCTGTTGGTGACGGTGAAGCCGCCGCCGTACCCGCTGTCCCACACCGACTTACGGGTGAAGGTCGCGTTCAGGCAAGCACCGGGAGTCTGGCTGGTCGTGGTCGGCGTGGTCGTGGTGGAGGTCTGACCAGTCGTCGAGGACGGCGGAGTACCGTCGACGGACTTCAGGAACAGCGACGACGCGGCGTCGGTCTTGGTCGCGTCGACCCCGTGCCCTCCGGTGTAGTCCCGCTGCTCGTTCTTCGCCCAGTCGGCGATCGGGGTGCCGCCGACGTCGAGGTGCTTGTACGCGGTGCCGTCCCAGCCGAAGACATGGATGCGGTGCCGGTCGGCGTAGAAGTCGTTATACGGGCCGTTGTCCGAGAGCTGCTTGGTCATGACGTTGTTGAAGAACACGTTGCGGTAGCCGGTGGCACCCGACCATTTGACTGCCTTCTTGCCCGCGCCCCACCAGATCGGGAACCAGTTCGAGTCGTCGGGACCGCCTCCGCCCTCTTCACCGCAGTTGGCCCGGCAGTTCCCCGAACGGTGCGCGTACGGGACTTTGACCGTGTTCAGTTCGAAAAGGTTGTTGCGCTCCCAGCCGCCGTGGAGGTTCAGGTCGGAGTCGAAGGAGTTGCCGATCACGACGTTGCCCGAGGCGGACCACTGGAAGGTGAAGTGCCGCAACAGGGTCGAAGTGTTCCCGGCGTACAGCGAATCCCAGACCCGGGAGCCGCGGAAGTAGCCGTTGCCACCCTTGCCCTTGTTCCATGAGCCGTTGAGTTCGTTGTCCACGATCTGGAGGTTCTTGGCCTCCTCGGTGACGATGGGATGCGAACCGGTCATATCCGCGCGGATGCCGCGGACCCAGGAGTTCGCCGCCCACTTGAACACGATCCCGTGCATCTCCGCGGCGGGCGCCATGTTGCCGTAGTTGTTGTTCGCCTCGGCGGGGTTCAGGCCAGGCATCTCCTGGGTGAACCCGAGGTTCTCGAAGCCGACGCCGACCACCGGATCGACCAGCGGCGCCGCCTTCGAGTCGTATGTGGCGCCGCTGATCGGGGCCGAACCGTCCGAAGTGGAGTTCACCGGCACGTCGTACTCGAGCGGTTTGTCCAGGGTGATGGTGCGTGCCGTGGTGTCGAGTGCCGCGATCGTGAAGATCTGCTGGCGCATGTGCATGTTCAGCAGCGGGAACGTGGTCGGGGTGGCCTGCTGCTGCTCGTAGAACTTCTGCGAGTTGGCCGCCCGGATGTTGACCAGGTTCCCGGCGGCGAGCGAGGTCAGGGCGCCGCTGCTCGCCAGGTGGACGACGTTGTCCCCCATCCGCGCGGCGAACGCGGTGTCACCCGGCTTGCCCCGCAGCTTCACCCCGGCCTTCCAATGGACGTTGATCGTGCCTTCGAAGATGTCCTTGCGGTTGGCGGGCGCCGAGGCGTGGTCGCTCGCGTAAGACGTGTGCACTCCCCTGGACTGGACGCGGAACAGTCCGCGGCCCGGCCACAGCCAGCCGCCCTTGCCCGCGCCGGAGGTCATCCCGTCCTCGTCCCAGTCGGAACCGTCCGGGGTGAGGGAGTCGTAGAGGGTGTTCGCGTCCGGTTTGTAGACGAACTTGGTGGCGTCCTTGCCCGCGCCGCGCAGGATCAGGTAGTCGGCGTCGACGTGGATCTCGCGTGTGACATCGAACCGGCCTGCCGGGAAGGTGATCGTGCTCAGCTTGGTGTAACTCCCGGACGGCGAGCACGCGCTCTTGATCCCGTCGATCGCCGCCTGGATCCCGTTCGTGTCGTCGGCGCCGTCGTCGGGCTTGACGTTGTACTGGCTCGCCAGTTCTGCCGCGGTGACCTGGCAGGTGGCGTTCGGATTCACTTCACCGGAGCCGGGAAGCGCGGCGCCACCCCGGTACCCGGCCTTGGACCAGTCATAGAGCCCCGCGACCGGCGCGCGGCGATTCGCGGCACCGAGGTCGAGGCCGGTCAGCGCGCCGGGCCCCGGCGCCGCGTCCGCCACTTCGGGCGATACCTGCAGGAGTGCGGCGGTGGCGACCACGGCGGCGACCGCCGGGAGGACGGCACGACGAAGAGGACTTTTTCGGGACACCCGAAACCTCCGTGACGGACTGACGGAAGGTGTTGCGGCGTGTACACCCGGACCCCGCCTTTATAGTTCACGTCCCTGTCACCCGTCAACGGATGTGAATAACGTCCATGTATGTGAACGGGTCCCTAGTCTCCTGAACGGAAGCGATCGAGCACCCGGCGTTCCCGTTTGGTCGGACGTCCCGCACCCCGCTCTCGTCGCGCGACCGGCACGGCCGCGTCGGGTGGCGGCGGGGGCGTCCGGTCGAGGAAACAGGTCGCGGCGTCGGCGGCACCGACCCGCTTCTGGATCACCCGGGTCACTTCCAAGATCCGCGTCGTGTCGTTGACCCGCGCACGGACCTCGTCACCGGCCACGACCGTGGTCGCGGGTTTGGCCGGTTTGCCGTTCACGCGGACATGGCCGCCGCGGCACGCCGCGGCGGCGTCCGGGCGCGTCTTGGTCAGCCGGACGGCCCACAGCCAGCGATCAACTCGAGTGGACTCCACAGCAGTACATAGTGGCCCATCCGCCGTCGCGATGCCCGCCTGCCTGGCCCAAGCACGGGGAAAGAAGTCCCACCTTTATTGCCACCCGACATAGCCGCAGGTATAACTTGTTCTAAATCCCTCAACGGTGAGGAAGATCACGTGAGCGACGAAACCATGTGGAGAAGCGCTTCCGGACAGTTATCCCGCCGCCTCTTTATCGCTGGAACTGGTTCTATCTTAGGAGCCGCGGCCCTCGGCGGGACCGCTTACGCGAAAAGCTCGATCGCCGACGCCGCTCGCATCCCGGCGCTCGTCATCGGGTCCGGCTACGGCGGCTGCGTCGCCGCGCTCCGGCTGGCCGAAGCCGGCGTCGACGTCCACCTCGTCGAACTCGGCATGGCATGGGACACCCCTGGCACGGACGGCAAGATCTTCGCCAACACCACCACCCCGGACTACCGGTCCTTCTGGCTGCGCACGCGAACGAAGCAGCCGCTGAGCAACTTCCTCGGCTTCCCGCTGGACAAGGACGTCCCGCGCCACACCGGCATCCTCGACGCCGAGGAGTTCAGCGGTATCACCGTCTACCAGGGCCGCGGCGTGGGCGGGGGCTCGCTGGTCAACGGCGGGATGGCCGTCACGCCGAAGCGCGAGAACTTCAGCGCGGTCCTGCCCACGGTCAACGCCGACGAGATGTACGGCGTCTACTACCCACGCGCCAACGCGGGCCTCGGCGTCGCCACCATCGACCCGAACTGGTTCGAGACGGCCGAGTGCTACCAGTACGCGCGGGTCGGCCGGAAACACGCGCAGCGTTCCGGGTTCCCGTTCCTGTTCGTCCCGGACGTCTACGACTGGGACTACATGAAGAAGGAGCAGGCGGGCACGGTTCCGAGATCCGCGCTGGCCGGGGAGATCCTCTACGGCAACAACGCGGGCAAGAAATCGTTGCAGCAGACCTATCTCCCGCGGATCAAGGCCACCGGCCGGGTGACGATCTCGGCCCTGCACCGCGTCACCTCGGTCACGCCCGCGTCCGGCGGCGGATACACCGTGGTGATGGAGCAGCTGAACACCGGCGGCACGGTGACCGCGACCAAGTCCGTGACAGCGGACAAGGTGTTCTTCGCCGCCGGCAGTGTCGGCACGAGCAAACTCCTGGTCAAGCTCAAGGCCACTGGAGCGCTGCCCAACCTCCACAACGAGGTCGGAAAGGGCTGGGGCGACAACGGGAACGTCATGTGCGGCCGGGCCAACCACATGTGGGACGCCACCGGGGCACTGCAGTCGTCGATCCCCACCGCCGGTATCGACAACTGGGCCGCGGGCGGCGCCTTCGCCGAGGTCGCACCCCTGCCGACCGGCATCGAGACCTACGCGTCGTTCTATCTGTCGATCACCAAGAACCCCAACCGGGCCACTTTCTCGTGGAACCCGAGCGCGAACAAGGTCGACCTCAACTGGCAGACCGCCTGGAAACAACCCTCGATCGACATGGCGAAGACGATCTTCGACAAGATCAATTCCAAGGAAGGCACGATCTACCGCACCGACCTCTTCGGCGTGTACAAGATCTGGGGCGACCATCTCACCTACCACCCGCTCGGCGGCGCGGTACTCGGCAAGGCGACCGACAACTACGGCAGGCTCCACGGTTATCCGGGCCTGTACGTGATCGACGGCGCGCTGATCCCGGGCAACACCTCGGTGAACCCGTTCGTCACCATCACCGCACTGGCGGAACGGAACATCGAAAAGATCGTGGCCACCGATCTGTGACGCCGGCCGGTCGTGAGTGGCGATTCGGGTTCTGGCGAGCTTCCCCTTAGGTACCTACTGCGTGCCCTGTGGCGCTTCTTGCGTGATGCCGGAGTGAAGTACATGAAGGACCCCTTCCTGTACCTAGGCGTAAGGAAGGGGTCCTTCATGTACTGGGTCCTTCACGGACCTGCGATCCCGATCCACCCGCCGTAGGCACCTAGAACACGGCCGCCCCTAACCCGAATCGCCACTCACGAAACGCGAGGATGAGCGGGCGGCTCCTTCAGCGCTTCCAACGGCCCGGCGTCGAACTCCTATGTCGTGAAGGGCCCCTTCACGACATCCCCACGACCGCGACCTGGCATCAACCGCAGCCTCGACGCACCACAGCCCCGCGCCGAGGCCTTCCCCAGTACATGAAGGACCCCATCCTTGCGCCTAGGTACGGGAAGGGGTCCTTCATGTACTTAACGCGGCCCAAGAACGACCCGAATCACTCGCGACCTAGAACTTCGGCAGAACGCAGACGGTGTCGATTCCCAAAACGCGATTCAGCCGTCCGAATGCGAGCCAGGAACCGATGCTCATGCTCAGTTCGACGATTTCCTGCTGGCTGTAGTGCTCGCCCATTCGCTTCCAGAATTCGTCGTCGATGCCGTGATGATCGAGCGCGTAGCGTTCCGCGTATTCGGCGGCCAGCCGGGTCCGCTCGTCGAACGCGTCGGTGGTGCGCCACTCGGTCACCGCGTCGGCGAACTCCTCCTCGACCTTCACACCGTCGCGTTCGGTCCGCCAGTCCAGGCAGAAGACGCAGCCGTTGATCTGCGCGATCCGCAGCCGGGCCGCCTCGAACTCGCGGAGCCCCAGCGTGGTGTGCGAATAGACCGCCAGGGACAGATTCGAGGCCGCGACGCCGATACCGGGCACCATCTCGCCCCATACGTAGCCGATCGGGTCCTTGCCCTCCGGAATGTCGATGATCATCGCGCGCTCCTTCCGAGCTTGCCGGTCGCCGGCCGCAAGGGGACGTCCAATGCGTCGTAAAGGCCCGGTTTGGCGTCCACGAGCCAGTCGATGGCGCCGACCAGCCTGCCGACCGCGGTCGCGTTGCCGCCGGCGGACCGGTTCTCGCCCTCGTCGGTGGCCTCGACCGAGACTTCGATCCTGGGGCGGCCTTCGATGATCACCCGGTGCGCCCCGTCGCCGCTGGGCGGCATCGGCCAGTCCGGCGCGCACGACGCGTGGATGCGGGTGACGTGCTCGATGACGATGCGGGGCTCACCGTCCACGATCCCCTGCACCTCGAACCGGACCGCGCCTTGCGTGCCCGCTTCGAACTCGCCCATCGCCCGCGTGGTCACGGTTTCCTCGAGCGGACGGCGGTCGAGCGTCTCGCGGATCTCGTCCAGGTCGACCCCGAGGCCGCGGGCGATCAGCCGCACCTGCCCGCCCCACACCATCGTGGGCACCGAAGGGGCCAGCATGGGCGGCTGATAGTCCATCGGCTGCCCCATCCCGACCAGGTAGCGGACGGAATCCGGCTGGTCGTAGGTGGAGTAGTCGAAGATCTCCTGGCAGCGGACCGCGTCCACAGTGGTGCCGAGCCCGCTGATCAGCAACGGCAGGATGTCGTTGCCCCATCCCGGATCCACGCCGGAGACGAACAGCGAACCGCCGCCTTCCGCGATCGCCGCGAGGATCGGCTCCCGCAGCTCCTCCGGCGCGTTGCGCTGGTCGTACAGCGCGTAGAGCGCGGGAGTCACCACCACCGCTCCCGCCCGGATCGCACGGACGATGTCGGCCAGCGCGTCGGCGGGCCGGATATCGCCGGACGCCGCGTACACCACCGCGCGCGGCCCGGCCGACAGAACCGCTTCGACGTCATCGGTCGCCGCCACACCCAAATCGCCGTCGACTCCCGCGAGCGCGGCCGCGTCGCGACCGACCTTCGCGGGATCGTGCACGAGCACACCGGTGAGTTCCAGCGCCGGATGCGCGTCGACGGCCCGGATCGAGGCGCGGCCGATGTTGCCTGTACCCCAGACAACTGTGGGAATCATGAAGTCGAGGTTAACCGAATCCAAGTTCGGTTCCCAGTACCGAAACAATCACGAAAACCCCAGGTCAGAACGCATTACTCGGGTTCATTCGAGTAGGCAACGAAAGCGTTCCGGTGCGCGGAACGGGCCTCGTTTCTTCGGCGAAAGGCAAACGGGGTTGAGACCCGCCGACGACCGTGTGTAGTGTTCGCTCCCGTGACGAGTCCCGAGTCGGACAGAACCTCGCCGCCGGTCATCCGGCGGCGAGTCGTCGTGTCCGGCCGTTAGGCATCGGCCCTCTCGCTTCCCGGTGACCGGAGCGCTGTTCCGTGCGTCCGGCCGGGTTTCTCCCTGTCTCGCGCACGGCTTCCTCCTGCTCACTTTCTCCTGGGAGTCGTCCGTTGCCCCTGTTCGTCTATGTCCTCGGCCTTGCCGTCTTCGCGCAAGGCACCTCCGAATTCATGGCTTCCGGTCTCGTGCCGGGAATCGCCGGTGAACTGTCCGTCCCGGTGGGCGCGGCCGCCGCGCTGACCTCGGCCTACGCCGTCGGAATGATCGTCGGCGCGCCGGCCATGGCCGTGCTCAGCGCGCGCTGGCCTCGCCGCCGGGCCTTGGCCGGGTTTCTGACCGCCTTCGTCGTGGTGCACGTCGTCGGCGCCGTGACGACGAGTTTCCCGCTGCTGTTCGGCACCCGGGTCGTCGCGGCGGTCGTCAACGCGGGATTCCTCGCCGTGGCCATGCCTGTCGCGATCGCTTTGGCACCAAAGGGAAAGCAGACGCGGGCGACCGCGATCCTGCTGGCGGGGATCACGCTGTCGTGTGTCGCCGGGGTACCTGCCGGAGCCGTGCTGGGTGAGCTCGCGGGCTGGCGTTCCGCGTTCTGGGCGGTTGCCGCGTTATGCCTTCCCGCGCTGGTTCTGGTGTTCCGTTCCGCACCCGCCGACGCGGCAGGCCCGCGGGAAATCTCGATCAAGCGTGAAGCACGGGAGCTGAAAACGCCTCCGGTCCGGCAGGCGATGGTCCTTGCCGCCCTGGTCAACGGCGCGACCTTCGCGACATTCGCGTTCCTCGCGGTCATCGCGACGGATGTCGCTCGTCTTCCGGCCGGTGCGGTTTCCGGGTTGCTGGCGGCCTTCGGTGTCGGCGCGTTCCTCGGCGTCACGGTGGCGGGCCGCACGGGCGACGGTGAACTCCGGCGCGGCCTGGTACTCGCGTTGTGCGTCCTGCCGGCGGGCTGGGCGGTGCTGGCGCTGACCGGCGCGCAACCCGTCGCCCTGTTCGTCGTGACGATCGTCCAAGGTGGACTGTCGTTCGGTTGTGGTTCCGCGCTCGTGGCGCGGGTGATGCACGTGGCTCCCGGGGCTCCGACGCTCGGTGGTTCGTTCGCGACGGTCGCGCTCAACGCCGGCGCGTTCCTGGGACCGGTGCTCGCCGGTCTCGTCACAGAGTCGACCGGGGACTATCGATACGCCATCTGGATCAGCGCGGCGATCGCCCTTGTTCCGCTTCCGTTCGTCCTTCGGAGGAAGGTGCTGATTCGCTCCTGAGCCGCGCGTGCAGGTGGACGTCGTGCCACCCGTCCGCGTGCAGCATCGAAGAACGCAAGGTGCCTTCGAGGCGGTATCCGGCCTTGTCCGCGACGCGGCAGGAGGCGGCGTTCGCGGTGGAATGCAGAAGGAACAACCGGTGCAGCCGGACGGTTTCGAACGCCCACCGCGTCAACGCCGCCACCGCGCGGCCCGCGATCCCCGCGCCGCGGGCGGCAGGGAGAACCCAGTAGGACAACTGTGCGGAAGCCTCGAAGAGCGAGAGTGCGCGGAGACCGACCTGCCCCACCGGCCGGTCTTCGCGCGCGTCGACCACCGCCCAGCTCGCGTCCGTCTCGGCCCTCCAGCGCTGCTCCCAGCCCGCGATCCACTCGCGGGCCTCGTCCGCTCCGTCGACACGGCGGACGTGCCAGCGCTGGATGGCCGGACACGCGAAGGCGGCTTCGACGTCCTCCCCGTCGTCAGCGCACCAAGGTCGCAGCACCAGCCTGTCGTCGACGATCAGGCACGGTTGCCGCATCGATCGGAACGTTCCGGCGGGCAGGGCGGGCTCGATGAGCAGGGGCACCCGCCCATCATGGCGTACCGGCGGCCTCGGCCTGGGTAACATCGGCCGGACCATGGAGATGATCACTGTGCCGGCAGGCGAGATAACCCTTTCGGACCGGCGCACGCAGCGGAGCTGGGCTGTCGATGTCGCGTCGTTCCTGCTCGCGCCGGTTCCGGTCACCCGCGAGCCCGGCCGGCTTCCCCTCATCGAGGTCTCGTGGCCGGACACCCTCCGTTTCTGCAACACCCTGTCCGAACGCGAAGGTCTCACTCCCGCTTATGAGCTGGATTCGTCGACCTGGGATCGATCCGCGAACGGCTACCGCCTGCCCACCGAAGCGGAATGGGAACACGCTTGCCGCGCCGGCACGACCGGCCCTCGCTACGGACCACTCGACGAGATCGCCTGGTACCGCGATAACTCGGCGGAGTCCGTGCACGAAGTCGGTGGGAAGGCGCCCAACGCGTGGGGACTGCACGACATGCTGGGCAATGTCTGGGAATGGTGCTGGGACGTGTACGACGCCGAGGTGTACGGCGAATACCGGGTCCTGCGGGGCGGCGGCTGGTTCGACGAGCACTGGAGCTGCCGGGCTTCGGTACGGCGCCGCAGCCACCCGACCTTCCGTGTCGACGACGTCGGCTTCCGTCTCGCCCGGTCACTGTGACCCCGCCTCCACGACGTGATGATCACGCGATTGAATGACGGCACGGACACCCGGCCAGGGTGTCGGACCCTGGAGGAAACCGTGACCGGAACCGCTCCCCGAGACGTCGAACGCGTCTACTCCACCGCCGACGTCGTCGCGAAACTGCGCCGGCTCGCCGACGCGCTCGAGTCCGAGACCTCTTTCCGCATCCAGATCGCCGGGGAACGGTTCCGCGTCCCCGCCCGCGCGCAGTTCTCGATCGAGCACGAGCGCGGTGACGGCGAGGAAGAGGTCGAGTTCCAGCTGAAGTGGAAGATCGAAGAGACCGACTCGGACGACGACTCCGAGGGCACCGTCGTCTGATCCTCCGTCCATAAAGGACTCGGGCGGGCTCGTCAATCTTTGGCGGGCCCGCCCGTTTCGCACACGCTCAGACGATGCCGCCGTTGGCGCGAAGGACCTGGCCGTTGACCCAGCGGGCCGGACCGGCGAGGAACGAGACGACCTCGGCGATGTCGGACGGGGTGCCGAGGCGTTCGAGCGGGGGCTGCGCCGCCATGCTCGCGATGGTCGTCTCGTCCTTGCCGTCGAGGAACAGTGCCGTGGCGGTCGGGCCGGGGGCGACCGCGTTCACGGTGATGTCGCGGCCGCGGAGTTCACGCGCGAGGACCAGGGTGATCGCCTCGACCGCGCCCTTCGAGGCGGCATAGGCGGCGTACCCCGGCAGCGCGAGGCCGAGCACCGACGTGGAGAAGTTGATGATCGCGCCACCGTCGCGGACGCGACGGGAGGCCTGCTGGTCGACCACGAAGGTGCCGCGGATGTTGGTGCGGTGCAACCGGTCCAGCCGGTCGAGGTCCAGCTCGGCCACCGGAGCGAGGTACAGGGCGCCCGCGGCGTGGACCACGACGTCGACTCCGCCGAAGGTCTTCTCCGCGGTGTCGAACACGGCCGCGACGGCCTGCTCGTCGGCGACGTCGGCCTGCGCCGCGATCGCCTGGCCCCCACCGGCGGTGATCGCGTCGACCGCGGCCTGCGCCTCGTCCTTGTTCCCGCCGTATACGACGACGACCGCGAATCCATCGGACGCCAGCCGCTCGGCGGACTGCCTGCCGATGCCCCGCGAACCGCCGGTGACGATCGCTACGCGTGCCATGGAAGTGCTCCCATCAGGTGTTTTCGTTGATAACACGATCACTGTATCAGCGATATCGAACCAGTGCTACCGCGTGGGTGTTATCGTCGATACATGACGTTGACGACGAAAGACCGGTTGATCCGCGCGGCCGCGGAGCTCCTGGAGGAGGGCGGGCGCGAGGCGTTGTCGACGCGCGCGGTCAGCGCAGCCGCCGGAGTGCAGGCGCCGACGCTCTATCGGACCTTCGGCGACAAGGACGGTCTTCTCGATGCCGTCGCCACGTACGGCTTCAAGAACTACCTGGAGGGAAAGCATGCTCTCGGGCAGACCGGCGACCCGGTGAGCGACCTCCGGCGAGGCTGGGACCTGCACGTCGAGTTCGGCCTGCGCCGGCCCGCCTTCTACATGCTCATGTACGGCGAGCCCCGCGTCCGCGAAGCCCGCCAGGAGGCCGACGCGATACTCCGCCGGATCATCGAACGCATCGCCGAGGCCGGCAGGCTGCGCGCGCCGGTCGGACAAGCCGCGCAGCTGGTGCACGCGACCGGGATGGGGGTGGTCCTGTCGTTCCTCGCGAGCCCGCCGGAGCAGCGCGATCCGGACCTGTTCATCGCCGCGCGCGAACACGTGATCGCGGCGATCACCACCGACACCGCGGACCAGGCTTCGGACATCCCCAGCCGCGCGATCGCGCTCAAAGCCGCCTTGGAGAAGGAACCCGGCACCGTCCTGACCCCCGCCGAACGGGCGATGCTCGCCGAATGGCTCGACCGCCTCGCACGCTGAGCTATCGGCCGACGGCCTTCGCGGCCGCGACCGCCTGCCCGGCGTAGGACCGTCCGAAAAGGACGGTGTGCACCAGGAGGGGGAACAACTGGTGCGCGCCGATCCGATCGGTCCAGCCGTCGGCGAGCGGGGAAACCTCCTGGTAGGCGGCGAGCACCCGGTCGAGCAACGGGCAGCCGAACAACTGCAGCATCGCGAGGTCGGTTTCGCGATGGCCGCCGTGGGCTGCCGGGTCGATGAGCGACGCCTCGACGGCTCCCCACAGCACGTTGCCGTTCCACAGGTCACCGTGCAGGCGCGCGGGAGGTTCCGAGACTTCGGGAAGCCGTGTGCAAGCCTGCTCGATGACAGCGGCTTCGTCACCGTTCAGGGTGCCCTCCTCGACCGAGCGGCGAACATAGGGCAGGACCCGGTGCTCGGCGTACCAAGTCGGCCAGTCCTCGCCCGGCGTGTTCTCCATCGGGGCCAGGCCGATCCACGCGTCAGCCGGCCCGTCCGGCGGCGCCGCGCCGAACGCGGGCGCACCCGACGCGTGCAACTCCGCGAGCCCCCTCCCCAGCCGCTCCGCCGCGTGATGCGTCGGCCGTCCGCCGCCGACCAGTTCCGTGACCAGCCATTCGCCGTCGTGGCCGCGCACCTCGGGCACTCGCACCGCACCGGGCTCCCCCAGCCACCGCAGGCCCGCGGCCTCGGCCGGTGTCGCGTTCCGCGCGTGACCCCGTTTGACGACCACCGTGTCGCCGCTGTCGAGTACCACTTCGGTCACCCCGCTCGACAGGCTCCGCTGCTCGGCGACGGCGCGTCCGGTGATCTTCGTGGCAGCCTCGGCAGGCGTCGAAACCTGGGTCATGCCCGCAACCTACCTCCGCCGATCGGGTGAACGCCCGTTGTACGGAGGCGAATCCGCGTGCGTGCGCTTTCGAGAGACGAACGGCCATTACCGGGGCGGAACGAACAGCCCCGCCGGTTTCCCGGCCTCGGCCGGGCTGTGCCCGGTCAACGCCCGGAACTCGCGGATGAGATGCGCCTGGTCGCTGTAGCCGCCCGAATACGCGACCTCCGCCCAGGAAAGCGACGACGCCCGGTCCAGCAGCGCCAGCACGCGATTGAGCCGGGCGATCCGGCCGACCGTGCGGGGATTCAGCCCGATCTGCTCACGGAACCGGACGTTGAGGTGCTGCCTGCTCCAGCCGATCTCGTCGGCGAGGACGCCGACGCGGACCGGGCCCGCGCAAAGCCGGTCCCACGCGTAGCGGACAGGTGCGGCCAGCTCCGGGCCGCGAGCGAGCCTCGCCGCGAGGTACTCGTCCAGCAGCCGGAATCTCTCCGGCCAGTCCGCCGCCTCGGCCAGCCGTTCGGTCAAGGACCCGGAAGGCAGCAGGTCCGACGCCGCGACGACCGAATTCGTCAGCTCCCGCAACGGGATTCCGAACAACGCGTACGAGCCGAGCGGGGTCAGGGCGACGATGATCCCGCGCGAAGCCCCGGCTTGTTCGATTCGCAACGGCCGGTCCCGCAAGCCCAGCACCGGCGAAACGGGGATCTCCGGTCCTCTGACCGGCGCGTCGATGTCGATCACCCAGGTGAGCACGGACAACGGGGTGACCTGCCAGGAGTTCACGCCCGCGTCGGGAAGGTCGTGCGCGACGTAGCTCGCCACATGGGCGGCGAGGCCGGGATGCGGCCACCGGAGAATCCGCTCGCCGGGTGCGCGGACGATGTCCCGCCGCGGCACCACGAGACCCCACCCACCCATGCCGTCATCTTACTTTCGTTCAAGACCCGCAAGACGGCTTTGCCTAGCGTTCCCCTCATGGACGAAATCGGGGATTTCAGAAATCCGGCGGCCGAAAAACGCTATTTCGCCGCCTACGACCGTGCCATGGCCGAATGCCCGGAACCGGGCACGGTCTTCGACGTCGAAACGCGCCACGGCACCACGCGAGTCTACCGCTACGGCGACTGCGGCGGCCCGATGGCCCTGCTGCCTGGACTCCTGGCGACCTCGGCCTGCTTCGCGACGCTCATCCCACCCTTGGCCGAACACCACACCGTCTACGCGATCGACACTCTCGGCGAAGCGGGCCGCAGCGTGCAAAAGGCGCCGTTCAAGGACATCCGGGACCGCGCGAGCGCCCTCGACGACGTCTTCGAGAAACTGGGATTGAGCGACGTACGGCTCGTCGGCGGTTCGACCGGTGGCTGGCACGCGGTCAACCAGGCGATACACGCACCCGGCAGGCTCGCGTCCATCGCGTTGCTGGACGCGACCACCGTCTCGGCTCCCTTCACCCGGAAGGTCTTCCGGTACGGCTTGGCCGCCGCCGTATTCGACAGCGACCGGCTGTGGCGCCGCTTCGTGACGTGGTCCGCCGGCGCGGACATCCTCGACCAGCCCGCCGCCCGGCTCGTACTCGCCGGGATCCGGTGCTATCGCGCGCGGGTGCCGTTCCAGGCCTGCCCGGCCGAGGAGGCTTTGCGGTCCATCGAAGTGCCCACGCTCGCCCTGTTCGGCGGGCGCAGCGTCGTGCACGACTCCGCCGCTGCCGCCGCACGACTCGAAAGCCTGCTCCCCCACGCCGACGTCGAAATCCTGCCGGACGCCGGTCACTACCTCTATCTCCGCTCGCAGGACCGAAACCTGATCATCGAGCGGGTCCTCGACAAGGTCGCTTAGGCGGCCCGCGCGCCGGAACCCCGGCGCGCGGCGGCCAGACTGGCGCGGCACGCGGCGATCAACCTGGCCGAGGCGGCGCTTTCGCCGTGTCCGCACCGAGGACAGGACATCGTGACGTCACCGGACAGTTCGTCGACGGAGACGGTCAACGCGGTCGCGCACGAACGGCACCAGCGGTGGCGCGTGATCGGGTTGACGTGCAGCGGGGAAGCCACGCACTGGTGGATCCAGCGGCCGTGCACGTGGCAGGTCAGACGGTCGTCCGGGGACAGGCGGCCGACGTCTTCGGCGTCGTCCTCCATCGCCAGCAGAACCGGCAGGGTGCGGCTCACCGGGTTCAGCCGCGTGGTCGAGGCCAGTGTCGTGGTGTTCATCGCTTTCTCCTTCCGGCTCTTATCAAGACGTCGAACAGGCGGCGCCAGATACGACACGGCCGGGCAGCCTTTTGCCGCAACCTCCCTCAAGCGGGTGAATTGATCTTGGTCGATTCCGAACCGTTACCCCATTCGGGTTAATCGCGCGTATCTTTCGGATCATGACGGCCGCACTCGTTTCACTGTCTACATCAGACAGTCGCGAACCCGGCTACCTGCTGCTTCCACCAGCGGGCGGTACCAGCCGGGCGTTCGACGCGCTCGCGGGCACGGTCGACGCGGACGTTCGCGCCTTCGAATATCCCGGCCACGGGGAACGGCTCGCGGAATCACCGGCGTCCTCTCTCGAAGAACTCGCCACGCACTTGGCCGCCGCGACACCGAAATCCTGGTTTTCCCGCTCCGTGACCATCGGATTCGGAATGGGCGCCTTCGTCGCCTTGGAAACCGCTCAACGCCTCGGCGCCGCCCCCGGCGCGCTGGTCGTCGTGGACGCGTGCGCTCCGCAGCGGCGCTCACCGGGCAAGAACGCCAAGGCGGGCGCGTCGGCGATGGGGCGGGTCTTCGGCCGCACCGGGCTCACCCCCGTCGCGGGCTACCGCGACTCACCCGAAAGCTGGGAGTACGCCCTCGACCTGCTGCTCGGCGACCTCCAGCTGCTGAACGCTTACCGCGGGCCTGCCAGGACCCGGCTCCCGTGCCCGATCGCGGCGATCCGCGGCACCGATGATCCCGCCTCCGCTTCGGGCGACGACGCCACCGGCGGCTGGCGGGTGTGGACGTCCGGTCCGTTCGTGGGACGCGTCGTACCCGGTGGGTATCTGGGCGTTCTCGAGCCCGGCAGGGAGGTCGGGTTCTGGGCCCGGATCCGCAGGCTGGAAGCGGCCTTCGTGGCCGCCGAGCCGGAAGTCGCCTAGTACCTGACTTACACCGGTGACGTCGTCCGACGGTCGCCGCGCCAGCAGCCTGCGCCCTAATTTCGTCCCGTACCAGGCGTTTCGCGGGAGGAATCAGGATGCTCAGCAGGAGAAGGTTCGCGCAGGCCGTCGTCGCCGCGACAGCAGGAGCCACCGTGGCGAGCTGTTCGGCCCAGCCCGCGGCGGCACCGGTGGCGACCGGCGGGACCACCTCGTTCGGCCCGATCAAGCAGATCGACGCCGGGGAACTGAGCATCGGTTACGCCGAAGCCGGACCCGCAGGCGGTCCGGTGGTGGTCCTGCTGCACGGCTGGCCCTACGACATCCACAGCTACGTCGACGTCACCCCGCGCCTGGTCGCGGCCGGATACCGGGTGATCGTGCCGTTCCTGCGCGGCTACGGGCCGACACGGTTCCTGTCGAAGGACACGTTCCGCAACGGCCAGCAGTCCGCGATCGCCGCCGACATCGTCGCGTTGCTGGACGCCCTCAAGATCGAGAAGGCCGTCTTCGGCGGCTTCGACTGGGGCGCCCGCACGGCCGTGATCATCGCCGCCCTGTGGCCCGAACGGTGCAAGGCACTCGTTTCGGTGAGCGGCTACCTGGTGACCAACCGGGAGACGAACAAGCAGCCGCTTTCCCCGGCCGCCGAGCTCGGCTGGTGGTACCAGTACTACTTCGCCACCGAGCGCGGCATCCTCGGCTACACGAAGAACCGCCACGACTTCAACAAGCTGATCTGGAAGATCGCGTCGCCGAAGTGGACCTTCGACGACGCGACCTACGACCGTTCCGCGGCGTGCTTCGACAACCCGGACCACGTCGCCATCGTGATCCACAACTACCGGTGGCGGTCGAGCCTCGCCGATGGCGACCCGAAACTCGACGCGCTGGAAGCGAAACTCGCGCAGGGGCCGGCGGTTTCGGTGCCCACCATCACGATCGGCAGCGATTTCGACGGCCCGAACACCGACGGCAAGGCATACCGGTCGAAGTTCTCCGGCAAATACGAGCACCGCGTCCTGAACGGGATCGGCCACAACGTCCCGCAGGAAGCCCCGGCGGAATTCGCCAAGGCCGTCCTCGACGTCGACCGGTTCTAGCGTGCCCCGGTGAGGTGTTCGAGGGCCAGCTGGGACAGGCGGATGAAACCGTAACCGCGCTCCGCCGCCTTGTCCGGGTCGAAATCCTCGAACGCCGATCGGTCCGCCAGCAGATCCGCCGCCGTCTCGCCCTCGTTGAGGGTCGGTGTCGCCAGCTCCGGGACGAGCGCGGCCTCGAGCGCGGCTTGCACCTCGGGATCGGCACGGAACGCTCGGGCACGTTCGGCGAACACCAGGTAGCTGGCCATGTTGGCCTCGGCGCTGGCCCAGACGCCGTCCATGTTCTCCGTGCGCAGCGGCTTGTAGTCGAAGTGGCGCGGCCCGTCGTAGCCGCCGTGCTCCAGCAGGTCGACCAGGAAGAACGAGGACAACACGTCGCCGTGGCCGAACACGAGGTCCTGGTCGAACCGCGGGCCGCGCTGGCCGTTGAGGTCGATGTGGAACAGCTTGCCCTGCCACAGGGCCTGCCCGATGCCGTGGACGATGTTGAGCCCGGCCATCTGCTCGTGCCCGACCTCGGGGTTCACGCCGACGATCTCGTGGTTGTCGAGCGTGGAGATGAACGCGAGCGCGTGCCCGATGGTCGGCAGCAGGATGTCGCCGCGAGGTTCGTTCGGCTTCGGTTCGAGCGCGAGCCGGAGGCCGTAACCCTGGTCGATGACGTACTGGGCGAGGAAGTCGATGCCTTCGCGGTAGCGGTCCATCGCCGCGTGGACGTCCTTCGAGGCGTCGGTCTCGCTGCCTTCACGACCACCCCAGAGCACGAACGTCGACGCGCCCAACTCGGCGGCGAGGTCGAGGTTCCGCAGCACCTTGCGCAGGGCGTAACGGCGGACGTCGCGATCATTGCTGGTCAGGCCGCCGTCCTTGAAGACCGGATGGCTGAACAGGTTCGTGGTCACCATCGGGACGACGAGACCGGTCTCGTCGAGCGCGCCCTGGAACCGCTTCAGATGCCGCGCGCGCTCCGCGTCGGCCGAGCCGAACGGGATGAGGTCGTCGTCGTGGAAGGTGATTCCCCAGGCGCCGAGGTCCGAGAGACGGTGCACGGCTTCGACCGGGTCGAGCGGGGCCCGGCTCGCCGGGCCGAACATGTCGTTCGCCTGCCAGCCCACGGTCCACAACCCGAAGCTGAACTTGTCCTCACGCGTCGGTGCCTGAGCCATTTCGCCTCCACCAATTAGTTTGATGCCTGAACTTATCGACGGTGATCCGGCGGGTCAAGGCTTTCGTTCAGGCATCGAACGAATACACTCGCCCGATGATCGGCACGCGTCCGGCGGGACAGCACACCGTGCGGCAGCACAACGCCGCCCTCGTCCTCGGCGCGATCGCGGACGGCCCCGGCACCTCGCGGGCGGGCCTCGCCGCCGCCACCGGGCTCACGAAGGCCACCGTGTCGATCGTGGTCGACCGCTTGATCGCGGCGGATCTCGTGGCCGAAGGCGAGCCGGAACGCCGGACGGGCCCCGGCAGGCGCGGCACCGTCGTGTCGCTCTCCCCCACCGGCCCGCACGGACTCGGCATCGAGATCGGCGTCGACTACCTGGCGTCCTGCCTCGTCGATCTGAACGGCACCGTCCGGGCGGAGGAGGTCCGATACGCGGACAACCGAACCCCTCGCGTTTTCCAGCGCGTGTCGGCGTTCCTGCGCAAGGCACGGAAGCAGGCGGACGCGCAAGGGGTGCCCGTCGGCGGCGTCGGTATCGCGGTTCCGGGTCTGGTCGAATCCGGCCTCGTGCGACTGGCCCCCAACCTGGGCTGGCGCGACGTCGACCTCGCGGACCGGCTCGGGGAGACCTTCACCGTCGCCAACGAAGCCAACTTCGCGGCGCTCGCCGAACTCTGGCACGGCTCGGCGTTGCCGGATTTCGTCCACGTGTCCGGCGAGATCGGGATCGGTGCGGGAATCGTGCTGGATCGTGCCCTGTTCGAAGGCGTCCGCGGCGCGGGCGGCGAGATCGGCCATCTGCCCGTGGCACCCGACGGCCCGCCTTGTTCCTGCGGCGCGAACGGCTGCCTGGAACGGATGGCGGGCCAGGAGGAGATCCTGCGGCTCGCGGGCGCGGAGACCGTCGACGAGCTGGTCTCCGCACTGGAGTCCGGCGACGGTGCGGCCCTTTCCGCGGTCACCACCGCCGCCGGCCACCTCGGCATCGGACTGTCCACTGTGGTCAACCTGATGGACGTCCCGGCGGTGGTGCTAGGCGGGACCTACGCGCGGCTCGAACCATGGCTGCGTGAGCCACTCCTCGCCGAACTGGAGCGCCGAGTGCCCAGCACGGCGTGGTCGCCGGTCCGCGTCATCCGATCGTCGCTCGGCACCGGAGCCGCCGTACGCGGTGCCGCCGGCTCGGTGATCCGAGGCGTTCTCGCGGATCCGGAGCACTATCTCACGACTCACTGGCCATCCGATCAGGATGCTCGGGGCCGCTGACCCCGGGCAGCAACGGCTCGATCGCCTGCGCCCGCCGCTCGATATCGGGCCGCTGGGCGCGCCGCGCGTAGTCGATGAGGGCTTCGCGGTCGTCTCGCGGAAGCCAGCCCTGCTCGCTCCCGGTCTCCAGCCTCACGAGGTACCGCACCAGCTCCACGGACTCGGCACCGAAGTCCCGCATGCGGCGCGTCAGCAGTTCCGCCGCGCCGAGGTAGCCGTTGTTCCAAGCGTGGACCGCCAGCAAGTGCGCCGTCGCCGCGAGGATGTCGCCGAGGTGGAACCCGCCCTCCGCGGCGAGATGCCCGGCGAGCCGGAAACTACGTCTGCCCTCGCCGACCGGACCCTCCTCGCGAATCGCCTCGAGCAGAGCCCCGATCTGCCGCGTCAGATAATCCTGACCCGCGTCCTCCACCGTCACCGCATTCCTCCACCCAGTCGCCGCGATCGCACGAAGGTGTCAATGGGGAGCACACCAGATACATCGAATGCCGAACCGTTATCACCCGAATGGCCTGTCCGGCGATGCGCCTCGATCAACAGGGTGCAACGGCTCCGGTCTCGCCCGCGGGGCACCACCCTCCGCCGTCGAACCCGCCTGTATTCGGCGGGCGGGCGGAGAGCGTTACAGCAGCCGGTCAAGACGGCTCGCCAGACGAGACCATAGGACTCAGCCGCGTTCACCGGTGCGTGAAGGCCTCCTTGAGGGACTCTGGGTCCCTCAAGGAGGCCTTCACGGACCGATCACCACTCACGTGGGGCGGCGCCTGACTGCTCCTCGAAGATCAGCCAGGTCCGCGTGGACCGCACGCCGTCCAGTGCCTGCAGTCGCTCCAGGACGACGTCCCGCAGCGACGCGTTGTCCGGCGTCCGCACCAGCAGCAGGATGTCGAAGTCGCCGCCGACGAGCGAAACGTGTTCGACGAACGGGATCTGCCGCAATTCGGCCGACATCGTGCGCCACGAGGTCTGCTCGACGGTGATCAGGATGTACGCGCTCGTTCCGAGTCCGGCGCGCCGCGGGTCGATCCGGGCGCCGAAGCCGGTGATGACGCCTTCGGACATCAGGCGGTCCAGTCTCGCGTAGGCGTTGGTGCGCGAGATGTGCAGTCGTTCCGCGAGCGCGCGGACGGCGAGCCTGCCGTCGGCGGACAGCTCGGCCAGGATCGCGCGATCGATGTCGTCGAGGGCAAGGACCGTTCGTCCTGGATCCCGGCCGTGAGCCACGCCACTGCCGGACGGTTGGCTCGGCTGAACCGATTCTGAGGACAGTTTGTCGCTCATTTCGCCTGGGCCTTGAACACTGGGACTCCGGAATCCACCATCTCAGCATCATATGTCTGTGAAAGGTGGTGCTGCGCCATGTCGAGGGAGACCCCCGCCGCCGCGTTGCTGCCGTCCGGAGTCCCGGTGCGGTTCCTCGCCGAGGACGGCACCCGCGTCGACGAGCACGGTCACTACTCCGAGCCGCCGTCCGAGCGGCTCGTCGAGGCCTACCGGCTGATGGTGCTCGGCCGCCGGTTCGACGCGCAGGCGACCGCGCTGACCAAACAGGGCCGCCTCGCGGTCTACCCGTCGAGTGCCGGCCAGGAGGCCTGCCAGGTCGCGAGCGCGCTGGCCCTCACCGACGCGGATTGGCTCTTCCCCACCTACCGCGACTCCGTCGCGCTGGTCGCCCGCGGGCTCGAACCGGGCGAGATCCTGACGCTCCTTCGCGGCGACGCGCACTGTGGCTACGACCCCGCCAAGACCCGTGTCGCTCCGCAGTGCACCCCGCTGGCCACCCAGACCCTCCACGCGGCCGGGCTCGCCCACGCGATGCAGCGCCGCGGCGAGGACAGCGTCGCGTTCGCGCTCATCGGGGACGGCGCCACCAGCGAAGGCGACTTCCACGAGGCGCTCAACTTCGCGGCCGTGTTCAAAGCTCCCGTGGTGTTCTTCGTGCAGAACAACGGGTTCGCGATCTCGGTGCCGTTCGAGAAGCAGAGCGCCGCCCCCGCGCTGGCCTACAAGGGTGTCGGCTACGGCGTGCGTTCCGAGCAGGTCGACGGCAACGACGCCGTCGCGGTCCTTTCGGTGCTGGACGACGCCGTCGCGCACGCGCGGTCCGGTCTCGGACCGGTACTGGTCGAGGCGCACACCTACCGGATCGACGCGCACACCAACGCCGACGACGCGACCCGCTATCGCGACCAGGCCGAGGTCGAGAAGTGGCGAGCGGCCGACCCGGTCCGCCGTCTCGAAACCTATCTGACCAACGAGGACCTGTTGTCCGCCAACGATATCGAGCGATTCCGGGCTGAGGCGGAGACGTTCGCCGCAGGAGTGCGCGACACCCTCAACGCCGACGTCGAGCCGGATCCCCTGTCCCTGTTCGAGCACGTGTACGCCGTTCCGACCCGCCAGCTGGCCGCCCAGCGGGCGCTGGTCGCGGCCGAATCGGAGGCCTGATGACCGAGATCTCGATGGCACAAGCCCTCAACGCCGCCTTGCGTGACGCGATCAAGGACGACGACCGCGTGCTGATCTTCGGCGAGGACGTCGGCCCGCTCGGCGGGGTGTTCCGGGTGACCGACGGCATCACCGCCGACTTCGGCGAGGAACGCTGTTTCGACACACCGTTGGCCGAGTCCGGCATCGTCGGCTTCGCGGTCGGGATGGCGATGGGCGGGTTCCGTCCGGTGGTCGAAATGCAGTTCGACGCCTTCGCGTACCCCGCGTTCGAGCAGATCACCTCGCATGTCGCGAAACTGCGGAACCGGACCCGCGGCGCGCTGTCGCTGCCGATGGTCATCCGGATCCCTTACGCGGGCGGGATCGGCGGCGTCGAGCACCACTGCGATTCGAGTGAGGCCTATTACACGCACACGCCGGGCCTGCGCGTCGTCACGCCGGGCACTCCCCAGGACGCCTACGACCTCCTCCGCGATTCGATCGACTCACCGGATCCGGTGATCTTCCTCGAGCCCAAATGCCGTTACTGGTCGAAGGAGCCCGTGTCCTTCACCCGTGACGGCGCGGCCATGGACCGCGCGGTCGTCCGCCGCGGGGGCAAGGACGTCACGCTGATCGCGTACGGCCCGATGGTCGCCACCGCACTGGAGACCGCGGAGGCGGCGACCGCCGAGGGCTGGGACGTCGAGGTGGTCGACCTCCGGTCGCTGAGCCCGTTCGACGACGAGACCGTCACCGCTTCGGTGCGCCGCACCGGACGCGCGGTCGTCGTCCACGAGGCGGCCGGCTTCGGCGGCTACGGCGCCGAGGTGGTCGCCAGGGTCACCGAGCAGTGTTTCCATCAGCTGCACGCTCCCGTCCTGCGCGTGACCGGACTCGACATCCCTTATCCGCCACCGAAGCTGGAGCGCCATCAGCTTCCGGACGTCGACCGGATCCTGGACACCGTCGCCCGGTTGCAGTGGCACGACGAACCGGTGGTGGCCGGTGCCTGACTTCCTGCTCCCGGACCTCGGCGAGGGGCTGACCGAGGCGTCGATCGTGAACTGGCTCGTCGCGGAAGGCGACACCGTCGGCGTCGACCAGCCCGTCGTCGAAGTGGAGACCGCGAAGGCCGCGGTCGAGGTGCCGGTGCCGTTCGCCGGTGTCGTCACCCGCCTCCACGGCGAACCCGGCCAGTCGCTGCCGGTCGGCGCTCCCCTGCTCACCATCGGCCCCGGCTTCACCGAACCCGGCGTGACGACGGCGAGCGAAGGCAGCGGCAACGTCCTCATCGGCTACGGCACGACCACCACGACGCGGCGCCGCCGGACGCGCACCGTCGTCGCGACTCCCGAGAAGGCGTCGAAAGCCCCGGGCGTGATCTCGCCGTTCGTCCGCAAGATGGCCGCCGACAACAAGATCGACCTGACGAAACTGACCGGCAGCGGCCCCGGCGGCATCATCCGGCGCGCCGACGTCGAAGCTGCGCTCGCCGTCCCCGAATCCAAGGACGGCGAGAAACGGATCCCGCTGACCGGGGTCCGCAAGGCGGTCGCCGACAAACTGACGACCTCGCGACGCCAGATCCCCGAGGCGACGGTCTGGGTCGACGTCGACGCGACCGAACTCGTCGCCGCGCGGAAGTCGCTCAACGCTTCGGCACCGGACCGCCCGGTGAGCCTCCTCGGTCTCGTCGCCCGGTTCGCCGTCGCGGGCCTGCGGAAATATCCCGAGCTGAACTCGCGCGTCGAAGGCGACGAGATCGTCCAGCTGCGGGACATCAACCTCGGTTTCGCCGCGCAGACCGACCGCGGGCTCGTCGTCCCAGTCGTCCGCGACGCGGGTTCACTGTCCACAAGGGAGCTTTCGGCGGCGATCGGCGACCGGACCGCACAAGCCAGGGAAGGGAAACCCGGCCCGGCGGGCGGCACGTTCACAGTCAACAACTACGGCGTGTTCGGCGTCGACGGCTCGGCCGCGATCATCAACCATCCGGAGGCGGCGATCCTCGGCATCGGCCGGATCATCGACCGTGCCTGGGTCGTCGACGGCGCGCTCGTGGCGAGGAAGGTCTGCGAACTGACCCTGGCGTTCGACCACCGGGTGTGCGACGGCGGGACCGCCGGCGGATTCCTCCGGTTCGTCGCCGACTGCGTCGAATCGCCGGTCACCGCGCTCGGGGAGCTCTGAGCGGGTCGCACAACCGCCGGTTGTGACCCGCCAACGACCCGTTGTTCGACTTGCGCGTCCCGGCTTGCTTTGATCTCGCGGTGGGTGGGAGATCGCTGGGGCGACGGTTCGGCTGGCTTTGGGCGGCGTACGCGGCGAGCGCTTTCGGCACCAGGTTCGCGTTCGACGCGTTCAGCCTGATCGCCATCGTGGCGCTGGGCGCCGGCACCACCGAGGTCTCGCTCCTCGCGGCGGCCGGGCTCGTCGTCGGCGCCGTGGTCGCGCTGCCGCTCGGGCCTTGGGTCGAGTTCCGCCGGAAACGGCCGGTGATGATCGCGATGGACCTCGTCCGCTGCGCGGCGCTCCTGACCGTTCCGGTGGCGTACGCGTTCGGGCTGCTCGGCTTCGGGCAGCTTCTCGCCGTGTCGGTCGTCGTCGCCGCGGCGGACATCACCTTCCTGGCGGCCAGTGGGGCTTTCCTGAAAACCCTGCTGCCGCCGGAAGATCTGCTGGTCGCGAACGCCCGGTTCGAATCGACGACCTGGACGGCGACCGTGCTCGGCCCGCCGCTCGGTGGTTTCGCCGTCGGCCTGTTCGGACCGGTGATCACGATCGCCGCCGACGCGGTCAGCTATCTGCTCTCGGCACTCGGTATCCGTGCGGTCGGCGGTTCGGAACCGCCACCCGCGAGGCGGGAAGGTCCTCGGCTGACCGGCCGCGACCTGCGGGAAGGATGGCGGTTCATCCTCACCCATCCGTTGCTGCGGCCTTTGTTCGTCAACACGATCGTGGTCAACGGCCTGATCATGGCGACCGCGCCGCTGATGGCCGTCCTGATGCTCGGGCAGCTCGGTTTCGCTCCTTGGGAGTACGCGGTGGCCTTCGCCGTGCCCTGCCTCGGCGGACTGATCGGTTCGAGACTCTCCTGGACCATGGTCGCCCGGTATGGCCGGGACAGGGTTCTCTTCGTTGCCGGTTGGCTGCGGATCTGCTGGCCCATCGGACTGGTCTTCATCCAGCCCGGTGTTCCGGGGCTGATCCTGGTCATCGTCGTCGAACTCTGCCTGATCACCTGTATCGGCGTTTTCAACCCGGTGCTCGCCACCAGCAGGCTCGAAATGGTGCCCCTCGACCGGGCGGCGCGCACGCTTTCCGCCTGGTCGATCGCCGGCAAACTCACCACCGCGGCCCTGACCGCGCTGTGGGGGCTGCTCGCCGCGTTCACCGGTCCGCGTGCCGCGGTCGGCATCGCCGGGGCGCTGATGCTCGCGACGCCGCTCCTGCTCCCCCGAAACCGTCGGAGGGCTGTGCCACTATCGGCGCATGTCGATCAAGAGAGTGGTGGCCGACCTCGAGACCAAGTCACTTGAGCAGGCGAAAGCCTTCTACGAGCGGGTGCTCGGCTTCGAAGTGGTGATGGATCACGGCTGGATCGTGACCCTGGCCGATCCGGACCGTCCGGAGGTGCAGCTGAGTCTCATGACCCACGACGAGACGGCGCCCGTCGTCCCGGCCGTCTCGATCCAGGTGGACGACGTCGACGCGGCGTACGAGGAGGCGAAGGCGTCCGGTGCCGAGATCGTGCACGAACTGACCGACGAACCGTGGGGCGTCCGGCGGTTCTTCGTCCGTGACCCCGGCGGTCACGTGGTCAACGTGCTGTCGCATCGCTGAAGGCCGTTTCATCAGAATTTCATGACGCATCCCTAGCGTTCGAACACGCACCGTAATCGAACGGAAGGGACGATGAATGTGAAGAAACTCAGGGGGGTCCTGGCGGCGGCCGCGCTGGCCGCCGGGCTGATCGGCGTCACCGCGCCGTCTGCCCAGGCCGACCAGGCGCGCTACTACATCCTCATCGGCGGCACCTGCGACGGAGCCGCGACCGTCTACAACGACGCCTGGTTGCGAGGCGGGATCCGGAAGGTGGTCCACTACCCGGCAGGGGCCGCCGGAGCACCGAACTGCGACCAGACGCCGATGGACCAGAGCGTCGCGCGCGGGCACGAAGAAGCCCGTCGTGTCGTCCAGAGCTCCTTCGACGAGAACCCTGGCGCGGAATTCACCGTCGTCGGCTACTCGCAGGGCGCGCTGGTCGCGAACCTGGTGCTGAACGACATCGCCGACGGGAAACTGGCCGTGGACAAGTCGCGGTTCAGGGCGAAGATCTTCGCCGACCCGATGCAGCCCGTCGGTCCGCCGGGACGCGGGATCAGCGCGGTGCTCCCGCCGGGCACCGGGGCGCCGTCGCCGTTCGGCGGCTACGTGTCGTTCGGGCCCGGCCGCACCGACTTCGGCGGTATCCCGTTCATCCGCTACTGCATCGAGACTGACGGCGTCTGCCACTTCGACACCATCGAAGCGCCGGGCGGGTACTTCGCCCAGCACCTGTGTTACCAGTGGGCCCGGCCGGCCGATCACCGCTCGATCATGGAGGACACGATCGCGGACGGCGTGTACACCAACGGTTCGCACGCGTTGCCGCGGCAGAACTGCCGTCCGCCATGGCCGGTGGCGTGACCGGCTGAAGACGGCTGCCGCCCGGCGCCCGATCGCCGGGTGACAGCGGTTCGGGCGATGGCCCGCCCACAGTGTCGTGGGCGGGCCATCGTCGAGCTACCGGACCGGCTGCCCCTCCGGTGCCGGGGCGTGGCCGGTCGGCCGGGCCGTGAAGGTGCCCCGGCCCTGGGTCCGGCTGCGCAGCCGCGTCGCGTAGCCGAACAGTTCGGCCAGCGGCACGGTCGCGGTGACCACGGTCGTACCCGCGCGCACCGCCGACCCCAGTACCCGGGCGCGCCGGGCGGCGAGGTCGCCGAGCACCACGCCGACGGCGCTTTCGGGCACGGTGACGGTCACTTCGGCGACCGGCTCCAGCAACGTCATCGCATCGGCACGCAACGCTTCCCTGAGCGCGAACCGTCCGGCCGTCCGGAACGCCATCTCCGACGAGTCCTTCGAGTGGGTGGCCCCGTCGGTCAGCGTGACCCGGACACCCGTCACCGGATGCCCGCCGAGCGGGCCTTCCGCCAGCGCGTCACGGCAACCCGCTTCGACGGCGCGGACGTATTCCCGCGGCACCCGGCCACCGACCACAGTGGACTCGAACTCGAATTCCCCTTCCTCCAATGGTTCCGTGTCGATGACGACGTGAGCGAACTGTCCGGCGCCACCGTCCTGTTTGACGTGCCGGTAGACGAAACCGGAAACGCCGCGCGCGACGGTCTCGCGGTAGGCGACGCGAGGCCGCCCGACGCCGACGTCGAGCCCGTGGTCACGCCGGATCTTCTCCACCGCCACCTCCAAATGCAGTTCACCCATTCCCGAGAGCAGCGTCTGGCCGGTCTCGCGATCGGTCCGGATGACCAGCGACGGGTCCTCCTCGACCAGCCGCGCCAGCGCCGACATCAGCCGTTCCGTGTCCGTTCCCGTGCGTGCCTCGACGGCGACCGACACGACCGGATCGGCCACGACGGGCGGCTCGAGCAGGAGCGGCGCCGACGGCGTGCACAACGTCGCGCCGGCACGCGCCGTCTTCAGCCCGACCACCGCGACGATGTCGCCCGCGACGGCACTGTCCACCCTGGTGTGCCGGTCCGCCTGGACCCGCAGGATGCGGCCGACACGCTCGATCCGGCCGCTGCCCACGTCCATCACCGCCTCCGAAGTCCGGATCCTGCCCGAATACACCCGCAGGTACGTCAACCGCCCGGTCGCGGTCGACGTCACCTTGAACACCAGTGCCGCGAACGGCGCCGACGGATCGGCGGGCCGTTCGTGGGCCGTGCCTTCGTACTCACCCCGGACCGGCGGGACATCCGACGGCGAGGGCAGATACGCCACCACGGCTTCCAGCAACGGCTCCACACCGCGGTTGCGGTACGCCGAGCCGCACAGCACCACGACGCCGTCCCCCGTGCGGGTCAACTCGCGCAGCGCCGAGACCAGCGTCTCCGTCGAAACCGCGGACGACTCGCAGAACTCGTCCAACGCGGCCGGATGGAGTTCCGCCACGGTCTCTTCGAGCAGCCGTCGACGCCGGTTCGCTTCGTCCACAAGGGACTCCGGAACCGGTCCTTCCTCGGCCGTCTCGCCGCCGTCGGCCCAAACGAGCGACCGCATCCGCAGCAGGTCGACGACGCCCGCGAAACCGTCTTCCGCCCCGATCGGCAGCTGGACCACCAGCGGACGCGGATGCAGCCGCTCCCGGATGGATTCCACGGCCGCGTCCAGGTCGGCGCCCGCGCGGTCGAGTTTGTTGACGAACGCGATCCGCGGTACGCCGTGCCGGTCTGCCTGGCGCCACACCGATTCGCTCTGCGGTTCGACCCCCGCGACGCCGTCGAACACCGCGATGGCGCCGTCGAGGACCCGGAGCGACCGTTCGACCTCGTCGGAGAAGTCGACGTGGCCGGGGGTGTCGATCAGGTTGACGAGATGGCCGTCCCACGAGCAGCTGACGGCGGCGGCGAAAATGGTGATGCCACGGTCTCGCTCCTGGGAATCGAAGTCGGTCACGGTCGTGCCGTCATGGACCTCACCGCGTTTGTAGGTGGTGCCGGTGACGTACAGGATCCGTTCGGTCAGCGTGGTCTTGCCCGCGTCGACATGGGCGAGGATGCCCAGATTGCGGACGGCGGACAGGGGGACGGTGCGCATGGCACGGGCCTTTCGAAAGTGATCTCCGGAGCTCGGACTGCGCGATTCGGGCGAACGCGGGGCAGGCGCCCTCGCCGTCGCGGGGCGACGGGAAGAGGGCGCGCAAAAGTCAGGCGTTCGTCAACGGGCCGGTGCTAGCCGCGCGGCAGGCACCGGGTGCGCGGAGACACGAGGATCACCTCGTAGCGGGCCGAGGGGACGACGACGGCGTAGTGATGACGCACGGTCCTGTCCTTCCTCGCCGGGATGATTCGCGGCGAGTGTAGCCACCGGAGACGCGGGCCGGGAACCGGTTTTCCGCGGAGACCGACCAATTTCCGGCGACGACGGTGTCCATCCTTTCGGGCATGGGGGGTCGGACGAGCTGCTGAGCTTGGCGAAGACCGGTGACGGCGAGGCGTTCCGAGACCTCGTCGCGCCGTATCGCCGTGAGCTGCAGGTGACGTTGCCGGCCGAGTGGCGCGGATCGACGCATACGAGGAACGCGCGTCCGTGGTCGTGAGTGGCGATTCGGGTTAGAACCCGAATCGCCACTCACGACCCCCTGCACCCGTCACTTGCAGAACGCGGTGTCCACAGTGGCCATGACGGCATTGCCGCCCTTCGCCCCGTCGCCGAAGGTGCCCGGCAGCGCGGTCACGGCGAGCCCGACGGTGCGGCCGTCTTCCGTGGCTCCGCCGCGGGTTTCGAATCCGTGGATGTCCCCGCCGTGTCCCCAGTACACGCCGCCGCAGCTGAGCGGGTTGCTCATCAGGCCGAGGCCGTATTTCGTTCCCGGGAACAGGGGCGCGTCGACCGTCTTCCGCATTTCGGCCAGCTGCGCGGCGGGCAGCAGCCTGCCTTCGAGCAGTACCCGGAAGAACTCGCCGAGGTCACTCGGCGTCGAGATCAGCTGCCCGGCGGCGCCGCCCCAGGACGGGTCCAGCTCGGTCGCGTCGATCACCTTGCCGGTGGCGGCGTTGCCGATGGCGTAACCCTGCGGATGCCGTCCCTGAATGGTCTGGTCGCCGACCTGCGGCCAGTAGGTGTGCTTCAAGCCCGCCTTCTTGATCACGCGTTCGGTGAGCTGCTCCTGGATCGGGCGTCCGGTCACTTTCTCGATCAGCATGCCCGCCAGCAGATAACCGGTGTTGCTGTACTCCCATTTGGTGCCGGGCGCGAACTTCGCCGGGTGGCTCAAGGCCGCGGCGAGCAGTTCGTGGTTCGGGAAGTACCGGTGCTGCACCTGCTCGAAGTTCTCCAGCCCGAGGTACTCGGTGTAGTTCGGCAGCCCGCTGGTGTGCTGCAGCAGATGCCGGACGGTGATCTTCGTGGCGTCGATGCCTTCGCCGCGCACGATCCCGGGCAGGTACTTCTCGATCGGCGCGTCCAGTTCCACCTTGCCCTCGGCCACCAGCTGCAGGACCACGACCGCCGTGAACGTCTTGGTGTTACTGCCCGCCCGGACCATGCCGTCCCGGGGAACCGGGACCTGGCGATCGATCCGCGAGGACCCCGCGACCAGCGACGCCGTACGCCTTCCGTCGGCCACGTAGGCGAGCGCGGCCGGGAACTTCTCCTGGCGCACCAACGAGTCGAGGCCCTTCTGCAGCTCAGACCCCTTGGCCGGCGCCGCGTCCGCCGTCGTGGTCCACGCGGCGCCCATCAGCCCCGCTACCGTCAGGACAACGACACCCTTGCGTACTGTCATTCGCACTCCTTGCTCGAACGGATCGATGCCTACGACCCTGGCCCGATCGGACGCGAAGATCAGGAGTGCAGGCTGCCGAATCACTGGTAGCGCTGGCGCTACCCATCGTCTCCGGCGAATATTTTTCGGACCAGAATTCGTCCCACCATTGTCGGCGCGTGTTGTAGCTGGCTAAGGTCAGTTCGGTAAGTGGACTAGACCACCCGAGGCCGGGAGGCGACGATGCCCCTCGACGAACAGCAGACCTGGGCAATGCTGCGAGAGCTGGACGAACCCGGCCACTGGGAGGTGCCGCACGACTTCGACGGACCGGCCGAACGGGCTCGATTCGAGCGACTGGCCGAACGGCTCGGCCACCGTTTCGGCTGCGCCTGCGATGTCGATCGCCATGTCCAGGACGCCAGCCACCTCGGCAGGATCGCGATCCCGGCGAGCGCGACCTCCGCACGGGACCAGGTGACCGTCACGGTCAGCAATTTCGGCGGCCTCGTCGCGGTGACACTGGGGAATCCGGGCAGTTACGACGAAGACGAGGAACGGGAGTTCTTCCCGGCACCGGTCCGAAGACGGGTCGAAGACGAGCTGGAAGCGCTCGGCTACCTGCCCGTCTCCGAACACCCGTTATGGACCAAGTACACCGGGATCAGCGGGTTCGACGCCCTCTATCCCCCGGACCGGCCGCCGTCGTGGTGGGACCGGTTCTTCGATTACCTCTAGGCGTTGCTCGGCGCGAGCGCGTCGGCGAGCTCCGCCGCGTTCGGCACGCTGACGAGCACCTCGTCGAACGAGAGCCCGGCAACCCCGCGATCGATCTCGATCCGCAACCCCGGCACGCCCCTGCGGACCGACACCAGCTGACGAATTCCTGTGCCCAGCCCCCAGTAGCCCACCTTCAGCACTCCGCTGATCAGCGCCCCTACCCGTCCCCCGCGCGTCCGTCGCAGGGGCGCGTCGACGTGCTCGACGACCTTGATCGCCGCCCGCGGAACGACCACTTCGTCGCGCCATACGGCCAGCCGCTCCCAGCCCGAGAACCTCACCCGTACTCCACCCTCGGTGATGTCCATCGTCGCCATCGTGACCGCCTTCCCTCCATAGCCATCTGATGTAGTTGTTATAGCAAGTGTATAGCAGATATCCTTGTGGGGTGTTGCTGACTCTCGACCTCGACAGCGAGGTTCCGATCTACCAGCAGATCCGCGACCGGATCGTCGAAGCCGTCGCCGACGGCGTGCTGGCCGAAGGCAGCGCCCTGCCCTCCACCCGGCAGCTCGGCGCCGATCTCGGGATCAACTTCCACACCGTCAACAAGGCCTATGACCTGCTGCGGACGCAGGGCTTCATCCGCATCAACCGCAAGACCGGCGCGGTGGTCCGGCGGGACGCGTCCTCCGGCCCGGCGGACGACGGCTACGCGGACGAATGGCAGGAACGCCTGCGCACCCTGCTCGCCGAAGCCGTCGCTCTGGGCCTGGGCCCGCGCGAAGTGACCAGCCGGTGCGGGTCCGTGCTGGACTCCTTCGCCGTGAGCGCCCGGCGATGACCGCACCGCTCTGGCTGAACCTTGCCCTCGTCGCGTTCACCGCGGCCGCCTTCGCCTCGGCACCCGCGCTGGCGCGGCCGACCCTCCCCTTCGGTGTCCGGGTCCCGGCCCGGCGCACCGAAGAGGCCGTCATCCTCCTCGCGCGACGCCGCTACAACCGGGGAATCGCGGCGGGTGCGGTCGTCGCCTGCGCCGTCGTCCTCATCGACGGGCTCGCACCCGAGGTCGTCCTTGTCGGTCTCGTCTTGGCCTATTCGCTGCTCGGCGGCCTGGCCAGTCGTGCGATCGTCGCCGCGAAGCGCGAGGAGGGCTGGTACGCCGGGACACGGCAGGCGGTCACCGCCGACACCTCACTGCGCTCGGATCCGGTCCGTCCACAGTGGATCCTGCTGGCGCCGGCGGTGCTGCTGGCCGTCGTCACGGCGGTCATCGGCCTGTTCGAGGGCACGACGAACTTCTCGGCGGTCCTCACGCAGGTCCTGGTCGTCGTGCTGATCCCGCCCCTGACCATCGCGATCTCACGTGCCCGCCCCGAGATCGACGCCGCCCAGCCGTCGGCCTCGGCGTCGCGCTACCGGGAGTACCTGCACGGGGTGCTCGGCCTGCTGCTGATCTCCGCGGGCTGTGTCAACGCGACGATGCTCGTTGTTTCGCTCCAGCTCTGGGGGATCGTCGAGACGACGGTGCCGACGACGATCGTGGGCTACCTGCCGCTCGCCGCCGCCTTCATCGCGTGGGTCGTCTTCTCAGTCCGGGCAGGCGACGCCGGGCACCGGTTGTCACCCACCGGCGGCGAACCGGAGACCCGGTACGAACAACGCGACGACGATCGCTACTGGCACGCCGCCGGGATGGTCTACCTGAATCGGAACGACCCCGCGTTTTTGGTGCACCGGCGAGTCGGGACCTACTGGACGCTCAACCTCGGGCATCCGATCGCCTGGATCGTCCTCGCCTTGGTCGCCGTGACCGGGGTGCTCGCCGGATTCGGTGTCGTGACCCTCCCGGCGAAAGGCGGCTGACGGTACCCTGGCCCTGGGTGAGGAACCGTGGCCGTGGTGCCGGACTTCGTGGGAATGCAGGCGCTCGACGCCTGGCTGTCCGGGCATGACGCGGGCCTGACACTGCAGGGCCCCGATCCGGACAGCCCGCACCCCCTGCTGAACGGCCAGGTCGTCGCGCAGATGCCCGCGGCAGGGACGCGTCTGCCGCGGTGGAGCGTGGTGACCGTCTGGATCACCGACGGCGGTGACCCCGCCGGCGTCCGCGAGCCGCGGCGTCCCCTGCCGAACCTTCTCGAGGACCAGGCCGAGGGCTGATCACCGGGTGTGATCGGCGGTGCCCGGGCCGCTCGTTACCCTGAGGGGATGACGTCGCAGAAAACCCCTCAAACGATGAAGCCCGCGACAGCGGCGAAGAAGCTGGGTGTGTACCTGGAGGCCACCCCGGCGGAGTTCCAGGAGGGTGTCGTCTCCCGCGACGAGCTGAACGCGCTGCAGGCCGACCCGCCCGAGTGGCTGCGGGAGCTTCGCCGCAACGGGCCGCACCCGCGTCCGGTCATCGCGGCGAAGCTGGGCATCTCCATTAGTGGCCTGGCACGCGGCGGGATCACCGAGGCCCTCACCACCGAGCAGATCGATGAGATCAAGAACGCCGCCCCGGATTGGCTGACGCGGGAGCGCGAGACCCACGCCGAGGTCCGCAAGGAAGAGGCGCGGGTCAAGGCCGCCCGTAGCGAGAGCTAGCCCCGGCGGCGGCGCTTCCCGCCCTTGGGAGCTCCGCGCTGCCCAGACTGCGGCTTCCGGCCGGCGGTCTGGGGGCGCTTGCTCTTCGCCGGCGCCTTCTTTTCGGGCGTCTGCTTTTCCGGGGCCTGCTGCCGCCCCCGAGTGCTGTTGACGGTCCGGCCGCGCACGATCCCGATGAACTGTTCCATCAGGTCGGAGGTCTCTTCGTCCGGCCAGGACAACGCGACCCCGGATTCGGGCGTGCCGGAGATCGGGCGATAGGTCAGGTCGCGCCGGTGGTGCAGCCGCGCGAGCGACTGCGGGACGAGCAAGAGCCCGACACCGGCGGCGACCAGCTCGATCGCGTCCGCAGTGGTGGCGGGGCGCTCCAGCGCGGGTTTCCCCGGCGGCCGCTCCCAGTCCAGCGTGTCGTCGAGCGGGTGCAGCACGACGTCGTCGGCGATGTCGTCGACGGAGACCTCGTCCGCGGCGGCGACCAGGTGGTCCTTGGGGACGACCACGACGGTCGTCTCGGTGTAGAGCGGGATCGCGTGCAGACCCTCGCGATCGATCGGGAGCCTCAGCAGGACTGCGTCCACCTCACGCTCCCGGACCAGCCCGGCGGCCTCGCCCGCGGTCGTCTGGACGAGCTCGAGCGGGACGCCGGGCGACCGCTCGTTCCAGATCCGGACCCACTTCGAGGGCGTCACGCCGGGGACGTACGCGAGCTTGAAGGAGGCGGGTGTTTCCGGGCCGGTCATAAGGGCAAGGTTACCGGGAGTGGTCATCGCGCTCGTGAGTGGCAAGGACGGTTAGAGACGGGTAGCGCAAAGGTGGCAACGTCGGGGCAGGGGTGTGGTGGCGAAGAGAGGGGTCTTCGCTACCACAGGTGCCGTCGCTGCAACCCATGGTCGAGATGTGTCGCGAAAGCCACTTTCGCGACGCCTGAGGTCCCGAAAGTGGCTTTCGCGACACGGCTGCCCCACGGCCGCGCGCGAATCCCCGCGACCCGGCACCTTTGCGTTACCTCTCAATAGAACAAAGGTGTCTCAGGTAGCTACGTGGATTCCGGCTGCAGGTTGGTGACAGGCCCAGGCCAGGTCCGTGAAGGCCTCCTTGCCGAGGTACGTGAAGGACCCCTTCCTTGCGCCTGGCGCAAGGAAGGGGTCCTTCATGTACTCAGGTGGGCATGGGCCCTGTTGCCGAGCCACTCACGAGACCCGCTACGGAGCCCAGGGCGCGGAGACCGCCCAGGTCACGTCCTGGTCGTACGAGACCGGGTTGTCGAACGGGTGCCCACCGCCGCTGGCCGCGACGTAGACGTACTCGGCGTAGTGCCGCATGTTCGTGCCGAGTTCGTTGACCGACGCCAGCCGGACTCCACCGGCCCCGGGCTGGGCGCAGAACGTCGCGTCCTTCCGGAACAGGTCGGTGTTGTCGTTTCCGGCCAGCCGCACCCGGAAGTCCGCGTGCCGCAGGAACTGGCCCGGATAGTTGCGCGCCTCCAGCGAGTAGCACGACGGATCGGCGAGCCCGCGCCGCACGACGAAGGTCGCGTCCGCCTTCAGCAGTGCCGCACTCGACGCGTTCACCACGTCCGTCCGCGCGAGACCGTCACGGTGCCGCAGGAAGCGGTCGGTGTAGCCGGGTGTGGTCACCTTGAACGATCGCGCTTGGTCCAGCGGCAGATCGGCACCGCTGCGCCAGAGCGGGACGGAAGCGGCCCACGTCGTGTCCGCCACGAAGCTCGACGGCGTGTCCCAAGGGTTCGTCCCGCCGCTGCGCGCGAGGTAGACGGTCGCGGCATAGTGACGGAGGTACGCGCCACGCTGGTTGAACGACTCCAGTGCCGTGCCGCCGGCGCCTTCCCGCGCGCAGAAGGTCGCGTCCCCGGCGAACAGGGCCGATCCGTCGTTCGCGTCCTTGCGGATCCGCGAAGCCGAATGTCGCAGGAAGTGCCCGGGGTAGTTCCGCGACTCGAACGACAGGCACGACGCGTCGGCCAGCCCTTGCCGGGCCCAGAACGTCGCGTCCTTCTTGGCCAGGTCCGCGCTGCCCTCGCCAAGGACATCGGTCCGGACGAAGTCGTCCTGGTGCCGCAGATAGCGATCCGTGTACCCGGCAGTGGTGACCCGCAACGACACGAGTTCACCCCGGCCCACCTCCGTGCCTTTGGCGATGGCGAGCACCTTCTGGTTGATCTCGCGCACCCGCGCCTCGGTCATCTTCAGCACGCGGCGGTCGTAGGTGTAGAAGCCGTTGACCTCGTTCTCGACGTCGTACGGCTCGGTGTAGACCGACGCGGAAAGCCCGCGGCCGTGCACGAACCGCCCGACCTGCTTGGTGATCTCCACGTACCGGTTCGTCAGCGACGTCTCGTCCGGGTACAGCGCGCCGTACGCGAAACCCTTGCCCGGCTCCCATTCGTGGCCTGCCACCTGTCTGCCGAGGCCGCCGTACTCCCCCAGCACCGCGATCCGCCGCGCGTCCGGCTGTCTCGTCCCGGTCGACATCTGGTACGCGTGGTCGTCGATCACGTCACCGTTGCCAGGATCCGGATCGGACACGCAGCAGTTGGATCCGGAGTTGTGGTTGATCAGCCGGGTGTCGTCGATCGAGCGGACCAGGTCCACGATGCGCCCGGCGTCGTATTCTCCCCAGCCTTCGTTGAACGGCACCCACTGCACGATCGAGGTGATGCTCTTGTGCTGCTCGATCATGCGCCGCAGTTCGGACTCGAAGTTCGTGTGCCCGTTCGGGACTTCGTCGATCGAGTCGAGCGATGGCATGTCCTGCCAGACCATCAGCCCGAGCCGGTCGGCGTGGTAGAACCACCGCGCGGGTTCGACCTTGATGTGCTTGCGGACCATGTTGAAGCCCAGCGCTTTCTGGCGTTCGAGGTCGAACCGCAGTGCCTCGTCGGTCGGCGCGGTGTAGATGCCGTCCGGCCAGTATCCCTGGTCGAGCGTGCCGAGCTGGAAGACGAACTTGCCGTTCAGCAGCGGCCGCATCACACCGCCGACCATCGCCTTGCCCAGCGACCGCATCCCGAAGTACCCGGTGACGGCGTCGCCTCCCGGCAGCCGCACACGCAGGTCGTAGAGGAACGGGTCGTCCGGTGACCACAACCGCGCGTTCGGCACGGGGACCCGGATGTGCGAGCCCACCACCCCGCTCGCGGTGCCGACCACTTGACCGCCCGAAAGGACTTCCGCGGTCGCCTGCTGCCCGGGAGTGCCCTGGACGACGAGGTCGAGCACGCCACCGGGCACGTCGGGAGTGGTGTCGAGCCGGGTGATGTGCTCGGCCCGGACCGGTTCCAGCCAGACGGTCTGCCAGATGCCCGACGCCGCCGTGTAGAAGATGCCGCCGGGGGTCTTCCGCTGCTTCCCGACCGGGTATCGGCTGCCGTCGACCGGTGACGCGACGCCGACGACGATCTCGTTCTCCCCCGCCTTGAGCGCCGCGGTGATGTCGAACGAGAACGCGTCGAAACCGCCGGTGTGGCTCCCGATCGAAGTCCCGTTGACCCAGACCTTGGTCTCCCAGGTGACCGCGCCGAAGTTGAGCTTCACCCGTCGACCGTCCCAAGTGGACGGAACGGAGAACGTCCGGCGGTAGAACATGTTGTCCTCATGCCGTTTGATCCCCGAAAGCATCGACTCGATCGGGTACGGCACCAGGACGTTCTCGCTCAGCGGCCTGCCGATCGGTGGCGAGTTCAGATTCGGCGCGCCGGTGAAACCCCAGGTCCCGTTGAGGTTGAGCCATTCGGAGCGCACCAGTTGCGGACGCGGGTACTCGGGCAGCGCGTTCGACGGCGAGACCTGATCCGTCCATGGGGTGGGAAGCGGGACGGGGGCGGCTTGGGCGACGGGCACGAGTGTCGTCGCGGCGGCCAGCAGACCGGCCACGACACTCAGGACGCGCGCGGTTCTTCGGTGCATGCGATCTCCCTATCTCCGGGCGGTCGTGCGGGCGAGCGACCGCTGCAGAACAACGACCACCAGCAGGAACGCACCGCTGACCACCGACTGGTAGTTGCTGTCGAGAGTTCCTATCTGGTTGATTACGTTCTGGATGACCGTTCGGATGCCTACGCCGATGACAGTTCCGAGAATCGTGCCCATTCCGCCGGTCAGAAGGGTGCCCCCGATGACGACGACGGAGATGGCGTCCAGTTCGAGGCCGACCCCGATCACCGTGACGCCGGACTGCAGGTAGGCCGCGGTGAGCGCGCCCGCGAGCCCGGAAAGGACGCCGCTCATCACGTAGACGGTGACCTTGGTGCGCGCCACCGGCAGCCCCATCAGCTTCGCGGACTGTTCCGAGCCGCCGGTGGCGAACACCGACTGCCCGAACCGGGTCCGCCGCAGCACGAGCCCGCCGATCAGGCACAGCGCCGCCGCGATGAACACCGGGTAGCCGAAGCCGAACATCGTGCCGCGGCCGAGTTCGACGAACGCCTCGCCCTCCGGGATCTTGTACGTCGTCGCGCCCTCGCTGGTGATCGCGAGCAGCAGCCCGCGGGCGAACAACAGGGACGCCAGCGTGACGATGAACGGCGCCATTCCGGTTTTCGCGACCAGAAGCCCGTTGATCAACCCGATCAGCCCGCACACCGCCAGGGGCAGCAGCAGCGCCACGAGAAAACCCCATTGTGACCCGTAGGCGGCGAGGACCCCGCCGAGCGCGTAGACCGAGCCCACCGACAGGTCGATCCCGCCGGTGATGATCACGAACGTCATGCCGAGCGCGATGATCGCGAGGAACGAGCTCTGCAACGCGATGTCACGCAGGTTGTCCAAGCTGCCGAAGCGCGGGAACAACAGCCACGCGACGGCGACCATGAGCACCAGCGCGATCGCCGCGCCTTGTTTCTGCAGCACTCCGGTCATCAGCTCGCGCCGGGTGGAGTCCTGAGCGGCCATCGTGGGCGCCGCGGTCATCGGCTGCTCCGTTCCCGTGCGACGTACACCGCGACGACGATGATCGCGGCCTGGATCATCTGCGCGGACGAATCCGGCAGGTTGTGCTTGATGAGCGTGGCGCGGACGAGCTGCATGAGCAGCACCCCCATCACCGTGCCGAGGATGCGGACACGGCCGCCGGTCAGCGGGGTACCGCCGACCACGACCGCGGTGATCGCGGACAGTTCCATCAGCAACCCGGCGTCCGCGGGGTCGCCGGCGCCGAGCCGCGCCGTCGAAAGCACCCCGGCCAGCGCCGCGAGCAGCCCGCAGATCGCGTACACGCCGATGAGGACGCGGTTGACCGGCAGCCCGGCGAGCACACTGGCCCGCCGGTTGCCGCCGATCGCGACCAGCCGCCTGCCGAACGCCGTCTTCCCGACCAGCGCCGCCACCAGCACCGCCAGGACCGCCGCGATGAGCACACTCACCGGAATCCCGAGCACCTCGCCGTTGCCGAGCGCGAGGAACGTCTCGTCGTGCAGCTGGATGAGCTGACCGTCGGCGAGCACCAGCGCGAGGCCGCGTCCGCCGACCAGTAAGGCGAGTGTCGCCACGATCGGCTGGATCCCGACTCTGGCCACGAGAACACCGTTGAACGCTCCCGCCGCCAACCCGGCCGCGAGGGCGATGGCGACCGCGGGCAGCGTCCCGTAGCCGAGGTACAGCGGGACGAGCGCGGCCGACAGCGCCATCACCGCGCCCACCGACAGGTCGACGCCCTCGGTGCCGATCACCAGCGCCATGCCGAGCGCGACCACCAGCACCGGCGCGGCCTGGATGAGCTGGGTGCGGAAGTTCCCGACAGTCAGGAAGTTCGCCGTGAACGCGATGTTGAACAGCACCAGCGCGACGACGGCGACGTACACGCCGTACTCCTGCAGCCACCGCGCCACCCGGGTCCGGTCCACCGATTTGCCCGTGTCCGTCATGGTGCTTCCCGGATCCTCTGTTCTCCGCTGGGTGCTAGTCATCGGCGCTCCCGCCTGAAGCGATCGCGGCCAGCACGTGGTCCTGGGTCAGCTGCTCCCCCGCCAGTTCCCCGACCACCGCGCCGTCCTTCAGCACGATCAGCCGGTCTGCGCCGTCGAGGAGCTCCTCCATCTCCGACGAGATCAGCAGGACGGCGAGCCCGTCTTTCGCGAGTTCGTCGATCAGCGCCTGCACCTCCGCCTTCGCGCCGACGTCGATGCCCCGGGTCGGCTCGTCGAGCAGCAGCACTTTCGGTTCGGTGCACAGCCAGCGGGCCAGCAGCACCTTCTGCTGATTGCCGCCGGAGAGTTCGGCGACCTTCTGCTCGGGGCTGGACACCTTGATCCGCAGGCGTTTCACGAACGTGTCGACGATCCTGTCCTGCCGGGCACGGCTGACCATGCCGAAGCGGGACAGCTTCGGCAACGCGGCGAGCACGATGTTCTCCCGCACCGAAAGATGCGGGATGATCCCCTCGGTCTTGCGGTCCTCGGCGAGCATGCTGACGCCCGCGCGCATCGCGGCGGCCACACTCCCTTGCGGCACCTGCTTTCCCCCGACCAGGACGGTGCCGCCGGACAGCGGCAGGTCGCCGACGATCGCCCGCGCGGTCTCGGTCCTTCCGGAGCCGAGCAGCCCGGCGAGGCCGACGATCTCGCCGGGTTTGATCTCCACCGAGACCCCGCCAAGACGGTTGCCGCTGGTGAGATTCTCTGCTCGCAGCACCGGTTCCCGGCCTGCCTCGTGGTCGCCCTCGAAGGCCGTCGCGCCGTGCGAGCGGATGTCGCCGACACTGCGGCCGAGCATCATCGACACCAGTTCCAGCCGCGGCAGCTCCGCGAGCGGTCCGGTGTGGACTCGCTTGCCGTCCCGCAGCACCGTGACGCGGTCGCAGATCCGGTAAAGCTCGTCCATCCGGTGACTGACGTACACGATCGCGATCCCGCGTTCATGCAGTCTGCCGATGACCTCGAACAGCGTCTCGACCTCGCGCGGTTCCAGCGAAGATGTCGGCTCGTCCATGATCACGACGTCGGCGTCGACCGACACCGCACGGGCCAGCGCGACCATCTGCTGGGCGCCGACACCGAGCGTCCCGAGTGGACGGCGGACGTCGGCGTCGATGCCGTAGTCCTTCAGCAATGCCGCCGCGTCGGCGTTCATCCGCGCCCAGTCCACCAGCCCGAATCGCTTCCGCGGCTCGCGGCCGAGGTACATGTTGCTCGCCACGCTCATCAGCGGGATGAGGTTGACCTCCTGGTAGATCGTGGAGATCGCGCCCCGCGCGTGGATCGTGCCGGAGTCCGGCCGGTGCACGCCGGTGAGCACCTTGATCAGCGTCGATTTGCCGGCGCCGTTCTCGCCCACCAGCGCGTGCACCTCGCCCGGCCGCAGCGCGAACGACACGTCGTCGAGCGCGCGCACCCCGGCGAACGTCTTCGTCACGCCTTCGACCTCGAGAACCGGTTCCATCGTCAGTACGCGTTCCCGAGCTTCTGCGCCGCGTTCGCCGAGTCGTACTGGTCGTCGGAGATCACCACGGTCGGCGGGATCTCCTTGCCGGCGGCGAAGTCCTGCAGCGTCGAGAAGGCGAGCGGGCCGAAGCGCGGGTTGGACTCGATCACCGCGTTGTAGCTGCCGTCGGCGAGGAGCTGGACGGCGTTGCGGGTGCCGTCGATCGAGACGATCTTGACGTCCTTGCCCGGCGTCTTGCCGGCGGCCTTGAGCGCGGTGACCGCGCCGATGCCCATCTCGTCGTTCTCGGCGTAGACGGCGGTGATCTCGGGGTTGCTCTGGATCAGCTGCTCCATGACCGCCTGGCCCTTGGACCGGTCGAACTCACCGGTCTGCTCGGCGACGATCTGGATGCCCGTGGTCGAGGCGATCTCGTCCTTGAAACCCTTGGTGCGGTCGGTGGTCACGTTGTTCCCGGACGCGCCGAGCAGGATCGCGACCTTGCCGGTGCCGCCGGTCGCCTTCACCATCTCCTGCGCCGCGCGCTTGCCCTGCTCGACGAAGTTGGAGCCGATGAAGGTCAGGTAGTCGGAGCACGGCTGCGAGGTCACCTTGCGGTCGATCGTGATGACCGGGACCTTCTTGGCCTTCGCCGCGTCGAGGGCGGGCTGGAGGCCGTCGGAGTTCAGCGGGGCGACGATGAGCAGCTGCGCGCCCCGGTCCAGCAACGACTTGATGTCGCTGACCTGTTTGTTGAGATCGCTCTGCGCGTTGGTGACCAGGAGTTTGTCCGCCGGGACACCGAGTTTCGTAGCTTCGTCCTTGATGGACTGCGTTTCGGCGATGCGGAACGGGTTCGCCTCCTTCTCCGACTGGGAGAAGCCGATGACCGCGTTCTTCACGTCCACCTGCGGATAGCCGATCTTCTCGCGGGCGCATCCCGGCCCCGCGGCCTGGTTCGGCGCCGCCGAAGCGGCCGGTCCCGCCCCCGACGGGGCGGATTGCTGGGTCTCGCGACTGGTGCAGGCCGTCAGCGCGAGCGCGAGGCCGGTCACCAGGAGCAGGGTGCGGCGGATGGGCAGGGACATCGATCGCTCCTCGGGGAAGTCGAGCACAAGGGTCTGCGGTGACCCATGTCACTCATTAGGACGATGCCAGATTTACATCGTTGGTACAACGTTGTAAATCCGCCGTTCGCGCGGCTAGGCTGTGCCGGATCTGTGCCGGAGCACTGCAGAGGGGAGCGAGGGTGGCCACGCTCAAGGACGTCGCCAAGCTGGCGGGCGTCTCGGTCAAGACCGTGTCGAACGTGGTCAACGGCTACGACTTCGTCAAACCGGAGAACCGCAAGCGGGTCGAGGAGGCACTGGCGTCGACCGGCTACCGGCCCAACCTCGGCGCCCGGAACCTCCGTCGCGGCCGCACCGGGTTCCTCGGGCTGATGCTGCCCGAGTTGAGCATCCCGTACTTCGGCGAACTGGCGGGGCTGGTGCTGCAGGCGGCGCAGGAGCACGAGTGGAACGTCCTCATCGAACAGACCCTCGGCACCAGGGAGCGAGAGCGCAACGCCCTGTCCGCGCTGGGGCCGCATCTGATCGACGGCGCGATCATCAGCCCGGAAGCGTTGCACACCAACGACTTCGAAGACCTGGCGCCGGGCGTCCCGCTGGTGATGCTCGGCGAGCACGTCGTCGACGTCCCGATAGACCACGTCGGCATCGACAACGTCCAGGCCGCCCGGATCGCCGTGCGGCACCTGATCTCACTCGGCCGCCGCCGGATCGCCGCGATCGGCGCGCATCCGCAGCGCCACACGGCCGCGCAACGGCTGGAGGGCTACCACTCCGCGCTCGAAGAGGCCGGGCTCACACCCATTCCGGAACTCGTCCTGCCCGCTCTGCGCTACCACCGCGCCAACGGCGCCGAGGCGATGGCACATCTCCTCGCGCTGCCGGAACCGCCCGACGCCGTCTTCTGCTTCAACGACCTCCTCGCCATCGGCGCCCTTCGCGCCGCGGCCGAACGCGGCGTCCAGGTGCCGTCGGACATGGCGATCGTCGGCTTCGACAACAACGAGGAGAGCGCGTACAGCCTGCCCTCGCTCACGACGATCGCCCCGGACAAGGCGGCGATCGCGCGGGCGGCGGTCGATCTGCTGCGGCGGCGTATCGCGGGCGGGATCGACCTTGAACCGGAAGACGTCCAGACGCCGTTCTCGCTGGAGATCCGGAACAGCACGATCACCTGACCCCGCAAGTAGGTGACGAATTGCGGGGGTTGACGGGGCGCTCCACGTGGGTGGCGGGGCCCGAGTGTCCACGGGGGACGTCATTCTCCGACTGAATGCCCGGTTGGTCCCCGGCTAGGCGATTCTGCGTAGGGGTCGTGAACCCGCGCAAATGCCTTAAATCGGGCATTGCCATCTCGACAAGTGTCCCGAATGGACAGTCAAGGAGGTGTCTAGTCCGTGAAGGACCCCTTCATGTACTTCACCAGGCGCTCACGCCAGGTCGCCAGCCCCCGCCCTGCCGCAATTAGTCGTCTGGATGCGGTGGTTGCGCGCGCAACCACCGCATCCAGACGACTAATTGCGGGAGTCGCTTGCGACGACCACGCGCAGTCGAGCATTGTGTGTCCGTGAACCGGGCCCTGGCCGTGCTGACCCTCGTCGCGTACGTGACGCTGCCCCTCGGCTCGGCCAAGTACGAGACGCTCGTGCTCCCGACGCTCGTCGCCGGGCTGGTCTACGCGGCGATCGCGGTCATCGGCTTCCCCTGGGTCCAGAAGCACGGACGTGCGTGGGCGATCGCGTATGTCTGCGTTCAGTTGCCGCTCGGCTTCACCCTGTTCTCGCTTTCGGGCGCCGCTGTCGGGTCCGTCCTGCTTCTCGTGGTCCTTGTCAGCCACACCGTGTTGCTGTTGCCGCTGCCCGTGGCTTTCGGGGTCGCGGTGCTGATCCCGCTGATCCATCTGCCGATGGCGCCGATGGACGGGCTCCGTGAAGGGCTCGGGACGCTGGCGGTCATGATCTTCGCGGCCGTGGTCACCGAGCTCGTCGTCCGGGAAAAGCGGGCGCGGGAGGAGCTTGCCGACGCGCACGAACGTCTTCGCGACCAAGCCGCGCAGGCCGAACAGCTCGCCACGATCCAGGAACGCAACCGGCTCGCGCGCGACATCCACGACGGGCTCGGTCATCACCTCACGGTCGTGCAGATGATGCTGCAGGCCGCCCGCGCGGTGATCGGCACCGGCGACACCGAACGGGTCGACGGGATGCTCGCCAAGGCACAGGACCAGTCGCGGGAGGCGCTGGCGGAGGTCCGCCGCTCGGTCTCCGCACTGCGGGAACCGCGCTCCGAGCCGCTCGCGGAAGTGTTGCGGGCATTGACCGACGAGGCTTCCGCGGCCGGCGTGCCGACCGCGTTCGAGGTCAAGGGCGCGGCGCGGGAAACCCGTGCCGAGGTGGAGGAATCGCTGTTCCGGGCGGCCCAGGAGGGACTGACCAACGTGCACAAGCACGCGCGTGCCAAGGCCGCGACCGTGGTGCTCGACTACGCCGAGGCCGATCGAGTCCGGCTGGAGGTCCGCGACGACGGTCTCGGAATCGCTGGGGATCCCCCGCCGGACAAGGGTTTCGGGCTCGTGGGGCTCCGCGAGCGGGTCGCCGGACTTGGCGGCCGGGTTTCGGTCGACTCCGCGGAAGGCCAAGGCTTGACGCTCACCGTGGAGGTGCCGGGATGAGCGTCCGCGTGCTGATCGTCGACGACCAGGCGTTGTTCCGCGAAGCGTTGGCGACCCTGCTGGAAGTCCAGCCGGGGATCGAAGTCGTCGGCGAGGCGGCCGACGGAGAGCAGGCGGTCCGGCTGTGCGCCGAACTCCGGCCCGACGTCGCGCTGATGGATCTGCGGATGCCGGTCCTGGACGGGATCGCGGCCACCGCCCGGCTTCGGGCCGAGCAGCCCGGCGTACGTGTCCTCGCTCTGACCACCTTCGATGACGACGAGGACGTGTTCGCCGCGCTCAGGGCGGGTGCCGTCGGCTATCTGCTCAAGGACGTCTCGTCGACGCGGCTGGTCGAAGCGCTGGTCGCGGCCGAACGGGGCGAGTCGGTGCTGCAGCCGTCGGTCGCGGCGAAACTCGTCGCCAGGGTGGCGCGGCTGCCCGCCGAGACACCGCGGGCACAGCCGTTGGTGACCCCGCTTTCCGAACGGGAGCTGGAGGTGGTCCGGCTCCTCGCGGACGGCCGCAGCAACCGGGAGATCGCCAAGACGCTGTTCCTCGCCGAGGGAACGGTGAAGAACCTCGTGACGAGTGTCCTGTCCAAGCTCCAGGTGCGGGACCGGACCCAGGCCGCCTTGCGCGCGAGGGAACTCGGCCTGTTCTGAACCCTGGTCACATGACCTCGCGCATGACTTCCGGCACCTGCCCTCGTGCCCCGTCGCGGCCGAACATTGCTCCCGTCGCACCGATCGAGGGAGCCGGAATGCACCACACGACAGAACCCAAGACCCGCAAGCAGGCCATCGTGCACTTCACCCGCCACGCCGTGGAGATGCTTCTCGCGATGGTGGCCGGGATGATCGTCCTTGAACCGGTCTGGTCGTTCCTGTGGCCCGGCCTCGCCGGGAACGTGACCGCGAGTGCGCTGGTGATGGCGACGAACATGTCGCTCGGCATGGCGCTGTGGATGCGGATCCGGCGCCACGGCTGGGCGTCGATCGCGGAGATGTCGGCCGCGATGTACGTGCCATACCTGCTGTTCATGCCGTTCTACTGGACCGGCCTGGTGTCCGGGTCGACGTTGATGACGGCCGGGCACGTGCTGATGGTGCCCGCGATGCTCGCCGCCATGCTCCGCCGTCGCGCCGAGTACGGAGCCTGACCATGCGCACCGTCGTCCGTGTCACGCTGACCGTGCTGGCGTTCACCGTCGCCGCGCTGGCCCTGCCGCTCACTCTCGGCGCCGTCACACTCAGCGCCAGTTTCGAAAACCGCTACGCACAGAGAACCGACGGGATCTCGCCGCAGCCGGTACGCCGGGCGCACGATCCCGCCAAACCCACCGCGGTGGTCGTCGTGGGGAACGAAGGCGCCGTCGTCTCCGACACGCTCGTCCCGTACGAAATCCTGGCCGCGACCGGCGCGTTCAACGTCTACACCGTCGCGCCGGTGGCCAGGCCGGTCACCCTGACCGGCGGCCTCGACCTGATCCCCGACCTGGGTTTCGCCGAGCTCGACAAGCTGCTCCCCGCCGCCCCGGACGTCGTGGTGGTGCCCGCGTTGCCGGACCTCGGCGAGCCGACCACGCGACCGGTGACCGACTGGCTGAGGCGGCAGTCGTCGCGGGGCGCGCTGCTCATGAGCGTCTGCAACGGTTCGGGCGTCCTCGCCTCGGCCGGGCTGCTTGACGGGCGGAAGGCCACCGCGCATTGGCTCCGCATCGGCGGCTTCGGCGACGAATTCCCCGCCGTGGACTGGATTCGCGGTACCCGCTACGTCGACGACGGGAACATCGTGACCACGGCCGGGATCCTCTCCGGGATCGACGGGGCGCTGCGGATCACCGAGCGGTTCGCCGGCACCGAAACCGCGCGGAAGACGGCCCAAGCCGTCGGCTGGTCCCACTACTCCCCCGGCTCCAGCCCGCCGATGGCGCAGAACACCTTCGAAGCGGCGGACACCGTCGTCGGGTTCAACACCGCCTTCCGCTGGGACAAGCCGACGCTGGGTGTCCTGCTGACCGGCGGCATCCGGGAACTGGAGCTCGCCGCCGTGTTCGACACCTACGGCCAGTCCCTGGCGGTCGAGACGACGGCGGTCGGTCTCGACGGCGCGCCGATCCGGTCCCGGCACGGACTGACCTTCGCCCCGCGCGGCACGCCGGTGGCGGGCGACTTCGACCGGCTGATCGTGCCCGGCGCCGACGCGGCGGCGACGCACGCGGCCGATCGGTACGCCGAGCTCTCACCGGTGTACCTGCACGCCGGGCCCGGGTTCCCGTTCGACGCCGTGCTCGAAGACCTGGTGCGCACCACGGACACCGCGACCACGCGGTGGACGGCCAGGACGTTGGAGTACCGGACCGAGCACCTCGCGCTCGGCGGCGCGGCGTGGCCGTGGACGGTGACGCTCCGGCCGATCGGGCTGGCCGTCCTCGGGCTGCTCGCCGCCTTCGGGCTCCGCGCCCTCTACCGCCGCGGACCGGGGCCGGTCTCCCGGACGACGCGGTAGCGCGGATTCGCGGTCACCAGTGACTCGACCTCGCCGGGCAGGCCGTCGAGTGCCGTTTGGATGGCCGCGAGTCTGCCCGCGGTGTCCGAGGTCTCCTCGAAATGCCGGTAGTCCGCCTCGCTCGCCCAGCTGACGACGTTGACGACCCGGGTCCCGTCCACGCTCGCGTGGAACCGTGCCGAGACGTAGCCCGGGTAGAACCGGACCCAGCGGTCCTGGATCTCGGCGAAGGCCTCCACCAGCGCCGCCTGGGTCTCCGGTCCGTCGACGGCGTACTCGATGATCGAGTAGAAACCCTTGTCCTCGTTCATGTTCACTCCTCGAAACTGTCGGTGAACCCCAGGATTCACCCTCGACCTCGGTGGAGATCAAGAGTGACCTGCCCCGACACGACGGACATTTTGAGGGGTAAGGCAAAGGTGTCGGGTCGCGGGGATTCGCTCGCGGGCCGTGGGGCGACCGTGTCACGAAAGCCACTTTCGCGACGCACCACAGACCAAGGGCGAAGGCGCCCTTCACCGCATCAGACGCGACGAAGGACGCCTTCACCTCACCGCCGGCCCGCCCCACGACCACGACACCTTTGACTTACCCCTCAATATTGCTCCGGCCGGGCCTGGCGAAAAGCGGTCCCCTCGGCAAGGATCGCCCGATGCGCGACAGCAAGACGTTCGATCTGATCGCCCGAGGCGGGCTCGTCTGCTACGCGGTCGTGCACCTGCTCGTCGCCTGGCTCGCGGCACAGGTTGCGCTCGGCGACAAAGCAAAGGCGGACAAGGCGGGCGCACTGCAGGTGGTGGTCGCCGAGGGTGGCGCGTGGCTGCTCTGGCTGATCGGGGCCGGGCTGGCCGTGCTGGCGTTGTGGCAGCTCAGTGAGGCGATCACGGGCCATCGGCACGTGAAGGCGCGGCGGCGGACGGTGCGCCGGATCGTCAGCGGGATCGAAGTCGTGTTGTACGGCCTCGTGTCCTACAGCGCGGTGAAGATGGCCATCGCGGGCGCCGACGACGGGCAAGGTTCTTTCGTCGCCGGGATCCTCGCGGAGTCGTACGGACAGGTTCTGATCGCCTCCGCCGGGGTCGCCGTGGTCGCGGTGGCGGTTTTCCTCGCCCAGCGCGGGTTCCGGAAGACGTTCGTTCGGGAGCTCGACTTCGGCGGCGCGTCCGGCACGACCAGGACCACGACGATCCGGCTCGGGCAGATCGGCTGGATCGCGCTCTCCGCCGCGTACGGCACCATCGGCGTATTGACGGTCATCGCCGCGGTCACCTTCGACCCGGCCAAGGCGAGCGGACTCGACGCCGCCTTGAAAACGCTCGTCGCTCAGCCTTACGGCGGCCCGATGCTCCTCACCCTCGCGGCCGGGATCGCCGCTTTCGGCGCCTTCGCGATGCTGGACGCGCGTTTCCGCAAGATCTGATCTGCCCGGCGAACCGACCTGTGGCACCGTGACAGACGTCTGGAGGTCGTGATGACAGGTGTGGTCGAGCAGATCCGCGAGCGGGGCGAGGACGATCGGCAGGCGCGGATCGTCGAAGTGCTGGTGGAGGCCTTCGAGGACCTCATGCGCGCGGACGCCGACGCGTTCCGCCGCAAGTTCCGCAAGATGGCCGCCGCTCCGTTCGCCTTCTACCGGGGCTCGGCGTGCCTGTTCTACGCGGACATGGCGCACGAGGACGATCCGTGGGCGAACGAGAAGACCAGCCGGGTGTGGATCCAGGGTGACCTCCACGCCGAGAACTTCGGCAGCTACATGGACTCGTCCGGGACGCTGGTGTTCGACGTCAACGATTTCGATGAGGCGTACCTCGGGTGCTTCACCTGGGACCTCAAACGGCTGGCCGCCAGTGTCGCGCTGCTGGCATGGAGCAAGGCGATCTCCGACGACGACATCGAGACACTGATCGGCACCTATCTGCGCGCCTACGTCAAGCAGGTCCGGGAGTACGCCGAGCGGCCCGGCGACGAACTCGTCCGGCTCGAACTGGACAGCACCGAGGGCGTCCTCCACGACATCCTGCTCCGGGCGCGGCTCAAGACGCGGATCGACCTGCTCGACGAGCTGACCGTGGTGGAGGACTACGACCGCAGGTTCCGGCACGGGCCGGGGGTCCGGGTGCTGGAGAAGGCCGAACACGAGATCGCGACCAAGGCCTTCGAGTCCTACTTGGACACGATCCCGGAGAACAAGCGGTTCGGCAGCATCACCTACCGGGTCAAGGACATCGTCGGCCGGACCGGCTTCGGCATCGGCTCGGCCGGGCTGCCCGCGTACAACATCCTCGTCGAAGGCCGTACACAGGCACTCGAGAACGACGTCGTCCTGTCGATGAAACAAGGGAACGTGGCGGCGCCGAGCCGGATCGTGGCCGAGGAGAGCATCCGCGGCTACTTCACCAACGAGGGCCACCGCACCGCCGTGTCCCAGCGGGCGTTGCAGGCGCACGCCGATCCTTGGCTCGGGTACACGGAGATCGACGGAATCGGGTTCGTCGTCTCGGAGTTGTCGCCCTACGTCAACGACCTCGACTGGTCGGATCTGACCGAGCCGTCGGAGATGGGGCCGGTGCTCGACTATCTCGGAAGGGCCACCGCGAAGATGCACTGTGTGTCCGATTCGGACTCGGAGCAGACGCTGGTCGGCTTCCAGAGCGAAGAGGCCATCGCCGGGGTCATCGGCGACCGTGAGGACGAGTTCGTCCGCGCGCTGACCGAATTCGGGATGGCTTACGCCGAGCAGTCGCGGGAGGACCACCGGTTGTTCGTGGACGCCTTCCGCGGCGGGAAGATCCCCGCCGTCCGGCCCGCCGCGGAGGGCTGACCGGACGGCGAGAATCCGTTATTCGCGGAGGCCGATCGCCTCGATCGGCTTCGACCGCAGCGTCACGCGGGTAGCGAGACCGAGCGAGACCAGGCCGAGCAGGATCGCCCCGGCGACGACCCCGCCGAAGACGGTCGCCGTTCCGGACGGCAGTGGTGTCCCACGCAGGCCGAGGTTCAGCAGCACCAAGGGAATCCCCGCCACCACGGTCCCCAGCAGTGTCGCGACCCCCACCGTCGCCAGCGCTTCGAACCGCATCATCCGGATGACCTGCCGCTTCGTGGTGCCGATCAGCCGCAGGAGCGCGAACTCCCGCGAGCGCTGCGCCGTGCTCATCACCAGCGTGTTGGCCACCGAGATCACGACGTAGCCGAGGATCACGCCGACCGCGACCAGATTCACGTAGAACTGGGCCTGCTGCTGTCCGCCGGCGGGCGCGGCCACCGCCGATCCCGGCGTCACGACCAGGCCCGGATAGCGGCTCGCGAGGTCGTTCAGGGCGGCCGTCACGGTCGCGGAATCCGCGTCGGGCTGCTCCCGCACCAGCACCGAATCGTCCATCCGGTCGCCGGTGTGCGCCCTGGCCAGTTCCGCGGGCAGCACGTAGCGGCCGAAAGCCTGGTCGCGGGTGTAGGTGGCGACCAGCCGCAGCTTCGCCGGAGCGCCGTCACCGAAGTAGAATTCGACCTCGTCGCCGACCTTCTTCTCGTACCAGCCGGCTTCCGATTCGCTCATCGCCACGGTGTTCCCGGTCAGGTCGGTGATCTTGCCCGACACGACGCCCAGTTCGAGGTTCCCGCGGATCTGCGCGCCGTCCAGTCCTTGCGCCGCGTACCGCTCGACACGCACGCTGTCCTGTTCCTGCACCGTGTTGATCACCTCGGTGCGCACGACCGAGGTCGCGGCGGCGACGCCAGGGATCCGCTGCGCCGCCTCGGCGACCTCCGGCGAGAGCCCGCCCGTGCCACTGGCGAGCACGTGGTCCGCGGTGGTCGACTCGACGGTCTCCTCCTGCCGCGCGGCGGCCGCGGAGGTCTGGCTGTAGAACATCGTCAGCGCGAACGAGACCGCCAGCATCACCGGCGTCACCGCGGCGGCGAGGCGGCGCGAGTTGGCCTGGCTGTTCGCGGCGGCCAGGTAGCCGCTGATCCGCGACGTCCGGTTGAGCACCGGCGCGATCAGCCGCGTCATGACGGCGACCACCTTCGGGCTGACCACGGCAAGCCCGATCACGATGATCAGCGACGAACCGCCCGAAGCCGCGAGCCCCGCGTCACCGCGGAGGAAGATCGGGACCATCGATCCGCCGAAACCGGCCACCACCAGCGCGCAGCCGATGATGACGCGCACGCGCCCGAGTTCACGCCGCTCCACCGCGGCCTCGCCGAGCGCCTCCACCGGGCGGATCGACGACGGTCGCCGCGAGGCCGACCAGGCGGCCAGGCGCGCCGTGCCGAGACCGAGCGCCAGCGCGGCGACGAGCGGGATCGGGCTGATCGCCAGTTCGAAGTCCGGCGGGATCACCCCGACGGCCCCGAACGCGTTCCGCAGCCCGAACCCGACCGCCACGCCGAGGCCGCTGCCCAGCACCCCGGCGACCACCGCGACGATCATCGTCTCGGCGCCGATGAGCTTGCGGATCTGCTGCGGTGTCGCCGCGATCGCCCGCAGCAACGCGAACTCCCGGCGCCGCTGGTTGATGACCAGCGCCAAGGTGCTGGCCACGACGAACACCGCGATGAGGAGCGCGAAGCCGCCGAAGGAGCCCGCGAGCGCCATCAGCAGCATCCGGGTCTGGCTGACGTCGAGGAACTCGACCGTGCTGCGCTCGACCCCGGTCGTCACCGTCACCTTGTCGGTGCCGACCGCGTCGCGGATCCGGTCGGCGAGGTCGCCCGGCGTGACGCCCGGGTCCGCCAGCACACCGATCGCGTGCGCCTGACCGGGTGTCCCGGCGAGCTCGGCGGCCTTCTCCGGCGAGAAGAACACCGCGGACTGCCGGGTGAGGCCGTCACCCGACTTCGGGGCGGCGATACCGGAGACCCGGAACTCCACCGGGGACGAGCGGATGGCGATCTTCACCCGCTGACCGACCGCCGCGCCGCTCCGTGACGCCAGTTCCGCGTCCAGGACCACTTCGTCGGCGCCGGCGGGCGCGTGGCCGTCACGCAGCGAGAACGGGGCCAGCGCGGCGGCGTCCCAGTTGTGGCCCAAGGACTGACCGCCTTCGGGACCGTTCAGCGCCCGGCCGTCGGCCGTCACCACGTTGGCCGGGAAGCTCTGCTCCGCCACCACACCGCGGACCCCTGGCACCGCGGTGATCGCTCCGGTGAGCGTCACCGGCACCGAAGCCTGCTCGGCGACCTGGTTCCTTTCGAGCGGGCCCGCCCCGGGCGGGTCGACCGTCTGCCGGCCACCGACGACGACCGCCGCGTCGGCGTACCGCTGGGTCGGGACACCGGCCCGCAGACCGGATTCCATCAGGATGCCGCATCCGGCGACCAGCGCCGTCCCACAGAGGATCGCGATGAACGCGCCGATGAAACCGCTCAGGCGGGTCTTCGTCGTCTGCCATGCCAAATCCCACATGACGTCACCACTCCCCGAGGTGGGTCATGCGCTCGGCGACCCGGTCCGGCGTCGGCTGCGAGAGGTGGCCAGCCAGCTTGCCGTCGGCGAGGAACAGCACACCGTGCGCGGCCGACGCCGCCACCGGGTCGTGGGTGACCATCAGCACGGTCTGCCCCATTTCGTCCACAATGGACCGGAGCAGGTCGAGCACCTGGCGCGCGGTACGTGTGTCCAGCGCTCCGGTCGGTTCGTCGGCGAGGACGACCTCGGGCCGGGTGATCAGCGCGCGGGCGATCGCCACCCGCTGCTGCTGGCCGCCGGATAGTTCCGACGGGCGGTGTTCGAGCTTCTTCGCGATGCCGACACTCTCGACGATCTGACGCAGCCATTGCGGGTCGGGCTTCTGCCCGGCCAGCCTGGTCGGCAGGGTGATGTTCTGCAGCACGTTCAGCGACGGCAACAGGTTGTAGGCCTGGAAGATGAACCCGACGCGGGTCCTCCGCAGCTCGGTGAGCGCTTTCTCGCGCATCCGGCTCAGCTCCGTGTCCCCCAGCAGCACCCGGCCCGAGCTCGGCTTGTCCAGCCCTGCCGCGCAGTGCAGGAAGGTGCTCTTGCCCGAACCCGACGGCCCCATCACCGCGGTGAACGTGCCTCTGCGCACCTCGACGGTCACCCCGTTCAACGCCGTGACCGCGCCATCACCGGATCCGTAGACCTTGCTCACGGATTCCAGCTTCAAGGCGCACGCGCCCCCTGCATTCATTGTTTCCCCTTAACGGTGGTGATCTCTCCCGTCTGAACCTACGGCCGTCAAGGGGTGGAAACGATCCCGCGTGAGGGAAGACTCGTGGTAGCGCTGGCACCACCATGCGGCGGACCGGCGCCGTGTCGCGAAAGCCACTTTCGGGACGTCTGGCGTCCTGAAAGTGGCTTTCGCGACACGGCCGTTGCGGGGCTTGTCAATCCCTGACGGCGGCCGGGGCAGCGTCCCGTTTGGACTCATCGGGCAAGGGATCGACGGGGGCCTCCGGAACCTGGTCGACGGGTTTGCCGCGCCGCCTGCGGATCTCGAACCCGAGGAGGATCAGCACGAGCGTCACCGCGCTGAGCCAGAACTGCGACCGGGTCGACGGCAGCAGCGCCATCGCCAGGATCACCCCGCCCATCAGCGCGATGGTCGCGTAGCTCAGCCAAGGGAACAGCCACATCTTGAGCGTGAGCTTCTCCGGATCCTCGCGTTCCAGGCGCCGGCGGAGCCGGACCTGCGCGAGCGCGATCGAGAGGTACACGAACAGCGCGACGGCGCCGTAGGAGTTGACCAGGAACTGGAAGATCAGGTCCGGTGACGTGTAGGCGGCGATGACGGACACGTACCCGATGGCCGTCCCGGCGAGGATCGCGCGCCTCGGCACACCGCTGCGGGAGAGCCGCGTGAACGCCTTCGGAGCGTCGCCCTTGCTGGTGAGCGCGAACAGCATCCGCGACGAGGTGTACAGGGCCGAGTTCAGGCAGGACAGCACCGCCGTCAGGACGATCGCGTTCATGATCGTCGCCACCGCCGGGATCCCGAGCACCTCCAGCACGGCCGCGTACGGGCTGACCGCGGTCGCCGGATCGTCCCAGGACTTGATCGCGACGACGATGAACACGGAACCGACGTAGAACAGCACCACCCGCAGGATGATCGACCGCATGGCCTTCGCGACCGCCCGCTTCGGCTCCGCGGATTCGGCGGCGGCGATGGTGACGATCTCCGCGCCGGTGTAGAAACCGATGCACGGGACCACCGCCGCGAGCACGGCGCCGATACCGAGTGGCGCGAATCCGCCGTGGGAGACCAAGTTCGTCACGCCGCCTTGGGCGCCCGGCCAGAAGCCGAACAGGTACAGGCCGCCGACGACCAGGAACACGACGATCGCGACGACCTTGATCGAGGAGAACCAGTACTCGAACTCGCCGTACGACCGCGCCGAGACCATGTTGGTACCGGTCAGGATCAGGAGCAGGCCGAGACTGAGCACCCACAGTGGCACATCCGGTACCCACAGCTGCAGGATCCGGCCGCCCGCGACGGCTTCGACCGCCACGACGATGACGAAGAAGTACCAGTACATCCAGCCGACGGCGAAACCGGCGCGGTTGCCGAGCGCTTCCCTGGCGTAGACGTAGAACGAGCCGAGCGCGGGTTTGGCGATCGTCATCTCCGCGAGCATGCGCATGATGAGCACGGTGATCAGGCCCGCGATGAGGAACGAGACCACCGCGGCCGGTCCCGCCGACTGGATGACCACGCCGCTGCCGACGAACAGCCCCGCTCCGATGACGCCGCCGAGGGCGATCAAGTTCATATGTCGCTGCTTGAGCCCTGGTTTCAGGCCGCTGGTCTGTGCCGGGTCCGACGCTGAAGTCACGTCTCCTCCTTCTCGCACGCACCGCCGGAGCGGTCGCGCTGGGAGCTCCATTGTGGTTCCGGTCACCGTAGGAACAAGTCCGGCCCTTTGCGAGTGCCAGTTACGATGTGGGAAAGGGGTCCAGATACCACTCAGGACGGTCGCCGTACCGCCAAGGCCAGCAGTTCCGCGGCCGGTCCGGTGAGACGCCGTCCTTCGGGCCACACCGCGCGCAGCACCCGGGAGAAGTCGACGCCCTCCACCGCGACGCGCACCAGCTCGCGGTCCGTGACGTCCAGCGCGCTGATCACCGCGGGGCCGGCGCCCGCGACGACTGCGTTCCGGACGGCGGACGCGGAACCCAGTTCCAGCAAGGGTTTCACCGGCCCCACCCCGGCCTTGCGCAACGCGGCGTCGACGGTCTCCCTGGTTCCGGAGCCGTGTTCACGCACCACGAGCGGCGTTTGCGCCAGGTCCGCCGGGGTCAGCGGGCGACTTTTCCGTGCCCAGGGATGCGCGCCGGGAACGACCACCACGAGATGGTCAACGGCGACCGTCCGTGACGCGAGCCCGGCCGGTGTCCCTGGCGACTCGACGAAGCCGATGTCGACCTTGCCCGCACGCGCCAGTTCGGCGACCTGACCCGAATTCGTGACCTCGAGGCCGAGGTGAAGGCGAGGGTTCGCGCGGTTGAGCTCGCCGATCCAGCCGGGGACCAGATGCTCGGCCAGAGTCATGCTGGCCGCGACGCGGAGTTCGCCCGCGTGCCGGGTCCGCAGGGCCTCGGCGCCGTCGAGCAGTCCGCCGAGTTCGGCGAGCACGCGGTACGCCCAGCCGGCGATCACACGGCCGTCCGGGGTGAGCGCGGAACCGCGGCGCGTCCGGTCGATCAGCACCAGCCCGAGCCGTCGTTCTACTGAGGACAGTCGGTTGCTCGCCGACGGCTGTGCGATCCCGAGGGTGGCGGCGGCCTGCCCGATGCTGCCCAGTTCGTCGACGAGCACGAGCAGTCGCAAGGCGTCCAGTTCCGGTGCTGTCATAGCCAAACTGCATGACCTACCCGGTGTTCTCCCGGCTACCGGCGTGGCCGTCGCCGGACGACGCTCGTCACCATGAGCACCATGTCTGCGCGGCGAACGAAGCCGCACCTGACCGGTCTGGCCGTCACCGCCCTCGGGGTGGCTGTCGCGTACCTGCTGAGCACCGCCGTTCCCGTGCTCAGCGCGCTCACCCTCGCGGTCGTACTCGGGGTGCTCGCCGGCTCGCTTCCGGTGCTCTCGGACGGCACGCGGCAGGCGATCGCGAAGGTGACCAAGAAGCTGCTGCGCGCCGGTGTCGTCCTGCTCGGCCTTCAACTCGCGCTCCCGGCGGTGCTCTCCCTCGGCCCCGGCACACTGCTCGCGGTCGTGCTGACGGTCGGCCTCACCTTCCTCGGCACGATCGGCCTCGGCAGGCTGATCGGTGTTCCGCGCGGGCTCGCGATGCTGGTCGCGACCGGGTTCTCGATCTGCGGGGCTTCCGCCATCGCGGCGATGGAAGGCGTCGTCGAACGCGAGGACTCCGACGTCGCGACCGCCGTCGCCCTGGTCACCTTCTACGGTGGACTGGCGATCGCGGCCGTCCCGCTCCTCGGTGGCCGGCTCGGGATGGACGCGCTGCGCATCGGCGGCTGGGCCGGGCTGAGCGTGCACGAGGTCGCCCAGGTGGTCGCGGCCGCCACCCCCGCCGGGACCGCCGCCGTCGCGGTCGCCGTGGTGGTGAAGCTGAGCCGCGTCGTCCTGCTGGCACCGATGGTCGCCGCGGTCAGCGTGCACGAACGCCGTCGCCGCCCGTCCGCGGCCGGGAAGCGCACCCCGCTGGTCCCCCTGTTCGTCCTCGGTTTCCTGGCGATGGTCGTGGTGCGGAGTACCGGGATCCTGCCCGGCGTGGCACTCGACGTAGCCAAGGTGATCTGCACGCTGCTGCTCGCGGGAGCGCTGTTCGGGCTGGGCTGCGCGGTCCGGATCGGCACCCTGGTCCGCACCGGTGGCCGGGCGCTGCTGCTCGGCCTGCTCTCCACGCTGCTGGTCGGCACCATCGCCTACGTCGCGCTGGCTCTGCTCGGCTAGCACGGAACGTCCAGGGCCTGAGCGGCGGTCAGGAGCGCGAGCGTCTCGATGTCGGAAGCCGAGCAGCCGCGGGAAAGGTCGTTGAGCGGGGCCGCGAGGCCCTGGAGGATCGGGCCGAGCGCGACGGCGCCCCCGAGCCGTTCGGCGATCTTGTAGCCGATGTTGCCGGCGTCCAGATTCGGGAACACCAGGACGTTCGCGCGTCCGGCGACCGCGGATCCGGGTGCCTTCGCCGCCGCGATGGAGGCCACCAGCGCGGCGTCGAACTGCAACTCGCCGTCCACGGGGAGGCCGGGTTCCCGTTGCCGCACCAGGGAAGTCGCCTCGCGGACAACCTCGACGCGCTGATGGTCGGCACTCCCCTGCGTGCTGAACGACAGCATCGCGACCGCGGGATCCTCGCCCGTCAGACCGCGATGGGTGGCCGCGGCGGCAAGGGCGATGTCCGCCAGCTGCGCCGCCCCCGGCTCAGGCACCACCGCGCAGTCCGAAAAGGTCAGCCGCCGCCCGTCCGGGAGCAGCAGCAGGAAGCAACTGCTCAAAGTGGACACTCCCGGCGCCAGGCCCACGACCCGCAGTCCCGCGCGCAACACGTCGGCGGTCGGCCGGGTCGCCCCGGCGACACAGGCGTCCACCCGGCCCGCCCGCAAGGCGGCCGCCGCCACGAACACCGGATCACGCCGGGCGGTAGCGAGCTTTTCCGGGCGACCGGCGAAACCCGACGTCAATGCATCCGCGGTCCGGCCGTCGGCAAGGGCGTCCGCGACGCCCATGATCACGTCTTCCGGGACGCCCGCGGCACGGAGACGCGGCCCGTCACCGAACAGGAGCGGCCGCACGACACCCTCCGCGCGGAGAGCCAACGCGGCACGGACGGCGCGGTCGTCGTCGCCGTCCGGCAGGGCGACACGGAGATCCCTGCCGCGCAACGCCTTCCGCCATCTGCCGAGCGTCGCGTCCGGCGTGGCCTCGGTGGTCAGGCTCATCGAAGTACCTCCACATACGAAGCGGGGGCCGCCGGAAGACGGCGACCCCCACCGGGCGAAAAGGGCTGGTTCAGGGCTGGACGGCCTTCTCGACGTCGTTGAGCATCGCGTCGACGCCGTGGAGCAGCTCGGTCAGCACTTCGCGATCGGCGACGAGCGGCGGCGAGATCATCAGCATCGTCGCGCCGCGATCGTCGCCGCGGAGGATGACGCCCGTGCGGCGGAACGCCTCCGGGAGCACCTCGCGGAGCACCTTCAGCGATTCGGCCTCGGTGAGCTCACGACCGCTGTCGCGATCGGCCATCAGCTCGATGGCGTAGAAGAACCCGGTCCCGCGGACATCCTTGACGCACCGGTGCGCCGACTTCAGCGAGTTCAGCGCGGCGAACAGTTCCGGGCCCTCGGTGAGCACGTTGTCGAGCACCTTCTCGTCCCGCATCGCGGTGAGGTTCGCGACGGCGACGGCGGTCGCGACCGGATGCCCGCCCCAGGTGGCGCCGTGGGTGAAGACGCCGCCTTTCGGCGAGTCGTACAGCTCGGTGACCAGCTTCTCGCGCACGATCACGCCACCGAGCGGCGCGTACCCCGACGTCGAACCCTTGGCGAAGGTGATCAGATCCGGCACGACCCCGGTGAGACCATGCCCGAACCAGTGCCCCAGCCTGCCGAACGAGCAGATGACCTCGTCCGACACGAGCAGGATTCCGTACTTGTCGCACAGCGCACGCAAAGCGGGCCAGTACCCCTTCGGCGGGACGAGCGCGCCGCGGCCGTTCTGCACCGGCTCGGCGAACAGCGCCGCGATGGTCTCCGGCCCTTCCTCCAGGATGACCTGCTCGATCGCCCTGACACAGTCCAATTCGGCCGCCGGACCGCAGTCGCCCAGCAGCCCCAACGTGTTCGGCACGTGCCGGACGCCGGGCATGAGCGGGCCGAACGGCTCCTTGATCTTCGCGAGCCCGGTCACCGAGAGCGCACCGATGGTCGTGCCGTGATAGGCCATGTCGCGGCTGATGATCTTCGTCCGCTCGGGCCTGCCCTGGCTGCGGTGGTACTGGCGGGCGAACTTCAACGCGGTTTCGACCGCCTCCGAGCCGGAGTTGACGAAGAACGTCGTCCCGAGGTCGCCCGGCGCGAGCTCGGCCAGCAACGTGGCCGCCTCGATCGCGGGGGTGTGCGCCGAACCCCAGTTGCTCGCGTAGGCGAGCGTGCCGACCTGGTCGGCGGCGGCCTTGGCGATGTCGGCCCGCCCGTGCCCCATGTTGACGCAGAAGAGCCCGGCGAGACCGTCGAGGTGGCGGCGTCCCTCGGTGTCGATCAGGTAGCTTCCCTCGCCGCGTACGAACACCGGGAAATCCGAGGCCCAGGTGTCCTTGCGGGTGAAGTGCGGGCCGAGATGCCTGCGGGCCTGCGTTCGCAGCTGGGTGACGTCCACCGGAGACCTCCTTCGAGACACGAGTCTGTGCTTTGACTTTCGCAACCCGGCCGGCACCGGCCCAGCACCAGAGCGGCGGCGTTCGATGGGTCCAGTTGGCCGTCCCGGCGGCGTGTCGCGAAAGCCACTTTCGGGACGCTGGACGTCGCGAAAGTGGCTTTCGCGACACGCGCCACCCCGCCCTCCGCCCAAAGCGCGTGAAGGCCTCCCTCCCTCGGCTGAGCCGAGGGAAGGAGGCCTTCACGCGCGAACCGCGACCTACACGTAGTCCTTGTACTTCTCCAGGAAGCGCACGGGCTTGGACAGCGCGTCCCGGCGGAACGGGTCGCCGAGCTCGCGGGTGCACATGATCTCGATGACGGTGGTCTTGCCCTCGTTCATCTGCGCGTCGACGGCGCGCTGCAGGGCGGGGCCGACCTCGTCGAGCTTCTCCACGACGATGCCTTCCGCGCCCATCGCCTTCGCGATGCCCGCGAAGCTCTCGCTTTCCAGCTCGCCCGCGACGAACCGGCGGTTGTAGAAGTCGACCTGGTTCTTCTTCTCCGCGCCCCATTGCCGGTTGTGGAACACCACGGCGGTGACCGGGATGTCATGGCGGACCGCGGTCATGATCTCGCCCATGCTCATCCCCCACGCGCCGTCACCGGCGTAGGAGATCGCGGGCCGGTCGGGGGCGGCGGCCTTGGCGCCGATGATGGTCGGCAGCGCGTACCCACAGTTGCCGAAGCTCATCGGAGCGAAGAAGCTGCGTGGCTCCTCGAAGCGCAGATAGCTGTTCGCGACCGAGTTGATGTTGCCGATGTCGGTCGACACCATCACCCGCGGCGGCATGGCCTTCTCCAGTTCCCGCAGCACTTCCCGCGGGTGCAGCCAGTTGCCCTCCTCGGTCTCCTGCTCCGCGATCATGTCGAGGCTGAACGCGTCGGTCTCGTGGGTCCAGGCGTCGAGTTCGGCCTCCCACGCGTCCTTCTCCGCCTTGATCTTCGCCGCGCGGGCGTCCTTTGTGGAGTCGCAGGCCAGCGTCCGGTCCGCAAGGCGCCGGGTCAGCGCGACCGCCGCGTCCTTGGCGTCGCCGCAGATGCCGACGGTGATCTTCTTGACCAGGCCGAGCATCTTGTGGTCCGCGTCGATCTGGATGATCTTCGCGTCCTTGGGCCAGTAGTCCATACCGTGCTGCGGCAGCGTGCCGAACGGGCCGAGCCGCGAGCCGAGCGCGATCACGACGTCCGCCTGCGAGATCAGCTTCATCGCGGCCTTCGAACCCTGGTAGCCCAGCGGCCCGCACCACTGCGGGTGGCTCGCCGGGAACGAGTCGTTGTGCAGGTAGCTGTTCACCACGGGCGCGCCGAGGCGTTCGGCGAGGGCCCTGCACTCCTCGACGCCGTCGGCCATCACGACGCCGCCGCCGGAGATGATCACCGGGAACTCCGCCGTGGCCAGCAGCGCGGCTGCCTCGTCGAGGCTCCGCTCCCCGCCGGGACCGCGGTCGAGCCTGGCGGGCTCCGGGATCTCCGCTTCGATCTCGCCGTAGAAGAAGTCGCGCGGGATGTTGAGCTGCGTCGGGCCGAGTTCGGAGTGGGCCCGGTCGAAGCAGCGGCCGGTGTACTCCGCCATCCGCTTCGGGTTGTTGACGTGCCCCTGGTACTTGGTGAACTCCTGGAACATCGGCAGTTGATTGGCTTCCTGGAAGCCGCCGAGGCCGGTGCCCATGGTGCCCGCCTCCGGCGTCACGATGACGACCGGGCTGTGCGCCCAGTAGGCGGCCGCGATCGCGGTGACGCAGTTGCTGATGCCGGGGCCGTTCTGCCCGATGACGACGCCGTGCCTGCCGCTCACCCTGGCGTAGCCGTCGGCCATATGCCCGGCGCCCTGTTCGTGCACGACCGGTACCAGCCGGATGCCCGCCGGCGCGAAGATGTCCATCGCGTCCATGAACGCCGACCCCATGATGCCGAAGATGTCGGTGACGCCGTTGGCCACGAGCGTCTCGACGAAGGCCTCGGACGGGGTCATCTTCTTCCGGCCGCTGACGACCACACGGCCGTCACCCGTCTTCCGTTCCGTCATGTTCCGCTCCTTCGACAGGCAGATTTACAAAAAACGATACGTGGCGTTCCTGAAATCAGGATGCGACCGACGATAGGACGCGGATCGCCGAGCGTCAACGTCAGATTCTGAAAACCGAGACGCTTTGTGCTAGTTTTCGGAACATGGAGCTGCTTCGCGAACCCGATCCGATCAACGGGGACACGCCGACCATGCGGCTGTTCTCCCTGCTCGAGCTGATCGCCGCCAAGGATCAGCTGGTCTCCCTGCAGGGCCTCGTCGAGGAGACCGGCCTGCCGAAACCGACCCTGCACCGCATGCTGCAGCAACTCGAAGGCGCGGGTCTGCTGATCCGCCAGGCCGACGGTCGCCATTACGGCACCGGCCACCGGCTGCGACGGCTCGCGGAGAACCTGCTCCTCAACGCGACCCACCACGGCGCCCGGCACGCGGTCCTGCGCCACCTCGTCGACGAACTCGGCGAGAGTTGCAACGTCACCACGTTGTCGGGCAACGAGATCGTGTACCTCGACCGGGTGGAGACGCCGGAACCGCTGCGGTTCTACCTCCGGCCCGGCTCACGTGTGCCGATCCACTGTTCGGCCAGCGGCAAGATGATCCTCGCGCAGATGAGCCCCTCACAGCGGCGGAAACTGCTCGCGCACGCGCCGCTCAAGCAGTACACGAACAAGACCATCACCGACCTCGACACGCTCGAGGCCGAGTTCGCCCGCATCCGCCGCGACGGCTTCGCGCTCGACGACGAGGAGTTCCTCCCGGGCCTCGTGTGCGTCGCGGTGCTCGTCCCGGGCCGCGCCAACCTGTGCGTCGCGGTGCAGGCGCCGGTCATGCGGCTGACCCCGGACAAGGCGCTCCAGACGCTCCCGGCGCTGCAGCGTGCGGCCGAGGCGATCAGCCGCGTCGACGCCGAGGGCGGGTCCGAACCGGAAAGTGTTCCGTCGTAAGGAGTTCTCATGGTCCCCGAGCTTCGGCTCCCAGTGCGCGACCTCTTCGGCATCGATTCGGATCTCGTCGTCGGCGCGTTCCGCGAACGCGGCGAGCACGTCCCCGAGATCGACGAGGCGTACCGCTTCAACCCGGACGTGACGCTGGCCCTGCTCGCCGGGTTCACCCGCGACCGCCGCGTGCTGGTGCAGGGATTGCACGGCACCGGCAAGTCGACCCACATCGAACAGGTCGCGGCCCGGCTCAACTGGCCGTGTATGCGGGTCAACCTGGACGGCCACCTGAACCGCCTCGACCTCGTCGGCCGCGACGCCGTCGTGCTGCGCGAGGGCAAGCAGGTCACCGAATTCCAGGAGGGCATCCTCCCGTGGGCGCTGCAGCGACCGGTCGCGCTGGTGCTCGACGAGTACGACGCCGGCCGTCCGGACGTCATGTTCGTGCTCCAACGGGTCCTCGAACGCGACGGCAAGTTCACCCTCACCGACCAGAACCGGGTCCTGCGGCCGCATCCGTCCTTCCGGCTGTTCGCCACCGCCAACACGGTCGGGCTCGGCAACCTCAACGGGCTCTACCACGGCGCGCAGCGGTTGAACCACGCGCAGATCGACCGCTGGAACATCGTGGCGTCGCTGAACTACCTGCCCGCCGCCGAGGAGATCGCGATCGTTCGGGCCAGGGTTCCCGGCATTCCGGAAACGCTGGCGGCGTCACTGGTCGCGGTGGCCGCCTTGACCCGCAAGGGTTTCCAGGCCGGGGACCTGTCCACGCTGATGTCCCCGCGCACGGTGATCACCTGGGCGGAGAACATCGAGATCTTCGGCGATCCGGCGACGGCGTTCCGGCTGTCCTTCGTGAACAAATGCGACGAAGCCGAGCGCGCTCTCGTGGCGGAGTACTTCCAGCGCTGCTTCGACGACGAGCTCCAACTGCTCTCGGCATGACGGCCGGGCAGACGGAAACCCGGCGCCGCCACCAGGTCGAGGAGCTGTGCGCGGCCGCGGTCCGGGCACTCAGCGGCGATCCGGCGCTGCACTTCCGGGCGCGGCGCCTGCATCGGGGACGCGAACCACTGCCGCTGCACGCACCACATCTGCGTCACTCCGCCGACGACGACCTGGTGACCTCACGTGGGATCGCCGACGGGATGGCGTTGCGCCTGAGGGCCTCGGACGCCGCCCTGCATCGGAGCCTGTGCCCGCCGGATCCGGCCGAACGCGGGATCTTCGAGCTGCTGGAACAGTTCCGCGTCGAGTCGCTCCCGCCCCCGGAGCTGCCGGGCATGCAGCGGAACCTTCGCCTTCGCCACCTCCGCTGGTCCCTCGAATTCCACCGATCCGGGCTGACCGAGACCGCCCGTGGGCTGTTGCTGTACACGGTCGCGCAGATCTGCCGGTCGCGGATCACCGGAGAACCCGTGGTCGAGGAGACCGAGGACCTGATCGAGGCGACCCGATTCGCGCTGGCGCCGAGGCTGGGTCACGACCTCGCCGGGCTGCGACGGCACCGGACCGATCAGAAGGCGTTCGCCGAACACGCGCTCGCGATCGCCCGGACGGCCGGCGGGCTGCTCACCGCGACCGAGCGGGACGCCGAAGACGACGGCGACCCCACCGACGCGCGCCTCAGCCTCCTGATCGACTTCGACGCGAGCCAGGGCGATCAGATCCCGTCCGCGACCGCCGGAACCAGTCGTACGCTGGGTGAATCCGGTGCGGTGTACCGGGTTTTCACCACCGCGTACGACAGCGAACGACGCGCGTCGGACCTGGTGCGCCCGGGGCTGCTGACCGAACTCCGGGAACGGCTCGACCAGCGCGTCGGAAGGCAGGGCGTCGGCCCGGGGCGGCTGGCGCGTGACCTCAAGGCGGTGCTCGCCGTACCCACCCGTGACGGCTGGGACGGCGGGCAGGAGGAAGGCCACCTGGACGGCCGCACCCTGGCGCAGCTGATCAGCTCACCCACCGAGCGCCGCATCTTCCGCACCGAGCGGATCGAACCCGTTGCGGACACGCTCGTGACGTTCCTGATCGACTGCTCGGGTTCGATGACCGCGCACGCGGAACCCGTCGCCGCACTGGTCGACCTCTTCGCGCGCTCGCTCAAACTCGCCGGCGCCGCGTGCGAAGTCCTCGGCTTCACCACCGGCGCCTGGAACGGCGGCAGGCCGAGGCGGGAGTGGATCCGGGCGGGACGGCCACGGCATCCCGGCAGGCTCAACGAACGACTTCACGTCGTGTTCAAGGACGCCGAAACCCCGTGGCGCCGGGCGCGCCCCGATCTCGCGGCACTGCTGAAAGCCGATCTGTTCCGGGAAGGGATCGACGGCGAGGCCGTGGCCTGGGCCTGCGACCGGATGCGCGCGCGGACGGAGGAGCGCCGGATCCTGCTCGTCCTCTCCGACGGCAGCCCCATGGACAGCGCGACGAGCCTGGCGAACGATCCACACTACCTGGACGAGCATCTACGGGAAACGGTGCTGCTACAGGAAAACACCGTCGAGATCCGCGGGATCGGCGTCGGGCTCGACCTCAGCCCGTTCTATCGCCGGTCCCGGGTTCTCGACACCTCGGTGACGTCCGGGTACGCGCCGTTCCGGGACGTCCTCGAGTTACTTTCCCGAGGGTGAACGCCGCGGTTCCCGTCCTGGTCCGTGGGTGGGGTCAGCGGCCGTAGCCACCCTCTTCGCCGCTGTTCCCACCGAACTCGGCGCGCTGACCTTCATCGCCGCCGTATTCATTGCCCGCCTGGCCGCCGGGGGCGTCGTTACCGAAGCCGCCACCCTGCTGCTGCTCTTCGTTCTGCTGCTCGCCACCGGAATCGCCGAGGAAGCCTTTCGCCTTGTCAGCGGCCGAGTCGATCTTGTCGGAGTGTTCGCCGAATCGCGATTTCGCGAAATCGGCGGCCTTGTCGACGTGCTCTCCGCTCACCTTGTCCTTCATTCCTTCGAAGTCGATACCCACGAGAACTCCTCACCTGGTTCGAATGCGCCGATGACCGGCGCGTACCTCCATCAAAGTCCATTCGCGGAATGCGGCAACTTGAACGCGACGGTTGGGTGAGTCGGCGAGTTCCCCTTCCCAGTCAGGGAAAACAGCCTCGGCCAGGGCACGGAGGTGCACCCGCTGTCGCTCACTTGGGTGGACTTGCCGTCTCTTCGCAGTCGTACGGATGCGACACTCGGGTCTGTCACGACGAGGGGTCTCCTGGTCGACGCCATTTCACTACACGGTGACCACGGCACGATAGAGGTCGGTCACACTCGATCACGGTTGGCGCTTTTAGCCCTTTCGTGTTCGTATCCGTGGCGTCAGCCAAAGCGGAGACGGCCAAAGGGAGTTTGAACTTCATGCGCAGGACAATTGTCCGGACGGTAACGGGTGTGGCGATCGTGGCCGGCCTGGTGACCGCTTGCGGCTCTGAGGGCGAGAACGGTGCGAATGGCGCATCTGGCGCGAATGGAACCGCTTCAAGCGCGGCCGCCGCGTCGTCGCCCGGCGCCGGAGCCCCGGCTTCCTCGGGCGCCGGCACCGGGGACGCGGGGCAAGCGGGCGGGGAGGCGGCCCAGAAGGTGACGGCGGCGATCCAACAGGCGCAGCAGCAGTCACCGATCACCTTCACCACCGAAAGCGCCGAACTGTCCGAGAAGAGCAAAACGGCACTCGGCGAGATCGCCAAGGCCATGCAGGGCAACGACGTCAAGATCACCGTCGCCACCCACGCGGGTTACCCCGACGCGGAAAAGTCCAAGGCTCTCTCCGAGAAGCGCGCGGAAGCGATCACCGCCGCGCTCGAAGGAGCGGGCGTGGCCAAGGATCGCGTCAAGACCGAAGCGACCGGCAACGAGAAGGCGCAGGGCGATCAGGCGTTGAACACGCAGATCACCGTCGCGCAGTGACCAACGGCGGAAGCGCGGACGGGCGGAACGATCCGCCCGTCCGCGCTTGTCACTATCTGATCGGCCCGAGCGGTTTCCCCAACTACGGCGACGAACTGATCGCGGCGACGTGGCTGCGCTACTTGGCGCGCACCGATCCGGAGGCCGACGTCTGGCTCGACACCCACTCGCCTGGCCCCGCGCAACTGCTGCTCAACGATCTGCACCCGCGCCTGCGTTGCACGGACACGCTGTGGCGGCTCTGCGGTGAGGCGCCGTCGGACGATCCGTGGGAGGTCGCGGGCTGGGTGCAGTCGGCGGTCAACGACCCCGGGCTAGCGCCGCGATGGGACGCGGGCATCGACCTGCTCGGCCGGACCGACGTGATCCATCTGATCGGTGGCGGCTACCTCAACGCGCTGTGGCCCCGGCATATCGGGCTGATCGCGGGCGCCGCGGCCGCCGCCCGGCGCTCGGGGGCCCGCACGGCCATGACCGGACAGGGCCTGACCCCGTTCCCGCCCGGTGCCGTGGACCTTCTCCGCTCCCTCACCGACCGCTTCGACGTCGTCGACGTGCGCGACGACCCGTCGGCCGAACTACTCCCCGGAGTCGTCCGGACGTGCGACGACGTCTTCCTCGATCCCCCCGAGCCGACGCCCTCCGCGCAGACGCGCGAATTCGTGCTGTGCATCCAGTCCGACATCGGCGCCTTCGAGCCGTCGATGCTTGCCTCCCAAGTGCTGGGTCTGTTGCGGGCGTGGGAGGTCCATCCCGAACAACTCGCGATCGTCGAAGGGATCCCCCGGATCGACCGTGCCGTTCCGGCGCTGCTGGAACACGAGATCGCCGGTGCGGAGTTCCACCCGTTCCGCGACATCTGGCGCAACGGGCTGCCGTCGGCGCCCGGCCAGACCTGGATCTCCAGCCGCTACCACCTGCACCTCGCCGCCGCGGCCGCCGGAGCGACCGGTCTCGCGGTCAGCGTGTCGCGCGGGTACTACACGACCAAACACCGCAGCCTGATCGACCTCGGCTCCGGGTGGACGTCATTCGACGCCGAGGCGGGCGGGACACCGGACCGGCCGACCGGAACCGGGTTCCCGCCCCACGTCCTCAGGCGGTGCCGCGACCTGAAACGGTCGGTCGCGGAGGCGGTGTACGGACGCCAGGCGGCCGAGCCCGCTCAGCCCGCGCCCCGACGCCTCACCCTGCGCTCGTGGCGGACCCGGTCGAGTTAGCCGCTGGTCTCGGTGGGCACTTGCCGGGGTCGCGAGTGGCAAGGGTGGTTCTATTGAGGGAGAAGTCGAACGTGTCGTGGCGTTGGGCCGGTGTCCGCTTCTGCGTATGCGTTCTCCTGGTAATGCGGGCCTCTTTGCCTACTCTGACGGTAATGAAGGAGGCTTTCGCTACCGTCAGATGTGATCCCTGGTGACAATGGGACGGTAGTGACCTCGGCGGCCGGTCGTGAAGTACATGAAGGCCCCCTTCCTTGCGCTAGGCGCAAGGAAGGGGGCCTTCATGTACTTCGGTAAGGCGTGAGTCGCGTGTCTGAACACGCGAGTACACGACACGTTTGCCTTACCCCTCAATAGAACCCGAGTCGCCACTCGCGGCCACCCCCGTAGGCACGTTCATCGCGCTAGGGTCGCTGGTCGCAAAGTCCGTGAGGGCCTCCTTCCCTACCCTGAAAGTAGGGAAGGAGGCCCTCACGGACCACCGCATCACCGGCTGAGTGAGGGAACCGCCTCGGCGGCCGGAGCGCTTTCGGCCGACCGCGCCACCGGGGTCCGCGCCTGGTCCGGCGCCATCAGGCTCCAGATCAGCACCACGGCCAGGTTCACCCCGAGCGACACCAGACCCGCGTTGACACCGCCGAACGTCGCGCCGGTGACGTACAGGACGATCGCGGTGATCACCCCGGTGACCATCCCCGCCGCGACCGCGGCCGTCCGCACCCGGCGCACGAACAGGATCGCGAGCCAGCCGGGGACGACCTGCGCCAGCAGGTTGTAGGTCAGGTTCAGGATGGTGAGCATCAACGTCGAGGCGACGAGCGTCAGTACCGCCGCCAGCACCAGGAAACTCGCCACCGCGAGGACGGTCCACCGGCGCTGCGCCGCGGCGGGGATGTTCGGCGCGAGGTTGCGGCAGACCATCCCGCCGATGGTGAGCGCGGTCGCGGCGAGTACGAGCACGCCCGACAGCGCGGCTCCGGCGGCGACAAGGCCCAGCAACCAGTCGGGCAGCAAACCCTTGGCGGTCACCATGAACACGGTGTTCGGGTTGTCCAGATCCGGATGCGCGCGCACGCCGTAGTAGGCGGCCAGCACCAGGAACGGGTAGATCAGCATGTACATCGGCATCCACACGGTCGAGCTCTTCACCGCGCGTTCGGAACGGGCCGGGAACACGTACGCCCCACCGAAACCGAGGTAGAACACGACGCTCTGGAAGAGGATCGTCGTCATCGCGAACGTCAGATCCGAACCGCCCATGGTGGTCTGGGCCGCGCTGAGCACCTCGGGTCCGCTGACCTTGGCGGTCCCGCCGGCGGCGAGTACCACCGCCACCCCGACGAGTACCACGCCGACCAGCATGAACACGTCCTTGAGGATCGACACGAACGCGGGCGACCGCACCCCGGAGACAGCGATGTAGACGAACGCCACGATGCCCGCCAGCACCACGCACTGCAGGGGATCCAACCGCAGCCCCAAATTGCTCAACACCACCTGGAGACCGATGAACTGGTACTGCCCCCACGGGATCAGCGCGATCAGCATCGTGACACAGGTGATCAGCTCGAGCCGCCTGCTGCCGAAATGCCGTCCGAACACGTCCGGCACGGTCATCGCGTCGTACCGTTTCGCCGCCCGCCACACCAGCGGGGCCAGGAAGTAGCCCAGCGAGTACGCGAGCAGGATGTAGCCGAGGAACCAGATCCCGTAGCTCGCGCCGTGCGCGTAGATCCCGCTCGGGAAGCCGATCATCGTCCCGATGCTGTACACCTCGCCGACCGCGAGGAAGTACACCAGCCACGCCGGGAACGACCGGCCGCCGACGAGGAACTCGGAGATCCCGCCGCCACGCGTGGACCTCCCGGCCCACACCGCGAGCCCGATCGAACCCGCCATCACCACCGCCACGATCGCGATCAGCATCAGTCGTCCTCCGGGTAGTGGGCACGGTCGAAGAAACGCCAGCTGATCCACAGGCACAGCGTGGTCAGCGGGCAGCAGCAGAACACCCAGAAGAACAGCACCGGGATACCGAACACCGATGCCGTCGATCCGGACAGCAGGAGAATTCCGGCCAGCAGGGCGAAAGCGGGGACAAACAGTCCTATAAGGACACTTGGCCAGCTCCGGATCATCGGCGTGCTCCCGTCGTCTCGCGCCGCCAGACGACCTCACCGCCGCTGACGGTGGCGTCCACGGTCAGCTCGCGGATCCGGTCCGGGTCGATCATGGTGGGGTCGCCGGACAGCACCGCGAGATCGGCGAGCTTCCCGATCTCCAGGCTGCCCTTGATGTCCTCCTCGCCCGCCAGGTACGCGGCGTCGATCGTGTAGCCGCGCAACGCGGCGTCGACGTCGACCGCCTGCTCGGGGCCGAGCACCTTGCCCTGTCTGGTGATCCGGCGGACGGCGCACCAGATCCCTTCCAGCGGCGGCACCGGGGTCACCGGCGTGTCCGAATGCAGTCCGAAGTGGATTCCCCGCGAGCGGGCCGAAACCAGCGGGCTGATCCGACGCGCCCGTTCGGGCCCGAGGAAGACGTCACGATGCCGGTCGCCCCAGTAGTAGACGTGTTTGACGAAGAACGACGCGAGGACGTCGTGGGCGGCCATCCGGTCCAGCTGGTCTTCGCGCACCGTCTGGCAGTGTTCGATCCGGTGCCGCCTGCCGCTGCCGTGCGGCGAGCCCAGCCGCGAGTAGCCGTCGATGATCGCGTCGATCGCCGCGTCGCCGTTGCCGTGCACGGCGACCTGCCAGCCCGCCGCGTCGAGCGCGGCGATCCGGCGGCCGAGGTCGGCGGGTTCGAGCAGCATCATGCCGTGCTCGTCCGGGTCGCAGGTGTAGCCCTCCGCGAGGCAGCCGGTCTTGCCCTGGATCGACCCGTCCGCGACGATCTTCACGCCCGTCATCGCGAACTTGTCGTCCGCGCCCCTGACGTCCGGCGCTTCCGGCCTGCCTTCGTCCAGGCCGGGGAGGAGCCCGTCGAACAGGTACCCGCGCACCCGGACACGCAGTTTCCCGGCCCGCCGCAGCAGCGCGTACGCCTCGAGCTCGGCGCCGCCGCCGATGAGCCCGATGCCGGTGTCGTGCACGGAGGTCACGCCGTTGGCGAGGTATTCCTCGTCCGCCAGGAGCAGGGCTTCGGCGAGTTCGCCGGCGCTCTGGCCGGGCAGCCGGGACGTGACCAGGAAGGCCGCCGTCTCGACGAGCACCCCGGTCGGCTCGCCCCTGGCGTCACGCACGATGAGCCCGCCGGGTGGATCCGGTGTCCCGGCGGTGATCCCGACTTCGTGCAGGGCGAGCGAGTTCGCGGTGCAGAAATGCCCCGAAACGTGGGTGAGGACCACGGGATTGCGGCCGGAGACGGGGTCGAGGTCCGCGCGCGTCGGGTGACGACCGTCCGCGAGCAGCGTGTCGTCGTACCGGAAACCGCGGATCCACTCCCCCGGCCCGAGATCCTTGGCCGCCTGGGCGACCCGGCCGACGATGTCGGCGATGGTGTCGTTGGGCGGGCTGCCGGCGTCGACCGGCGCGGCCAGCGTCATGCCGAAGAACGCCGGATGGTTGTGGGACTCCACGAAACCGGGGATCACCGTGCGCCCGGCCAGATCGAGCACGGTGGTTCCCGGCCCGATCAGCTTCGATACTTCGCGTTCGGAGCCCAGCGCGGTGACCCGCCCACCGCTCGCGGCCAGCGCGCGGACCCGTCTCCCCGCCGGGTCGAGGGTGAGCACGGTGCCACCGAGGGCGACGAAATCGGCGGCACCCCGGGGATCTTCTCGAACGAACTCCACCACACGGACCTCCTGGCGACGTGTCCTGGCTCACGAAGGATCCCCAGACAGTGCGGCACATCTGGCCGCCTGAACAGGTCCAGAACGCTCCGGTGCGGTGGTACCAGTTACCGCTCAGCCGCCGAGGAGATCGCGGCAGGCCTCGCCGAGCAGGCGGATACCAGGATCGATGTCGCGCAACGGCACGGCCGCGAAACCGATCCGGAAGTGGTTCCGCGGCGGGCTTTCCCCGACGAAGAAGATGTCACCGCGCTCGATCAGGACGCCGTCGCGCTCGGCGCGGTCCATCAGCGCCCGGCAGTCCAGTTCGGACGGTCCGGTCATCCAGAGGCTGACCCCGCCCGGCGGATACGCCGTCTGCGCCCACGGCAGATGCTCGGCGACCGCGGCGCCGGTCGCCTCCCATTTCCGCATCAGCTTCGTGCGGTAGCGCCGCAGGGAACGGTGGTACTCGCCGCTGTCGATGAGCAACGCCAGTGCCCGTTGCAGGTGACCGGGTGGATGCCGCAGCACGTACCGCCGGATCTCGCGCAGCTCCTTCACCAGTTCGCGCGGTCCGACCAGGTATCCCAGCCGCAGGCCCGGTGACAGGAACTTGGAGAAAGTGCCGAGGTAGATCGCGTCCCCGGTGCCGTCGAGCGCCTTGAGCGCGGGCGTGGGGCTGCCGTGGTACCGGAATTCGCTGTCGTAGTCGTCCTCGACGAGCACCGTGCCCGCGCTCGCGGCGAGATCGAGCAGCCGTCGGCGGCGGCCGATGCTCAACGTCGCGTTCGTCGGATGGTGATGGCTCGGGGTGAGGTAGAGCAGATCGACGCCGTCGAGCGTCTCCGGCGGGCGCAGGCCGCTCTGATCGACGTCGAGGCCGCGTAGTTCGGCGCCGGTGCGCAGGAAGATGTGCCGGGCGTCGAGGTAGCCCGGGTTCTCCATCGCCACGACGCTGTCCGGGCCGAGCAGCGCGCGGCCGAGCAGATCGAGCCCCTGCTGCGAGCCGACGGTGATCAGCACCTCGGACGGGTCGGCTTCGATTCCCCGCGCGGTGAGCAGCTGACGGCAGATCAGGTCGACCAGCATCGGGTCGTCGGAACCGACGCTGTCCTGCAGGCTCGGGAACACGTGCGGCCGGTACAGCGCGTCACGCAGGCAGCGAGTCCACGACCTCGCGGGGAAGGCCGTGACGTCCACCTGCCCGGCGAGGAACGGATACGGGTACGTGTGCCAGTCCACGCGTTTCTCGACGTGCGGCACTCCGGCGTCCGGATACCGGCGCACCCGCGCGCTCCAGTCGATGGCCGGGCTGGTGCCCCGCTCCTGCACCGCGCAGTGCGGCCGCATCTCCGCGTTGATGAACAGCCCGCTGCGCTCGCGGCTCTCCACGAACCCTTCGGCGACCAGCTCCTGGTACGCGAGGTTGATGGTGTTGCGGGAAACGCTCAGTTCGGCGGCCAGCTCACGCGAGCTCGGCAGCCGGTGGGCCGGGTCGAACGTGCCGATCGCGATGCCGTGCTCGATCGCGCGTCGCACCTGCCGGTAGAGCGGCTCGGCGGACGTCCGGTCGATTTCGATCAATGTTCGCGGCAACGGCACCTCCCTCACGGCGACTCGGCCGGGATCTGAACCTAGCTCCAGATCCCGGCCGACACCACCTAACCGAGCACGTCGTCGAGCGCGACCGAGCCGATCCCGAGCGCCTCGCCGACCGGTGCGGACGTCAGCCGCCCGTCCACCGTGCTGACCCCGCCACGCAGCTCCGGGCACCGCGCGACAGCCCCGGCGAGGCCGTTGTTCGCCAGCTCCAGCGCGTAGGGCAGCGTGACGTTGGTCAGCGCGTACGTCGAGGTGTGCGGGACCGCGCCGGGCATGTTGGCGACGCAGTAGAACACCGAGTTGTGCACGGCGAACGTCGGCTCCGCGTGCGTCGTCGGCCGCGTGTCCTCGAAGCAACCGCCCTGGTCGACGGAGATGTCGACGAGCACGCTGCCCGGCTTCATCCGGGACACCAGCTCGTTCGACACCAGGCTCGGCGCCTTGGCACCGGGCACGAGTACCGCGCCGATCACGAGGTCCGCTTCGAGCACGGCCTCTTCGATCGAGTACGCGTTGGCCGCGGCGGTGCGGATCCGGCCCTGGTACATCCGGTCCGCGGCACGGAGCTTGTCGACGTTCTTGTCGAACAGGACGACGTCGGCCCAGGTCCCGGCCGCGCCGGCGACCGCGTTCATCCCCGCGACACCGGCGCCGAGGACGACCACCCGCGCCGGTGCCACCCCGGAGACGCCGCCGATGAGCACCCCGCGCCCGCCGTTGGCGCGCATCAGCGTCTGCGCGCCGACCTGCGGGGCCAGCCGACCGGCGACCTCGCTCATCGGGAACAGCAGGGGCAGCGAACCGTTCGGCAGCTGCACGGTCTCATACGCCACCGACGTCGTGCCCGCGTCCAGCAGCGCCCGCGTGCACGGCTCGCTCGCGGCGAGGTGCAGGTAGGTGAACAGCAGCTGGTCGCGCCGCAGCCGGTGGTACTCCTCGGCGATCGGCTCCTTGACCTTGAGCACGAGCTCACCGGTCGCCCAGACGTCGTCGGCGCTGTCGAGCACCTTCGCCCCGGCCGCGGCGTAGTCCTCGTCGCGGAGGGACGACCCTTCCCCGGCGCCGCGTTCGACGAACACCTCATGCCCGGCCGAAGTGAACTCGTGTACGCCCGCAGGCGTCACCGCGACCCGGTACTCGTGGTTCTTGGCTTCACGAGGGACACCGATCTTCATCTCACGCTCCCGTCTGTTCCAAAGGCAGTGACGCTGAGCGTGCGGCACGACTGGAACGGCAAGAAGGGCCAGAATCCGCGCGATCGACGGGTCCAGTTCGTGGTCATAGCCGCGGGCTATGAGGTCCTCGTCAGGCACCGGCTACCGCCGCGTGCGCACGGGCCCGCATCATGGACGGGTGGGAACCCTGGCCATCACTTCGCTGGCGGCGGCGGCCGGGGTCGTCGCCCAGCGCCTCTCCGGGATGGGTCTTTCCCTGATGTGCGTGCCGTTCCTGGCGCTGACACTCGGCCCGCTCGATGCCGTCCGGCTCACCCTGCTGCTCGGTTTCCCGGTCTATCTCGCGGTCGCGATCACGCATCGGCGGTCGATCAGATGGGCGCAGGTCGTCTGGTTGACCGTGCCCGCGGTGGTGTGCACGCCGGTCGTCGCGCTCCTGGTGCGCAACGCTCCCGAACGTCCACTGCTGCTCGCCGCGGGCGGTTGCTGTGTCCTCGCCGTCGGTGTGCTTGCGAGCGGAGTCACCAGCAGACGGCTGGCAGGGAGGACGGGTGCGATCGGCGCGGGCGTGCTGAGCGCGGCGATGAACTCCGTCGCCGGGCTCTCCGGCCCCGCCGTGGCGGTGTACGGGGCGAGCGCGGGCTGGGGCGCGGACGAGACACGCGGGACGCTGTCGATCTACTTCTTCCTGCTCGGCGTGGTCGCGCTGCCGAGCCTCGGCTGGGTGGAGGTGCCCGTGAGCGTGCTCCTCGCGGTCGCGGGCTCGGCTCTCGCGGGCGATCTGCTGGGCAGAGCGCTGAGCCGCCGCGTCGGCGACCGGTCCGTCCGCTGGTCGGTCCTCGTCCTCTCGGCGGCCGGTGGCGTGCTGACGCTGGGGCACGCCGCGTTCTGACCCCCGGGCCCGGATGGGAGACTGTCCGGGTGATCACCCGGCTCCGGTCCTGCTGGTCCGCGATCCGGTTCCTGGCGGTCGGCGCGGCTTCTTCGATGGTCTCCTGGTTCGTTCTCGTCGGCATGTTGTTCGTGCTGCTGATGTGCCCGTTCGGCGTCGGGATCCCGGCGGTGCCGCACGCGCTCAAGCTGATCAGGTACCCGGTCAACTTCGAACGCCGTCGCGCGGCGCGCCTGCTCGACGAGCCGATCCCCGAGCCTTACCGGTCCGGGAACCCGGTGACCGACCCGGCATCGCGACGGGACCTGGGGTGGCTCGCCTTCCACGCCGCCACCGGTTTCGTCATCGGCATCTTCGCCATCGCCTTTCCGCTCGGTGGGGTCCGCCAGGTGGTCACCGCGTTCATCTGGCCGGCGATACCCGGTGGGGTGCAGAGTTCGCTCGGTTTCATGGTGACGTCGTGGCCGATGGCCGCCCTCAGCCTGATCACCGGTGTCGGCATGATCGCGCTCGTCTTCCTGTACCCCCGCTTGGCCAGGTGGCAGGCGTCCATCGCGCGCAAGCTGCTCGCGCCCGCACCCGGTGTCGTGCTGACCGACCGCGTCGTCGAACTGGCCGCGTCACGTGCCGCCGCGCTGGAGGCGCACGGCGCCGAACTCCGGCGGCTGGAACGCGATCTGCACGACGGGACGCAGGCGAGGATCGCCGCGGTGGTACTGCAACTGGGAATCGCCGATTCGCTGTTCGACAGGGATCCTCAGCGGGCCAGGGAATTGCTGGGCAAGGCGCAGGACACCGCGACCGGCGCGCTGGCCGAACTTCGCAGCGTCGTACGGAGCATCTACCCGCCGCTGCTGACCGACCGCGGTCTCGACGGCGCCGTCACGGCGCTGGCCGATCGCTGCCCCGTTCCGTGCACAGTGGACGTTCTGAGCAGCAGCCGCCGTCCCGCGGCGGTGGAGGCGGCCGCCTACTTCGTCGTCGCCGAGATGCTGACCAACATCACCAAGCACTCCGGCGCCGAACACGCCTGGATCACCCTCAACGGCACCGCCGACACCCTGCTCATCGAAATCCGCGACGACGGCCACGGCGGCGCCGACGAATCCGGCGGCTCCGGCCTGTCCGGGATCCGCAAACGCGCCGAGGCGTTCGACGGGACCTTGCAGTTGTCCAGCCCCGCCGGTGGGCCGACCGTACTGAAAGTGGAGTTGCCATGCGGGTCGTGATCGTCGAGGACGACGCGCTGCTGCGCGAAGGCCTGGTGATGTTGCTGAACACATCCGGCATCGACGTCGCCGCGGCGGTGGACGATGTGGACGAGTTCCTCGAACTGGTCACCAACGACCGTCCCGACGCGGTGATCACCGACGTCCGGCTGCCGCCGACCCACACCGACGAAGGCCTCCGTGCCGCCGTCAAGGCGCGGAAGATGCATCCCGGACTGCCCGTACTCGTGCTGTCCGCACACGTCGAAACCGGCTACGCGGCGGAACTCCTGGCCGACGGCAAAGGCGCTGTCGGGTACCTGCTCAAGGAGCGGGTCGGGAAGGTCGAGAAGTTCCTCGACGCGCTGGACCGGGTCGTCAAGGGCGGAACGGCGATGGATCCCGAGGTGATCACCCAGCTGATGGCGCACCGTCGGGCGACCGATCCCCTCGAAGGGCTGACCGCGCGCGAGCGTGAGGTGCTCGGGCTGATGGCGGAGGGCTACAACAACACGACCATCGCCGAACTGCTGGTGGTGAGCGATGGCGCCGTGCACAAGCACATCCGGAACATCTTCGCGAAACTCGGGTTGCCGGAGGACAGCGGACATCGGCGGGTTCTGGCGGTGCTCGCCTACTTGAGCGGGAAGGGCTGAGCGCCCGTCGGGCTCGTGCCAGGTGGTCGGTCCGTGAAGGCCTCTTCCTGTACTCGGCAAGGCGTGAAGGCCCCCTTCCCTCGGCTGAGCCGAGGGAAGGGGGCCTTCATGCGCTGCCGTTGTGGTGGGTGGTGCTACTGAGGCTCAAGGTGGCGTTCCGGACCCCGCCCTCTTGGCCCTAACGGCCCAAATCACTCACGACCGCCCGGCCAAGATGTCGCGAAAGCCACTTTCGGGACATCCAGCGTCCCGAAAGTGGCTTTCGCGACATGACCGTTGAGGGCTTGAGGTGACTGGCCGCCCCACGGGCCGTAAGTGGCGATCCGGCAGCCAGGCAAGTTCCCAATGTCGCATTCGAGACGCTGAGGGTCTCGAATGCGACATTGGGAACCCAGCACGCGTCGCGGGGTAGCGCCAGCACCACCCCGCGACGGGGGTCACTCCCCTGTTCCCCCGCCGCGCCGTTCCATAACGTCTTTCCCATGAACGACACCAAAAACGCCGGCGGCACGATGGTCACCGCTTCCCTCTGGCTCGTCCTCCTCGTCAGCGCCGCCGCCAACTCGATCGGACAGTTCGCGGGAATGGACTGGACCCTCCGCATGATCGCGGGAGGCGTCTCGGTCGTCTGCATCGTGCTTCTGGTCATCCGTTACGTGGCACGGCGTCGCAGCTAGACCTTCGGTGTCGCACGCACTCCGTGGTGCAGGTACGGCTCCCCGGTCGGCAACGTGTAGAAGGTGACCGGCATCCAGGTCCGCGCGCCCGGCTCACGGCAGACGTAGAGCGAGTCGGTCACCGGGACGAGGTCGAACTCCTGCGTCTTCTCCGGCACGAGTTCGGCGAGCGGCCCGGTGACGGTCTGCCGGAGCCGGAGTCCGTCCCCTTCGGACAGTACCTCCATCGTCACGCCGGCCCGTTCGTAGACACCGACGTGCCTCGAACCGTCGACGGTGACCGGTGTCGCGGGCGGCTCCAGCGGCCGCGGCATCGCCACGTCGGCGAGTTCGGCGAAGATCTCGCGGTACAGCTCCTGGAACAGGTCGCGGGTGTTGCCGCCGTTGGTGAGCAGGGTGACGGCGAGCCCTTGATCGGGCAGCAGCCGCAGGAACGCGGACTGCCCGATCGTGTTGCCGTCGTGGCCGATGACCCGCCGTCCGCTCCAGTCGTCGCGGATCCAGCCGAGACCCCACGAGTCGCCGAGCGAGTGCTTGTCGGGGATGTCGGCCTGCTTTTCGGCCATCGCGGCGACGGACGCCGTGGTCAGGATCCGCTCGCCGGAGGGAGTCAGGCCGCCCGTCAGGTGCAGGCGGGCGAAGCCGAGCACGTCCTTGGTTGTGGCGGTGATCAAACCCGCCGGGCCCATGTTCCTCGGGAGACCCCAAATCGGTGCGGGCCGCGGTTCCTCGTCCTCACCGGCGACGTGACCGACGGCGGCGCGGAACATCAACGCTTCCTCGGGCAGCGTCACGGTGTGGGTGAGGCCGAGCGGCGTGAACAGTTTCTCCCGCATCGCCGCGTCCCAGGTCTGCCCGGTGAGCTTCTCGATCACCCGGCCCATCAGCACGAAACCCGAGTTGCAGTAAGAGAAAGTCTCGCCGAGCGGGTGGTTCTGCGCGGCCTGGTCGAGGATCTCGACGTAGCGCTCGAGGGTGTCGTCGCCGCGCCCGGTGTCGGTGAAGACGTCTCCGTCGATCCCGCTGGTGTGCGTCAGCAGATGCCGCATGGTCACCTGTTTGGCGACGTCCGGATCGGCCAGCCGCAGTTCGGGGACGACGTCGGCGATCGGCGCGTCCAGGTCGAGGAGTCCTTCGTCGACCAGTCGCATCACCACGGTCGCGGTCCACACCTTGGAGACCGAGCCGATCTGGAACACCGAGTCTTCGGTGACTTCGACGCCGGTCGCCGTGTTCAGCACGCCATGGGACACATGGGTCTCCGCGTCGTCCCCGATCCGCGTGATGCCCAGCGCCGCACCGGGAACGCGGTACTTGCGCGCGAGTTCGGCCAGCCGCCGCTGCCAGTGCGCGGCCTCGATCGGCACGCGCGACACCCCGTCCGCCGGAGCCGCGTACTGCTCGACCCATTCGAGGACGCGCCGGTTGAAGTCGACGCGGTGCGAGGGCGGGCCGTCGAGGACGAACAGATGCGAAGCGCCCGGGTACAGCACCAGCCGGGTCGGGACGCCACGCGCACGCAGCGCGCCGAACCACTGCTCGGCCTGGCCGACCGGACAGCGCTCGTCTTCCGCGCCCTGGACGACCAGGGTCGGCGTCCGCACCTGGTCGACTTTGGCGAACGGTGAGAACTCCGCGTAACCCTGGGACCGGTCGCCGATCTCGCGGACGGCCAGGTAATGCCCGGCGTCGGAGGTGCCTTCCATACTGGTCAGGTCACTGACCACGCCGCCGGAGACGGCAGCGGCGAAGCGGTTGTCGCGGCTGGTCAGATAGCAGGTCATGAAACCGCCGTAGCTGTACCCGGCCACGGCGAGCCGGTCGGCGTCGGCGATCCCTTCGGCGACCAGGTGGTCCAGCGGTTCGAGGAAGTCCGCGGCGTCGGCGACACCCCAGCCGCCGACGGCGCCCGTGTAGAAATCCTCGCCGTAGCCGTCGCTGCCGCGCGGGTTGAGCAGCAGCACCGCCCAGCCTCGCGCGACGAGAGCCTGGTGGTAGAGGTGGATCCAGTCGGCCGCGCCGTTCCAGGCGTTGTGCGGGCCGCCGTGGATGTCGAGCAACAGCGGCGCCGCCACCGACCTGGCGGGGTCACGCAGCAGCCAGCCGTGGACGACGGTGCCGTCCGCGATGGTGAATTCCCGCTCCTCGTGGCGGAACAGTTCCACCTCGGCGACCGAGGCACCGTGGTTCGTCCGCACGTCGACGGCGCCGGTGGCCTGATCGACGACGGCGATCTCGCCGAACGACGTGGCCGTGGCAAGGGCCACCACGATCCTCCCGTTCGCTGTGTCCATTCCGGACACGACGCGATCCGCGCCTGCCAACACCGCGCGCGGGTTCCCGCCATCGGTGTCCACTTGGTACAGATGGGTGCAGCCTCGGTCGCGGAGACCGAACAGCACGGAACCGCCGTCCGCGGTCAGCTTCGGCAGCGCGCCCGGATAGCCGGCGCCGCCGACCATCACGTTCCGGTCCAAAGTGGACGCCAGATCGACGAGGTCACCGCCGTGGAGCGGGACCCGCAGCAACCCGATGTGGCCGACTTCGGTGTCGACCCGGCCTGCAACCAGGAGCTCGCTCCCTTCCGCGGTCCAAGTGACCGTTCCCACCATGCCCTCGCCGGAGCCGATCAGCCGCGGTTCCGCGGCCTTCGTGGTCACGTCGAGAACATAGGCGCCGGACCGGAAGGTCAGGTCCGCGTCGGCGTCCCGTCCGGCCGAGAACGCCAGGAGCGTGCCGTCGGGTGACCAGGCGGGATCGCCCGCGTGCCAATCGCCGAAGGTCACCTGCCGGACTTCACGCGTGGCGACGTCGAGGACGTGCAGATGCTTGCGGATGGTCTTGATCAGCCCGGCGCCGTCGGCCTTGAAGTCCAGCCGGTCCGCCACCACCGGGGCGTTCGGTGCCGGCTCGCCGCCCGCCAGGTCGGTCGCGGCCGAGAACGCGATCTTGCCGCCGTCCGGGCTCCAGACCGGGGCACCCGCCCCGAGCGGGAGTTCGGTGATCCGTTCGGCCTCCCCGCCCGACGACGGCAGGAACCACACCTGCGGCGGGCCGTCCTCGGCACGGAGGAACGCGATCCGCGTACCGTCCGGCGCCCACATCGGCGCCAGGTCCGTGGTTCCGCGCGTGAGCTGTCGCGCTTCGCCGCCGGTCGCGCCGATCTCCCAGAGCGTGTGCTCGTTCCGGTCCTCGTCGCGGTTCGCGGTACGCAGGACGTAGACGATCCGGTCGCCGTCCGGTGAGAGCGCGGGCTGGCTGGGGACGGCGATTCCGTACAGGTCGTCGAGACCGAGACGTCGGGTCATGATGCGGTCGCTCCTCGGGGGATCGTGAGCCGGCGGCTCTCGTTTTCGCTGAAGTGGCAGGCCGCCGAATGACGTCGGTGTGCCGCGTCGTCGGCAGGGTCCGCCTGGAGGCAGAGTTCGCGGTCGGCGCGGACGAGCGGGCCGACCGGGCAGCGGGTGTGGTAGCGGCATCCGGACGGCGGGTGGTGCGGGTCGGCGGGCTCGGTGTCTGCGGTCGCCTCGTCCGCGCCGGTGTCGAACAGCGACGTGTGCGCGGAAGGCGCCGCGGCGAGTAGATCGCGCGTGTACGGATGCTGCGGATCGCTGAGCACCTGTTCGGCAGGGCCGACCTCGACGATCCGGCCGAGGTACATCACGGCGACGATGTCGCTGAGATAGCGGATCACCGCGAGGTTGTGCGAGATGAACAGCATCGACAGGCCCAGCCGCCGTTGCACGGACCGGACGAGGTTGAGCACCGCGCCCTGCACCGAGACGTCGAGCGCGGAGGTGATCTCGTCGGCGATCAGCACGTCGGGCCGTCCGGCCAGCGCACGGGCGAGCGCCACGCGCTGGCGCTGACCGCCGGAAAGCTGCCCCGGCAAATGGCCCGCGCGTTCGGGATCGAGGTTCACCAGCTCCAGCAGCCGGGCCACCTCCTCCCGGCGCGCGGCGCGACCGGGGAGCACGCCACGCGGAATCGCTTCGGTGATCGACTCCCCGATGCTCATCCGAGGGTCCAAAGAGGAATACGGATCCTGGAACACCATCTGCAGCGGAGGGCGCCGGGGCAGCTTCCGGACGTCGACACCGCCCAGCAGGACCCGTCCCTCGCTGATCGGTGAGAGCCCGACGGCGGCACGGGCCAACGTCGATTTCCCCGAACCCGATTCGCCGACGAGTCCGACGACCTGTCCGGAAGGGACGGTCAGCCCGACCCGGTCGACAGCGGTGAGTCCACGCCGCCCGCCGTATCGCACGCTCACCGTGTCGAAGACGAGATCACTCATTCCGCACCTCCGGCGGTCACGGTTTCCTTGGCGGGCCGGGAAAGCGGCGCCGGGTGCCAGCACGCGACGCGATGCCCTGGTTCCACGCGCTCCAGCACCGGGTCTTCGAGACGGCACCGGTCGGTCACCGCCGGACACCGGTCGGCGAAGGCGCAGCCGGTGGGCACGCGATCCGGTTCCGGCGGACGGCCGGGGATCACCGCGAGCGGCGCGTCACGATCGGTCTCGAGGTCGACCGTCGCCGCCAGCAGAGCCCGCGTGTACGGATGCCGCGGCGTCCCGGCCGACGGCAGATCCTCGACCACCCGGCCGGCGTACATGACCAGCATCCGCTCGCAAGTCTGCGAAACGACCGCGATGTCGTGGCTGATCAGGATGATCGCCGTGTCCCGTTCGGTCCTGGTGCGCGCCAGCAGCCGCAGCAGCTGCCGCTGCACGGTGACGTCCAGCGCCGTGGTCGGTTCGTCGGCGATGATCAGCTTCGGGTCGCCCATCAGGCCCATGCCGATCATCGCGCGCTGCCGCATCCCGCCGGAGAACTCGTGCGGGTACTGCCGCGCACGCCGTTCGGCCGCCGGGATCCGCACCGCGCGCAACCGGTCCACGGCGCGTTCGAAGGCCTTGGCGCGTGGGAGTCCCTGATGCTGTTCGGCGACCTCGGCCAGCTGGCGGCCGATCCGCCTGGTCGGGTTGAAGGAGGTCATCGGATCCTGGAACACCATCGCCAGCGACGTGCCGAGCAGGCCGCGCAACTCCCGTTCCGGCGTCGTCAGCAGGGGTTTCCCGGCGAATTCGAGCCGGTCCGCGGTGACCACGGCCGGTGCTTCGACCAGCCGTGACACCGCCAGACCGGTCAGGCTCTTCCCCGAACCCGACTCGCCGACGACGCCGATCGCCTCGCCCGCGCGGACGGTGAAGCTCACCCCGCGCACGGGAACGGTCCAGCCCGACGGACGCGGGAACGCCACCTGGAGGTTCTCCACGACCAGCACGGCGTCTTCGTCGCGCTCGAAGGACTCCCGTGCCGGGAAGACCGGCCGTGGCGCGAGTTTGCGCAGCCCGGTCCGGACGCCGATCACGCCGGCCACGGTCTCGCCGACCAGGTTGAAGGCGAGCCCGGCCAGCACCACCGCGACGCCGGGCGCGAGCGCGGCCGCCGGGTTGACGTAGATCCCGTTGAGCCCTTCGCCGAGCAGCCGTCCCCAGTCGTAATCCGGTGCCTGCACGCCGATGCCGAGGAACGACAGCCCGGAGAACGCCAGCAGGCAGGCGCCCGCGCCGATGGTCGCGTTCACCACCAGCGGTTCACCGATGTTGGGCAGGATGTGCCGCACCAGCAACCGGATCCGCCCGACGCCGGAGATCCGCGCGGCGGACACGAAGTCCTGGCCCGCCACGGAAGCCGACAGGGTCTGCGCCAGCCGCGCGAACGCCGGGGCCAGCGCGAAACCGACCGCCAGCACCGCGCCGTGTGTCCCGACCCCGAAGATGACCGAGAAGAACAGCACCAGCAGCAGCCCGGGGAACGCGACCGCGATGTTCACCGCCGAGGTGACCAGCCGGGCGGCCGGCCGGGGCAGCAGCGAAGGCAGGGTGCCGAGGACGAGTCCGGTCACCACCCCGATCACCGTCGCGAGCAGCGCCAGCAGCACCGAAAGCCGGGTCGCCACCAGGACACGGAAGAGGATGTCGCGGCCGAGATCGTCGGTGCCCAGCCAATGCGCGGCGGACGGGCCCTGGCCGATCGCGTCCGTGTCGATCGCGAAGGCGTTGTCGTGCCACAGGATCGGGGCCAGCACCGCGACCGCGATCACCACCAGCAGCAGGGTCGCCGCGAACCCGCCCACCGGGGTGCGCAGGGCCGCGGCCCATTTCGCTCCGCGCCGATTCGCCATGTCAGTGCTTCCGCTGGTGACCACTTAGTTCTCCCGGATCGTCGAACGCGGATCGAGGACGGCCAGCAGCACGTCCACCGTCAGATTCACCAGCAGGACCCCGATGCCGTAGACGAGCACGATGCCCTGCACCAGCGGATAGTCCTTCTGCAGGATCGACTGCGCGATGGTGGAACCGAGACCGGGCCAGGCGAACACGTTCTCCACCAGCACCGTCCCGGCGACCATCCCGGTCAGCATCAGCCCGCCCATGGTCAGCGTCGCGGTCAGCGCGTTCGGCAGCGCGTGCCGCAGGTAGACCAGCCGCGCGGGCAGCCGTTTCGCCCGCGCGGTACGGATGAAGTCGTGGCCCAGCACGGAAAGCGTCTCCACCCGGACGATGCGGGAGAGCACCGAGGCCGGGCCGAGCGCCAGCGCGATCACCGGGAGCACGAGCGAACTCGCCCCGTCGCTCCCGGCCACCGGGAACCAGCCGAGCCGGACCGCGAAGAACGCGACCAGCGCGACCGCGAGCAGGAACTCCGGGATGGCCGCGAGCAGCACGGTCGTCGACGTGAACGCCAGCTCGCCGCCCCGCCGTCGTCCGCCGCGGGTCAGCACGGCGAACAGGAGGCCCAGCGGGATCGCCACCGCGATGACCACCGCGAAGGCGGGCAAGGCCAGCTGGAGGGTGGCGGGCAGCCGGTCGCCGATCACCTCGGAGACCGGCTGCCCGCTCGTCATCGACGTCCCGAAGTCACCGGTGACCACTCCTCCGAGGTAGTGGACGTACTGCAGCCACAGCGGATCGTCGAGGCCGAGTGCCGCCCGTCGCGCGTTCACCAGCTCGACCGGCGCGGTCAGCCCGAGTGCCGCCCGGACCGGGTCGCCGGGGATCAGCTGGATCATCAGGAACGCCGTGGTGATCAAGACCCACAGCGAGACCGCGAACCGGCCGAGCCGACGCACGGCGAACGACAGCCAGGGACTGCCGCGCAACCCGGACGGGGCGACCGCGACCGCCATCAGCCGTACATCCGGATCGACGACGGCTCGACCGAGCCGAAACTGACCTTGAATCGCGCGTTGCTGCCGAAGGTCGGGATGACCGAGTTGACGTAGGGCACGACGTCCAGCCGCTCGATGAGCGCCGTCTCCGCGGCGAGCCAGGTCGCGCAGCCCGCATCACCCGGCATCCGCGCCGCCTGTGCGGCCTGTGCCGTGTACCGCTCGTTCTCGATATGCGCGAAGTTCGTGCCGGCCGGCGGTTTCGGCCCCGAGACGAACGGGACGGCCTGACTCGGCAGCAGCAGGGTCACCGGCGCGAGCGAGATGTCCCACTCGCCGGTGTTGAACAGCACCTGGCTGGTCCCCGGGCTGTCGAGGCCCTTGAGCGTGACCTCCGCGCCGGCGGCCTTCCACGACTGCTGCATCAGTTCGGCGGAGGGCGCCATCGTCGGCCCCACCTGGGTGCCGTAGATGGCGGTCAGCGCGAGCCGTTTGCCGTCCTTCACCCGCACGCCGTCCGCTCCCGGCTTCCAGCCCGCCGCGTCGAGACCCGCCTTGGCGGCGGCGAGGTCGAACGCGGGAAGCTTCCCGCTCACCGCGTCGCCGGTGCACGCCCTGGGTTCGGTGGTGACCATTCCCTGGCTGGGCGCCCCGGAACCACCGGTGAGCACCTTGCCGATCTGGGGCAGGTCGAGTGCCTGCACCAGCGCGCGGCGAACGGCGAGATCGGCTCCCGGGCGACCGGGCCCCTGGTTGAAGAACATCTCGCCCATCGGCACGACCTGTTCGCCGTGATACAGCTTCTGGGCGCGCAGGCGCTGCTGGTCCTGACCGGTGATCCTCGCGCTGTTGAGTTCACCGGACAGCAGCAGATTCGCGGCGGTCGTGGTGTTCTGGATGACCCGGAAGACCACCTTCTCGGGCAGTCCCGGCTGCTCACGCTGCCACTCCCCCGGCCCCCACGCGTAGTCCTTCCGCCGGGTGAGGGTGTAGTGGTCGTTCGGCACGATTTCGGTCATGGTGTACATGCCGGTGGCGTACTTCCCCTTGGCCAGCGCCTGCCGGTCGGTGACGCCCTTGCCGCAGACGATCGGCAGGCCGCCCGCGTTGCGCAGCAAGAACGCGTCGGGCGCCCCGCTGGTGATGGTGACCGTCCGGGACGCGTCGTCCGCGGTCGCCTTGGTACCCGGCGCGATCGCGAGTCCGGCCATCGGGGACTTGTTCGCGGGGTCGCCGATGAAGCCGATGTTCGCCGCCACGTCGCTCGCGGTCAGCGGCGTGCCGTCGTCACAGGTGATCCCGTTGCGCAGGGTGAAGGAGGCCGTTGTGGTGCCGGCCTCCCATTTCTCGGCGAGCCCCGCGATCGGTTTGCCGGTCTCGTCGAGGTTGATCAGGCTGTCGTAGAGGTAGCGGCCGATGTCCAGCGCGACCGAGAGCACGGTCATCGCCGGGTCCAGCGCTCCGGGGTCGGAGCCGATCGCCATGGTGAAGGTCTTGCCTTCGACCGGTTTCTGGTTCGCGGTCCGGTCCTGTCCGGATTGCGACGTCCCCCCGCACGCGCTCACGGTCAAGGCCACCACGCTCGTGATCGCGGCGGTGAGCCGGGCTTTCTTCATGCGGTTCTCCTACTGGGTCGCGCTCTACGCGCGGAGGTGGGCGACGGCGAGGCGGGCGGCCTCGCCGATGGCGGAATCGACCGCGGGCAGGCGGTCGGCGAGGGATTCGGCACGGGTGAACACCGCGACGGCGTACCGGCGACCGTCCACATCGGTCACCACACCCGCTTCGTTGCGGACGGCGGGCAGCGTCCCGGTCTTCGCCGCGATCGTCACCCCGGCCGGGAAACCGGACGAGATCCGATGCGGCCAGATCTGCTGGGCCATGATCGTCCGCACGCGTTCGCAGGCGGCCGGGTCGCCCGCGCGGTCGGTCCAGATGGCGTCGAGCAGCGTGGTGATCTCGCGCGGGGTCGACGCCGTGGTGCGTTCCGGGTCGAGTACCGAAAGCTTCCAGAGCTGTTCCGGCGTGGCCGCGGCGAAGACGGCTTCCAGATCGTCGTCCGGTTTCGCGCCGAGGTCGGCGATCACCGAGGCGAAGAGGTCTTCACAGCAGCCGATCAGCCGGGTCCTGGTGAGTCCGAGGTCGGTCAGGACCCGGTCCACCGCTTCCTGCCCGACCCGGTGGTAGACGACGTCGGTCGCGGCGTTGTCGCTCATCGTCAACATGAAATGCGCGAGGTCGCGCCAGCTCATCTCGACGTCGTCCGCGCAGCCGGCGGTCCCGATCCCGCCGATCCGGTATCGCGCGGTGACGCGGATCCGCTCGGTCTCGTCGAGCCGTCCGGCGGCCACCTCACGGGCGAAGGCGACCGCCACCGGGATCTTGAACACGGACGCGAGTACGACCGGGTCGTCGGCGCCGACACCGACTTCGGGACCATCGGGGACGCCGACCTCGCGCGCGTGCACGAATCCGCGCGCCCCCGCGTTCGCGAAGACGGCCTCGATCTCGGCGCCGATTCCGGTCACCGGCTCACCCGCCGGTCCGCCCGTCCGGTGTGGACGTACAGCGCCCGTCCGTTGCCGTCGTCGCCGACGAAGGCGTGCGGGAGGTGCAGGCCGAGCTCACCGTGTTCGGCGACCAGCGTGTCGCCCTTGTAGCCCAGCAGCCGATTCTTCTCCGGCCCGGCACCGAGCTCGGCGAACACGCCCTTCGGCGTCCGTTCCAGCCACAGGCCACCGTCCTCGTCCTGGCTCACGACGATGTCCGCGACCTGCGACGAGTACTCGCCCACATAACGCGACGGGTCCGCCGGGGCCTCCGCGGCGTTGGGCTCCGGCAGCGGCGGGACCTCGACACCCGCCAGGTCGCCCAGCACCTTCCGGAAGACGTCCCGGTAGAGGTGCAGCGGTTTGCCGCCGTTGGTCAGCAGCGCCACCGCGACGTTGCTGCCCGGCACCACCCGCAGGAACGCGGACTGGCCGATGGTGCCGCCGTCGTGGCCGATCACCGGGCCCCCGTCCCAGTCGAAGATCATCCAGCCGAGCCCCCACGCTCCGCCCATCAGGCCGAGGTAGGGCAGTTCGACCTGGCGTTCCCACATGGCGCGCGCGGTTTCCGGCTTGAGCACCTGGGTGCCGTCGTCGGCACGTCCCTCGTTGAGGTGCATGCGCACGAAGGTGAGCAGGTCCCGCGGGCGCATCGCGAGATGCGAACCAGCCGGGACGTTCGAGCGCGTCAGCGCCCAGACGGGCGCGGCCACCGGCTCGTCGTCCGGCGACGGCTGGACGTGGCCGATCGCGGCGCGGTACCGGATCGCGTCGTACGGTCCGGCCGCGGCGTGGGTCAGCCCGAGCGGGATGAACAGGTGGTCGCGCAGGCAGTCGTCGTAGCATTTGCCGCGCAGGACCTCGACGATCCTGCCGAGCACGCAGTACCCGGCGTTGTTGTAGGAGAACATCTCCCCCGGGCCGAACAGCTGGGGCACGTCGGAAAGCGTGGCCACGAGCTTGGCGACGCAGTCGTCGCCGACCCCGGTGTCGGTGAAGATGTCACCCTCGAAGCCGGAGGTGTGGCAGGTCAGCTGCCTCACGGTGATCCGCGACGCCGCGTCGTCGTCCGCGAGGGTGAACTCGGGAAGATAGTCACGGACCGGCTTGTCGAGGTCCAGCCTGCCCTCGTCGACGAGCTGCATCGCCAGGGTGGTCGTCCACACCTTGGTGATCGACCCGATCTGGAAAACGGAGTCCACTGTGGACTCGACGCCGGTGCTCTTGTTCAGCACGCCTGCCGCGTGGTCGATCACCTCACCGCCCGCGAAGACCGCGACGGCCGCACCGGGCACCTGATGCTTCTCCACCAGGGCGGAAAAGTTCTCCGCGAGCCAGGTCTCGATTTCGGAAAGTTTCGACATGCGCACCTCTTGTCCGTGGAAAGGGCGGTCCGGCGGTTCCCGGAATGCTAGGACGGTGACAGGCGTCACCGGTTCGTGCGGAACGACGAGAGCGGCGGGAAAATTCATCCGGGCGGACGAATCATTCGCTCCCGGCCTCGGGAAGCCTGAGCCATTCGACGGCCTGCGCGGCGGCGAACCCGATGAACGCGTCCCGCTCCGGCACCCTCGACCGCCCGTCGACGGCTTCGGTGAAAATCCCTACCGCGTAACGGCCGCCATCCGGGTACTCGACCACGCCGACCTCGTTGCGCACCGAAGGCAGGGTCCCGGTCTTGCCGCTGACGCGGATCTCGTCGTCCGGGAACCCGGACCGCAGCCGATGCGGCCACACCTGGAGTTCCATCCAGCGCCGGACGTCCGCGCACGCGGTCGGCGACGCCGCCTCGTCCCGCCAGATCAGCCCGAGCAGCCGGGTGATCTCTTCGGCGGTCGTGGCGCAGGTGTGCTCAGGGCGCAGTGCGCGCAACGCGGCGATCCGCTCCATCGGGAGGTCCGCCAGCAGCCTCTCGTCGTCCTCGTAAGAGATCCCGAGGTCCTCCCCGATGCTGCCGAGCACCTCCCCGCAGTCCTGCGGCACGGTGGTCTGTTCGAAACCGAGCCGCCGCAACGACTTTTCCGTCGATTCCTTCCCGACCCGGTCGAGGATCAGATCGGTCGCGACGTTGTCGCTGATGCCGATCATCAGGAGCGCGAGGTCGTACCACGACATCGTGATGTCGTGCCGGAAGGTGGCAAGGCCGTACGGGCTCGGCGTCGGATGCCCCGGCGGGACTGTGATCCGCTCACCGAGGTCGAGCCCGCCCTCGGCGGCCTGCCTCGCCAGCTCCAGCGCGATCGGGACCTTGAAGACCGACGCCGTCACGACGGGGGTGTGCTCATCGACGCCGATCCGCCGGGTGCCGTCGACTTCGGCCGCGTGCAGCCGGACCCGGACGCCGACCTCCTTCGCGCGGTCGTTGATCGTTTCGATGACTTCGGACGCGGTGGGCATGGGGCTCCTGTCTACTTTGGAGGGAGAAGGTTGCGTTGGGGCCGGCGAGGGTGTCGCGAAAGCCACTTTCGAGACACCCAGCGTCGCGAAAGTGGCTTTCGCGACGCGGGAGGGGAGGTGCCGGGAAAGTCCCGGATCACCACTCACGACCCCGCGCTGGGACTCGCCGGCGCGAACGAGAACTGGCCGGGGTTCTGCGGCACCCAGAACGCCATCACGGCGGTGAGGAAGGTGGTGCCGATGAGGAAACCGAACGCGGCGGTGTAGGAGAAGGTGTCGGCGAGCCAGCCCATCGCCACCGGCGCGACCGCGCCCGCCACCTGGCCGCCGAAGTTCATCACTCCCATGCCGATTCCGGTGACCGCGGTGGGGAGCACCCGCAGCGGAAGGCCGAAGACGGCCATCGTCGCCATGCCGAAGACGGCGAGGGCGAGCGTCTCGTAGACGGTGAACTCCGTCGTGCTGTCCGCGTTCACCATCAACGTCAGCAGCACCACGGTCACCAGCGCGATCGAACCGAGGTACCAGCGGCCGTGATCGTGGAAGTACCGGTCGAACAGCCAGCCGCCGAGGATGGTCGTGCCGATGCTGACCAGCATCGGGATCGCGGCCAGTACCCCGGTCTGGCTCAGTGACAGACCCCTCGCCTCCAGCAGGTAGCTGGGCACCCAGGTGATCATCCCGTAGTTGAGCATGTTGGTGACGCAGAACAGCAAGGTGAACTTCCAGATCACCGGCGACTTCAACACCTGTTTGCGGGATACCTCGGGGGTTTTCACCTCGTCGCGCGGAAGGCTGCTGAGTTTCTCGGGCAGGGCCTTGGGCAGCATCGTCCACACGATCACGCCGATGATCGCGCCGATCCCGGCCATCCAGAAGAACGTGTGCCGCCAGCCGATCGCCATCAGCAGCGGGCCGACGATCAGCGGCGCCAGCCCGGCACCGATCCCGCCGGCGGACAGCATCACGCCGGTCACCGTCGCGCGGTTGCCGGGGGTGGTCCGTTCGGCGATCGCCTTGAACGAGGCCGCCGGGAAAAGCCCTTGGCACACACCGAAAAGGCCACGGACGACGAGCAGCATGCCGAAGGTGCCCGCCATCCCGGTCATCGCGGTGAACGCCGACCAGAGCAGCAGCGTGACCAGCATCGGCCCCCGCGAGCCGTACCGGTCGGCGAGGAATCCCGCCGGGATCTGGCAGACCATGTACACGAGCGCGAACACGGTGACGAGCCAGCCCTGTTCGGTCTTGCTGAGCTCGAATTCGGCGCCGATCATCGGCAGCGCCATCCCGATCGAGAAGCGGTCGATGTAGTCGACCGCCCAGGCGAACACCATCACCACCATGGTGATGAGCGCCGTCCGGTTGATCCGCCGCGCTGTCCAGGTGTCCTCGTTGACCACTGCCGTCATGGCGCCTCCGCGGAAACTGTGGGAGAGAAGGAGAACGGCGCGAGCGTGGCGCCGATCACTCATTCTGAAACGCGTCCGGCGGGCGGAGTTCGTGCGATCACACGAACATCGGCCGCCGTTTCGGGGCGGTCAGACCAACGTCAGTCTTCGATGCCAGGCGGCCCGGTCCGCGCGTCGTGGGGCAGCAGCCGCAGTTGCAGCATCGCGGCGAACCGCTCCCCCGCGTCGTCGAGGTCGATCTCGCCGACTTCGGCGAGCCGCCGTAGCCGGTAGCGGAAGGTGTTCGGATGGACGTAGGCCGAGGCGGACGCGGCACCGATGTCCCCGAAGGCGTCCAGCCAGCAACGCAGGGTGTGCACCAGTTGTGACTGGTGCTGGGCGTCGTAGGCGAGCAACCGCGCGACAGGTCCTGTCGCGACGTCTCCCCTGGCCGCGGCGAGATCGGCCAGATCCAGCATGAGCGCGTCGACGTGGACGTCGTCGGCGGTCGCGACGCGTTTGGCTCCACCGTTGGTGAGCAGCACGCGCAGCGCCCGGTCGGCGCCATCACGGGAGGCGTGGAGTCCGGACGCGTCGAGCGCGAGCGGCCCGACGCCGATCGCGGCCGCCGCGCGGCGGCCGGTGCGTTCCAGGAAGGTCGAAGCGACCCGCACCGAACGTTCCTGACAGTCGGAGTGGCCGCCGGGCATCGGCACGATGCCGTAGGCGACGTCGCCCACGAGCGCGACGGCCGAACGAGGCTGGACGGCGCTCAGGTGCATCGCCAGTGCGTCGGCGACCCGCTGGCGGTCCGCGACCAGACGGAGATCGTCCTCGAGCGCGGGCGAGCCGAGCAGTCCCATGGCGAGCACGACCGACGGCTGGCCGAGCAGGCCGAGCCGGGCGATGGCCTCCGGTGCCCCGGCGCCGCCTTCGAGTGCCGTGCTCACGAGATCCGCGCGCAACCGCCGTTCGACGTCGGCACCCGCGCGCAGCCGGAGCATGTGCAACGCGACGAGCTTCGCGGCGTCGATCAGCGCCTGGGTCCGCTCGTCACTGAGCGGTTCCCGCACCGCCGCCCAGATCGACCCGAGCACCTCGTCACCCGCGCGGACGGCGAGCGCCACGCGGGGGATCACGATCTCGTGGGCGTCATAGCGTTCCGGGTCGACGTACACGGGCGCCTGGTCGCGGTACAGCTTCTCGAAGATGCCGTCCCGTTCCAGGTTGCGGGCGAACCGCTCCGGCACCTGCCTGCCGAGGATCGTTTCCACCCGGGACGGGTCCGCTTCGTCCTGGCGTCCGGAGAACGCGAGGATCCGGTTGTTGCGATCCTCGATGGTCACCGGCGCGTCGATGAGCGCGGCGATCGCGTTGGCCAGGGCGAACAGATCACCCGACGGCATTCCGCCGAGCGTCTGCGGCGAGACCTCGCCGACGTCCTCCTCGGCGAGCAAGGTCCTGAGCATGGCGGCGAGCTGGGCCCAGGACGCGCCGCGCGCCAGCCCGAGCAGGGCGACGCCGGACGACTCCGCGGCACGCCGGAGTTCCGGCGCCGGGGTGACGGGAGACCGGACGACGAGCGCCGCCGCACCCCTCGCACCCACGTCGTGCAAAAGGCGGACGACCTCGTCCTGCTCCCGCACCCCGACGCCGAGCACGACGGCTCCGCCAGGGATGTCGGATTCGTCGTGCGGATCGTGGATGACCACCCCGCCGAGTTGCCTGCGGGTGGTCCGGCCGACCGCGACCGGCTCCAGGAGCACGTCCCCGAGGTCTTCGAGGACGCGCCCCAGGCTCGTATGCGGCTTGCTGGGCACCGGTGTCAGCACCCCCCGAAGTTAAACCCGGTCTCGCCGAACCGATTGGTCCGAGCCGACCAAATCTAACCCCGGAATTCGTAGAGCGCTACGAACCGATCCACGCTTTCTCCACGGTGACCTCGTCCAGCAGCTCGGGAATCGGAGTCACGCCGAGGCCGGGACCGGTCGGCACCGGCAGATGCCCGGCCTCGAGCACGAACGGCTCGGTGATGTCGGTGCGGTAGAACCGGCCGGACGCCGAGGTGTCACCCGGCAGCGTGAAGCCGGGCAGCGAGGCCAGCGCGACGTTGGCCGCCCGGCCGAGGCCGGTCTCGATCATCCCGCCGCACCACACCGCGATCCCGTGCGCCGCGCAGACGTCGTGCACCCGGCGGGCTTCGAGGTAGCCGCCGACGCGGCCCGGTTTGATGTTGACGATCTGGCAGGCGCCGAGCTTGATCGCGTCCGCCGCCGCCCTGGCGGAGACGATCGACTCGTCGAGGCAGATCGGGGTCCGGATGCGTTTCGCCAGTTCGGCGTGCCCGAGCACGTCCTCTTCTTCGAGCGGCTGCTCGATCAGCAGCAGGTCGAACGGGTCGAGCCGGGCGAGCAGGGGCGCGTCGCCCAGGGTGTACGCGGTGTTCGCGTCGACCTGCAGCAGCACGTCGTCGCCGAAGCGTTCCCGCACCCGGCGGACCGGTTCGACGTCCCAGCCGGGTTCGATCTTGAGCTTGATCCGGACGTAGCCCTCGTCGAGGTAGCCACCGACGACGTCGAGCAGCTGCGGGATCGAGTCCATGATCCCGACCGAGACCCCACAGGCCACGGAGTCACGAGTGGACCCCAGTTCGGCCGCGAACGACCGGTCGTGCGCGCGGAGTTCGGCGTCGAGGACCGCCATCTCCAGCGCCCCCTTCGCCATCCGGTGGCCCTTGAACTTCGCCAGCAACGGCGTCACCTTGTACGCGGTCAGGTCGTCGGCCGCCAGCAGGGCGGGGATCAGGTGATTCCGCAGCACGTGCTCGGCGGCGTCGTTGTACTCCGACGAGTAGAGCGGCGCCTCCATCGCCACGCATTCGCCCCAGCCCTCGCCCGCCGGGGTCACCGCGCGGACGAGCAGCAGTTCCCGTTCGGCCTGCGTTCCGAACGACGTCCGGAACGGGGCCACGAGCGGCATCCGGACCCGGCGTAGTTCCACACCGCTGAGTTTCACGACTGCTCCTTCGAGATCACGTACCAGCCGGCACGATCGAAACCGGCGACCTTGGCGTTGTCCGCCATCAGTCCACCGAGGACTTCGCGCAGGGCGACACGCCACGCGTTGCCGCGACCGGGATCGGTGCGGCGCAACCGTTCGATATCGGACGGGACGGCGACGAGGACGGTCGGCGCGTCGAGGGAACCGATGCTCGGACCGCCGTCGGAGCCGACCGACAGCGCCTTCGCCGCTCCCAGCGCTTCCGCGTCGATCAGGACGGGTTCACCGAAAGTGGCGGCTCGGACCGCCGGGCTCGCCAGATCCCAGCCGACCATCAACCGGTCGGTGTCGCCCGAACCGTTGATGCTGTCCTCCATCGGACCGTAGAAGTCGGGCAGGTACCCGATCGGACGCGCGCCGAGCTTCCCCAGGTTGAAGTAGGCGTTGCGCCGCACCAGCGGATCGAAGGTCCAGGTGATCACCGAGACGTCCTGGAGCAGCGCCCAGCCGCGCTGGTGCAGTTTGAGCGCGTGGCCGATCCCCCGGCCGACGCCCGCCTTGGCGACGCCGGCGATGTGGCTGTGCAGACTCGCCTTCCCGGGATTCCCGAAGAAACCGAAACAGGCCCCCAGCAGTTCGCCGTGTTCGAAAGCGCCCGCGACGTAGTTCCCGGCCGAGGACATCGCCCGCAGCAGCTCCGTGCTCACCGGCCGGGCGCCGGGCGCGGTCTGCCAGATCGACTCGAACAGGCCGACCACCGCGGCCAGATCGGCGATTTCGGTGAGTTCGCGGATTTCGACGCCCGAAGCCGCGGCCGCGGCCCGTGCGGCGGCGACGGCTTCGTCGCACACCTCCCGGGTGACCAGGCTTTCCGCGTTCGTCGCAAGATTCGTCACGGGACGATCCTTTCCCGGCTCGGCGGTGGAGTCACCGTCGTGCCGTACCAGATTCACCCGCGGGATTCGTCGCACCGGACGGACCCCGCTTCGCGAGCACGTTTTCCACGAGCGCGGCCAGCAAAGCGGTACGCCGCGGCAGTTCCGCGACGACGACGTGTTCGTGATCCGCGTGTGCCCCGCCGCCGACGGCGCCGAGGCCGTCCAGGGTGGGAACGCCCATCCCCGCGGTGTAGTTGCCGTCCGAGGCGCCGCCGACCGACGCGGAAGTCAGTTCCCCGAGGCCGAGTTCGTCCGCGAGTTCCCGGGCCAGCGCGAACAATCCCGCCGACGATCCCGCTTCGAGCGGCGGACGGTTGATCCCGCCGGTCACCCCGACCACGGCGTTCTCCAGTACCGGACGGAGCTCCCGCATGGCCCTGTCGACGCGGAGTTGCTCGGCCTCGTTCCACACGCGGACGTCGACGGCCACACTCGCGGCGGCGGGAACGGTGTTGACGGTCGTTCCCGCCGAGACGACGGTGGGCGTCACGCTGGTCCCCGACCCGGGGTCGGCGAGGGCGGCCACCGCGAGGATCTGGTGGGAGATCTCGATTCCCGCGTTGACCCCCTTCTCCGGTTCGAGGCCGGCGTGCGCGGCCCGGCCGGTCACCTCGACCCGGTAGTGGGAAACACCTTTACGGCGGCACTTCAACGCGCCGCCGTCGGCGGAGGCCTCCAGTACGAACGCCGCGTCGCAGCCCGCCGCGGTCTCCTCGATCAGCGCGCGAGACGACGGCGAGCCGATCTCCTCGTCGCCGGTGACCAGAATGGACAGTCCGTCGCGGTCGGGCACGGTCGCGGCGGCGTGCAGCGCCATCACGACGCCTGCCTTCATGTCGAAGCATCCGGGGCCGCGCAACACGCCGTCCCGTACGGAAAACGGATGCGTCTCCAGCGAACCGTGCGGCCACACCGTGTCGTGGTGACCGAGCAAGAGGACCCGGGTCGGCCCCTCTCCGAAGCGCCAGCGCAGATGGGTGACGCCGCCGACGACGATCCGCTCCGGTTCCGTGCCGAGGAGCCGTCGGCCCAATCCGGCCACCACCTCGGCGCTGCGGGCCACCGCCTCGTGATCCGATGACGGCGACTCGCAGCGGACCAGGGTTTCGATGTCGGCGAGCAGGTCGCTCATCGCGGCTCACCGCGCAGCGGCCGGCCGGGGAAGGCGTCCGTGCGCAGGTTCCCATCGGTGACGACCGGGACCCCCGAGACGAACAGGTGCCGGACGCCGACCGACGGCCTGGTCGAGTCGAAGTAGGTCGCCGCGTCGGTGACGGTGTTCGGGTCGATCACGACGATGTCCGCGTCGGCACCCACGTTGAGCCTGCCCTTGGTCAGTGCTCCCGGGGCGACCTCGTCGAGCACACGCGCCGGCAGATAGGAGCAGCGCCGGAACGCCTCCAGCCAGGTCCAGGCCTTGCTTTCCCGCACCATCAAACGCAGCGTCTTCGCGTACGTCCCGGACGTGCGCGGATGCGTCGCGCCGCCGGGCGGCAACGGCCATTCGGTGCTCTCGCTGGTTCCGTTCTTCCAGTACACGGGCAGCGCGTCGCTGGCGACGATGGCGTCGGGGAACGCGAGCGCCTGACGCAGCAGGTCGAGGTCGTGCGCGCTGCTCTCGTCGAGGAACTCCAGGATGCACGGCGCGCCAGGGTCTTCGGCGCGAACCTGGAGCAGGCGGCCCTCGTCGGCGATGCGCTCCCCCGACTCCAGCATGATCACGCTGGACGGGGACAGGCCCTTCATCTTCAGCCGTTCGGGCGAGAGGAACGCGGCGCCGATCCCGGTGCTGCCCGCCCCGTACGGATAGGCCTCGACGGTCACCCGCGAACCGGCCGCGCGGCCCGCTTCGAGCGCCGCGAGCACGCGCTCGATCTGGTGGCCGGACGTGCTGTTCACGTGACAGTGGTGCATCGCGGCCCCGGTCTCGGCCGCGACGATCGCGATCTCCGCCGAACCGTCGATGGGCGTCGCGGGGTTCACCTCGACCAGTTCACGGACGTGGGTGTACGTCGGTGCGCCCGCCTCCTTGGCCAGGCGGGCCAGCGCGAGGAACTCGGCGGGGTCGGTGTCGGGCGCGTAACCGAGGAGCACACCGACGCCGAGCGCGCCCGCGGCCAGCTCACCGTCCACAAGGGACAGCCAGGCCGCCAGTTCCTTCGGCGACGAAGTCCTTTGCCAGGCCGGGTTTCCGAGGACCGCCAGCCCGCTGTCGATATTCGCGTCCGGCTCGATCCCGGCCAGCACCTGCGCCCGCGCCGCGCCCCAGGACGCGGAGAACCCGTAGTGCAGCGGACGTCCCGCCGCGGCGGCCTCGGCGTAGGCCCGCTCGATCGGCATCAGCCCGGCTTCGAGGTCGAGCGCGGTCGTCACGCCGTCCATCGCCTGCAGCCGCTGGCCCGCGATGGTGTGCACGTGGCTGTGCAGGTCGATGAAACCCGGTCCGACGACGAGTCCGGTGACGTCGATCTCCGTGTCGCCCGCTTCCGAAGGCAGACCCTCCCCCACGGCGGTGACCACCCCGTCCGTCACCAGCACGTCCGCCGTGCCGTCGAAGCCCGTCGCCGGGTCGATGACACGACCGCCACGCAAGACTGTCCGCATACTTCGCCTCCTAGGATCGCCTCTTCATGGCGACCCTAGGAGGTTTCGGCGGACGTCCGTTCGTACCGCGCGACGAATCCGGCCCCCTCGGTCCATCCGACCGCACGAACCGCTCGTGAGTGGCGAGGACGGTTAAAGAGGGGTGATGCAAAGGTGTCGGGTCGCGGGGATTCGCTCGTGGCCCTGGGGCGACCGTGTCGCGAAAGCCACTTTCGGGACATCAGGCGTCGCGAAAGTGGCTTTCGCGACACATCTCGGCCCCATGGGGTTCAGCGAGGGGTCACGTAGCGAAGGTTCCTTTGCTACCGCACCCTGCCCCCGACGTTGCGAAAGCCACTTTCGCAACCTGCCACCTTTGCCTTACCCCCGTTATTGAGAGGTGAGGCAAAGGTGGCGGGGTTGCCTCGCTCGTCCACGCATCGACCTCGGGCGTCGCGAAAGCCACTTCGCGGCGTCATCGATTCTCCGTCAGCCATAAGGACTGCTAGCCCACGAGGTGAAGGGGACTTTCCTCGCATGCGATGAGGGGAAAGTCCCCTTCACCTCGCCTGTCGCACCTGCCACCTTTGCCGTACCCCTCAACAACCGTCCCTGCCACTCACGAGGCCCGTGTCAGCGGCTCCGGTGCTCGGCGATGATCTCCGCGTACCGGTGGCCGCTCGCCTTGACCGTGCGCACCTGGGTGTCGTAGTCGACCCGGACGAGCCCGAACCGTTTGCTCAACCCGCTGTCCCATTCGAAGTTGTCGAGCAACGACCACGCGAAGTACCCCTTCACCGGCGCGCCCGCTTCGGCGGCGCCCGCTACCGCGCCGAGATGTTCTTCCAGGTAGGCGATGCGGTCGGCGTCGTCGATCGAACCGTCCTCGGCGACCTTGTCGTCGAAGGCGGCCCCGCTCTCGGTGACGTAGATGGCGCGGGCGCCGTACTCGTTGGCGAGCCGGTGGATCAGATCCGCGAGGCCCTGCCCGTGGATCTCCCAGCCCATCGCGGTCGTCGCCGCTCCCTCGACCGGCACCTGCCGCGCGTGGGGCGCCGGACCGTCCGGGTCGTCCTCGACGATCTGGCGGAAGTAGTAGTTCAGCCCGTGGAAACCGACCGGAGCGGAGATCACCTCGAGGTCGTCCCCGAGCACGGGCGGTTCGACGCCGTAGACCTCGATCATGTCCGCCGGATAGCCACGCCCGTTCGACGGGTCGAGCCACCAGCGGTTGACGTGCCCGTCCATCCGGGCCGCCGCCTCGACGTCCGCGGTGGAATCCGACGCGGGCTCGATCCCGCTGAGGTTGACCACCAGGCCGACGTTCGCGGGCTGGGCGGCGTTCGCGGTGATCGCCCGCACCCCGAGACCGTGCGCGAGCAGAAGATGGTGCGACGCGTGGATCGCCTGCTTGAGATCCTTGATCCCGGGGGCGAACCGGCCTTCGAGATAGCCGAGCCAGGCCGAGCACAGCGGCTCGTTGACGGTGTTCCAGTCCTTCACCCGGTCACCCAGCCGAGCCGCCACGACCGCCGCGTAATCCGCGTAGGCGTACGCCGTGTCGCGCTCGGGCCAGCCGCCGTCCGCCTGCAACGCCGAGGGCAGATCCCAGTGGAACAGCGTGACGAACGGCCGGATCCCGGCTTCCAGCAACGCGTCGACCAGCCGGTCGTAATGGTCGAGGCCGAGCGTGTTGACCTCGCCGCGGCCGGTGGGGATCACCCGCGGCCAAGCGACCGAGAAGCGGTACGCGTCCAGGCCGAGCCCCTTCATGATCGCGAGATCCTCCGGCCAGCGCCGGTAGTGATCGCACGCGACGTCGGCGGTGTCGCCGTTCAGGACGGCACCCGGGACCCGGACGAAGTCGTCCCAGATGGACGGGAGGCGGCCGTCGGCGTCGACGGCGCCCTCGACCTGGTACGCGGCGGTGGCCGCACCCCACAGGAAATCGGCGGGCAGGTGCAGATTCAAGGCGGACCTCTCTGTACGGAGCGACGGGCGGGTCATTTCACGGCACCGGCGGTGAGCCCGGCGACGAGATAACGCTGGAGCAGGAGGAATCCGGCGACGACCGGGACGGAGACGATCAGGGACGCGGCCATGACCTGGTTCCAGTAGACCTGGACCTGGGTGGAGTACTCCTGGAGCCCGACGGCGAGGGTCCGCGTGCCCGAGTCGGTCATCACCGACGCGAACAGGACCTCGCCCCAGGCCGTCATGAACGAGTAGATCCCCACCGCCACGATGCCCGGCATCGCCGCCGGGATGACCACCCGGATCAGCGCGCCGAGCGGCCCGGTGCCGTCGACCATCGCGGCCTCGTCGAGCTCTTTGGGGATCGAGTCGATGTAGCCGGCGAGCATCCAGATGGCGAACGGCAGCGAGAAGGTCAGGTAGGTGATGATCAGCCCGAGCCGCGAGCCGTACAGGACGATGCCGGTGGTGTTGCCGATGTTGACGAAGATGAGGAACAACGGCAGCAGGAACAGGATGCCGGGGAACATCTGCGTGGACAGCACGGTCATCTTGAAGAAGTTCTTGCCCCGGAACCGGAATCGGCTCAACGCGTAGGCAGCGAAGATCGCGATCACCACCGAGAGGATCGCCGCCGAGCCGGAGATGACCAGGCTGTTCACGAAGTACTCGGCGAGCGGGATCGTCTCCCAGATGTCGAAGAACGGCTGGATGGTCAACGTCGTCGGAAGCCACTCCCACTTGCCTTGCACGTCCCCGAGCGGTTTCAGCGACGACGAAACCATCGCGTACAACGGCACGAGGGTGAACAAGGCGAGGAAGCCGAGGACGAATCGACGGGCCCAAGGGACCCAGCGAGGCTCAGACAACGGCGTTCCTCCTCCGCGCGCTCAGTCCCAAGTAGACGGTGCTGACGATCAGCAGGAACAACAGCAACAGCACCGACATCGCCGAGCCGAGGCCGAAGTTCCAGGTCACGAAGGAACTCTGGTAGATGTGGATCGAGATCAGCGACGCCTCCTTCGGCGCGGACGCTCCGAAAAGGACATACGGCGTGTTGAAGTCGTTGAAGGTCCACAGGAACAACACCAGCAACAGCACCTGGTTGACCGGCCGCAGCATCGGCTGGGTGATCGCCTGGAACTGGCGCCACCAGCCGGCGCCGTCGATGGCCGCCGCTTCGTACAGTTCGCCGGGGATGTTCTGCAGCCCGGCCATCACGATCAGGAAGGCGAACGGCCAGTTCCGCCAGACCGACACGACCACCAGCGACCAGAAACTGTTGTCCCCGATGAGCCAGAACGAATCCGTGCCCAGCAGGTCGTTCACCAGGCCGGTGTCCTTCTGGAACATGAACGACCAGGTGATCACGGCGGCGTACATCGGCAGCGCGTACGGCACCAGGAACAGCGTCCGGAGCAAGCCACGTCCGCGGAAGTTCTTCTGCATCAGCACGGCTGCCGAGGTGCCGAAGAGCCAGCAGAACCCGACCGAGAGGACGGTGTAGAGGACGCTGATCCAGAACGAACCGAGCAGCGACTTCCCCGCCGCGGAGTTGAAGTCGAGGACGAACTTGTAGTTGTCCAGTCCCGCCGCCGGGGCGGACGTGAAGTCCCGGATGGAGAACTGCGTCAGCTTGAAGAAGCTCATCACGAGCCCGGCGATCATCGGGATCACGTGAACGAGCAGTTCGAGCAGGATCGCGGGGAGCAGGAGCAGATACGGCAGCGCGACCCGGCTCCGTTTGCGCCGGACGCGATGGGGTCCGGGCGCCCCGGCCGCCTTCACGGCCGGGGCGTTGTCGAGCGCGGTCGGCATCAACCACCGGCCGCGATCTGCTGGTCCGCCTGGTTCAGCTGGTCCCGGATCTTGGCTCCGTCCACGGGTTCGCCCGCGGCGACGTCGGCGAACATCGCCTTCATCGCGGTGCCGATCAGGGTCTCGAACTGGGACTCCTGCGGAACCTGCGGCATCGGCTCGGCCGAGTTCGCGAGCACGTTCTGGAAGACCTTGACGTCCTCGGTCTGGAACGCCGCGTCGCTGTAGGCGTCCTGGACGGTCGGCAGCGAACCGTAGGTCTTGTTGAGCAACGCCTGTTCCTGCGCCGAGACCATGAACTTCACGAAGTCCAGTGCGGCATCGGGGTTCTTGGTGTTCTTGAAGACCGTCATGTTGATGCCCGCGACGAAGCTGGTCACCTTCCGGCCGTTCGGCGGCGCGGCGGCGGGCAGCGGGATCGGCGCGACACCGAGGTTCGCCATGTCCATCCCGATGTTCTTGAAGGAACCCGCGGAGGCCTGGTTCATGAACATCGCGGCTTTGCCGTCCGACAGATCCTTGAGAGACTTGGCGGTGTCGGCGTACTCGGCGTTGGCGGGATTGACGATCTTGTCCTTCTGCATCAGGTCGACGAACTGCTGCACCGCCGCGACCGACGGATCCGAAGCCAGCTGCGGTTTGCCCTCCGAAGTGAAGAACTGCGCGCCCTGCTGGGCGCCGAGGATCGCGGCGTGGTGGCTGTTCTCGGTGACCTGACCCGCCTGGAGCGAGAGCCCCCACTGGCCCTTGTCGGGTTTGGTGAGCTTCTTGCCGTCCTCGACGAGTTCCTCCCAGGTGGCGGGCGGCTTGGTGATCCCGGCCTCGGCGAAGAGCTTCTTGTTGTAATACAGGCCGTACGCCTGGCCGTAGAGCGGTACGCCGACCGGCGGCTGACCGCTCGCCCCGGTGGCCGCCAGCGACGGACCGAGGAACCGCGCCTTGCCGCCGACCTTCTCCAGCGCGGCGTCGTCGAACGGCAGGAACGCCCCGGTCGCCTGCAGCGAGGCCGACCAGGTGTTGCCGATGTTGAGCACGTCCGGCCCCTTGCCGGAGGTGGTGGCGGCGAGGATCCGGTTGAGCAGATCCGTCCACGGGACGACTTCGAGCTTGACCTTGATCCCGGAGGCCTTCTCGAACTTGTCGAGTTCGGGCTGCAGGACTGCCTTGTCGTTGTCGAGACTGGTGCCCTGGTTGGACGCCCAGTACACGAGCTCCTTGGGAGCACTGGACGACGTGTCGCCGCCGCCGCATGCCGTCGTGGCGGCGGCCGCCAGCGCCAGGACGAGCGCGGGAGCGATCTTTCCGATTCGCATCGATGGTCCTCGGGGTGAGTGGCCAAGCCGCGCCCGGAGCCTGTGACCCGGGACACGTCTTATTTCAGGGCTTGAGTTAAGCCTTGGCCAACCTTGCCGTCAAGACCTTGAACGCCATTTCGTCCGCCTCGGCACCGTATCGTTCACCAGGGGGTCCCACCCAGGGTCGCGGGGCCGCGATCGACGGTGATCATCTTTTCGAAACGATAGCCGTCGAGATCCTCGTGGAGCCAGGTCTCCCCTGGCCGGGCACGATGGAACCGGAAGGTGCCGTTCGTGCGATTGGCGCCGACGACGCACCGGACGGGGACCGGCGCGGCACTGGCGATCTCGAGCGCGAACCCCAAGCCGTGACGCAACATCAGAACTTGGTCCGCTTCGGAGATCACCGGTTCACCGTCGGGCAGGCTTCCCACCTCGATCGGCAGATGGTCTTCGAGATGGAAGCTGCTGACGAAGCACTCCCAGCCGGTCAGGTCGGCCTGCCTTCCCGGCGGCCACCCGGCCCAGCCGGGAATCCCGCCGAGAGTGATCACTTCACCGGTCAGAACGACCCCGTCGGCGATCATCTCCCGCAGGCCCGACGCCAGCCGGTCACGCGGTATCGCGGCGACCGAGGGGCCGAGCGCCTCCACGGCCAGGTCGTTCAGGCGAACGTTGAGCACGGTCACTTCCCCGTCAGCACGTCGAAGGCCTCTCCGCGGTGGACGGCGAACAGTTCGAGCGCCTTCTCGCCGTCGCGGGCACGAAGAGCGGACGCCAGCCGACGGTGCTCGGCCGGGATGCTCGCGAGGTAGCCGTCGGAGCTCACGCCGATCCGGGTCAGCAGGAACAGGTACACCTGGGACCGGATCGCCTGCCACGCCTCGACGAGCCGCCGATGCCCGGACGCCGCGTAGACCGCGTCGTGGAAGTCGATGTCGCAGCGGACCATCTCGTACTCGTCGCGCGCCCGGTCCATCCGCTCGACGACGTCGTCGAGCGCGGCCAGGTCCGCGTCCGACGCCCTCGCGACGACCAACTGAACCGCCAACTGCTCCAGGGCCGACCGCAGGCTGTCGAGTTCGGCGACGTCCACATCGGACAGCGTGGTGACGATCGCGCCGCGATGCCATTCGCTGCGAACCAGCCCCTCACGCTCGAGTTTGAGCAGCGCTTCGCGCACCGGACCGCGACTGACGCCGAGCGCCGCCGAAAGTTCGACCTCGCGCAACTGCGCGCCAGGCGGATAGGCGCCGTCGAAGATGGCGTCCCGGACTCTGTCGGCCACCTCGTCCGCCAGCCCGCGGCGACGCGCCGGCACCACCCTGCCGGGTTCGCTCATCCTCATCCCTCCCACTGGAACGGCCGATAGTAGCGGCTCGCCGCGCCTTGTCCTAATGTTAACATTACGACAAGTGTTCGTCCGCCGGAAAGGATCCCCTGGATATGACCGTCCTCGACTCCCCCATCCCGCGCTTCCACCTCGCCATGCCTGTCGACGACCTCGCCGCCGCGCGCACCTTCTACGGCGATGTCCTCGGCCTCGATCAAGGCCGCAGCTCCGACACCTGGATCGACTGGAACCTCCACGGCCACCAGTTCGTCACGCACCTCGCACCGGAGCGGCCGCGTCAGATCCACAACCCCGTCGACGGTCACGACGTGCCCGTCCCCCACTTCGGCCTGATCCTCACCGTGCCGGAATTCCGGAAACTGGCGGACCGGCTGCGCGCTGCGGACACCTCGTTCGTCATCGAGCCCTACGTGCGGTTCGAGGGCCAGACCGGGGAACAGTGGACGATGTTCCTGCTGGACCCGGCGGGCAACGCCTTGGAGTTCAAGGCGTTCGCCGACGATTCGCAGGTCTTCGCCGCCTGACCGGTCGTGAGTGACGATTCGGGTTCTGGCGAGCCTTCTCTTAGGTATCTACTGCGTGCCCTGTGGCGCTTCTTGCGTGGTGCCTGGTTTGGAGTACATGAAGGACCCCTTCCTGTACCTAGGCGCAGGGATGGGGTCCTTCATGTACTCGGGGAAGGCGTGAAGGTCGCTTCATGCAGGGCTGAGCTCAGCCCTGCATGTAGTGAGGGGCTCCTTTCCTACCCTCAGAGTTGGGAAGGAGGCCTTCACGGACTTGCGATCCTGACCACTCACGAGACGCGAGGGTGAGCGGGCGGCTGCTTCAGCGCTTCCGATGGGCCCGGCGTCGAACCCTTATGCCGTGAAGGGCCCCTTTGAGACCTTCAGGTACTCGCGAAGGGCCATCACGCGCCACCGTTGTGACTGCTGGTGCTTGTGGGGCGAACGTGGCGGTCACCGGACCGGGCCTGGGGATCAACCGCAGCCGGAACCCACGTAGGTACCTAAGACACCCTTGGCTCTAACCCGAATCGCCACTCACGACACACCCGGGCCCGCCGCGCTGCTTTCTTGAAGTAGTGAGGGCAATAGACCGCGGCAAGCGTCCCGTGGACACCCTCACCACTCACGACACACCGCGACCGATAACCTCCACATTATCGATCGATCCCCGTTTCCGCGTTGATCAAGGCCTGGCACCGCGAGAAGCTGTTCCTGTCAGCGAGCCTGCTGAACAGGGAAAACCAAGGAGACGCCACCATGTTCGACCCCATCCTCCTCCGGGCCGCAGACGCCGAGATCGTCAGCGACGCGCCGGGCAGCGAGATCACGCTGCTGGCCGACTCGGACACCACCGACGGGGGCTTCACCGCGAACCGCGCGACCTTGAAGGACGGCGTCTTCGGCACCCCGGCCCACTTCCACACTCGCGCGACCGAGTTCTTCTTCGTGCTCGAAGGAAAACTCCAGGTCCTCGTCGAGGAAACCCTGCACACGCTGGAAAAGGGCGACTTCCTCGCCGTGCCGCCGAAGGTGCCGCACGCGTTCGGGCCCGCCGACGGCTCGGACGCCGACGTTCTGGTGACCTTCACGCCGGGCATGGCCCGATTCGACTACTACCGGCTCCTCGACCGGGTCGCGCGTGGCGAGGCCGACCCTTCGGAGATCGCCGCGTCCTCGAAGCAGTACGACAACCACTACGTCGACAGCCCGATCTGGCGTGCCGCGCGTGGCCGGTGAGCGTCAGTCGATGACCGCGGTCGCCTCGACTTCGACGAGATGTTCGGGTACGTCGAGGGCCGCGACCCCGATCAGCGTGCCCGGCGGGACCGGGGTGCCGCCCAGTTTGGCGGCGGCCCTGTCCACGCCTTCGAGGAACTGGCCGAGTTTGTCCGGCGTCCAGTCGACGACATAGACGGTCAGTTTCGCGACGTCGTCGAAGGTGGCGCCGGCCGCGGCGAGCGCGGTCCCGATGTTCAGGTAGCACTGTTCGACTTGAGCGGCGAGGTCACCTTCGCCGACAACAGCACCGTCGGCGTCCCAGGAGACCTGCCCCGCGATGAAGACCAGCTTCGACCCGGTCGCGATCGACACCTGCCGGTAGGCGGGGATTTCCGGCAGCCCCGCGGGATTCACCAGGGTGATGCTCATCAGTACTCCTCGTGGTCACTTGTGGTTACCCAGGAACTGTAGGAGAGTGTGCGACGACCTGGAAGAACGCACTTTTTCGTGACTGGGGAACCTCATGGTGACCAAGCAGCTCAGCGGCACGACGGACGACGCGGACCTGATGCGGGCGGACTCGCTGGCGCGGGAGATCTTCGCCGACGTCGCCAACAAGTGGGCGCTCCTGATCATCGAGACGGTCGGCGACCGCACCCGCCGGTTCACCGAACTGCGCAACGACATCGAAGGCATCAGCCACAAGATGCTCACCCAGAACCTGCGCATGCTGGAGCGCAACGGACTGATCGAGCGGACGGTGCATCCGACCGTCCCGCCACGCGTCGACTACACCCTCACCGAGGCCGGGCACGGCCTGCGCGCGACGGTCGACGGGATGTGCGACTGGACCCACCGGTTCCTCGGCCACATCGAAGACTCACGACGCCGGTTCGACGCGCCTGTTAATGGTTAACGGCCTGGTCAGGGTCTCGCCCCGTTCACTTCGCCGCGGTACGGATCTATGCTCCTCGCGTGACGTCCGGCGGAGCTGATCCCCGGCCCGGGCTAGAGCGGTTGCTCCGCGACGGGCCCTTCGCCGACGCGCTGCGCGAGGCGATCCGGGCGCGCGGCCTCAGCCTGGAACGCCTGCGCGACCACCTACGCGCTCGCGGCGTCTCGATCACGGCGGCGACGCTCAGCTACTGGCAGTCCGGGCGAAGCCGCCCAGAACGCCGGGATTCGGTACTCGGACTCCGTCACCTCGAACAGGTACTGGAAGTGGAGCCCGGGAGCTTGACCGCGCTGCTCGGCCCGCCGCGGGCACGGGGCCGGTGGCCCGCCCGCGCCGACGGACTGCCGGAGATCGGCCGGTACTGGCCGGACCGGACGCGGATCGACGCGGCCGTCAGCGAGGTCGACACCCGGTGGGACGAACGGCTGACGAGGATCAGCCAGCACGACGTCGTCTCCGTCGGCCCAGGCCGGGAAGAACTCGCGTTCCGGTCGCGGCAGGTACTCCGTGCCGAGGCCGACGGCCCGGACCGGTGGGTGGTGATCGTCCACATCGACGAACACGACCGGCCGTTGCCCGAGGTGACCTCGTTGAGGGGCTGCCACCCCGGCCGGAGCGTGCACCGGCCCGAAGACGGCCTTCTCGTGATGGAACTGCTCTTCGAACGGCCGCTCGCGAAAGGCGAAACCGTCATCACCGAGCATACGCTGGTGAACAGTGCGCCGTTCCCGCACGCGACGAACTACGAACGCAAATTCCGGCTCCCCGCACGGGAATACGTACTCGAGATCCGATTCTCCCCCGGCGTGCTCCCGGCCCGATGCCGCCGCTATTCCGAACAGGACGGACAGCCCGCGGAGTGGACGGAAGTCCTGCCGTGCGCCGATGCCGTGCACGGCATCGCGCTGAATTTCGGCCCCGGCAGGTTCGGCTTCGAGTGGGACTGGGACTCTTAATTGTTAACGACTCGCGGGCCTACAATTCCGCGAGGTAATGGAATTACCGTCGGCGCACCTACTTTTCGATTCGAGGAGTGCGCATGCGACGGCACCGCAGAATGCTTTCCTGCCTCAGTGTCATGGCACTGGCCGCGGCGGGATTCACGCCGATGGCACAGGCCGCTTCACCACCGGCTCCCCTCCATCCCGACGCCGAGGTGAACGGGGTGGCCGCCGCGTTCGGCCTGACCGTGCCCCAGGCGAAATCCCAGCTGGCCGCGCAGGACGAGGCCCACCGGCTGGCCGCTTCGCTCCCCACCGGACTGCGCGCCCGGTCCGCCGGGCAGTGGTTCGACGCGGCCACGGGCAAGCTGACCTTGGCCGTCACGAACATGGCGGACGCCGACGCGGCCCAGGCCGCCGGGGCCGAAACGCGACTGGTTGCCCGGTCCAAAGCCGACCTGGACCGGACCGACGATGCCGTCCGTGCCCTCATCGGTGACGGTGTCCCCGGTGTGTTCGGCTGGGGTGTCGACGTCCGGAACAACGAGGTCGGCGTCTCGGTCGACAGTTCCCGCAAGACCGCCGAGACCGAGAGTTTCCTTTCCCTGGCACGGGAACTCGGCGTGCGGATCACCGAGACCGGGTCTTCGCCGCGGCAGCAGGCCGGCACGATCCAGACCGGGAACCCGTGGTGGCCGGGTGGCGAGACTTACTGTTCGGTCGGCTTCGGCGCGACGGATTCCTCCGGCGCCAAGCACTTTCTCACCGCCGGGCACTGCACGAACGACCGCGACCAGGCCGCCTTCGGCGCGCAGAGCCAGCAGAACCGGATCGGCACCTCGAACGTCGGCGGGACGCGCAGTGTCAACGCCCGCGAAGGCGACATGGGCGTGGTCGCAGTGACGCAATCCGGCTGGGAACTCTCCGCCGCCGTCAACACGTGGGGCGAACCCGCCATCACCGTCACCGGCTCGGCCGAGGCCATGGTCGGCGACCGGGTCTGCCATTCCGGCAACACCTCGAAGTGGAAATGCGGCGAGGTGAAGTACACGCACAAGGCCGTCGACTACGGCGGCGGGCTGATCATCGAGGACCTGACCTGGACGACGGCCTGTTCGCTCGGTGGCGACTCGGGTGGTGGCTGGCTGCTCGGCACCAAGGCGGTCGGCCTGCACGACGGTGGCCCGTCGAAATGCGTGGAGAATCCCAGCGACGGGGACATGTCGATCTTCCAACCGGTGATCGAGGCGCTGAACAAGTGGAACCTCACCCTGGTGACCGGCGGCGGCGACACCACAGCGCCGAGCGCGCCGGGCAACGCGCGATCCACCGGCACGACGTCGGACAGTGTCTCGCTCGCCTGGGATGCCGCCACGGACAACGTCGGTGTCGCCGGTTACGACGTCTACAACGGTTCGACACTGGCGACGTCCGCGACGGGAACCAGTGTCACCGTGACCGGCCTCAGCCCGGACGCCTCGTACGGTTTCACCGTGAAGGCCCGCGACGCCGCGGGGAACGTGTCGCCGTCGAGCGGGGTCGTGTCCGTCAAGACGCAGCCCGGCACCGGTGGCCGGACGCTGAGCAACGGCACCGACTTCGCGATTCAGGACTACCGGCAGGTGTTCAGCCCAGTGACCTCGACTCTCACCGGGCAGGCCGCGGCGTCGCTCGGGATTTCGGTGACGATCCGGCACACCTGCGCCGAGGACCTCGGGGTGACGCTCCTGGATCCGAACGGCAAGGCCTATCCGCTCAAGTACAGCGGCGGTTCGGCGTGCACCGCGTGGAACGGTGCCCGGACGTTCTCGGTGCCCGGCGCGTCGTCCCCGGCCGGCGGGAAGTGGCAACTCCGTGTCACCGACTACGGACCCGGTGACACAGGGGTGCTCGACACCTGGTCGCTGACGCTCTAGGCAGGTTCTCGTGCGGTGGCGGTCCGCGAGGGCCGCCTATGAAGTACATGAAGGACCCCTTCCTGTACCTAGGCGCAAGGAAGGGGTCCTTCATGTACTTGGGGAAGGTGCGAAGGCCCCCTTCCCGCGCTGTGCCGGGCGCGAGGTGCCCCTACGGCAGCCGGACCACCCGCAAGAAGGCGGGCAGCAGCCACGGCCGCGGGCCACTCACGACGATCTTCCGCGTCAGCGCGGCACGCGCCTTGCCGACCCGGTGGAACAGCATCAGGTTCAGCGTCGGCGGGTCGAACGAGATCCGCACGTCGACCGGCCCGCCGGGCCGCTCCACCGTGACCAGCCCCCGATGCAGCACCAGCACGACCGGGGACGTGTACGCCGACCGGAACGCCACGGCGATCCGTCTGTCCCGCGGCGGTTCGTCGGTGTCGAGAAGGTGGCCGGTGTCGTGGGTCAGCACGCCCACCATGAAGAGGTCGAAGAACAGCGCCGCGTCACCCGGTGGCATCGTCCACGGCAGCTTCAGCGCCTTGGCGATGTCCCAGCCGTGGATCTGCAGTTCGTTGACCAGGTGCGCGAGGACTCCCGCCAGCGGCACCTTAGAGTCCCCGAGCCAGTCCAGCGGGGTCGCCGGATCGGCGTCCTCGGTCATCCGCAGCACTTCGTCGATGTCAGCGAGCAGTCCCGTCACCAGCACTCCGATGTCGCGTTCGGGAAAATCCCGTAACACCAGGGTGTTCAGCACGGAAACGGTGTCCACAGTGGTCTTTTCGACCTGGCCCTGCCCGCGGGCGTCCAAGAACGGGGTGCTGTCCGGGCGCGCGAGTGACGTGTACATCTTCGCGATCATCGCGACGTGGGCCACCGTGTCGGCCGCCGTCCAGTCCGCGGTGACCATCGCGTCCGGATCCGGAACGCGGGCCACCAGTTCCGCGAAACGCGCCCCCGTCACCCGATAGGCGCGCCGCACCGACTGCCATCGATCCGCCGTGATCGCTGTGGTCACGGACCGATTTTATCCTGGTGGAACGGCGAATCCTTCCGCTCTCGTGCTGTCTTCGGGCGCAGTGACCGTACTCACTACGGAAATCGACGTGACACGCACCGACCGGCCCAGGCAGACTGGACGGCAGACAAGCCTCGCCTTCGCTGTCACCGTTGCCGGCGCCGAAGGCGGCCAACGCGGACTTGCGCCCTTCCAGGAGCCCTTCACTGATGACCGAGACCCTGCCCGAAACCGCCCACGACCAGGAAAGGGCACCGGCGAAAGCCGGGCTCCTGATCGGGGTCCTGGTCCTTTCCGCGTTCGTGATGATCCTCAACGAGACCATCCTGAGCGTCGCGCTGCGTGACCTGACCGTCGACCTCAAGGTCCCGACCACCACCGTCCAGTGGCTGACGAGCGGCTTCCTGCTCACCATGGCGGTCGTCATCCCGACCACCGGGTTCCTGCTCGAACGGTTCACCCCGCGCCAGGTGTTCCTCGCGTCGCTGATCCTGTTCAGCACCGGCACGCTGGTCAGCGCGCTCGCCCCGGGCTTCGCGCTCCTGCTGACCGGCCGCGTCATCCAGGCCTGCGGTGCCGCGGTGATGCTGCCGCTGCTGATGACCACGGTGATGCGCCTGGTGCCGGTGGAGAAACGCGGCGCCACGATGGGCACGATCACGATCGTCATCGCGGTCGCCCCTGCCATCGGCCCGACCATCGGCGGTGCCGTGCTCTCCTCGCTCGGCTGGCGCTGGATGTTCTGGATCGTGCTGCCGCTCTCGATCGCCGCCCTGGTGGTCGGCATGATGCAGCTGAGGTTGGAGAGCGACACCCGCAAGGTGCCGCTGGACGTGCTCTCGGTGATCCTGTCCGCCATCGGTTTCGGTGGCGTCCTGTACGGCCTGTCGGTGTCCGGCGAGTCCGCGGGCGGGCATCAGCCGGTGCCGCCGTGGGTGCCGATCGCCGTCGGCGCCGTGGCACTCGTGGTGTTCACCTGGCGCCAGTTGCGCCTGCAGAAGGAAGATCGCGCGCTGCTGGACCTGCGCCCGTTCACCCACCGCAGTTTCGTCGTCGCGCTCGTACTGACGGCGCTGCTGTTCATGTGCCTGCTCGGCGCCGCGGCGATCCTGCTGCCGCTGTACCTGCAGACCGTCCTGCACACCAGCACGTTCGTCAGCGGGCTCGCGGTGCTTCCCGGCGGCCTGGCCCTCGGGCTGCTCGGCCGCCCGGTCGGCGCGCTGTACGACCGCTTCGGCCCACGGCCACTGGTCATCCCCGGCGCCGCCGCGATGGCGGTCTCGCTGTGGCTGTTCGCCCTGCTCGGCCCGGGATCGCCGCTGGTCGCGGTCATCGCCATCCACGTCCTCCTGATGGGCGGGCTCGGCCTCATGATGACGCCGCTGATGACCGAATCCCTCGGTTCGCTGCCCGAGCACCTCTATTCACACGGCAGCGCGATCCTCGCCACCCTTCAGCAGCTCGCCGGCGCGCTCGGCACCGCCATGTTCATCGCGGTGGCCACGGCGAGCACGACCACGGCCGGGGCGGCCAGCCCCGACGCCGGCGGTATCCGCATCACGTTCATGGTCGCCGGTTGTGTCGGACTGGCCGCGTTCGTCGGTTCGCTGTTCGTCAAGAAGAGCGCCGGGGCCACCGCGGTGGCCGCGCACCACTGACGCCGGACCCGTTCACTTCGCGCCCGCCGCGGCCTCCACCGGAGGCACGGCGGGCGCGCGGCGTTCGGCCACTTTCCGGCCGTAGGCGATGGCGGGCTGTTCGACCCAGCGGCGCAGCGCGCACGCGAACAGCAACGCGACACCGGTGGTCGCCGCGGCCTTGGCGAGCCCGCTGGGCAGCAGCCAGCCCGTGACCCCGGCCGCACCCGTCTGGGCGAGGTAGAGCGCGTAGGAACGATCGCCGACGTAGGTCATCGGCCTGCTCGAAAGCAGTTTCCGGACCGGACCCGGCGAAACGACGGCCACGAGCAGCAAGGCCGAGCCCGCCGCGTAGACCGGGACCACGAATTGCCAGTGTCCGCCGAGTGCCTTCGCCAGCGGGCCGACGGAGAACTGCAGGACGACGAACCCGCACCCGATCGCCGTGGCGACGGCCGGCCTGGTCAGCGGCCGGAACAGGGCGAACCCGCGCGGATGGTGGAGCGTCATCGCCAGCAGACAGCCGATGATCAGCGAGCAGTAGTGCACCGAAAGGCTCGCCCAGGTGTGTGACGGGGCCAGCGGAAGCGCGAAGAGCACCACACCGAGGACGACCGACGCGCCCAGCAGCAGGCGCAGCGCCGTCTTCCCGCTCCGCGCGAACGACGTGAGCACCAGCAGCGCGGGCCATACGAGGTAGAACTTCTCCTCCACCCCCAGCGACCACGACGTCGGGTAGGGCGTGTTGTAGTCGACGAGTTCGTTGCCGAAGAGAAGGTAGTACGGCATCGCGTCGGCGAGCCTGCTGCTCTGATACGTGCCGCCGATGATCACCGCGAGCGTGGTCATCGCCAGGAGCAGGAAGTACACCGGCATGATCCGGAAGACCCGGCGGACGAAGAACCCGCGCAGCGAGATCCGGCCGTCACGGTCTTCCTCCCTCAATGCCAGTGTCGTGATGAGGAATCCGGACAGCACGAAGAACAACTGCACGGCGATCCAGCCCTGCAGGCGGTCGACGACGGGACCGCCGTAGTGGAAGAACACGACGGCAACGGCGGCGAGCGCGCGCACGCCGGTGAGGCCGGGGAACCACGACGAGGCCAGGTAGTCGGCGTGGCCGAGCGGCCGCCACCAGGAGTGACGCGAGGGAGCGAACATGACCCGAAGGTTCGGGCGTGAACGCTGAACGGAAGCTTAAGGAAACTGAAGACGTCTTCAGCTTCGCGCTTCCGCCGACGGCAGGCGGACGACGAGGCGGGCTCCGCCGTCGTGGTCGGCGACCTCGACGGTGCCGCCGTGCGCTCGGCCGATCTCGGCGACGATCGCCAGCCCGAGTCCGGCGCCACCGTCGTCGCGCGCACGACCGTCGTCCAGTCGCACGAACCGGTCGAACACCCGCTCGCGGTCGCCGGTGGGGATGCCGGGACCGTCGTCGGTGACCGCCAGTACCCCGAAACCGTCCATTGTGGACGCCGTCACCTCGACGCCGGTGCGGGTGTGGCGTTGCGCGTTGTCCACCAGGTTGCGCAGCAACCGTTCCAGCCTGCCGCGGTCACCCAGGACCGTCGGATCTCCCTCGATCACCGCGCGCACACCCTGCCGTCCGGATAGACAGGATTCGACCACTTCGGACAGACGCACCGGCGTGAGCCGTTCCGGCGCCGCGTTGTCCAGCTTGCCGAGCAGGACGAGATCGCCGACGAGGTCCTGCAGCCGGGTGACGTCGAGGAGCGCGTTCCGGCAGGCGTCGCGCCAGTCCAGCCGGTCCGGATGCGCGAGCAGCACCTCCAGCTGGGTCCGCAGGGACGCCAGCGGGGTGCGCAGTTCGTGCGACGCGTCGGAGGTGAACCGGCTCTGCCTGGTGACCGCCGTGTCCAGGCGGGCGAGCATCGTGTTCATCGTTTCCGCGAGCTTCGCGATCTCGTCGGCACTGTCCGGGGCCGGGACCCGTCGGGAGAGATCGTGCGCGCCGATCTCCGCGACCTCCGAGCGGATCGCCTCGACCGGCCGCAGCGACCGGCGTACCGCGAGCCACGCGATCACCCCGATCAGCAGTGCGATCACCGGGACACCGGCCAGCAGCGTCACGCGCACCGAATCGAGCGCCGCCTGTCCGGACTCGTCCACGATGGCCGCGCCGAACACCCGGTACTTACTGTCTCCGCTCGGGATGGCCGCCACGTGCAGCCGGAGTCCGTTCCCCTCTGGATCTTCCCCGAGCGCACTCGCGCAGCCGATGGATTCCTGGCTGGCGAGGTCGACGTCGCCAGGCTTGAGGTCCTGGACACTGTCTCTGTACAGGATGCCCCCGTCCGGGACGATCCCCCCGGATCGCAGGCCGGGACAAGACGCGACCCGCTCGCCGGTCCGGGTGGTCACCTCGTAGATCGAAGCCCGCACGTGGAGCCGCAGATCGGCCGGGGCGGCGCCGGTGTTCAGTACCTGGACGATCGCGGCCGCGCGCTCCCTCGCCACCTGCGCGGCGCCGTTGCCCAGCCGGTTCTGGGCATCGAGCACGAGCCACGCCGAAACGACCGACAGAGCGATGAGCGACGCCAGGAAAGCGGTCAGCGCGACCCGGAACCGGGTGGTCCGCAAGAACTTACGCACTGGAGCCCACCACGTGGTAGCCGGCGCCGCGCACCGTCCGGATCGTCTCCACCCCGAACGGCAGATCGATCTTGCGCCGCAGCGCGCTCATGTGGACCTCCACGAGGTTCGCGGTCGCCGACGCCGCGAAATCCCAGAGGTTCTCCAGCAGTTCCGCCTTGGTGACCACTTCGCCCTGCCGTTTCATGAGATACGCCAGCAGCGCGAACTCCTTGGTGGTCAACGGGATCTCGGCCGCGCCGCGACGGCAGCTGTGACTGGCCTGGTCGAGTTCGAGGTCGCCGAGCCGCAGCGTGCCCGGCCGGGTCGCTCCCCCGCGCCGGATCAGCGCCCGCAGCCGGGAGAGCAGGACACCGTACGAGAACGGCTTCGGGAGGAAGTCGTCGGCGCCGGTGTCCAGCGCCTCGATCTCGTCGTCCTCCCCGTCCTTCGCGGTCAGCATGAGGATCGGGGTGTTGTCACCTCGTTCGCGGAGCCTCCGGCAGACGCGGTAGCCGTTGAGGCCGGGCAGCATGATGTCGAGGATCATCGCGGCGTAGGGATGCTCGGCGGCGTACCAAAGCGCGTCGCGGCCGTTGTGCGCGACGTCAACGGCGTAGCCTTCGGCGCTCAGCCCGGCGCGCAGCGATTCGGCCAGCCGCCGCTCGTCTTCCACGAGCAAGATCCTCATCGGCTCACGATCCCATACGGCCGGGCCCGAACTCCCGAAGCCCGATCCCGCTGTCCGGGTGAAGGCTTCGCGGCCATCAGACGGAGCCTTCCACCGGGTGGCCCAGTTCTTTCGTAGCTTTATGGGAGCGATCCCATACCTCGGTCCCATCGACCTTGCCACGACCGATCCGTCCCTTTACGGTCCTCGATGGGAGCGCTCCCATAATTCGGATTCCGGTCGCAAGGAGGCGACGTATGAGATTCCGCAGAAAGGGTGTTTCGGCACCACTGGCCATCAGCGCGGTACTCGCGATGGTGGCTGTACCGGTGGTGCTGGGCTCGAGTGCCGAAGCGGCGCCGGGCTGCAAGGTCGACTACACGATCACCAACCAATGGGACACCGGTTTCGGGGCGACCGTGACCGTGACCAATCTCGGCGACCCGATCAGCGGCGGCTGGACGCTGAGCTGGGACTTCCCCGGCGACCAGCGGGTGCAACAGGGCTGGAACGGGACCTTCGGCCAGCAAGGTACGCGCGTGACGGTCAAGGACGCGGGGTGGAACGGTTCGATCGGTACCGGCGCCACCGTCTCCCCCGGGTTCAACGGGAGCTACTCAGGCACCAACGGGAAACCCGCGGTCTTCACCTTGAACGGCACCACCTGCACCGGTTCCACCGTCCCCACCACCACGACCCCGCCCACCACCACGACCACCACGCCGGGTCCCGGCGGCCCCAAGGTGGACAACCCCTATGCCGGCGCCGGGGTGTACGTGAACCCGGATTGGTCGGCGAAGGCCGCCGCGGAACCGGGCGGGGCCCGGATCGCGAACCAGCCGACCGGCGTCTGGCTCGACCGGATCGCCGCCATCGCGGGCACGAGCACGAGCCGCGGGCTGCGTGGTCATCTCGACGAAGCACTCCGGCAGGCCGCCGGGGCACCGTTGGTCGTCCAGCTGGTGATCTACAACCTGCCCGGCCGTGACTGTGCCGCGCTCGCTTCGAACGGCGAACTCAAGGCGGACGAACTCGCGCGGTACCAGACCGAGTACATCGACCCGATCGCCACGATCGTCGCCGATCCGAAGTACTCGACGTTGCGGATCGTGAACGTGGTCGAAATCGACTCACTGCCGAACCTGGTCACCAACGTGACGCCCCGCCCGACGGTCACGCCCCAGTGCGACGTCATGAAGGCCAACGGGAACTACGTCAAGGGCGTCGGCTACGCGCTGGCGAAACTCGGTCCGGTCGCCAACGTCTACAACTACATCGACGCCGGGCACCACGGCTGGCTCGGCTGGGACGACAACCTCGGCCCGTCCGCCGCGCTCATGGCCGAGGCCGCACGGACCTCCGGGAGCACGACGGCCAACGTGCACGGCTTCATCGCGAACACCGCGAACTACGGTGCGCTCAAGGAGCCGTACTTCACCGTGAACGACAGTGTCGGCGGCACTTCGGTGCGGACGTCGAAGTGGATCGACTGGAACCGCTACGTCGACGAACTCTCCTATGCACAGGCGTTCCGGCAGGAAGCGGTCCGGGCCGGGTTCTCGGCGGACGTCGGCATGCTCATCGACACTTCCCGCAACGGCTGGGGCGGCACCGCGCGGCCGACCGGTGCCGGGCCGTCCACCACGGTCGACGCCTACGTGAACGGCGGCCGGACCGATCGGCGCATCCATCTGGGCAACTGGTGCAACCAATCCGGCGCCGGGCTGGGCGAGCGCCCGAAGGCCGCTCCGGAAGCCGGGATCGACGCCTACGTCTGGATCAAGCCGCCGGGCGAGTCCGACGGTGCCAGCAAGGAGATCCCGAACACCGAGGGTAAGGGGTTCGACCGGATGTGCGATCCGACGTACACCGGTAACCCGCGGAACCAGAACAACCTCTCCGGCGCGCTGCCCGACGCGCCGCTTTCCGGGCACTGGTTCTCGGCGCAGTTCCAGGAACTCCTGAAGAACGCGTATCCGGCGCTGTAAGTAGCGGTACCGCCGGCTCATGGCCGCACGCGTGTCGTCCGACCAGTCACGCGAAACCGCCGGCGTGGCGCAGGTGGTCGTGAGTGGTACTCGGGACGGCCGGGAGCCGTTCGGTCCAGGTGGTCGTGAGTGGCGATTGGGGTTGTAAACCGGAACGCCACTCACGAGCTTCTAACGCGCCACAGCCTGCCACCGCTGGTTCGGGCCGTTGGTGGGCTGGTAGGTCCCGATCCGCGCACCGTCCTCACGGGATTCGCCGGTCACGTCGAGCAGGCTGCCCGTCGCGACGTTGACGAACGCCCAGGTCCCGTCACCGGTGCTCGACAACGTCCAGCGCGAAGCCGGTCCGTCCGTGCCCGCCGGAACCAGCGTCACCGCGCCACCGGCCGTACTGAGCACCTGTCCGCTCCCGGCGTTCGAGATCGTGAACTGATCCCGGTTGCCGTACCGGCCGGTGCGATCGGCCAGTGTCCAACGCTGGGCGGCGGCCGAGACGTCCGTCGTGCGCTGCACGAGCGAACCGTTCTCGGCGCTCAGCGACTTCCCGCTCTGCACGCCGGTGAACGAGAACGCCTTCCCGGAGCCGAGCCCGGTCCCGGAGGCGACCGAACCGACACCGTCGACCACGAAACTGGTCACCGACCGGGCAGGCACCCGCAAGGTCGCCTTCTGGCCCGACACCTTCACCGCTTCGCCCTTCCGGAGCGCGCCACCGACGTCGGTCACCACCGGGGTCACCTTCGCACCGGGCTGGATCCGGGCGAAGCCGGACAAGTCCAGGGTGACGTCCCGCTCGGTGTCCCCCGCGTTGACATGGACCACCGTCGCCAGGTTCTCGCCGCGCAGCGCGGCGGTGCTGGACGGGTCGTTCACCCCGATCACGCGGTCACCCGGCTTGATGAAATGGGTGAAGTTCCGCATCGTGTGGTACTTCGTGTTCGTCCTGATCGGACAGTTCGCCAGGGTGGCGTTCGCCGGGCAGTCGAACGGGATCTGGATCTCGCCCCAGTTCATCCCCTCCGGCCGCTCGCCGCCCGGCTTCATCGCGTTGTGGTCCTCGATCGGCTGCCAGCCGATCCACGCGCTCGGCTCCAGTTCACGCAGGTCGCCGGTGATCTGCCGGGCGAGACCGAGGCCGGGATCCATACTCGTGAAGTCCTGGCCGTCCTTCCAGCTCCCGCCGACCTCGCTCATCCACAGCGGTTTCGCCGCGCCTTTGGCCAGATCCCGCGGGATCGGCCGGTTCCCGGTGCCGTAGGTGTGCACGTTGAGCCGTCCGGCGGCCGCGCGTGCTTCGGGCGACCAGCCGTTCCAGTCCGCGGCGAAGATGTCCGGATTGGTCTCGTCGGGAGCGGAGACGATCGCCCGTGAACCGGTCGCGGCCAGTGCCTTCGCCATCTCGGGGATCAGCCGCGACTGGACCGACGGCCCGATGTGCGCGCCTTCCTGCCTGCCGCCGGTCGGGTTCCCGTCCGGCCCCAGTGTGGTCTTCCAGTAGTTCGTGTTGGGCTCGTTCAGCGGGTTGACCGACGCGAACTTGATGCCGTGCGCGCGTTCGAGGGTCTTGGCGACCTTTGCCAGGTAGGCGGTGAAGTCGCCCGTCTTCTCGGTCCGCAGCTGCTCGTCGGTGGCGTTGAACCCGCCGGAGACGTACCCCGACACCGTGTGGAAGTACGGCGGCGAGTTGCTGAACGCCTCCCAGCGCGTGACCCGGTTCTTGATCCGGTCCACCCACCAGCGCTGGCTCGGGTCGGCGGCGGGATCGAACTCCGCGGGATCGCCCGGGGTCCACCAGTCCTTGTCCGCGCGGGTCGTCCCCGCGGGCGCCCTCCACCAGCCGGGGATGGCGCCGCCCGGACGCAGATAGGGTGGGACGTCCGGCGCGTTCCCGCCGCCGATGTTGAACCGGGCGATGGTGAAGTTCAACCCGTCCTCGCCGAACACCATGTCGGCCAGTTTCGTGCGGATCGGATCCGGATAGCGCCCGGTGGCCTCGGCCATCCACGCGAGGCTCGCGCCCCAGCCCTCGAAGGCCTGATGGCGGTAGGTGGGATCGGGCCGGACTGTCACCGAGTCGGCGGCCGAGGCCGTCGCGACGGTCAGCCCGGCCGCGGTCAACGGTACACAGAGGACGGTGAACAGACGGCGGAACGTGGTTCTGCGGCTCATCGGTGAACTGCCCTTCGTTCGGATCCGTTTGCCGATCAGGCTTCGGTGTGCCCCAGGAGCGGCCGGGGCACGAACCGCGCCTCGGTTTCGAGCATCGTGTCCAGCTCCAGCACCACGAGATCGTTGGTCCCGGACCGGACCACCGGCCGCGGCACGTACAACGTCCTTTGTGGACCTCGGCGCCAGTAGCGGCCGAGCAGGAAGCCGTTGATCCAGACCAGGCCCTTGCCCCAGTGCGCCGTGTCGAGGAAGAGGTCCGCGGGTTCGTCGAGTTCGAAGCCGCCCCGGACCATCACCGGACCGGACAACGGTCCCGCCGGGCTCTCGTACGTGGAGACCTCCGGAAGGAGATCCGGCAACGCGGCCACGTCGATCGGGATGACCTCCCAGCCGGTCAGCGGTTCACCGTGCAGACGCGCGCCGCCGACGATCCCCTTGGCCTCGCCGATCCGCTCCCCGTAGTTGACCCTCCCCTGGTCTTCCACCAGCACGAGGAGTTCGCCGCGCGCACGAGGCAAGCGGATCGCGCGGTCCCGATGCTCGCGAAGCAGGGTGCCGACACGGTCGCCGTCGAAGAACACCGTCGCCCGGTCGCGCACCTCGCCGAAGGTCAGGACACTCGGCCCTTCGGAGTCGATGGTCGTCCGCAGGAACGCCAGACGCGGGGTCGGGGTCAGTTCGTCGAAGGTGGGCAGGCTCTCGTGGACCTGCGCGGTTCCCCAGCGACGCGGCGAATCGAGCAGCCAGGCGGGGTCGCGCAGCGCCCCGACCGGCGTCGGCGCCGGCCGGGCCTCGGGCGGAACGGCGTCCGGAACCTTGTGGTACCGAGCGATGACCTCGCGGAACGCGTGGTACTTCGGCGTCGGGTCGCCCGCTTCGTCGAGCGGCGCGTCGTAGTCGTAGGAGGTGACCAGCGGCTGGTAGACGCCCTTGTCGTTGGCACCGTTGGTGAGCCCGAAGTTGGTGCCGCCGTGGAACATGTACAGGTTGACCGAGGCGCCCGCCGCGAGCAGCGCGTCGAGATCCGCCGCGGACTCGGCGACCGTGGTGGTGTGGTGGTGCGCGCCCCAGTGGTCGAACCAGCCGTTCCAGAACTCACTGCACATCAAGGGACCGGTCGGCTGGTGCTCGCGCAGGGTCTTCAGCCGCGCGGTGCTCTGCGAACCGAACGACGCCGTCCGGTGGAGCACCCCGTCGAGACCGCCGTTCGCCAGCATCTCGTGGGTGGGCTGGTCCACCGTGGTCAGGGGAACGGTGATGCCGGCGGCGCGGGTGTAGTGGGTCAGCGCGGCCAGATAACGCTTGTCGCCGCCGAAAGCGCCGTACTCGTTCTCGACCTGGACGAGCAGGACGGGCCCGCCGCGATCGATCTGATGCGGCGCGACGACGCGGAACACATCGTCCAGATAGCCGCGGACGGCGGCGAGGTAGCGCGGTTCGAACTCGCGGACCCGGAGTTCGGTGTCGCGCAGCAGCCAGGTCGGGAGGCCGCCGTTGTCCCACTCCGCGCAGATGTACGGCCCCGGCCGGACGATGGCGTACATCCCGGCGTCGGCGATCAGCCGGAGGAACCGGTCGAGGTCGAGGCCGCCGGAGACGTCGAACTCGCCCTGTTCCGGCGAGTGCGCGTTCCAGGCGACGTAGGTCTCGATGGTGTTGAGACCCATCCGGCGAGCCTTGTCGATGCGGTCGGCCCACAGGTCCGGGTGCACGCGGAAGTAGTGCAGTGCCCCGGAAATGATCTGGAACGGCTTGCCGTCGAGCAGGAAGTCGGTTTCCCCGATGCCGAACTCAGACATCGCGGACCACCACCGTGGCCAGCCGGAGCGCGGTCCAGGAAAGGGGCGGAAGCGTGGCGGTGATGGTGGTTCCTTCCAGGTCGTGCTCGGCCCTCACCCCGGGCAACGGGACGGGCCGGACTGGTGCTGTGTGAACGGAATTCGTGACGTGCCGGTGGTGCCCGTCCGGGACGGCGACGGTCCAGGTCCCGTCGAGCGCCAGCCGGGCGCCGCGGACGCGCAACCGCACTTCGGTGGCGGACTCGGTCGACCGGTTGGTGAGGAACACCGCGCAACGACCGTTCTCGTCGAAGGTCGCCGCGGCGTCGACGACGTCCACCCGGCCGTGCAGTCCCGTGTGGACGGTCTCGCCCGTCACCGTGAGCCGCAGGCTGTTCCCCTTGGCGAGCGACGACATCAGGCTGAACGGGTGGAAGGTCGTCTGCCGCCACGCCAGACCGCCGGGTTCGGTGCGGATCGGCGCGATGACGTTCACCAGTTGCGCCTGGTTGGCCATCGTGACCCGGTCGACGTTGCGCAGCAAGGACCCGAGCAGCGAGCCGACGACCACCGCGTCGGTGACGGTGTAGTCCTGCTCGATGATCCGAGGGTGTTCCCGCCAGCCGCCGGCGGCCAGTTCGTGCTGTTCGACGTCGTTCCAGTGGCGCTGGTCCCAGACGTTCCACTCGTCGACGCTGATGCCGATCTTCTTGTCCAGCCCGGCCTTCGCGAGGACGTCGTCGATGATCCCGGCGGTGGTGCGGACGAAGCCGTCGAGAGCGGCGGCGCTGGCCAGGTAGCTCGCGACGTCGCCGTCGTGCTCCTGGTAGTAGGCGTGCAGTGAGAGGTGGTCGACGAGCGCCGCTGTGTGCTCCAGGACGGTACGTTCCCAGTGCCCGAACGTCGGCATCTCACGGCTCGAACTCCCCGCGACGACGAGTTCGACACCCGGGTCGATCATCCGCATGAGCCGGGCCGTCTCCGCGGCGAGGCGGCCGTACTCTTCGGCGGTCTTGTGCCCGACCTGCCACGGCCCGTCCATCTCGTTGCCGAGGCACCACAGCCGGAACCCGAACGGCCGGTCGGCGCCGTTCGCGCGCCGCCGTTCGCTCAGTTCCGTGCCGCCCGGGTGATTGCAGTACTCGAGAACGTCTGCGGCTTCTTGGATACCACGGGTGCCGAGGTTGACCGCGTACATCACCTCGACGTCCGCGGCTTCGGCCCACGCGGCGAATTCGTGCAGGCCGAAGCGGTTCGACTCGACACTGTGCCACGCGGGATCCAGCCGGACGGGACGCCGTTCCGCCGGCCCGACGCCGTCTTCCCAGCGGTACGCGGAAACGAAGTTCCCGCCGGGATATCGGACGACCGACGGCCCCAGTTCACGGACCAGGCCGAGGACGTCACCCCGGAATCCGCGATCGTCCGAAGTGGAGTGCCCTGGCTCGAAGATTCCCGTGTGGACGGAACGGCCCATATGCTCGACGAACGAGCCGAACAGCCGCCGCGGCACCGCACCGATCACCTCGGAAACGTCGGCTTCGATCTGGATGCCCACGCCTCACCCCGCGCTGACGGTGAAGCCCTGCTGGTTGCCGTAGTCCACGATCGCCTGTTGCCAGGCGTTCAGTCCGGCGTCGAGCGAGCTGCCGTTGAGGTAGGCCTTGCCGACGGTGTCACTGAAGACGCTGTTGGCGTAGGTCTGGTACGGCAAGTACGTCCAGCCCTTCGCGACGCTCTTCGACGCGTCGTTGAGCACCTGGTTGATCTTCTGCCCGCCGAAGTAGGGATCCGCCTGGTCGAGGAACGCGGGCGAGTTCAGGTCGGCCGTGGTCGCCGGGAATCCGCCGCTGGCGATGAACGGTTTGACCCCGTTGCCGTGGTTGAGCCAGCGGACGAAGGCCGCCGCCAACGCCGGGTTGCCGCTCTGCTTCAGCACCGACTGCGTGCTGCCGCCGTTCTCCGCGGTGACCGGCTGACCGTCGTACGTCGGCATCGGTGCCACCGCCCACTTCCCGGCGCCGCCGGGGACCGAGGACTTGAAGTTGCCCGGCATCCAGGCGCCGGTGACCAGCGAGGCGATGGTGCCGTCGCCGAGCGCGCGGAACCAGTCGTCGGACCACTCCTTGATCGGGGCGAGCAGCTTGCCCTCGACCAGCTGGTTCCAGGTGGCGGTCCACTTCTTGGTGCCCGCGTCGGCCAGGTCGACCTTGACGTTCCGCCCGTCTGCGGTGAACGGCTTCCCGCCCGCCTGCCAGATCATGCTGGTGGCGAAGCCGGGGTCGCCGGTGTCGGAGGTGAGGTACTTGCCGGGGTCGGCCGCGTGCAGCTTCTTGGCCGCGGCGACGTACTCGTCCCAGGTCTTCGGCACGGCGATACCGTGGGCGTCGAAGACTTCTTTGTTGTAGAAGAGCGCCATCGGGCCGGAATCCTGCGGCAGGCCGTATAGGCCGTTATTCACCCGGACACTCGACCAGGTCGAGGGCGCGTAGTCCTTTTCGAAGGCACCGAAGCCGTACTGATCCAGATTGGCCAGCGACTCGGTCAGCGCGAACTGCGGCAATGCGTAGTACTCGATCTGGGCGACGTCCGGTGCCCCGGAGCCCGCCTTGATCGCGTTCTGCAGCTTGGTGTACTGCTCCTTGTTGGTACCGGCGTTGACGTAGTTGACCTTGACGTTCGGGAACTCCTTCTCGAACGCGGCGACCTGGTCCTTCGCCGACGGCGTCCAGCTCCAGTAGGTGATCGTGCCGCCCGCTTTGAGCGCGGCGTCGACCGAGTCCTGGTTCCCGGCGGTCGGGCCGGCCGCACCGGACGAACAACCGACGGCCAGTGCCGCGGCCAAGGTGACGGCGACGGCGACCTTGACGCGTCTACGGATTCGCGACATCGAGTGTCCTTTCGGGACGGTGTTCATTGCTTGACGCTGCCCGCGCTCAGGCCGGACTGCCAATAGCGCTGCATGAGCAGGAAGGCGATGACGAGCGGGACGATGGTGAGCAGCGAGCCGGTCAGCACCAGGTGGTACACCGGCTGGGCACCGGCGCCGGAGGCCTGCGCGCTCCACTGGTTGAGCCCGACGGTGAGCGGATACCACTTCGGTTCGCTGAGCATGATCAACGGCAGAAAGTAGTTGTTCCAGGTGGACACCACGGTGAACAGCGCCACCGTGACGATCCCGGGCGCGAGCTGGCGCAGCGTCACGGTGAGGAAGATCCGGATCTCCCCCGCGCCGTCGATCCGCGCCGCCTCCAGCAGCTCGTCGGGGATCGCTTCGGAGGCGTACACCCAGATCAGGTACAGGCCGAACGGGCTGATGAGCGACGGGATGATGATCGCCAGCGGCGTGTTGGTGAGGCCGAGTTCGCTGAACATCAGGAAGGTCGGCACCGCGAGCGCCGTACCGGGGACGGCGACCGCGCCGAGCACGACCGCGAACACCGCGCGGCGACCGGGGAAGCGGTACTTGGCCAGCCCGTAGCCCGCGGCGGTGGCGAGGATGGTCGCTCCCCCGGCGCCGACCACGACGTAGAGCAGCGTGTTCCCCAGCCAGCGCAGGAAGATCCCGTTGTCGTAGGTGAAGGTCTCGCCGATGTTCTCGAACAGCGCGAACGGTCCGCCGAACGACAGTCCCGAGGTGGTGAACAGGGCGGACTGCGTCTTGGTCGCGTTGATCACCAGCCACACCAGCGGCACGAGCGTGTAGATCAGGTACAACACCATGACGGCGGTGAGGACGCGTGACTTCCGGGGCCGCGTCACCGAGAACGTGGCCATCACATCCCCTTCCGGGAACCGCGCAGCTGCACGACGTAGGCGATGATCGCGGTGATCACGCCCATCACGATCGCGACGGTGGCGGAGTAGTTGTACTGCTGCGCGCCGAAGGAAAGGTTGTAGGCGTACATGTTCGGCGTGTAGAAGGTGCCGATCACGTTGGGCGCCAGGGTGCGCATGATGTTCGGCTCGTTGAAGAGCTGGAAGCTGCCGATGATCGAGAAGATCGTGGCGATGACGATCGCCCCGCGCAGCGCGGGCAGCTTCACGCTCAGGATGGTGCGGAACGCGTCGGCGCCGTCGATCGCCGCGGCCTCGAACTGTTCCTTCGGGATCACCTTCAGCGCGGAGTAGAAGATCAGCATGTTGTAGCCGACGAACTCCCACGTGACGACGTTGCCGATGGACGCGAGCATCCAGTTGTCCGACAACGGTTTCACCACGTCGCGGCCGAGCAGGTGGTTCAGGTCGGCCGCCAGTCCGAAGTGGTCGCCGTAGATGAAGCCCCACATCAGCGCGGCGACCACGGCGGGTACGGCGTAGGGCAGGAAGATCACGACCCGGAAGAAGCCGGACGCGTGCAGGCGGGCACTGTCGATGGCGAGTGCCGCGATCAGCGCGAGCACCAGCATGATCGGCACCTGCACGGCGAGGAACGCCAGCACCCGCTGGAAGGAGTCCCAGAACTTCGGGTCGGCGAGCACCTGCGCGTAGTTGTCCACCCCGACGAACGTCGTCCCGCCGAAGAACGCCTGGTCGCGGAAGAGGCTCAGGACGAACGCGTACACGATCGGCGCCAGGAACGTCAGCGCGAACACCAGCATGAACGGGGCGACGAAAAGCCAGCCTCGCCAGTGGCGACGGGCTCGTCGCGCGGTGCGCGCACGGCGGGGCGGCGCCGGTGCGGGCGCGACCGCTGTGGACGTCATCGTCCCTCCGGATTCTCCGAGCGAAAGCGCGGCTCGCGAGATGTTTACGTCAACATCAGACCGGCGGAGGCTATCGTGTTGACGTGAACATGTCCAGGAACGGCCGCGGACCGTCGATGGCCGACGTCGCCAGGGAAGCCGGCGTGTCCGGCCAGACCGTCTCCCGGGTCGCGAACGGCAGGACGAACGTCGACGAGGCGACCCGAGAACGTGTGCTCGCGGCGATGCGCAGGGTGGGCTACCGGCCCAACAGCGCGGCCCGCGCGCTGCGCAACGGCCGGTTCCGCAGTATCGGCGTGATCATCTCGGCGCTCGCGACCTTCGGCAACAGCCGCACCCTCGACGCGGTCGCGTCCGCGGCCGCCGGCGAAGGGTTCTCGATCATCCTCATGCCGGTGACCAGGCCGTCCCAGGGCGAGGTGTCGGGCGCCTTCAGCAGACTCGACGAACAGGCCGTCGACGGCGTCATCATCCTCATCGAGCAGCACGAGCTGGACCAGAGCGAAATCGAGCTGCCCCACGGACTTCCGGTCGTCGTCATCGACGCGGGCGGCAGGCGCGACCATCCGGTCGTCGACTTCGATCAGGCGTCCGGCGCCATCGCCGCGACCCGGCATCTGCTCGATCTCGGGCACGAGACCGTATGGCACGTCGCCGGCCCGCCCGAGTCCTACGCGGCCGAACGCCGCCGGAAGTCGTGGCAGGAGACGCTCGAGGCGGAGGGCCGGGAAGTGCCGTCACCGCTCACCGGCGACTGGTCTCCGCGGTCCGGGTACGAACACGGCGTCCGGCTGGCGGGCGATCCCGCGGTCACCGCCGTCTTCGTCGCGAACGACCAGATGGCGCTCGGCCTGCTGCGGGCGATGCACGAAAAGGGCCGGTCCGTCCCTGGCGACGTGAGCGTGGTCGGCTTCGACGACATGGACGAGGCCGCCCACTTCTGGCCGCCGCTCACCACCGTCCGGCAGTCGTTCGACGAGGTCGGGAACCGGGCCGTCGCCGCGCTGCTCGCCGAGATCTCCGACGGCGCCGCGGCGGGCGCGATCAGCGTGCCGACGGAGCTCGTCGTCCGGTCCAGCACGGCGCCGCCGCGGTCATAGCCGCGAAGGGCGCTTTCACCGCATGCGATGCAGCGAAAGGGCCCTTCACCGCGTGTAACGAGGGGAAAGTCTCCTTCAGCCTTCGAGTACACCGGCCGCTTTCTGCGCGGCGCCGGTGATGTTGCGGACCATGCCGCCGAAGACCACGCCGTGGAACGGCGCGATCCCCTTCCAGTACGCGTGCCCGGCGAGCCCGTGCGGCTCGAACACCGCCCGCTGCCGGTAGATCGTCCCACCATCCTCATCGGACTCGACGCCGAGTTCGAGCCAGGCGCGGCCCGGGAGCTTCATCTCCGCCCGCAGCCTCAACAGGCGCGGCCGGTCGAGGTATTCGACGCGCCACCAGTCCAGTGCCTCGCCGAGGTGCAGCCGTCGCGGATCCCGCCTTCCGCGCCGCAACCCGACTCCGCCGACGAGCCGGTCCGCCCAGCCGCGGACCGACCAGGCCAGCGGGAACGAGTACCAGCCGTGTTCCCCGCCGATCGACTCGATGACGTCCCACAACGCCTCCGGTGAGGCGTCCGTCCGCTGCTCGCGCTTGTCCTCGTAGACCGTGCCGCCCGCCCACTCCGGATCACTCGGCAGGGGGTCCGACGGCGCGGTCGACGCGTCCGACCAGCGAGTCGGCACGTCGGCGTTCCGGATCCGGGTCAGCGCCAGTTCGACGGCGTGTTCGTAATGGGTCAGCCCCGCTTCCGGGTCGGGGATGTGCTCGGCGATGGCGTGGTCGTGACAGACCACTTCGTGCACCAGCGATTCGATCAACGGTACGGCGATCGACTTCGGCACGGGCGTGACCAGGTTGACCCACTGCGCGGAAAGCCACGGAGTCAGCACCGGAACGGGCACGACGGCCCGCCTTGGCAGACCCGCGACGACTGCGTAGCGGCGCATCATGTCCAAATAGGTCAGGACGTCGGGGCCGCCGATGTCGAACGCGCCGTTCACTTCCGGCGGCAGGTCAGCAGCATGCACGAGGTAGTGCAGCACGTCCCGGATCGCGATCGGCTGGATGCGGTTGTGCACCCACCGCGGGGTGATCATCGCGGGAAGGCGTTCGGTCAGGTAGCGCAGCATCTCGAAACTCGCCGAGCCCGAGCCGATGATCACCGCGGCCTGCAGGACGACGGCGGGCACGCCGGAGTCCAGCAGGACCCTGCCGACTTCGGCACGGGAAGCCAGATGCGGCGACAACTCCTCGTCGTCCGGCACGATGCCGCCCAGGTACACCAGCCGCCGCGCGCCCGCCTTCTTCGCGGCCTCGGCGACCGTCTTCGCCGCCTCGCGGTCGATCGCGACGAAGTCCTTTTGCGCCAGGGAATGCACAAGGTAGTAGACGACCTCGCCGTCGGCCAGCGCCGTCTCGATCGAGGCCGGCTCGGTGACGTCGCCGCGTTCGACCTCGACCCGGTCACGCCACGGCTCTTCGGCGACCTTCTCCGGCGAGCGAGCCACCACGCGGACCTCGTGGCCCGCTTCGAGCAGTTGCGGCACCAACCGTCCGCCGACATATCCCGTCGCACCGAGCACCACACATCGCATGCCCCGAGTGTTCACGGTGCCAGGCGTGCTCGCACCTCCACGGTCGCGGCGATACTGCTCCGGAGGAACCGGGCGACCGTCCGCCGCTCATCGTCCCCAAGGTCGCTCCATGCAGCGGAGAAGCGCTCACCGAGGGGCAGAAAGAACTCGGCGCCGATCTCCCGCGCCTTGTCGTGCATCCGCAGCTCGACCTTGCGACGGTCGGTCGCGCTCCGGTCCCGGTAGAGGTGCCCGGCCCGCTCCAGCCGATCCAGCACCGACGTCGTCGCCGACGCGCTCAGATGCAACGCGCTCGCGAGCCTGCTCGGGCTCATCGGGTCCCCCATCCTGGCCGCGTCCATGATCACCGCGAGCGCGTTGAGGTCGGTCCGGTGCAGGCCGTGCGCCTCACCGAACATCTCGGCGAACCGGTCCGATTCGACGGTCAGCTGCCTCAGCAGGAGGACGAGCAGGGCGTCCGTGACCTCCTCAGCGTCTTCAGCGCCCTTGGTCATGTCCGAAACCTCCCCTCACGCTGCCCCGTCCGGGTGACCACTCTACTATTTCGATGGTCGAACTATTCACTCGTCGAAGTAGTACCGCCACGGGAGCCATCCGCTCATGATCTCCGAAGTCGAACACCCCGCCCGCACGCGGTCACGTCTGCGCTGGCTGCTCCCCGCCCTCGTCGCGGTGGCCTGGCTGATCTTCGGCGGATTCAGCGGCCCGTACGCCGGCAAGCTGAGCCAGGTCACGGAGAACGACAGCAGCAGCTTCCTGCCCGCTTCGGCCGAAGCGACCGAGGTCGGTGAACTCCAGAAGCAGTTCTCCAGTGCCGCCCTCATCCCGGCGATCGTCGTCGCCGAACGGCCGTCGGGCCTGACCGAGGGCGACAAGCGGTTCCTCGCCGACCGGACGTCGAACGCACGGCTCGTCCCGGCGCCGCAGAGCAACGCGGGTGCGCAGGTCGTCGTGCTCCTCGACGCCACGACCGACCCCGGGGACGGGGTCGAGGCACTGCGTGACGCGCTCGCCCGTGACACCCCGGATGGGCTGAAAGTGCTGGTGACCGGCCCGGCCGCACAGGTCGCCGATCTCAAGGAGGCGTTCGGCGGGATCGACGGGCTGCTACTCCTGGTCGCGGGCGCGGTGGTCGCGCTCATCCTGATCATCGTCTACCGAAGCCCGCTGTTGCCCCTGCTCGTCCTGCTGTCCGCGGTGTTCGCGCTGGGAACGGCGAGCCTCGCGGTGTACCTGCTCGCGGATCACGACGTGCTGGCGTTGAACGGGCAGAGTCAGGGCATCCTGTTCATCCTCGTCTTCGGCGCCGCCACCGACTACGCGCTCCTGATGATCTCGCGCTATCGCGAAGAACTCAGGACGACCGACGACGCCCGCTCCGCGCTCCGCACGGCCTGGCTCTCGACCATCGAGCCGATCGCGGCCTCCGCCGGGACCGTGATCCTCGGTGTCCTTTGCCTGCTGTTCAGCGACCTGAACTCCAACAAGGGACTCGGCCCGGTCGCCGCCATCGGCATCGGCGCGGCCTTCCTGACGACCATCACGTTCCTGCCCGCCGTCCTTGCCTTGTGCGGGCGTAACGCCTTCTGGCCCTTCCGGCCGGCGGCCGCCCCGCCGAAGGAAGAGACCGGCGGACTTTGGGGACGCGTCGCGGGCTGGATCTCCCGCGCGCCGCGCACGATCTGGATCGTCACGACCGTCGTCCTCCTCGCGGGCGGCGCGTTCCTCCCGCAGCTCAAGGCTTCCGGCACAGCGCAGTCCGACGTCTTCCTCACGCCGGTCGATTCCGTGGCGGGACAGGAAGTCCTTTCCCGCTACTTCCCCGGCGGCTCCGGCTCTCCGACCGTGATCATCGCCCCTGCCGGACAAGCCAAGGCGGTGACCGAGCTGGCGCGTGTCCCCGGCGTCTCGGACGTCCGTCAAAGCGGTGAAGCGGGCGCGCTCGCGAAGATCGACGCGGTACTGGCCGACCCGCCCGACTCCGACGCGGCCGTCGCGACGGTCCAACGGATCCGTGAAGCCGTGCACCCCGTCGACGGAACCAAGGTCGGCGGGCCGACGGCGACCCTGCTCGACACCAGGGAGACCTCGGAGCACGACCGGTTGCTGATCATCCCGATCGTCCTGGTCGTGATCTTCCTCGTACTCGCCCTGCTGCTGCGATCGCTGCTCGCGCCGCTGCTGCTGATCGGCACGGTGGTGCTGTCGTTCGCCGCGACGATGGGTGTCTCGGCGCTGGTGTTCAACCACGTCTTCGACTTCCCCGGCGCCGACCCGGTCGTCCCGCTGTTCGGCTTCGTCTTCCTTGTGGCGCTGGGGATCGACTACAACATCTTCCTGATGACCAGGGTCCGCGAGGAGGCGGGCAGAATCGGCACCCGGGACGGGACGCTGCGCGGCCTGCGTGTCACCGGCGGCGTGATCACGTCCGCGGGTGTCGTCCTCGCCGCGACCTTCGCCGCGTTGGCCGTCCTGCCCATTCTTTTCCTGGCACAGCTGGCTTTCATCGTCGCGTTCGGTGTTCTGCTCGATACGCTTCTGGTGCGCTCGCTGCTGGTACCGGCTCTGTCGGTGGACGTCGGACGGAAGATCTGGTGGCCGTCGAAGCTGGCGAAGACCGGCCGGGAATGAACGCGGCGACCTGGACGAGCTCCGGCGGCTGGCCGAACGTGGCAACCAGGATGCCGCGGATCAGCCGGCAGAGCTCACCGAGGAGTAGCGTCGCGCATCGCGGGGATCAGCACCGGAAGCGCGACGACGAGCGCGAGGCCTCGCACGACTCCCGCGACAGGGTAGGGAACCCGAAGCCCGAACCTGTGCGCGAGCAGTCCGCCGGCCAACGCGCCGAGCGGCATCAAGCCCCAGCCGAGAAGCCGGTAGACGCTGTTGACACGACCGAGCAGCGAAGCGGGTACCGCCCGCTGGCGGACGCTGACCGTGACGACGTTCCAGATCGTCGTCACGAAACCGCTCACCGCCAAGAGCCCGCCGAGCACGGCGACGTTCGGGCTGAACCCCATACCGACGAAGACGACGGCGTTCACGACAAGAGAGACCAGGAGCGCACGGAGGTCGCCGAGCCAGGCGACCAGCCGCGCGATCACCAGCCCGCCCGCGATGCCGCCGAGTGCCGCGCCGGCGAGCAGCAGACCGAACACTCCCGCGCCGAGATGCAGCACGTCGGTCACGAACAACACGAGTGTCGCGTTCCCGAGCTGACCGCAGAACGTGTTGATGCCGAGCAGCAAAGCAAGCGTGCGGAACAAACGGTGTTTCCTCAGCCAGCGAAGTCCGTCGAGGACCTTCGCGCTTTTCGCGTGTCCGCGCCGTCCGGGCAGCCTGGCCAGAAGTGTGGCGGCGACGACGAACGACGCGGCGTCGACCGCGAACGGGAGGGCCAAGGCGAGCGCGAAGAACAGGCTCCCGAGAGGCGGCCCCAGGAACTGCCTTCCGACGGTCATCGCCACCTGCTGCCTGCCGTTCGCCTGGTGCAGCAGGTCTTCCGGGACGAGATCCGGAAGCGTCGTTTGCGCGGCGTTGTCGTAGAAGACGTCGCAAGAGCCCAGCGCGAACGCGAGAAGAACGAGCACTGGCACAGTGATCGCCCCGGCCACGACGAGTGCCGTGAGCACGCCGACGATCAGGGCTTGGAGTGCCTGCGTCCGCCACATGAGCGTGGTCAGATCGACCCTGTCGACGACGGATCCGGCGATGAGCGACAGCAGAAGCCAAGGCAGGTACGTCGCAGCCGAGACCAGGGCGACCTCCCTCGGGTCGCGGGTGACCGTCACGGCCAGCAACGGCAGCGCCGCCGTGAAGACGCCATTGCCGAGACTGTCGATCCCGGTGGCCCACCACAGTCGCCGGTACGCGCGGGGTAAGTCGGGCATGGTCGGATCGTGGCGACGTCCCGCGTTCCGGAGACACCATTTAGCCCGGGACTACATACTCTGGCGATGCCGATGACCATCGAACTCGGCGTCGCCGAACTGGCCGCGACCCGGTTCGCGATCTCGCCGCTGTCCGAAACCGTCGCCTGCCTGCTGCAAATCGCCGGACTCGACCGGAACACGGTCAATCAGCCCTGGTCGCGGTGGGCGCGGGAGGAACTCGATCGCGAACCTCTCGCTCTTTCGCGGACCTGGCCGCTGCTCGTGACCGGCAGGCTCAGCTGGCCGGAATTCCTCGTCCCCGCTCCGCGGGACTCGGGAGATTCCCTCGAAAACGACCTCGACGCGCTGCGGCGAACCCCCGAAGCCCAGGTGAGAGCCAGTCTCGACCGGGTCTTCGGCGAAAAGCTTCCCCACGCCGCCGCGGCCCTCGCCGACGACCCCACCGCCGGCCTCCGGGAGATCGCCGAGGAACTGCGCGAAGCCCACGACCGCCTCGTCGCGCCGCACTGGCCGCGGATCCGGGCGGCGCTGGAAGCCGACGTCGGATACCGCGCCCGGCAGCTGACCACGGGCGGCGCCGAGCGGTTGTTCGCGGATCTGCACCCGGACCTGCGCTGGCACTCCGACCGGGTGACGCTGGCCGGCGAACGCTGGCGGAATCGGCACAGGGCCGTCGCGCGAGGGCCAGGCGGTCTCGTGCTGATGCCTGTCGTCCTCGGCTCGCCTTATGTCCTGATCAAGAACAACACCTCGACCCAGACCACGATCCGCTACCCGGCGCGAGGAACCGCCGCGTTGTGGGCAGCCGGAACCCGATCACCGGGGGCAGGCACCGTGCGCCTTCTGGGCCGGATGCGGGCCGGTCTCCTTTCGGCGCTGTCCTCCCCCGCGACCACGACCGACCTGGCCCGGGCTTTCGGCGTGACACCGAGCGCCGTCTCCCAGCACCTCAAGGTCCTGCGGGACAGCGGACTGGTCACCCGCGAACGCTCCGGCCGCGGCGTCCTCTACCAGACGACCCCGCTCGGTGAACGCCTGCTTTGACGGTCAGAGGTCGATCAGCTCGACGGTCACCTTCGCTATATCTCCCTCCTCGATCCCTTCGGCCTTGCGGACCGCCTTCTTGACCGGCAGCACGTAGGCGCCACGTTTGGAGTCCGGGAAAATCGACGTCTTCCATTTGCTGCCGCCGATACCGACTTGGACGCGGACCGCCCCGAACCCGCGGCGGGGGCCGTCGGTGATTTCGCGGATCTCCTCGGAGATGTCCTCGGGCAGGCTCACGAAGGTCCAGGTCTCCTCGCGGCGGGCGTCCCAGACCCAGAGTTCGGCATCGAATACGACGATCATCGGTGGAGCTTCGCATACGGGACCGACAGTTTCCGCGCGGTCACGAGTGACCACGCGCCCAGCGAAAACCGCGGGCCTAGCCCTGCGAAGGATGCCGCAGCGAGCGGGTCGTCGTCGTGCCGAGCACGCGCGACGCCATCCAAGCCAGCGCGTCGGCCGTACGAGCCGGGGTGTCCGACGGCTGCATGATGTGGCTCAGCACGGTCCGGACCACGACGTCGATCGCCACATCCAGCTGTTCCGCATCCAGCGGCGGGCCGTAGGCGCGAACACGGCCGCGCAGCATGACGGTCGCTTCGCTCAGCAGGCTCCCGGCCCGCGACGTCAGCAGCGGCAGCAACTCGGTGTCGGCGCCGTGCGTGGCCGAGACGATGGCTCGCAGCAGGAGGTTGTCGTCGGCGAGTTCGAGGACGCCGCGCACGGCGTCGTGGATCGCCTCGACGAGGTCGTCGGGGTGGCGTTCGAATGCGTCCCGGACGACCATGAGGAACCGGCCGAGTTCGTGCGAAATCATCGCTTCGGCCAGCTGGGACTTCGAGCCGAGTTCGTTGTAGACGGTCTGGCGGCTGACGCCGACGATCTCCGCGAGTTTGCTCATCGTCACCGAGGACCAGCCGGAGCGCACGGTCAACTCGATCGCCGACGCGACGATCGGTTGACGGTACGGACCCCCCGTGACCGGTGCCTCACTCATGATCGTCATTCTAGGCTGTGCCTTTCAGGGCGCGCGGTCCTCACCCAGGTCGTCGAACTCCGTTCAGGACACACCTTCTAAGCCGCCGTTTCCGCGGCGAACGCCAGCGCCTCCGGCCACGGCGCCCGCCCGGCGATGTGGCGCCGGTACTTCATGATCTCGCGCGGCCGGTCGATCGTCAGCGCGCCGACGATCCGGTCCCCGCGCCGGTACAGCGCGGTGAACCCGCCGGAAGCCGGAACGGCGGTGACCACCTCGTCCGCGCGTGGCGTGCCGACGAATTGGATCCGGTGGTCGTACCAGTCCGACCAGAAGTACGGCACCGGTGCCAGCGCACGCGCCGACTCCGGGGCGAGCGCGTGACGAGCGGCCGCGGCTCCCTGCTCCGCGGCGTTCGTCCAGTGTTCCAGCCGCATCAGTTCACCGTCGAACAACGGATTCGCGGCGTGTGCGACGTCTCCGGCTGCGTACACGCCGAGGACGCCGGTCGCGAGCGTGGCATCGCACACCACGCCGCCGTCGCGCTCGTGCAGCGGGACGCCGCTCCCGGCGAGCCAGCCGGTGGCCGGGACGACGCCGATGCCGGCGACCACCAGGTCCGCGGGCAGCACCTCGCCGGTCGCGAGCCGGACGCCGGTCACCACGCCGCCGTCGGATTCCAGGCCGGTGACCATCGTGGACAGCCGCAGTTCCGTACCCGCCTCCCGGTGCAGTGAAGCGCAGACGGTGCCCGCCTCGGCCCCGACGGACTGGGTGAGCGGGACATCGAGCGCCTCGACGATCGTCGCGGGCAGCCCGCGTTTCCTGGCCGCGGCGGCGACTTCCGAGCCGATGAAACCGGCCCCGATCACGACCGTGCGCGCCCCGCGGTCGAGCGCGGACCGGACGGCCAGGGCGTCCTCGGCGGTCCTCAGCGTGTGGACCCCGGCGATTCCCTCGCTTCCGGGCAGCCGCCGCGCGGTGGCGCCGGTCGCGATCACCAGCGCGTCGTAGGGAACCGTCGTCCCCGCCACCGACACCTCGCGAGCGGTGGTGTCGAGCCCGTCCGCGGGGGCGCCGAGCATCAGTTCGACGCCGAATTCGTCACGCAGCGCGGCCGCACCGTGGAACGGCTCGATCCGCCCGGGGCCTTCCGCGTCGAGGAAGGCTTTCGACAGCGGGAGCCGGTCGTACGGCGGGTGGTCTTCCGCGCCGATCAGCACGATCCGTCCGCGGTACCCGTCCCGGCGCGCGGCCTCGACCGCGCGCAGTCCGGCCAGTGACGCTCCCACGACGACCAGCGCCATGATCAGTCCCGCAGTTTCAGGGCGAGGACAGGGCAGGCGTCGACGGCGGCCGACAGGTCCTGCCGGTATTCCTCACCGGGCCGTTCGTCGAGCACGACGACCGTGCCGTCGTCGCCGACCTCGAAGAAGTCGGGCGCCATCGCCTCGCACATGCCCAGCCCGTCGCATTTCGCGCGGTCCGCCTCGATCTTCATCATGCTCCGACCCTTCCCGGTGCCACGAAATCGACCTTCTCCCGCACCCCGCAGTCCGGGCAGCACCACGAATCGGGGATCGCCGACCACGGCGTTCCGGCGGGGAAACCTTCCCGCGGGTCGCCGAGTTTCTCGTCGTAGACATAGCCGCAGCCGGGGCACATCCCGCCTTCGGTCGCGTCGCCATGCGTGTCGGTGACGACGCGGGACGGCGCGGTGACGCGCGTTCCGTGGCGCGCCAGGATCTTGGCCCGTTTCGACGGCTGGATGTTGGCGCGGGAGATGTCGCCGTCGAAATGCGCGAGCACACGCGGATCCATCACGCGTCGCCACACCGGCGGGACCAGCGCCAGCACGATCATTCCGGCGTAGCCCGTCGGCAAGACCGGCGATTCCGCGAAATCGCGCAGCGTCTGGTAGCGGCGGGTCGGGTTGGCGTGGTGGTCGCTGTGCCGCTGCAGGTGGTAGAGCAGGACGTTCGTCGCGATGTTGTTGGAATTCCAGCTGTGACTGGGATCCACCCGTTCGTAGCGTCGCCGGTTCGGCGGGCCGACCTGCTGCCGACGCATGCCGTAGTGCTCCATGTAGTTCACGACCTCCAGGAGCGAGAAGCCGATCACGGCCTGGATCACCAGGTACGGCAGGATTCCCGGGCCCAGCCACACGGTCATCACCGCCCACAGCACGGCCGACATCAGCCAGGCGTTGAGCACGTCGTTGCCGATCCGGAACGGATGCCGGTCGCGCCGGGCGTACCGCTTGCGCTCCAGGCCCCAGGCCGATTTCAGCGAGCCGAACACCGTGCGCGGCCAGAACCGGTAGAAGCTCTCCCCCACCCGGCTGCTGGCCGGATCCTCCGGAGTCGCCACGCGGACGTGGTGGCCGCGGTTGTGCTCGATGTAGAAGTGGCCGTAGAAGCTCTGCGCCAGCGCGATCTTCGACAGCCAGCGTTCGTGGCTTTCCTTCTTGTGCCCCAGTTCGTGCGCGGTGTTGATGCCGATGCCACCGATGCAACCGATCGAGATCGCCAGGCCGATCTTGTCCACGACGGACAGGTCACCGCGGGCGATCAGCCAGAACGCGACCACGAAACCCGCGTACTGGATCGGCAGGAACGCGAAGGTGATCCACCGGTAGTAGCGGTCCCGCTCCAACCGCTCGATGACGTCGTCGGGCGGATTGCTGCGGTCCAGCCCGGCCAGCAGGTCGATCAGCGGCACGATCACCAGGATCACGATCGGCCCGATCCAGAACCACACACCCCAGCCGGTGGCCGCGTGCAGCCCGATGGCCAGGAACGCGAGCGAGGGGACGACCAGGCCGATCAGCCACAGGTATCGCTTGCGGTCGGTCCACCGTTCGGTCGAGCCCGCCGGCATCGTGCCCGTCATCTCGCTCATCGCACCCTCCTCCATTGGCTGGTTTACAAAACTGTAGGTGATGTACACCCGGTTTGACAAGCGGTCATCTTTTGTAAATCCACCGTTGCTTCATTTGGTGAGAACTTGGCGATATCTTGTGTTCGTAAGGAAACTTACTTAACTTGTGACGACACGCCGCGACCCACTTCGTCCGCCCCGAAGGAGCGCGAATGCCCCGATCATCTCGTCGGATCCGACCCGCCGCCGTGACCGCCGTCGCCGCGGCCCTGCTGGCGCTGCCCGCCACGACCGCCACCGCGAGCACCGCGGCGAGCAGCGCATGGCCGGGCGCTTCCGCCGTCGCGAACGCCGACGGCTCGAACGTCCTCGGCGGCAACATGAGCGGCCTGTCCTTCGGCGGACCCGACGTCCTCTGGGCGGTCAAGAACGGGCCCGGCACGCTGTACCGCCTCGTGCGCAACGGTACGAAGTGGCAGCCGGACACCGCCAACGGCTGGTCGTCGGGCAAGGCGCTGCGCTACCGCAGCGGCAAGGGCGATCCCGATGCCGAAGCGGTCGTGGCCACCCCGGACGGCGTGGTCGCGGCCACCGAACGGGACGGCGACAACAGCAAGACGAGCGCGCTCAAGGTGCTCCGGTACGACGTCTCCGGCTCGGCCAAGACCCTCACCGCCAAGGCCGAATGGGATCTGACCGCGGATCTGCCGAAGGTTTCGGCCAACGACGGCCTCGAAGCCGTCTCGTGGGTCCCGGACAGCGCTCTCACCGCGAAGGGATTCGTGGACGAGCGCACGAAGGCGCCGTACAACCCGGCCAGCTATCCCGGTCACGGCACCGGCCTCTACCTCGTCGGCCTCGAGAGCAACGGGATGATCTACGCCTACGCGCTCGACCAGGCGGGCGGGAAGTACACCCGCGTCGCGAGCTTCGCGAGCGGGCTCGACTCCATCATGGAGCTCGAGTACGAAGCTTCGACCGGCAAGCTGTGGGCGGTCTGCGACGACAACTGCGGCGGCGCCTCGACGACGCTCGCCATCGGCGCGCAGGGCAAGTTCGCCGTGACCGCCACCTACGACCGTCCGAGCGGGATGCCGGACTACAACAACGAAGGCTTCGCCATCGCGGCCGCCTGCGCGTCAGGGAGCAAGCAGGTGGTCTGGGCGGACGACGGGAACGAAGGCGGCCACGCACTCCGCGCCGGCGCCCTCTCCTGCAGTTGAGCCACCACTCCATTCCGGCGCGGATCCGCGCCGGAATGGAGTGCATCGATTCCGGCCTTTCTCCCGGCCCGTTCCTGAACTAGTTTGTCGGCATGAAATTCACCTCCCTGGCGATTCTTCCGGCGTTGGCCATCCCTCTGCTCCTGCCGTCCACGGCGCTCGCGGGCGATGGCTGGGAATCCATCGGCACCGGGATGACCTCCGGTGCCAGCGGCATCGCCGTCCTGGACAGGGACGACGACCGGGTCGACGCGCTCGTCTTGCGGGACAACAAGAAACCCGGTGAGAACCGGGCCGTCCAGGTTCGGCTCGAGCACGGCAAGGTGTCCAAGGTGGACTCGATCGACTGGCCGGGCGAACTCCCGATCGATCTGGAGGCGGCCGAAGGGGTGCCGGGAAGGGCAGGCGAATTCATCGCGCTCGCCAGCGACGGAAAAGGCTTCCACATCAAGCTGAAGGACCGGCGACTGAAAGTGCTCGGCGCTTTCCAGGTCCCCAAAGGCGACCCGGACGACAACTACGAGGGTTTCGCGCTGAAAAGGGTGAATGACCGATTGTTCGCGATCTGGGCGGACCGCGGTCAGGACGCCCGGCCCGCCACGCTCTACTCCTCGGAGTTCTCCGTCTCGAAGCTGTCCTTCAAGAAGCCGAAATCAGTCCCGTTCCGGGTCCCGTACCCGGCCACCGACGTCCGGCACACCTCGGACGTCGAGATCACCGCGGACGACCGCGTCCTGGTCTCGGCCGCCTCCGATCCCGGCGACGAGGGCCCGTTCGACTCGGCCGTGTACGCGGCGGGTGTCCTCCGCTCCGACGGCTCGATCGCCCTCTCCCCCGTCCCGGCGAAGATCGGCGACTTCCCCGGGCACAAGATCGAGGCCATGACCTGCCTTTCGCGCTCGTGCGGCAGCCTGCTCTACGGAACCGACGACGAGGCCGCGGGCGGTAGGCTCCGGATCGCGACCAGGAACGCCCCGGAGGACCAGTGATCAGCGAAGACCTGCGCGAACGCCGCCACAAGATCATCGAAGAGCATATGGACACCGAGGTGGCCCACGAGTTCGAGCGCACACTGGGCACCTTCAACGGCCATCCGCACTACGAGATCATGGCGACCGGGCAGATCTTCGACGGTGACGAAGAGGTCATGGCGTACTACCGCATGACCCGGACGGCTTTCCCGGACCAGCGGCACGACAACGTCCGGTACCACTTCGCCGACGAGTCGGTCATCGTCGAATTCGACCTGCTCGGCACCAACCTCGGCGAGTTCTACGGCCGCCCGCCCACCGGCAAGGCGTTCCGGGTGCCGATCATCGCGGTGTTCTTCTTCGACGACGACCGGATCACCAACGAGCGCATCTACTTCGACGCCGCCAGCCTGATCACCCAGGCCGGGCACGCCGAACTGCTGACCCTGCTGGCGTCGGGCGACGTCTGAACCCGGTGACGTCCGGGGCCACCCTCGCTCAGCCGCCGACGTGCGAAAGGCCGAACGCGGTGAGGAAACCGGCGACCGTGATCAGCCCGGTCCACAGCTGCGCGTCGTCGAAGGCCTCGGGGATCATCGTGTCGGCGATCATGGCGAGGATCGCGCCGCCGGCGATCGCGGTGATCACTGCCAGGGTGGCACCGGAAGCACCACCGAGAACGCCGTAGCCGAGCATGGCCGCCACACCGCTGATCACGGCGATACCGCTCCACAGGAGGAAAACGTACCTGGGACTCCGGCCCGCCCGCTTCATCCCCGCGGCGCTGGACAGTCCTTCCGGGACGTTGCTGATGAACACGGCGGCCACGGTCACGACACTGACGCTTCCGCCGCCGAGCAGGCTCGTGCCGATCACCATCGATTCGGGGACGCCGTCCAGCAGGGCACCCAGCGCGATGGCGGTCCCGGAACCCGCTTGCTCGGTTTCGGACGGCTGCTGGTCACCCGAGCGTTTGCGATGGCGGGCGCCTCGCCGGGCGAGAGCGACGTTGGCGAGGGTGTAGATCAGCGCACCGCCGAGCGCGCCGCGCGCGGTCGGCAGGAAACCGCCCTTTTCATGCGCCTCGGCGATCAGTTCGAACGAGACGGCGGAGATCAGCACGCCGCTGCCGAAGGCCATCACGCCGGCCACGGCCTTGCCCGGGATCCGGACCAGGAAGCCCGCCACCGCGCCGAGCAGCAACGCCGACCCGGCAAGTAGGCCCCAGCCGCCCGCGGCCAGTAGTTCCGGCACCCGATCCTCCTCGCATTCCGAAACCCGACGCTCAGTCTGTCCGACCTGGTGGCCGGACGCGCGGTGGGAGGATTGCCCCGGAGAACGCGGGGTACTCGGCCGGTATGAAACAAGAAGGCGTGACACGCGGCACCCGACGGCATCCGCCGCAGGTGGCCGCCCTGATCGTCGGCGTGGCCTTTCTCGCGGTCGGTGTGCTCGGCTTCATCCCAGGCATCACGACCGGCTACGAGGGGCTGAAATTCGCCGGGCACCATTCCGAAGCCCGCTTGTTCGGTGTCTTCGCCGTGTCGATCCTGCACAACCTGGTGCATCTGCTGTTCGGCGTGGTGGGCGTGCTCGCCGCCAGCAAACGCGCCGCTTCCCGTGTCTTCCTGATGGTCGGCGGCGGGATCTATCTGCTGCTGTGGATCATCGGGCTGGTGATCCCGCAGAGCAGCCCGGGGAACTTCCTGCCGTTCAACGTCGCCGACAACTGGCTGCATCTCGGCCTCGGGCTCGGCATGATCGCGCTGGGTCTCCTCACGACCGCGCTCGAACGCAAGGCGGGCGACTACCCGGAGCCCGATATGCAGCACCAATGAAAACGCCCGGGCCCGCCGCGGAAGCGACGGGCCCGGACGCTCGGGTCAGGCTCAGACCAGGTCGTAGCGGTCGAGGTTCATGACCTTGTCCCACGCCGACACGAAGTCGCGGACGAACTTCTCCTTGGCGTCGTCGCTGGCGTAGACCTCCGCCACCGCGCGAAGCTCGGAGTTCGACCCGAACACGAGGTCGGCACGGGTGCCGGTCCACTTGACCTCGCCGGTCGAGGAGTCACGGCCCTCGAAGGTCTCCGCGTCAGCGGACGTGGCGGTCCACTGGACGCCCATGTCGAGCAGGTTCACGAAGAAGTCGTTGGTCAGCGACCCCACCTTCTGGGTGAACACGCCGTGCGGGGACTGCTGGGCGTTGGCGCCGAGCACACGCAGGCCGCCGACGAGGACGGTCAGCTCGGGCGCGTTCAGGTTCAGCAGGTTCGCGCGGTCGAGGAGCAGGTACTCCGTCGGGAGACGGTGCCCCTTGCCGCGGTAGTTGCGGAAGCCGTCGACGGTCGGCTCCAACGGGGCGAACGACTCGACGTCGGTCTGCTCCGGCGTCGCGTCGGTGCGGCCCGGGGTGAACGGCACCTCGACCTCGACGCCGCCGTCCTTGGCGGCCTGCTCGACGGCGGCGACGCCACCGAGCACGATCAGGTCGGCCAGCGAGACCTTCTTGCCGCCGCTCTGGGCGCTGTTGAACGCCTCCTGGACCCCTTCCAGGGTCCGCAGGACCTGCCCCAGCGTCTGCGGGTCGTTGACCTCCCAGTCACGCTGCGGCTCGAGACGGATGCGGGCACCGTTCGCTCCACCGCGCTTGTCGCTGCCGCGGAAGGTCGAGGCCGACGCCCACGCGGTGGAGACCAGCTCCGAGACCGACAGCCCCGAAGCGAGCAGCTTCTCCTTGAGGGAGGCGATGTCCGCGTCGTCGATCAGCTCGTGGTCGACGGCGGGCACCGGGTCCTGCCAGATCAGCGTCTCCTGCGGCACCAGCGGGCCGAGGTAGCGCTGGACCGGGCCCATGTCGCGGTGGGTCAGCTTGAACCAGGCGCGGGCGAACGCGTCCGCGAACTGGTCCGGGTTCTCGTAGAACCGGCGCGAGATCTGCTCGTAGACCGGGTCGAAACGCAGCGCCAGGTCGGTGGTGAGCATGCCGGGCGCGCGGTTGAGCTTGCCGTCCTCGGGGTCCGGCACGGTGTTCTTCGCCTTGCCGTCCTTCGGCGTCCACTGGTGGGCGCCCGCCGGGCTCTTGGTCAGCTCCCAGTCGTACTCGAACAGGTTGTGGAAGAACCAGTTGCTCCACTGGGTCGGGGTCGGCGTCCAGGTGACCTCGAGGCCACTGGTGATCGCGTCCCGGCCCTTGCCGCTGCCGAAGGTGTTCTTCCAGCCGAGGCCCTGCTCCTCGATCGAAGCACCCTCGGGCTCGGCACCGACGTACTTGTCCGGGTCGGCCGCGCCGTGGGTCTTGCCGAAGGTGTGCCCGCCGGCGATCAGCGCGACGGTCTCCTCGTCGTTCATCGCCATGCGGCCGAAGGTCTCGCGGATGTCGCGGGCGGCGGCCAGCGGGTCCGGGTTGCCGTTCGGGCCTTCCGGGTTCACGTAGATGAGACCCATCTGCACGGCGGCCAGCGGGCCTTCGAGCTGACGGTCACCGGTGTAGCGCTCGTCGCCGAGCCACGTGCGCTCGGGACCCCAGTACACGTCCTCGTCCGGCTCCCACACGTCCGCGCGGCCACCGGCGAAGCCGAAGGTCTTGAAGCCCATGGTCTCCAGGGCGCGGTTGCCGGTGAAGATCATCAGGTCGGCCCACGAGATCTTGCGGCCGTACTTCTTCTTGACCGGCCAGAGCAGACGGCGGGCCTTGTCCAGGTTGCCGTTGTCCGGCCAGCTGTTGAGCGGGGCGAACCGCTGCATGCCCGCGCCGGCGCCACCGCGGCCGTCCTCGATCCGGTACGTGCCCGCGCTGTGCCACGCCATGCGGATCATGAAGCCGCCGTAGTGGCCGAAGTCCGCGGGCCACCAGTCCTGCGAAGTCGTGAGGACGGCGTCGACGTCCTTGGCGAGCTCGTCGAGGTCGACGGTCTTGAACTCGGCGGCGTAGTCGAACCCGGCGTCCATCGGGTCGGAAGCGGCGGAATGCTTCCGGAGGATCTTCAGGTTGAGCTGGTTCGGCCACCAGTCACGGTTGCCCGCGCCTTCGGTGGGGTGGTTGCGGCGGCCCGACGAGACGGGGCAGCCGCCCGCGCTCTCTTCGTTCATTTCGCCGACGACGGCGTCCGGGCTGTCAGACACGGGGATCCTTCCGGGAATAAGAACTAGCGGGGTTCAGGAACGGGGTTCGATCGCACAGTCGGGGCACCGGCCCCAGTAGATGACCTCGGCCTCTTCGATCAGAAAGCCTTGATCGTTCGACGCGGTCAAACAGGGGGCGGGACCGACGGCGCAGTCGACGTCGGCGATGGCACCACATGATCGGCACACGACGTGATGGTGGTTGTCCCCGACCCGGGACTCATAGCGTGCCACGGATCCCGACGGCTGTATCCGCCGCACGAGACCTGCGGCGGTCAGTGCCCGCAACACGTCGTAGATGGCCTGGTGAGAGACCTCTCCCAGCTCGGAACGCACGGCACCGATGATCGAATCGGTGTCGGCGTGCGGGTGGTCGCGGACGGCTGTCAGCACGGCCACCCTCGGACGCGTCACGCGCAGGGCGGCCCCGCGCAGCATCCGCTCGAACTCCGGGGTCGTGGGCACGAGCGCAGTCTGGCCCATTTTCTGGAATGAATCAAGTTCTTGGATCCCGGGCGTGTCTCGTCCACGACGAGCCGAGGGGGACTTTCCCCGTGTCGCGTGATCTTACGGACGACACGCGTGACTGGATGGCGATCACGCGTGATTGAAGGCGGAACTCGCGTGATTAGAGCCGGAACTCGCGTGACACGTGAGATCGGCGCCCAATCACGGGTGACGTCCATCCAGGCCCAGACGCAGCGAAGGGCGCTTTCCCCGCGTCGCATGCGGGGAAAGCGCCCTTCGGCTCAGGTCACTCGTCCCGCGCCAGCAGTTCCCGGACCCGTTCCTGCAGCGCCTCCCGCGGGTACGCGTTCACCTGCGCCCCCGCCATCCGCACCGGGTCGCCGAAGAAGAAGTACTCGTACAGCGACTCACGCCCGGCGAAGCTCGAGACCGACGCGTCGAACGCGAGCTTGAACAGCCGCGCGCGGTCCTTGGCGGGCAGCGTGGCCGACTGGAGGTACGTGTCGATGTCGGGGCGGCCTTCGGCCTCGAAGTCCGCTTCACCCGGCAGCGCCATGAGGCCGGACGCGGAGAACTTGCGGATGATCTCGGTCAGCCGCGGCGAGACCTTGGTGGGGTACCAGTTCCGGGCGGCGTTGAGGACTTCCCATTTGGGCAGGAAGACGCCGTCCTCGCTCAGTTTCCCGTCGGCTTCCGCCGCGCGCAGCACCGCTTTCTCGATTTCGACGTAGGAGATCAGCTCCGACAGGTCCTGCTGGATGTGCTGGAAGCCGCCGATGCCGATCGCGGCGGCGATCTCACTGGCGAGGCCGAGGTAGAACTCCGTCTTGGCCAGCGTGCGCGTGACGACCTGGTGGGTCATGAGCGCGCCGGCGCCGGTCTCGGAGTACCAGGCGTTGCACAGTTCCGGATGCCCCAGCAGGAACACCCGCTCGTTCGGGACGAAGACGTCGTCGAACACCACGACCGCGTCCATCTCCTCGAACCGCGAGGCGAGCGGCTCGTCGAAACGCGACCGGCCGTGGTCGAGTCCGGCGCGGCAGAAGTACTTCAGCCCGGGCGCGTCGTTCGGGACGGCGAAAGCGTAGGAGTACGGCGCGTCCTCCGGGGTGCCGCGCAGGACTGTCGACGGGAACACCAGGAGTTCATCCGCGATCGGAGCAATGGTGGCGAGCATCCGGGCGCCGCGGACGACGATGCCGTCCTCCCGCTCCTCGACCACCTTCGCCGACAGGTTGCCGCCGCCCTGCCGGCTCCCCGACACCGAACGGTTGACCTGCGGCGGGATCAGGGTGTGCGTCGCGAGGAGGTCGTTCTCGCGCGCCATCTCGTAGTACTTCTCGATGCGCTCACCGAAGACGGGATCGGCCTGGGAGAAGAACTTCTTCGCGGTCGACAGCGCGGTGAGCGACGAGTTCATGTAGTCGCCGGTGCGGCCGAGGAAACCGTTGGAGTGCTGCGCCCACACGGAAAAGGCCGCGCGACGTCGCTTGAGGTCCTCTTCGTTGCGCGGCACCAGGAACGACGTTCCGACGCGCTCCCCCGTCGTCGGCGACTCGTAGGTCAGGACGTCACGGTGCGCCGGGTCGTGCTGGAGGTCGAACAGCTTCGCGTAGGTCAGCGCGTTGTTGCGGAACGCCGGGTGCTCGGCGACCTTCGAGGTCACCTTCTCGCCGTCGACGTACAACTCCGGCGTCATCCCGTTGAGCTTGTCGAGGTACTGCTGACCGGTACGGGCTCCCATGTCGTGCTCCTTCTCGGGGTGGACGTCGTTGTCAGAAAAGGGATTCGTGGCCTTGCGCGGATTCGTGGATGGTCGAGAACTGCCCGTTGACGAAGCCGAGCGCGTCGCCGGAGCGATAGTCGAACTCCTGCACTTCACCGAGGAACAGAGTGTGGTCGCCGCCGTCGTAGGCCGCCCACGGCGTGCAATCGAACCAGCTGAGGACGCCGCCGAGCCGCGGCGCGTGTCCGCCTTCGACCCACGCCGGCGCGCCTTCGGGAGTCGGACGGCCGGCGAAGTTCATCGCGAGCGCCTCCTGTTCCGCGCCCAAGACGTTGACCGCGAACGGGCGGCCCGCGAGCAGGTCGTGGCTTTTCACGGTGCGCTGGATCGAGACGAGCACGAGCGGCGGATCCATCGAGACCGCGGTGAAGGAGTTCACCGTCAGGCCGTGCCGTTTCGTCGCGGCGTCGAAGGTCACCACCGCGACACCCGTCGCGAAGCGGCCGAGGCAGCCTCGGAAGAACTGCGCGGGCGGCCGATAGAGGCTCGAACCCGGCGAAAAGCTGGTTTCGCGTGACATCGTGACCACCCTGTCGGTTCCTGTTCTATAATCGAACAGACAGTTCAACTATCGAAATGGATCGTATACGATGGTTTCGGACTCCCGCAAGACCGCGAGCACGTCCCAGACGCTCAGCCGAGGCATCCGCGTGCTCGAAGTCCTTGCCGACGCCCAAGAAGCGCTCAGCGTCGACCAGATCGCCGAACGCCTCGGCGTTCATCGGTCGATCGCGTACCGGCTCATCCGCACGCTCGAAGACCACGGGCTTCTCACGCGGGAGCCCGCGGGGAAATTCGAACTCGGCACACGTCTGGCCGCGCTCGCGGCGGGGATCAAGCACGACCTGCAGGCCGCCGCGCTACCCGAATTGACCGCGGTCGCGAACGAACTCGGCATGACGTGTTTCGTGGCGGTGATGGACCGCGAGGAATGCGTGACCCTGGTCAGCGTGGAACCCCGGCACGCCGTCGCGTCCGTCGCGCAGCGCCCGGGGTCCAGGCATCCGTTCACCGCGGGCGCCCCCGGGCGCGCGATCCTTTCCCAGCTGCCGTCGGAAGAGTGGCCCGAGGAAGTGCGGGAAGTGGCCGCCCGCGGCTACGCGGACAGCCATGGCGAAGTGATCGAGAACCTCAGCTCGGTGGCGGTGCCGCTCCCCCTTCGCGGCCACAACCCGGCGGCACTCGCCGTCGTCTATCTGTCGAGCACACGGGCCCCCGCCGAGCTCGCGGAGCGGCTCAAAGCGGCGGCGAAGGCTGTCCGTGACGCTCTCGGCGGGTGAGCGTCACGGACGGCGTGATTACTTACCGAATCGGAGCGGGCTCACCGACTGCTCGGCCTCATGGTCCGGTCCGAGCGGGATCCCCGACCGGTCCCGTAGCAGCAAGGTGGCGATGAGGCCGACGACGGTCATCCCGGCCAGGTAGACGGCCACGGACACCGACGTTCCGGTCGCGCCGACCAGGGCGGTGGCGATCGTCGGCGCGAAAGCGCCACCGAGGATCGCGCCGAGCGCGTAGGAGATCGAAACGCCAGAGAACCGGATCGAGGCGGGGAACAGCTCCGCGTAGAACGCCGCCTGCTGGCCGTAGGTGAACCCGAGCCCGACACTGAGGATGATCAACCCGAGCGCCAGCAACACGATGTTCCCGGTGTCCACCAAGGGAAAGAGCGCCGCGACGCCGGCAAGCTGCGCGATCCAGCCCAGCACATACGTGCGCCGCCTGCCGATTCGGTCGGAGACCGCGCCCGCCGCCCACGTCGAGAGCAGCCAGGTCGCCGCCGACGCGGTCACCGCCCACAGCACCGGCCCGCGGTCGAGGCCGATCGGGCCCTTCGGATTGGTCGCGTAGTTCTGGATGTAGCCGCCGGTGGTCATGTAGCCGACGGCGTTGTTGCCCGCGAACACCAGTGCGGCGACCAGAACGAGCACGGAGTGCTTGCGGAACAGCTGGATGATCGGGGTCCGGGTCTGCTCGCGGCGTTCGGCGATCTCACGGAAGACCGGGCTCTCCTCTACGCGGCGCCGCACGTAGTGGCCGACCAGGATCAGCCCGACGCTGAGCAGGAACGGGATCCGCCAGCCCCAGTCGAGGAACGCCTGGCCGGGGACGAGCAGACTGGTCAGCGCCAGGACGCCGGAAGCCAGCAGCAGGCCGAGCGGGACGCCGATCTGCGGCGACGCACCGAAAAGTCCCCGGCGCTTCGGCGGCGCGTGCTCGACGGCCATCAGGACGGCGCCGCCCCATTCACCGCCCGCCGAAACACCCTGCAGGATCCGCAGCAGGATCAGCAGCACCGGCGCGGCCACACCGATCTGGTCGAAGGTCGGGAGCACGCCGATCAACGTGGTCGCGACGCCCATCAGGATCAGGGTGAGCACCAGGACCACGCGACGGCCGTACTTGTCGCCGAAGTGCCCGGCGAGGAAGGCGCCGAGCGGGCGGAACAGGAAGCTCACGCCCACCGTGGCGAAGGAAACGAGGGTGCTGTTCGCGCCGAGGCCGGAGAAGAACAGCTTGCCGAAGACGAGACCGGCGGCGGACGCGTAAACGAAGAAGTCGTACCACTCGACCGTGGTGCCGACGACGGTCGCGAAGGCGACCCGACGTCGATCGGACGACGGCGGGGCGGTCCGGCCGGGCGCGCGTTCATCCTGTACTGGGTTCGACACGTGGACTCCTTTGTCGTCGGCCGCCTTGCCACTGTGGCACGGAATCATATACGTTATTAGATACGAAGCAAGGGTCGAGGATTCAGGGGAACATGGGCACTTACGAGGCATCAGCGCCTTCCGGCCGCACGTCCGGTCCGCACGCCACCCGGCCGGGCAAGATCATCGCCGTCCACCTCAGCTACGCGTCACGCGCCGCGCAGCGCGGGCGGCGTCCGGCGACCCCGTCGTACTTCTTCAAGCCGTCGAGTTCGATCGGTACGTCAGGCGGCACGGTCGAACGTCCCGCGGGGACCGAACTGCTGGCCTTCGAGGGCGAGATCGCGCTGGTCATCGGCTCCACGGCCCGGTGGGTCAAGCCCGACAAGGCCTGGGAGCACGTCGCTGCCGTCACCGCCGCGAACGACTTCGGCCTCTACGACCTGCGTGCGGCGGACAAGGGCTCCAACGTCCGGTCCAAGGGCGGTGACGGCTACACCCCGCTCGGCCCCGGCCTCATCGACGCGCGCGACATCGATCCCTCGTCGCTGCGCATCCGCACCTGGGTGAACGGCGACCTGGTGCAGGAGGACACCACGGCCGGACTGCTGTTCCCGTTGCGGCAGTTCGTTTCCGACCTCTCCCAGCACTTCACGCTCGAACCGGGCGACGTCATCCTCACCGGCACTCCCGCGGGATCGACGGTGGTCTCCCCCGGTGACGTCGTCGTGGTCGAAGTGGACGTTCCCGGCACCTCCGCCAGCAGCGGTCGGCTGCACACCACGGTCACCCAGGGGATCCGGTCCTTTTCGGACATCGGCAGCCTGCCCGAGGTCGACGACAAGCAGCGCGCCGAGGCTTGGGGCGCTCCCGCAGACGAGTCACCGGAACAGGAAGCGCCGGCGCTCAGCGAAGCTCTGCGCGCCAAACTGCTGCGCGCACCTGTCGCGGGCTTGTCCGCCCAGCTGCGCAAACGGGGGCTGAACAACGTCGCGATCGACGGCGTGCACCCCAATCTGCCCGGTTCGAAGGTCGTCGGCACGGCGAGGACGTTGCGTTTCGTCCCGAACCGCGAGGACCTGTTCAAATCCCACGGTGGCGGCTACAACGCACAGAAACGCCTCTTCGACTCGGTCGGCGCCGGCGAGGTGATCGTCATCGAAGCCCGCGGTGACAAGGGTTCCGGGACGCTCGGGGACATCCTGGCGTTGCGGGCGCGCCACCTCGGAGCGGCCGGGGTGATCACCGACGGCGGGGTCCGCGACTTCGAAGCCGTCGCCGCGACCGGGCTCCCGGTGTTCTCGCAGGGCCCGCATCCGGCGGTCCTCGGCCGCAAGCACGTGCCGTGGGACACCGACGTCGCGGTCGCCTGCGGCGGCGCCACCGTGCTGCCCGGCGACATCATCGTCGGCGACGACGACGGCGTGGTCGTCATCCCCCCGGCGCTGGCCGAGGAGGTCGTCGACGCGACGCTCCTCCAGGAGGACGAAGACGCGTGGATCGCCGAGCAGGTCGGCCAGGGCCGCCCGATCGAGGGGCTCTTCCCGCTGAACCTGTTGTGGCGGGAAAGGTATGAGGCATGGCAGAAGAAGCAGTGAAGACGACCAGCAAGTCCGAACTCGCCTACGAGTGGCTGCGTGAGCGGATCGCCCGGCACGAGTACGGACCCGGCTACCGGCTCGTCCTCGCGGAGATCGCCGGCGCGCTCGACATGAGCGTCGTCCCGGTGCGCGAGGCGATCCGGCGGCTGGAGGCCGAACGGCTGGTGACCTTCGAGCGCAACGTCGGCGCACGCGTGGCGATGGTGGACCAGAACGAGTACGTCCACGCGATGCAGACCCTCGGCGTGGTCGAAGGGGTCGCCACCGCGCTGTCCGCGCCGCAGCTGTCCGAAGAGAACATCGCGCGGGCCCGCCGGGTGAACGAGCGCATGATCGCGCTGCTGGACCACTTCGACGCGCACGAGTTCACCGCGTTGAACCAGCAGTTCCACTCGCTGCTGTTCGAATGCTGTCCCAATCCGCAGATCCTCGAGCTCGTGCACCAGGGCTGGACACGGTTGTCCGGACTGCGCGACTCGACCTTCGCGTTCGTCCCCGACCGCGCGCACCGGTCGGTCGAGGAACACGAACAGATCCTCCGGCTGATCTCCGAGAAAGCCGACCCGCTCGACATCGAATTCGCCGCGCGCAATCACCGCTGGGCCACCATGCAGGCCTTTTTGGACGCGCGAGAGCGCGCGAAACGCTGACTGAGGAGGAATCTTGACCAGCACGACTCCCCGGCCTATTCCGGACGGCGTCCCGGAGCGGATCCGGCACTACATCGGCGGCGAACTCACCGACTCGGCCGACGGTGCCGTTTTCGACGTACTCGACCCGGTGACCAACGAGGTCTACGTCCGGGCCGCCGCCGGCAAGAAGGCCGACATCGACCGCGCCGTCGCCGCCGCGCGGAAGGCGTTCACCGAGGGCCCGTGGCCGAAGCTGCTGCCGCGCGAGCGTTCGCGCGTGCTGAACCGCATCGCGGATCTCGTCGAGTCGAGGGACAAGCGGCTCGCGGCACTGGAGAGTTTCGACTCGGGGCTGCCGATCTCGCAGGCGCTGGGGCAGGCCCGCCGGGCCGCGGAGAACTTCCGGTTCTTCGCGGATCTGATCGTCGCGCAGGCCGACGACACCTACAAGGTGCCCGGCCGCCAGGTCAACTACGTCAACCGCAAGCCGATCGGTGTCGCCGGGCTGATCACGCCCTGGAACACGCCGTTCATGCTGGAGTCGTGGAAACTCGCCCCCGCGCTGGCGACCGGCAACACCGTCGTGCTCAAACCCGCCGAATTCACGCCGCTCTCCGCGTCGCTGTGGGCGGAGATCTTCGAGGAGGCCGGGCTGCCTCAGGGCGTGTTCAACCTCGTCAACGGCTTCGGCGAAGACGCGGGCGACGCGCTGGTGAAGCACCCGGACGTCCCGCTCATCTCGTTCACCGGCGAGAGCCGCACGGGCAGCCTGATCTTCGGGAACGCGGCGCCGTTCCTCAAAGGACTGTCGATGGAACTGGGCGGCAAGTCGCCGGCCATCGTCTTCGCGGACGCCGATCTGGAGACCGCGATCGACGCGACGATCTTCGGCGTGTTCTCCCTCAACGGCGAACGCTGCACGGCGGGCAGCCGGATCCTGGTCGAGCGCGCGATCTACGACGAGTTCGTCGAGCGCTACGCCGCGCAGGCCGAACGTGTCGTGGTGGGCCACCCGAGCGAGCCCGAGACCGAGGTCGGCGCGCTGGTGCATCCCGAGCACTACGAAAAGGTCATGAAGTACATCGAGATCGGGAAGGCCGAGGCCAGGCTGGTCGCCGGCGGCGGCCGCCCCGACGGCTTCCCGACCGGGAACTACGTGGCTCCCACGGTGTTCGCCGACGTCAAACCGGACGCCCGGATCTTCCAGGAGGAGATCTTCGGCCCGGTCGTCGCGATCACGCCGTTCGACACCGAGGAAGAGGCGCTGGAGCTCGCGAACAACACGAAATACGGGCTCGCGGCCTACGTCTGGACCAACGACCTCAAGCGGGCGCACAACTTCGCGCAGTCCGTCGAGGCGGGCATGGTGTGGCTCAACTCGAACAACGTCCGTGACCTGCGCACCCCCTTCGGCGGGGTCAAGGCGTCCGGACTGGGGCACGAGGGCGGTTACCGCTCGATCGACTTCTACACCGACCAGCAGGCGGTGCACATCAATCTCGGCGAGGTGCACAACCCCGCCTTCGGCAAGGGCTGACCCCGGTCCCCGTCCACAAAGGATGACGCAATGAAGCCGATCCCCACTCCCAAATCGCCGCCGCCGGACGTCCTGCGCTGCGCGTACATGGAACTCGTCGTCACCGATCTGGCGCGTTCGCGCGCCTTCTACGCCGACGTCCTCGGACTGACCGTGACCGAAGAGGACGACACGACGGTCAGCCTCCGCACGATCGACGAGTTCATCCATCACAACCTCGTGCTGCGCGAGGGTCCGGTCGCCGCGGTCGCGGCGTTCTCCTATCGGGTGCGGTCGCCGGAGGACCTGGACAAGGCCGTCGCGTTCTACACGGAACTGGGCTGCCGGGTCGAGCGCAACGAAAACGGGTTCACCACAGGCATCGGCGATTCGGTGCGGGTGCAGGACCCGCTCGGCTTCCCGCTTGAGTTCTTCCACGACGTCCAGCACGTCGACAGGCTCAGCTGGCGCTACGACCTGCACGTCCCGGGCGCGCTGGTCCGGCTCGACCACTTCAACCAGGTCACGCCGGACGTGCCGCTCGCGGTCAAGCACATGGAAGACCTCAACTTCCGTGTCACCGAAGACATCCAGGACGACCAGGGCGTCACGTACGCGGCTTGGATGCGCCGCAAGCCCACCGTGCACGACACCGCGATGACCGGCGGCGACGGGCCGCGGATGCACCACGTCGCCTTCGCCACGCACGAGAAGCACAACATTCTGTCCATTTGCGACAAACTCGGCTCACTGCGGATGTCGGACCACATCGAACGCGGCCCCGGCAGACACGGCGTCTCGAACGCGTTCTACCTGTACCTGCGCGACCCGGACGGGCACCGCGTCGAGATCTACACCCAGGACTACTACACCGGTGATCCCGACAACCCGGTCGTCACCTGGGACGTGCACGACAACCAACGCCGCGACTGGTGGGGCACGCCGGTGGTCCCGTCCTGGTACACCGACGCCTCCCTCGTGCTCGACCTCGACGGCAAACCGCAGCCGGTGGCCGCGAGGACCGAGGAAACCGAACTGGAAGTCACCATCGGCGCCGACGGCTTCTCCTACACCCGCAAGGGTGACGACGAAGGCGAACTGCCGGCCTGGAAACAGGGCGAGTACAAACTCGGCAACCAGCTCTGAGGCGGGAACATGCTCGAACAGGAAACGATCACCGCGATCGCCGACGAACTGGCGGCCGCGGAGGAGGCCCGGGAGACGATCCCGCTGCTGACGGCACGCTATCCGGACATGACCGTCGAGGACTCGTACGCCGTGCAGAACGAATGGCGGCGGCGGGGCATCGCGGCGGGGCGTCGTCCGGTCGGGCGAAAGATCGGGCTCACGTCGAAGGTCATGCAGGCCGCCACCGGGATCACCGAACCCGACTACGGCGCCATCTTCGCGGACATGGTGTTCGAGAACGGTTCCGTGATCGAGCACAGCCGGTTCTCGAACGTGCGCATCGAGGTCGAGCTGGCCTTCGTACTGCGTGATTCCCTCGCCGGACCGGACACCACGGTGTTCGACGTGCTGCGCGCGACCGAGTACGTCGTGCCCGCGCTGGAGATCCTGTCGTCGCGCATCGAAATGGCGGGACGGACCATCGTGGACACGATCAGCGACAACGCGGCCATGGGCGCGATGGTCTACGGCGGCAACCCGGTCGCCGTGGACGCCGTCGACCTGCGGTGGGTTTCGGCGCTGTTGTACCGCAACGAAACCATCGAGGAATCCGGCGTCGCCGCCGCGGTGCTGAACCATCCCGCGAACGGCGTCGCCTGGCTGGCGAACAAACTCGCGCAGCACGGCGACAAACTGGATCCGGGCGACATCGTGCTGGCAGGCTCGTTCACGCGGCCGATGTGGGTGCACCCCGGCGACACCGTGACCGCCGACTACCGGGACCTGGGGGCGATCACATGCCGCTTCGTCTAGACCCGCCGTTCCGGGATCAGTTGGCCGGGCGACCGCGGATCGGCATGTGGGTCACGTCGGGCAGCCCGGTCGTCGCGGAGATCTGCGCGGGCTCCGGACTCGACTGGCTGCTCATCGACACCGAGCACTCCCCCGCCGGGCTCGAAACGGTGCAAGCGTTGCTGCAGACGATCGCCGCGTATCCCATCGCGCCGATGGTGCGCGCCCCGTCCGGTGACGCGGTCGCGCTGAAACAGTTGCTCGACCTGGGCGCGCAGAACCTGCTGGTGCCCATGGTCGACAGCGCGGAGGAGGCGGAGGCCGTCGTGCGGGCCGTCCGCTACCCGCCGCGTGGCGTACGCGGTGTCGGCAGCGCTTTGTCGCGGTCGGCGCGCTGGAACCGGGTCGAGGACTACCTCGCGAAGGCCGAGGAGTTCACGTCACTGTTCGTCCAGATCGAGTCGACGGCAGGTGTCGCGGCAGCCGCCGAGATCGCCGCTGTCGACGGCGTCGACGGGGTGTTCGTCGGTCCGTCCGATCTGGCCGCCTCGATGGGCCTGCTCGGGAAGCAGACGCACCCCGACGTCACAGCAGCCGTGCTGAGCACCTTCGAGGCCGTCCGTGCTCAGGGGAAACCAGTGGGGGTCAACGCGTTCGACCCTGCGCAGGCTCAGCGTTACCTTGATGCCGGCGCTTCGTTCGTGCTGGTCGGTGCCGATGTGTCTCTGCTCGCTCAAGGTTCGGAGGCGCTCGCGCGGCGGCACCAGGCTTAGGGGCCTTCGCATTTAGGTGCCTACTTGCGGTTGAATGCGGGATCGTCGTTCCGTGAAGGACCCCTTCCTGTACCTAGGCGCAAGGAAGGGGTCCTTCACGTACTTCAAGCGGGCAAAGGTGGGCCTCGCTCGGGGCTCGCCATCTCCAGCGTGGCGCTCGCGGGCTTTCTCCAAGTCCGCATCCGCTCCTGAGAACACGCTCCCTTGGCCCGGGCACGGCGAGGGGCCCGTCGCCGGTGTGGCTGGCGGGCTCCTCGGGTCACATGTGGTGGAGGGTGTTGCGCCGGGGTTGTCGGAGCGGATCTCGGTATTGGGGCGGGATGAACTCCGGTAACCCATCGCCCGCCATCCGGACTTCCCAATCACCGTGGTGGATCAAGCGGTGGTGGAATCCGCACAGCAGCACGAGATTCCGGAGATCGGTGGGGCCTCCGTCTGCCCAGTGATGAATGTGGTGTGCGTGACAATTCTTCGGCTGCCGGTGACAGCCGGGGAACGCGCAGCCGCCATCGCGGATGTTCAAGGCGCGGCGTTGGCCGGGGGTGACGAACCGTCGCAGCCGTCCCACGTCGAGAGGTTCTCCGGCGGCGTTCATCACGACCGGCAGCATCAGGCAGTCGCAGGCGGCGAGCCGGGCCTCGTGGGCGGTCATGGTCCCGACAAAGTCCAAGCAGGCGGTCCCGAGACCGGATTTCAACTCGTCGAGGCCGATCGTGACATGCAGCAGGGTGCGGTAGCCGCTGGTGCCGGGTTGGTCCGGGCAGGCGATCGCCAAGTCCAGGATGTCGACCCACGCGTCGCCCATGCGTTCGCACTTCATCCGCAGATCGGCCTGGCCGAATTCGTCGACCGGCCGCGGCGCCGCGTGCGCCTTCAAAGCCGCCGCGGTGCGGGCACCGGTTTCGTCGTCGAGGAGGCCGGTGAGCTTCCAGAAGCCGTCCTTGCGGCGCTCCAGCGTGATCTCGCGGCGCGGCTGAGCGGGTTCGGGATCCTTCGGTTCGTTCCCGTCCGGATCGAGCCAGGCGAGCAGGTTTGCTTCGGCGTCGGCGAGCTGCCGGGGACCCGCGTCGCGGGCGAGGGTGGCGAGGATCTTCTCCGCACTCGCCCGATCCTCAACAGAGGTATCGGCCGGGAGCTTCTTCAAGATCTCCAGGACCTGGTCGATCCGCTCATCCCCGACCAACCCCTCCGCGGCGACAGCAGCGGTAGCCGGTGCGACAGGCGGAACCTCGGTGCCATCCAACGCGCGGGTCGGATTCAGGGCGATCGCCCGATTCACCACCGCACCCGCCTCACCAACCGACAACCCCGCTACATCAGCGAACCAGTTGGCTGTACGGCCATACCCGTACAAGTCTTTGACACCCCGAGACTCGATCTCCGCCAGGAACCGCCCCAAACCGGCGGTGGCCATCCTGATCACCTGCAACGACTGCTGCACGCCATGAGCAAGCTCCAGCTTGCCGGCACGCCACAACTCCTGCGGCAACTCGGGAAGGAAAGTCTCGGACACCCCACAAGAATACCCCAAAACAATCGAACAAGGGTTCGTAATTTTAAGCAACAATCAGCGAACGCATTTCCCACTGACGGGTGATCGCGCCGAGAAGCAAGTAGCCGACTAACTGCAAAAGAATCAAGCCACCTCAACGACCCGCGGGCGCTCCGGAAGCCGAAGTGCGGCAGCAACACCACCAATAGCCACAAGACCCACAACGCCGAAAACGACGCCAAAAGCCAACACGGGCCTTGCTTCAAGCCCCGCCAGGATCGCGCCCGTCACCGCCACCCCGGCCACCGCGCCCACCTGCCGAACCGTGTTGAACAGTCCCGAGGCGCCGCCCGCGGCGTCGGATTCGACGGACGCCATCGCGATGGCGGACAGCGGTGACCACGCCAGAGCGTTGGCAGCACCCAGAAGCGCGGCACCCACCGAGATCCACCAGGGATTCAGGCTCAACACCACCACCAGCCCGATGAGCAGCAAACTCACCGCCAGCAGGCTCATGCCGAGTATCGCCGGCCGTCGCCCGCCCACCCGGTCGACCCAGCGGCCGGCCGGTGGCGACAACAGGATCGCGACGACGGCGTCCGGTGCCAGGACCAACGCCGCTTCCATCGGGCCGAAACCGCGCCTCTCTTGGATGTAGAGCATGGTGGGCAGTGCCATCGCGAGGACCGTCGCGCCGAGTGACGCCATCGCGAGGCTCGCGGACAAGTACCCGGACGAGCGATAGAGCCGCAAGGGCGCGAGGGCGTCCGCACCTTGCCCGCGTTCTCGGAACCAGAAACCTACGAGTAACGCGATGGCAAGGGCGGTCGCGGGCAGTGAAAGCGTGCGCCAGGACAGCAAGGCCCACACGAGAAGGCTGAGACCGGCCGTGCTCAACGCGGCACCGAGCAGATCAAAACGCGTGGTGTTCCCGGGGCTTCCCGGAATCAGGCGGATGCCCACGACCACGGCGATGACGCAGAGCGGCACATTGACCCAGAAGATCCAGCGCCAATCCAGGCTCGCCGTCAGCAGCCCGCCGAGAATGGGGCCGAGCAAGGTGGCGGCCGCCGCCACCGAGCCCCAGATACCGAACGCGCGCCCTCTCTCGTCTTCAGCGAAGAGCCGCCGGATCAACGTGAGAGGTTGGGGTGACATCGCGGCCGCCGCCAGGCCTTGCAGGATCCGGAACGCGATGAGCCATCCGATCGACGGCGCGAGCCCGCACAGCGCCGAGGCGACGCCGAAGCCTCCCATGCCGAAAAGGTAGACACGCTTCGGATCGAAGAGATCTCCCAGCCTGCCGGCGACCAGCAGCGGAACCGAAAACGCGAGCAAATAGCCCGCCGTCACCCAGAACAACGCGGCGACGTCCCCGCCCAGTTCTGCTTGAATGCTCGGGCTCGCCACCGCGACGATGGTCGTGTCCAGCAGGAGCACGAAGAACCCGGCGAGCAGGGCCGCGAGCCCACCCCATCTCGAGGAACCCATATCGCACACCTTATCCACGGAACAGCCAGGAGGAACGCGGTCTAGGGTCTTGCCATGACCGCTCTTTCGCGCGGCGGCGGCCCCGCCGAGGCCTTGGTGGCCGTCGAAGCGAGCATCGAGGACCGCTGGCGCCGTTTCCTCCAGGAATACGGTGTCACCGCCGGAACGGAAGCGGAGAACGACCTCGCCGAATTGGTCGTCGCCGACACTTCCGCGTTCGAATGGCGCGTGGTCGACGCGGCCCTCGACAGGTTGACGTGCAGCGATTGCGGCAACGCACTCGGCGCGGGGCCCACCGGCTGCGGGAAATGCGACCAGGCCAACGGATTCCGGTTCGCCGCCATCGAGACCGACCGGCCAGCCACGCCGCCGGGCACCGAGCACGGGCTCCGCGTCGCCACCGCCGTCGCCCGCACCCGGCACCGCTACGGAGTGCGTGCCCGCTGCGGTTTCGAACTCGGACTCCCACTCCTTCTCCAGGGACAACTGCCCGGTACGGCTCAAGCACAGGCGTACCGGGCAGCGATCAACAAGCTCAACGAAGAGGAATGCGAACGCGTGACCTCGTTCGACGAGGTCACGCGGCTCAGTAGTCGTCGCGTCCGGTGAACTGCTGCTCCAGCAGCTCCGCCGAACCCGCGACGAGTTCGAGCGGGTCGGTGAACTCGTTGATGTCGAGGTTCACCAACGGCAGGGAATGGCGCAGCACCAAGTGCTCCCCCATGACCACCAGTCCCCCGACGACGATCGTGTTGCCGATCTCCGTCAGCACACTCGCGAGGTCGACCTGGTCCACGCGCGCGAACGGCGTCGCGATCTGCACCCAGTCCTCGCGGCGATCGAAGACCTCCCGCGCGATGACCACGGTCTGGGCCCGCTCCTCGTAGTCGTCGTCGCCGTAGGACAACCGGATGCGAACTTCGTCCGGTTCCTCCTTCACCACCCGATATTCGTGCCGTACGAACGCGACCAGATCGGCCCATTCCGCCATGAATTCAGTCTCCTTCGCAGTCGAAGATCAAGACTAGCGACTACCCTGGGCGAAGAGAGCGACCCCGGCCCGACATCACCCGGACAGCGGCGGACCATGCGTGTTCCGATACCGAGGTTGTCTTGAGAGGTAAGGCAAACGTGTCGTGTTCGTGGGCGGGGCCGGCGGCGGGGCGAAGGCTCCCTTCGCTGCGTCTGATGCGGTGATGGACGCCTTCGGACCTGGTTGGACACGGGTTCGACGGCGGCAGCGACTCGTGAGTGAGCCCTGACCCTCTTCGACTATCCACAAAGGACACTTTCAGGGGCGCCGGTGCCCGGTTTAGGCTATTTGCGCGTTTTTGAGAGGGGTCGCGAGTGGCAATGACGGTTAGAACGCTCATTACCACTCACGACCCCGGCCAAGAACCGCCCATATAGGCACGAATCGGGCATTTGGCTATCACGGGACGCTTGCCTTACCTCTCAATAGTCCTGTGGGGTGAACCGAGCACGCCGTCGGTCTTGATGACTTCGCGCCGGAGAATTGCCATTGATCGAACCAGCGGCAACACGGTCGCTCGTATTCCTTTTCGATCTTGTTGTAGTCTCCGACGGCATCTCCGACAGGGGAGACCAGGTGACGAAAAACGATAGCGGCCGGTCGAAAACTGACCGCGGCAGAAATACAGAAACCTCGGAACCGGCAGTGACCGCGGCACTTGCCAGCCGACGTGGAGCGATTTTGGCGGCCGTCATCGCCGCAAGAGGTCACCAGCGCGCGGGACAAGCCCACCGAATCCGTTCCCGAGCAGGTGAAACTCGGCGCGGACATGGGGGCCGACCTCGACGAGTCCCGCGTCACCCCGGTGTCCACCTCGGGCCCCAATGGCGACGTAGACCTCTATTTCGACGGAAACTATTCGGCTTCCAATCGATCAGGTCTGTTCTACTACTACGGAACCGAACAGGAAGCCAAAGCACAGTGCCCGAAGATCGTTCCCGAGGGAAAGGGAAAAGTTCCCGGACCCGAGGTGCTATTCGACAATTCCGGCTATATCGTCCTCAATTACAAGTTGTTCACCTAGCGGGATGAGTCCGCCACCGACGGTGCCGCGAAAGCCACTACACCTGATGAGGTGAAAGCGGCTTTCGCGACGTCCGAAGGTCAGCCGCCGGTCGGCAGCCCCGCCCGCGCTTCCTGCGGGGTCAACGGCCGAAGCGACAGCGTGTACTCGTACGTGCTGTCCGGCTGGACCTGACTGCGTTCCCGCACCGGATTGGGCGTGTCCCCGACGCCGGTCACCGCGTGGCTCGCGTGCAGCGTGAACCAGCCCTTGTTGCGCTGCAACTGGAACGGGTACGCCGCTCGGTCGAGGTCGTCGAACGGTGTCACGCTGACGTCGTTCGCTCCCCCGACCAGCAGGCCACCGGTCCGGCCGTCGGTGAGCAGCGCCCATCGGCTGTCGGTGTGGTTGCCGTGGTCCTGCGGCCGGTGGTACTCGACATACTGCTGGTCCACCGTGCTCGACTGCACGCCGATCGGCGTCCCGTCCCGACGGTCGACGTAACTCTCGGCTTTTCGCCCATACCAGACGAACCGGTCGTATCGGTCAGGCACCGCCAGTGAGACGCCGACCCGGGGCAGGTACGGCAGGGTGCGCACGCTCCCCTGCGGCACCACCCGGTTGCCGAGGCTCAGGGTGCCGGTCCGGTCGACGGCGTAGGTCATCGTCTGGTCGAACCACGCCCCGGCGACGTCCGGCGCCGCGACCCGGCTGTCGACGATCACCCGCACACTTCGCGAGCCGTCCTTCTCGACCCGCACTCCCGTGACCGTGGTCTTCAAGCGGTCCAGGCCTGCCTTGCGCCAGTCCTCGCCCTCGGCCCTGCCCCAGGCGAAGGTCTCGTTGCTGATGGGTGCCCGCCACGCGTCGAGTTTCGGCCCGGCGGTCAGCAGTTCCTTGCCCTGGTGCCGGATAGACGTCAGCGCACCGCTCGCCTTGTCCACCTGGTACGTGACCCCCGCCGCCGACGCCGTCACCGAACCCGCGTCCTCGACGACTCCGACGGCCTTCCCGTCGAGCGGCGTCCGGTCCAAGCCCGGAATCCGTTCACCGCCCAGGGAGAACTGGTCGTGCGCCAGGACGTGTCCCCGCGCGAGCATGGGCTCGCCCTGGGTCGTCACCGCCTCGACGGTGAGGAACCGCTCGCGGTCCGCGGGATTCGGCGGCACCGGAACGGTGACCCGCCCGGCCGCCCCCGCGCCGACCCGCAACGGCTGCTCGCCGCGGGCGACGATCCGTGAGCCTTCCTGGATCCGCCACCGCAGGTTCAGCTCGTCGGTGCCCTTGAACTGCCGCTCGTTGGTCACCGACAACGAACCACCCGAGTAGGCGAACCGGAGCGGCTGGTGTGCCCACGCCATCTGCGCGGTCTCCGGCTGTGCCGAACGATCCGAGTCGATCAGACCGTCCACACCGGACAGACTGGAGCCATAGGACAGGTGACTGCCCTGGTCCTTGACGCTGTCGAAGTCGAGTGCCAGCACCGCACCGGCGGCCGGTGTGGCACCGGTCAACTCCGCGGCGGACAGCGGCTTGTCGTAGATGCGGACATCGTCGACGGCGCCGCGTCCCATCCAGCCGATGTTCGACGGGTCGTTCCACGACGTCTCGAAGTCGCGGCCGATGTTGACCTCCGCCGAAGACGAGTCGATCGCGCCGGTGAACGGTTTGCTGCCGACCTCCTTGCCGTCGAGATAGAGCCGCAGGGCCATGCCGTCGTAGGTGCCGCTCACCCGGTGCCAGTTGCCGTAGAAGTCGGCGGGCACCTTGGCCTGCACCGCCTGCCACGTTCCACTGTGGATGAAGAACTCCAGCGTGTCCTGTGTCTTCATCTTGAGCGCGTACTGGTGGTCACCCTTGCCGAGGATGCGGAAGTCACCGGTCCATTTGCCCGGTTTCACCCAGGCGTCCAGGGTCAGCGCCTTCCCGGTGATATCGAGTTTGCGATCACGGTAGACCTCGACGAAATCGTCCAGTCCGGACAGCGCCAGCGCCTTGCCGCGATGGCCGTCGACCAGGTCCGGTTTGCCGCTGAGATGCGCCGAGATGTCGTTGCCCGACGAATCGGGCGTCGTCCGGATCCGCTGCCGGATGTTCTGTTCCGCCCAGTCCCAGATGAACCCGCCCTGTGTCTGCGGGTTCGCCCGGATCGTGTCCCAGAACTCCCGGAAGTTCCCGAGGCTGTTGCCCATCGCGTGGGCGTACTCGCCGAAGATCAGCGGTTTGGTGGTGTTCTTCGCCTGCTCGGCGAACTTCTCCGGGGACGGATAGCGCGGCCCCCACACGTCGGCGAACGGCGCGTCGCCGTCCGGGTTGTTCGACTGGTGGTAGATCGGCCGGGTCGGTTCGTTCGCGTCCAGCCATTCCGCCAGCGCGAAGTGATGCGCGCCGAGGCCTGCCTCGTTACCGGTGTCCCACAGGAAGACGCTCGGATGGTTCTTGTCCCGTTCGACCATGCCGATCATGCGGTCGAAGAACGCGTCCCGCCAGGCCGGGTCGTTCGCCTGGCAGTATTGAGCGCAGTTCTCGTGGTTGTGGGTCTCGATGTCGATCTCGTCGTCGACCCAGAGCCCGTGCCGGTCGGCCAGTTCGTAGAAGTAGGGGTCCGACGGGTAATGCGAGGTGCGGACCGCGTTGACGTTGAGTTGCTTCATCAGCGCGACGTCGCGTTCCTGCGCGCGCCGGGGCACGTGCCTGCCGTGATCCGGATCGCTCTCCGCCCGGTTGACGCCCTTGAACAGCACCCGTTTCCCGTTGACCAGCAACTGCTTGTCGCGGATCTCGATCTCGCGGAACCCGACCGTCTCGCTCGTGATGTGCGTGACGCGGCCGTCGGGCGCGGTCAGCGTGAGGACGGCCGTGTACAGGTTCGGCGTCTCGTCGGTCCACTTCGCGGGGTTACGGACGGGCAGGTTCAGCGTGGTCTTGCCACCGGCGTCGACCTCGCCGCTCGCGGACGCGGCCTCCTTGCCCGCGGCGTCGCGCAGGCTCAGCCCGACACGGTGCTTGCCCGTGGTCCCGCCGGGTTTGGTGGCGACCTCGACCGCGGCCTTGAGGGTGGCGTCGGTGTAGGTCACGTCGAGGTCGGTCGTCAGTCCCACGTCCTGGATGAACGTCCCCGGCGCCGAATGCAGGGTCACCGAGCGGAAGATGCCCGAGTACCGCCACTGGTCGACGTCCTCCAGATAGGCGCCGGCGCTCCAGCGGTGCACCTGCACGGCGATGCGGTTCGGTCCCGGGCGGAGCGCGGAGGAGATGTCGAACTCCGCCGGTGTGTAGCCGCCCTGGTCGTAGCCGATGTACGTCCCGTTGACCCAGACGAAGTACGCCGAGGTGACCCCCTCGAAGCGCAGGAACGTCTCGCGTTCCGTCCAGTCCGCGGGCAGGGTGAAGTCGCGGACGTAGGCGCCGGTCGGGTTGACGTCACGCGGGACGCGCGGCGGATCGTCGGGCTGGATCTCGGTGGCGATGTTGCGGAAGATCGGGTGGTCCAGACCGTCCGTCTGCCATGTGTGCGGGACGGACACCTCGCGCCAGCGCGACGCGTCGTAACCGTCCTCATGGAATCCCGCCGGGACCTGCGACGGGTTGTCGGCCATCGCGATCCGCCACTTGCCGTCGAGCGACTGTGTGTAGGGACTGCGTTCATCGCGGCGAGCCGCGGCGGAGACGTCCGCGTAGGGACGCAGGTAGGCGTGCGGTGGCTCCTGACCTTCGGCGACCTTCCGTGGATCGTCGAGGTAGGACTGGACATCGGCGGGTGGTCCGCCGGCCGCGGCCGATGAGCCGGCCACGACGAGGGTCCCGGCGAGCATCGCCAGGACCAGGACGATGGGGCGTGTTCGCAGCACTGCGTTCAACCTCCCAGGGAGTTCAGCTGAGCCGGAAGCTGACCCGTTGACGATCCCGCACCGCGGTACCGGGACGGAAGACCAAGATCCTTCCCTTGTCGTGGGCCAAATAGGTGGCGGATTCACCCGGCAGGCGGAACGACACCGCCAGCCGGTCCGCAAGGCCCGGCACCTGGGTGAAACTCGCCGCCCGGCCATAGGCGTCGCTCTCGTCGTACGGATCGATCCGTACGGTCGAGGCGTCGACCACCCGGACGTAGCGGTCCGGGAAGTTCACCGATTGCAGTGCGACGGTTCCCGCTCCGCGGAACCCCGCGACGATCCGGAACTGCGAGTCGGCGAGCTCACGGACGTTGCCATCCGCCGTCAGCCGGTACTCGTAGTGCCGCACGTACAGCGCGGGATCATCCAAAGGGGACAGTCGGACACAAGGCCCGCCTTTGCCGACCGGGACCCCGAAACTCGGCGTCCCGTCATCGTTCCAGTACAGCCGCTGGACTCTCGTGTGCCGGTTCGGGTCGTACAGCGGGTCGCCGGTGATGTCGCGGTAGTCGCGGGCGTGGTAGACGAGCACGTCGGACCCGTCCTCGGCGACGGTGAACGAGTTGTGCCCCGGTCCGTACTGCCGGGTCGCCTCGTTCGTGGTGAACACCGGCTGCGGCGACTTCGTCCAGGACCGCGGGTCGAGCAGGTCCGAACGTTCGTCGGCGGTGAGCAGCCCCATGCAGTAGCGGGCGTCGGTGGCGCTCGCCGAGTAGGTCATGAACACCCGCCCGTTGCGGATGAGCACCGCCGGCCCCTCGTTGACCTTGAATCCCTGGATCTCCCACGGCAGTGTGGGCACCGCGAGCCGGACGGGATCACCCTTGATCGCCAGCGGCGAGGCCATCTCGGCGAGGTACACGTTGCTGTTGGTCGCGATCCCGGGTTCGCTCTGGGCCCAGGCGAAGTACCGTTTCCCGCGATGCTCGAACGTCGTCGAGTCGAGCGTGAAGGTGTCCCACTTGGTCACCATCTGCCCCCGTAGCACCCACGTGCCCGCTCGAGGATCGTCCGAAGTGGACTCCAGCACGTACGTCCGGATGCGGAACACGTCGTCCGAGTCGCCCGCGGCGAAGTAGACGTACCAGCGCCCGTCGATCCGGTGCAGTTCCGGCGCCCAGATGTGGCCGCCCATCTTCCCGGACGACGGCCGTCGCCAGATCGTCGTCTCCCTGGCGGTGGCAAGGCCGTCGATCGTGGCGGCGCCGCGCACGACGATGCGGTCGTACTCCGGCACGGAACCGGTCAGGTAGTACATCCCGTTCACCGGCCGGGTGATGAACGGGTCGGCCCGCTGTTCGACCAGCGGATTCCGGGTGGTCAACGACGCGGGAGCGGCCTCGGCGGCCTGGGCTGTCCCCTGCGCCAGGCTGCCGACGGCGGTGGCGGCCAGCAAGCCGCCGCCCGCTCTGAACAGGTCACGACGGTCGATCGTCATGGTCATCCCCTCACTCGGGCCGGGAACCGCAGGAAAGTCACGGAGTTCGGTGGGAAGGTGTAGGTGAAGCTGTTCGACACGCCGGAGAACCGCGACTCACGCGGCGCGATCGGCGTGGCGAAAGCGGTGTTGACGTCGTCCGGTGAGCCCTGCAACGTCGTCACACGGGCGGTCGAACCCGGCTGGACGCGGGTGCCGAGATCGACCCGGGTGCGGGCGGCCGAGGTCTGGGCGTTGACGACCTTGACCACGAGTTCGCCGGTCTTGACGTCGCGGGTGACGACCTGGCGGAACGGTTCGGCGATCTTGTCGTCGGTGAACGCACCCCACTTCTGCCCGTCGAGGAACAGCGTCACCTGACGGCCGCGGACCTCGACCCGCAGGTCGTACTGCCTGCCGGTCTCGATCTTGGTGTCGTTCTGGAGCAGGGTCTGTTTGCCGCCGCCTTCGGTCTTCTCGACGGCGGAGACGGTGTTGTTCCAGCCGCCGAGGTTCCACCAGTAGTTGTTGCCGGTGTCCTTGACCCCGAACGCGACCAGGAAGCCTTCTTTGCCGCCCGTCTTGGTCGCCTTCACGGAGAAGTCGTAGTTGCTCCAGGACGGATCGCCCGTGGTCACGAGGGTGTTCTCCGCGGCCTGGTCCGACTGGACGTAGGCCCCGTTCGACACCGCCCAGGAGCCCCGTCCGGCCACCTTCGACCAGCGTGAGTCGTCGCCGGAGAAGTCGTCCGAGAACAGCTGCGCACCGTCGGCCGACGTGATCTTGACGTCGTCGTAGGCCGCGCTCGTGGCCCAGGTCGACAGCCCGATCGCGCCCGAGATCGGCGCGACGGTGGCAGGCGTGGCGGAGGCCTTGCTCGGGACCACGTGGTCGCCGACGTTGGTCATGAACAGCTTCTGCGTCTCGTAACTGGCCGAACCCCACGAGCGCTGGTTGTCGAACCAGATCATGTCCGGTTTCCACTGCACGTAGTCGGTGTTCGCCAGCAGCGGCGCGTACGACGCGAGCTTGACGACGTCGGCGTTCCGCTCCAGCCCGGTCATGTACGCCGCCTCGGCCAGGGCGTTACCGAACTTGTTGTCCAACGACGCGTACTCACCGAGGAAGACCTTGGGGCCGTTGCGGTCGTAGGTGTCGTAGCGCTGGTTGTTCTGGAGGAACCACTGCGGACCGTTGTAGTAATGCTCGTCGACCATGGAGACCTTCGCGTTCCGGTTCAGGTCCCACAGCCGGTCGAACGTCGCGCCGGTGTCGTCCGGCCCCGAATTGCCGATCACCGTGATCCCCGGGTATTTCGCCGCGATCGCCTTGCGGAACTCGGTGAAGCGGGCGAAGTACTCGTCGGGCAGGTTCTCCTCGTTGCCGACGCCGACGTGCGTCAGGTTGAACGGCGCCGGATGCCCCATCTCGGCCCGTTTCTTACCCCAGGCCGAGGTGACCGGGCCGTTGGCGAACTCGATCAGGTCGAGGGTGTCCTGGATGTGCCGCCGCAGCAACGCCGGGTCGTCGGTCGCCTTGTTCTGCCCGCAGCCGGTGACCAGCGCCGGCACCACCGGCAGCGGCATCGCGCCGATGTCCTCGGAGAACTGGAAGTATTCGTAGTAGCCGATGCCGTAGGACTGGTTGTAGCCCCAGAAGTTCGCGTTCGTGGCCCGCTGCTCGACCGGGCCGATGGTGTCCTTCCACTGGTACGACCGCTTCCGTTCCCAGTTCGGCGCCTCGTAGCCCTGGTGGCTGCCCGTGTTGACGAGGCAGCCGCCGGGGAACCGCACGAAACCGGGCTTCAGCGCGGCGATCTTCTCCGCGAGGTCGGCCCGCAAGCCGCCTGCCCGGTTCTTGTACGTGTCGCGCGGGAACAGCGACACCATGTCCAGCCGCAGGGTCCCACCGCCGGACGCGGTCAGCGCCAGCCTGCCCAGCGCACTCGACTCCCGCGCCCGGACGGTGCCGGTGTAGCGCACCCAGCCGTCGCCGCGGACCTGGACCCGCAGCGGATCGGCGAGCGCCTTGCCCGCCGGATCGGTGACGGCCACCGTGAGCGGCGTCCCCGCCGCCCGATCGGTCCGGGCGAACACCGAGAAGTCGTATTGCTTGCCCGCCTCGACCCGGATCCCCGAGTTGTAGCCGGAATTCGCGACGCCGTACTCGCCACGGGCGAGGTCGAGCTTGAGATAACGGCGGTTCCGTTCGTTGAGCCGCCGGTCGTCGTCGGCCACCGTCGCCGTGCCGGTTCCCCCGTTGATCGCCGTGGGTGCCCACGACGTCAACGGCGTGTACGAAGCGTTGTCGGCCTTGTCGTACTCGAAGGACCGGTTCTGCACGAGTTCGGCGTACAGCCCGCCGTCCGCCGCGCGGTTGATGTCCTCGAAGAAGACGCCGTACATCGAACGGTCGATCGTGGCACCACGTCCCGCCGCTTCCACGGCGAGGCTGTAGTCGGTCGTCGGTGTCTGGCCCGAAGCGGTCTGAACGGGCACGAGGACACCGGCGGCGATGGTCAGGGACAGCACACTTATCCGGATGGACTTGCTGCGCACAGCACTTCCTTTCGCGACGTTGCGAGAAAACCGGGAGCGGCGGTGGGGGCTGAAGGGCGCTTTCCCCGCATGTGATGCGAGGAAAGCGCCCTTCACCGCGTGAGATGAGGGGAAGGTCCCCTTCAGGCGGCGGTACGGGCCCGCCGTTTGGTCCAGATGTCGTAGGCGACGGCGGCAAGCAGCACGAATCCCTTGACCAGGTTCACGCTCTCGGTCGGCGCGCCGATGAGGGACATGCCGTTGTTGATCACGCCCATGATCAGGCCGCCGGTGATCGCGCCGACCACCTTGCCGACGCCGCCCTGCACCGCGGCGCCGCCGATGAACGCCGCGGCGATCGCGTCGAGTTCGAACATGTTGCCCGCGGTCGGCCCGGCCTGGTTGAGCCGTCCGGCCACGATGATCCCGGCGAGCGCGGAGAGCACGCCCATGTTGACGAAGATCCAGAAGGTCACGGCCTTGACCTTCACGCCGGACAGTGTCGCGGCCTGGAGGTTCCCGCCGATGGCGTAGATGTGGCGGCCGAACACGGCCCGCGTCGTTACCAGCGAATACCCGATCACCAGCACCGACAGCAGGATCAGCACCCACGGCAGGTTCTTGTACCGCGCCAGCTGCACCACCACGAACAGCACGACGGCGGCCGCCGCGGCGATCTTCAGCAGGAACATCGGCAGCGGATCCACCTCTTGCAGGTAGTTCAGCCGGGCCGTGCGCTTGCGCCATCGGGAGACGACCGCGCCGCCGATGGCCAGGACACCCACCAGCAGGCTGACCACGTCGGCGCCGCCGAGCGGGCCGAGCCCGATGTTGCCGAGATAGCCGCCGGTGAACCCGTTCGCCAGCGTCCGCACCTCGTCCGGGAACGGCCCGATCCCCTGGTTTCCGAGCACGGTCAGGGTGAGGGCGCGGAAGATCAGCATCCCGGCCAGCGTCACGATGAACGCCGGGATGCCGAAGTAAGCGACCCAATACCCTTGCCACGCCCCGATCACCGCGCCGACCGCCAGCGTGATGAGCAGCGCGAGCGGCCACGCCATGCCCATGTTCACCATCAGCACGGCCGAGATCGCGCCGGTCAGCGCCACCACGGAACCGACCGACAGGTCGATGTGCCCGGCGATGATGATCAGGATCATGCCGATCGCGAGGATCAGCACGTACGAGTTCTGCACGATCAGGTTCGAGATGTTCTGCGGTTCCAGCAGCGCGCCGCCGGTGAGGATCGAGAACAACACGACGATCAGCGCGAACGCGACGTAGATGCCGCTCTCGCGCGGGTTGAACGAGATCCGGCGCGGTGCCCTGGCCGGCGCGGCTCCCTGCTGTTCCGGGACACCGGTGGCGGTGTCAGCGGAGGCGGTGCTCATGTCTTACTCCTGTTCCCTGGTCATCGCCCGCATGAGGACCTCTTGGGTGGCCTCGGCCCGGCCGACCTCGCCGGTGATCCGGCCGGCCGACAACGTGTAGATCCGGTCGCAAAGACCGAGCAGCTCCGGCAGCTCGGACGAGATGACCAGGACGGCCTTCCCCTCGTCGGCGAGCCGGTTGATGATCGTGTAGATCTCGTACTTCGCGCCGACGTCGATGCCGCGGGTGGGCTCGTCGAGGATCAGCACGTCCGGATCGGTGAGGATCCATTTGGACAGCACGACCTTCTGCTGGTTGCCGCCGGAGAGCGTGCCGGTCACGCTGCGCACGTCCGGGGCCTTGATGTTCATGCTCTTGCGGAACTCTTCGGCGACACGGTGTTCTTCGTTCTCGTCCACCCAGCCACGCCGGGCGAGTTTGCCCAGCGCGGCGCCGGAGATGTTGCGCTGGATGTCCTCGATGAGGTTGAGCCCGTAGCGTTTGCGGTCCTCGGTGGCGTACGCGATCCCGTTGGCGACGGCGTCGCCGACCGTGCGCACCTCGATCTCCTTGCCGTCCTTGACCAGCCGTCCGGAGATGTCCTTGCCGTACGAGCGGCCGAACACGCTCATCGCGAGTTCGGTCCGTCCGGCGCCCATCAGTCCGGCCAGCCCGACGATCTCGCCGCGCCGCAACGTCAGGCTCGCGCCGTCCACGACGATCCGGCCGTGCTGCGTCGGACTGTGCACGGTCCAGTCCTCGATCCGGAGGACCTCGCCGCCGATCCGCGGTTCCCTCGGCGGGAACCGGTTCTCCAGTTTCCGGCCGACCATCCCGGCGATGATCCGGTCCTCGGTGACCGCGGCCGCGTCCAGCGTCTCGATCGTCCTGCCGTCGCGCAGGATGGTGATCGAGTCGGCGATCGCGGCGATCTCGTTGAGCTTGTGCGAGATCAGGACGCAGGTGACGCCGTCCTCGCGCAGGCCGCGCAGCAGTTCGAGCAGATGCGCCGAATCGTCGTCGTTCAGCGCCGCCGTCGGCTCGTCCAGGATCAGCAGTTTGACCTCTTTGGACAGTGCTTTGGCGATCTCGACCAGCTGCTGTTTGCCGACACCGATGTCGAGCACCGGCGTCACCGGGTTCTCCCGCAGGCCGACACGCCGCAGCAGTTCGCCGGCCTGCTGGTTGGTCCGGTTCCAGTCGATCAGCCCGCCACGCGCCTTCTCGTTGCCGAGGAAGATGTTCTCCGCGATGGATAGTTGCTGGCACAGCGCGAGTTCCTGGTGGATGATCACGATGCCGCGGCGTTCGCTGTCGCGGATCGCGGAGAACGCGCACGGCTCGCCGTCGAAGACGATCTCGCCGTCGTACGAGCCGTGCGCGTAGACGCCCGAGAGCACCTTCATCAGCGTGGACTTGCCCGCGCCGTTCTCGCCGCAGATCGCGTGGATCTCTCCCCTGCGCACCGACAGGTTGACGTCCTGCAGCGCCTTGACGCCGGGGAAGGTCTTGGTGATCCCCCGCATCCGAAGGATTTCGTCGGTCACGTCGCTACCTCAGCTGTTCCGCTTTGTAGTAGCCCGAGTCGATGAGTTCCTTCTGGTAGTTCCCCTTGTTGAGGATCACCGACTCCAGCAGGAACGCCGGGACGACCTTCTGGCCGTTGTTGTAGTCGGTGGTGTTGTTGGTCTCGGCCTTGCCGCCCTTGAGCACCGCGTCGGCCATCTTGACCGTGGTCTCGGCGAGTTTGCGGGTGTCCTTGAAGATCGTCGAGTACTGCTCACCGGCGATGATCGACTTCACCGACGCGACCTCGGCGTCCTGGCCGGTGACCACGGGATACGGCTGGCCCGGGGTGCCGTAGCCGTTACTCTTCAGTGCCGACAGGATGCCGATGGAGAGCCCGTCGTATGGCGAAAGCACGCCCTGCACCTTGTCGCCGGAGCTGTAGGTCTTGGTCAGCAGGTCTTCCATGCGCCGCTGCGCGGTCGCCGCCTGCCAGCGCAGGATCGCCGCGACGTTGAACGCGGTCTGGCCGCTCTTGACGACCAACGTCCCGTTGTCGAGGTACGGCTTCAGCACCGACATGGCACCGTTGAAGAAGAACGTCGCGTTGTTGTCGTCCGGCGAACCGGCGAAGAGTTCGACGTTGAACGGTCCCTTGCCCTCGCCGGGCGAACCGTCCTCCTTGAGCACCTTGAGCCCGGTGAGCAGCGACGTCGCCTGCTGCACACCGACCTTGAAGTTGTCGAAGGTCGCGTAGTAGTCGACGTTCGGGGTGTTGCGGATCAGCCGGTCGTAGGCGATGACCGGGATCTTCTTGTCCGCGGCCTCCTGCAGCTGAGTGGTGATCGCGGTGCCGTCGATCGAGGCGATCACGAGCAGCTTCGCGCCCTTGGTGATCTGGTTCTCGATCTGGTTCACCTGGGTGGGGATGTCGTCCTCGGCGTACTGCAGGTCGACCTGGTAGCCCAGCTTTTCCAGCGCCGCTTTGATGTTGTCGCCGTCGTGGATCCAGCGCTCCGACGATTTGGTCGGCATGGTGACGCCGACGAGACCGCCCGCGGCACCGGTCGCGGCCGCCTGCTGATCGACGGATTTCTCACTCGAACCGCAGGCCGTGAGCGCGGCACCGACGCCGACCGCCACGGCCAGTGTGGCCAGTTTCGTGAACTTCATTGTTCCTTCTCTCCGGTGGGGACCGATCAGAATCCTTGTGCGAGCCGGTAATAGGCCTGGTTCCAGCGCATCCGGTCGGCGATCGAAGCGGGTGTCGTCGCCTGGTCGATCACCAGCAGCTCGACGTCGAGCATGGTGGCGAAATCCCGGATCGATTCGGCGCCGACGGCCTGCGTGAGCACCGTGTGGTGCGGCCCGCCCGCGGTGATCCAGGCCTCGGCGGACGTCGCCAGCGACGGTGCCGGCTTCCAGACCGCGCGCGCCACCGGCAGATTCGGCAGCGGCTCGTCCGGCACGACGACCTCGACTTCGTTGGCCACCAGGCGGAACCGGTCGCCGAGGTCGGCGAGGCCGATCACGACGGCGTCACCGGCGGCGGCGTCGAACACCAGCCGGACGGGATCCTCGCGGCCGCCGATACCGAGCGGGTGGATCTCGCACGAGGGCTTGTCGGCGGCGATGCTCGGGCAGACCTCGAGCATGTGCGCGCCGAGGATCTTCGGTTCACCGGGACCGAAGTGGTAGGTGTAGTCCTCCATGAACGACGTCCCGCGCTCGGAGTCGCGGCCCATCGCCTTCACCGCGGTCAGCAGCGCGGACGTCTTCCAGTCCCCCTCGCCGCCGAAGCCGTAGCCGTCGGCCATCAGGCGCTGCACCGCCAGACCCGGGAGCTGCCGCAGGCCACCGAGATCCTCGAAGTTCGTGGTGAACGCGCCGAAACCGCCGTTCGTCAGGAACGTGCGAAGCCCCTGCTCGATCCGGGCGGCGTAGCGCAGCGACTCGTGCCGCTCGCCCGCCTTGGTCAGCTCCGGAGCGAGTGCGTACGAGTCGGCGTACTCCTCGACGAGCGTGTCGACCTCGGCGTCGGGCACCGCGTCGACCAGCGCGACGAGTTCGTTGACGCCGTAGGTGTTCACCGAGACGCCGAACTTCAGCTCCGCCTCGACCTTGTCCCCGTCGGTGACCGCGACGTCGCGCATGTTGTCACCGAACCGGGCGAGTTTGAGCGAGCCGATCGTCTGGCGGCCGACCGACGCCCGGATCCAGGCGTCGATCCGGTCGGCGACCGACGGATCCGCCGCGTGCCCGGCGATGGTCTTGCGCGGCACACCGAGCCGGGTCTGGATGTAGCCGAACTCGCGGTCGCCGTGCGCGGCCTGGTTCAGGTTCATGAAGTCCATGTCGATGGACTGCCACGGCAGTGCCTCGTTGAGCTGGGTGTGCAGATGCAGCAAGGGTTTCCGCAGCGCGTCGAGACCGGCGATCCACATTTTCGCCGGCGAGAACGTGTGCATCCACGCGATCACGCCGACGCAGGCGTCGTCCGCGTTCGCCTCGAGCATCACGCGCCGGATCGCCGACGGCTCGGTCAGCACCGGCTTCGCGACGATCCCGGCCGAGATCCGGCCGGTGTCGGCCAGCATCCGCTGGATCTGCAACGACTGGCCCGCGACCTGTTCGAGGGTTTCCTCGCCGTAGAGCGCCTGGCTCCCGGTGAGGAACCAGACCTCGGTCTTCCGCTGTGTGCTCACTTCTCTCCCTGCTGGCCGTAGACGTTCTGGTAGCGCGCGTAGAGCCGGTCCACGTCCTGTTCGGACAGTGGCTCCGGCGTTCCCAGCGCGGACGCGATGTGGACGGTCTTCGCGACGTCCTCGACCATCACCGCGGCCTTGACCGCGTCCCTTGCGGTGCGGCCGACGGTGAACGGGCCGTGGTTGCGCATCAGGACCGCGGGCGAGCGGCTGGACCGCAGCGTCTCGACGATGCCCCGGCCGATCGAGTCGTCACCGATCAGCGCGAACGGCCCGACCGGGATCTCCCCGCCGAACTCGTCGGCGATCATCGTGAGCACGCACGGGATCGGCTCCCCGCGCGCCGCCCATGCGGTGGCGTACGTCGAATGCGTGTGAACGACTCCGCCGAGCTCGGGCATGTGCCGGTAGACGTAGGCGTGCGCGGCCGTGTCCGAAGAGGGCGCCAGGTCGCCGTGGACGACTTCGCCGTACAGGTCGGTGACGACCATCGTGTCGGCGGTCAGGTCGCCGTAGGACACCCCGGACGGTTTGATCACCATCAGGTCGTGCCCGGGGACGCGCGCCGACACGTTGCCCGCGGTCCAGATGACCAGCTCGTAGCGGGTCAGCTCACTGTGCAACCGGGCGACGGTGTCCCGCAGTTCTTCGAAGGTGTCCGTGATCTCCACGGCGAGGCTCATCGGTGCTGTCCTTTCCTGGCGGCACGGCGGCGGGCGGCGAGCCGGTGCATGACGTCGTTGGTCCCGCGGCCGAAGTAGTCGTGCAGCGCGGCGTACTCGGCGTAGAGGTCGTCGTAGGCCTTCACGTTCTCGGCGATCGGGCGGTGGACCGCGCGAAGGACCGAGCCCATCGCGAGCGCCGCGGCAGGAACGTCCGGATGCGCTCCGGCGGCGACGGCGGCGTGGATCGCCGAGCCCAGCGCGGGACTCTGCGCCGAACCGGCCACCGAAAGCGGCAGATTCGTGACGTCGGCGTAGATCTGCATCAGCAGCGGGTTCTTGACCAGGCCGCCGGCGACGATCAGTTCGGTGACCGGCACCCCGGCGCGGTCGAACGTCTCGATGATCGTCCTGGTGCCGAATGCGGTCGCTTCCAGCAGCGCGCGGTAGGTGTCCTCGGCGCGGGTCGCGAGCGTCTGCCCGACGACGACGCCGGACAGTTCGTGGTCGACCAGCACCGACCGGTTCCCGCTGTGCCAGTCGAGCGCGACGAGTCCGTGCTCGCCGATCTCCTGCGCCGCGGCGAGCCGGGTGAGCAGTTCGTGGACGGAGATCCCCGCCTCCCGCGCGTCGTCCACATAGGACGCCGGGACGCCGTGCTCGACGAACCACGCGAAGATGTCACCGACCCCGCTCTGGCCTGCCTCGTAACCCCACTGCCCGGAAACGATCCCGCCGTCGACGACGCCGCACATCCCCGGCACCTCGCGCAGTTCGGCGCCGTTCATCACGTGACAGGTCGAGGTGCCCATGATCGCGACCATCTGCCCCGGCTCCACCGCCTGGACGGCGGGCGCGGTGACATGCGCGTCGACGTTGCCGACGGCGACCGCGATGCCCTCCGGCAGGCCGGTCCATTCCGCCGCCTGGGCGCTCAGGCTTCCCGCCTTGGCGCCGAGAGCGCCCAGCGGATGCACGACCTTGTCGTCCACAAAGGACCCGAACCCGGGCGCGAGCTCCTCCAGGAACTCGGCGCTCGGGTAGCGGCCGTCCTGGAGGATGCCCTTGTACCCGGCGGTGCACGCGTTGCGCACGTAGGTCCCGGTGAGCTGCCAGACGATCCAGTCGGCGAGTTCGACCCAGTGCCGCATCCGGTCGTAGACCTCGGGCGCTTCTTCGAAGACCTCCAGCGCCTTGGCGAACTCCCACTCCGAGGAGATCAGCCCGCCATAGCGCGGGAGCCAAGATTCGCCGCGCTTTCGCGCCAGCGCGTTGATCCGGTCCGCCTGCGGCTGCGCGGAATGGTGCCGCCACAGCTTCACGTAGGCGTGCGGATTCCCGTCGAACTCGGGCAGTTCGCACAGCGGCGTGCCGTCGGCCGTGGTCGGCACCATCGTGCAAGCGGTGAAGTCGGTGCCGATGCCGATCACGTCGGCGGGATCCGCGCCGGCGGCGCGGATGGCTTCCGGCACCGCGATGCGGAGCACGTCGACGTAGTCCGACGGCACCTGCAGCGCCCAGTCCGGCGGCAGACCGTGCCCGGTCCGCGGCAGGATCCGGTCGATCACGCCGTTCCGGTACTCCGAAACCGCGCTGCCCAGTTCCGCGCCGTCGCGGACCCGGACCACGACGGCCCGGCCGGACAGCGTCCCGAAGTCGACGCCGACGACCAGCGGCTCCCCTGTACTCACTTCTTCTCCCGCACTGTTAGCGTTCACATTTCTGGTCGAAAACCCGGTTCACGCGTGCTTGAAGCCGTAACTCGCGTGTTTGAGGCCGTAACTCACGTGTCTGCGGCCGGATCACGTGGCTTCACGCGTGTTACGGCTCCAATCACGCGAGTTACGCCTTTGATCACGCGAGTCACGTCGCTCGTCTGCCGACGAGGCGTTGCAGGACGATGAAGGCGAACAGCAGCGCACCGGTGATGATCGAGGTCCACCAGGAGTTCAGCGTGCCGTCGAAGGTGATCAGGGTCTGGATGATGCCCAGCACCATGATCCCGAGCACCGTCCCGAGGACGTAGCCGGAGCCGCCGGTGAGCAACGTGCCGCCGATGACGACGGCCGCGATCGCGGTCAGTTCCAGCCCGACGCCGTTGAGCGGATCGCCGGAAGACTTGTACAGCACCAGGAGCAAGCCGCCGAGCGCCGAGCAGAACCCGCTGAGCGTGTAGACCGAGATCCGCGTCCGGCCGACGTTGAGGCCCATCAGCAGCGCAGACTTCGGATTCCCGCCGATCGCGTACACCGTCCGGCCGAACCGCGTTCCGTAAAGGACATACGCGGCGACAGCGACCACGACAAGCGCGACGACCACGCCGATCGAGAGGTGCAGATCCGCACCGAGCGGGATCTGCGTCTGCGCGAGGCTCGCGACCGTCGGGTCGTCGATCGAGTACGCCTGGGTGCTGATCGTGTAGCAGAGCCCCCTAGCGAAGAACATCCCGATCAAGGTCGCGATGAACGGCTGGATCTCGAAGACCTGGATCAGCACGCCCATCCCGAAGCCCAGCGCCGCGCCGATCGCGAGCACCGCGGGGATCACCGCGAGCACCGGCCAGCCCTGGTTCTGCAGGAGGTCTGCGGAGACCACAGTGGACAGCGCCACGACCGAACCCACCGACAGGTCGATCCCGCCGGTGAGGATCACGAACGTCATCCCGACGGCGACGACCAGCAGGAAGGCGTTGTTGATGAACAGGTCGAGCACGACCTGTCCGGAGCCGAACGCCGGGTAGCTCGACGCTCCGTAGATGTACGCGCCGATGAGCATCGCCATCGTCGCGAGGATCGGCAGATGTCGTTGCCTCGGCCTGTAGCCCTTGATGCGGTCGAGTGTCGTCATACCCCGGCCTCCACCTTCTCCGGCAGGACGGCGGCAGGCGGCGGCGCCGCTTTCCGCCGCCTGCCGAGCTTCTTGCGGAACACCGGCGACTGCAGCAGGCAGACCGCCAGCACGACCACGGCCTTGAAAAGCATGATCGCCTGCGGCGCGATGCCGAGCGCGTACACGGTCGTCGTCAAGGTCTGGATGAGCAGCGCGCCGATCACCGAACCGGTGAGCGAGAACCGGCCGCCGGTCAGCAGTGTCCCGCCGATGACGACGGCGAGGATCGCGTCCAGTTCGATGAACTGCCCGGCGTTGTTGCCGTCTGCGCTGTGCACGTTCGCGCTGATCATCAGCCCGGCGATGCCGGCGCAGAGCGCGCAGAAGACGTAGGTGAGCCAGATCAGCCGGGACGACCGGAGCCCGGCGAGCCTGCCCGCATCCGGGTTGCCGCCCACCGCTTCGACCAGCAGCCCCAGCGCCGACCGGCGGACCAGCACCGCGGCGATGGCGAACACGGCCAGCGCGATGAGGATCGCGCTGGGCAGGCCGAAGGTGAACCCGCTGCCGATCCATTCGTAGGGATGCGAATTGACGGTGATGATCTGGCCGCCGGTGATCAGCTGGGCGATACCGCGGCCCGCGACCATCAGGATCAGCGTCGCGATGATCGGCTGGATGCCCAGCACCGCCACGAGCCAGCCGTTCCACACCCCGAGCGCGAGGGCCAGCCCCAGCGCCATCCCGACCGCGGCCAGCGTCCCGCCGAGACTGTTCTGGTCGCCGAGCCCGCTGATGTGCAGGCAGGCGAGCGCGCCGCTGATCGCGACGACCGCGCCGACGGAGAGGTCGATCCCCCGCGTCGCCACCACCAGGGTCATGCCGATCGCGATGAGGATCAGCGGGGCCCCGTTCTTGAGGATGTCGATCAGGTTCCCGTAAAGGTGCCCGTCGCGGAGTTCGATCGCGAAGAACGCCGGATGGGCGATGAGGTCGCCGAGCAGCAGCGCCAGCAGCGCGGCGACAGGCCAGAACAAGCGATGCTTGGTCATCGTGCGACTCCTTCGGCCATCGTCGCCATGACGCGGTCCGCGGTCAGCGATTCGTTGTCCAGTACGGCGACCACCGCGCGGTCGCGCAGCACGAGGACCCGGTGGCTCAACCGCAGCACCTCTTCGAGTTCCGCGGAGATGAACACGACGGCCATCCCCTCGCTCGAGAGCCGGGCGACCAGCCGCTGGATCTCCGTCTTGGCGCCGATGTCGATCCCGCGCGTCGGCTCGTCGAGGATCAGCAGCCGGGGTTCGGTGATGAGCCACCTCGCGAGCAGCACCTTCTGCTGGTTGCCGCCGCTCAGGTCACCGACCTTCGCCTCCGCGTTGGCAGGCCGGATGTCGAGCATCTCGATGTAGCGCTCGGCGATCTCGTCCTGCCGCCGCCGCGGGATCGGCCGCGCCCAGCCCCGCGAGGCCTGCAACGCGAGCACGATGTTCTCGCGCACGGTGAGTTCCTCGACGAGGCCTTCGGTCTTGCGGTTCTCCGAACAGAACGCGATGCGGTGGTCGAGACCGGTCCGCGGACTCTTCAGCGACACCGGCTCACCGTTGATCCGCACCGAACCGCCGTCCGCGTGATCGGCGCCGAACAGCAGTCTGGCCAGTTCGGTGCGACCGGAACCGAGCAGCCCGGCCAGGCCGACGACCTCGCCCGCCCGGATGTCGAGCGAGAACGGCGCGACACCGCCCTTGCGGCCGACGTCCTCCGCTTCGAGGAACACCGGCGCCCCGGCGAGGTCGGACCGGCTGTGCCCCGCGTCCTCGATGTCTTCGAGGGCCTCGAGTTCCTTGCCGATCATCCTGGTCACCAGGTCGACCGGGGTGATCTCCTCGGTGCGGTACTCCCCGATCAGCTTCCCGTTGCGCAGCACCGTCATCCGGTCCGCGACGGCGAAGACCTGCTCGATGAAATGGGAGACGAACAGGATCGCCATCCCCTGCTCCCGCAACGACCGCACCACGTTCAGCAGCTGCTCGACCTCGCCGGCGTCCAAACTGGACGTCGGTTCGTCGAGGACGAGCACACGCGCGTCGACGTCGAGCGCCCTGGCGATCGCGACCAGTTGCTGCACCGCGATGGAACAGCCGCCCAGTTCCGCCGAAACGTCCACTTCGACGTCCAGCCTGGCCAGCAGCGCGGCCGCCCGGCGGCGCATCTCGCGCCAGTCGATGCGGCCGCGCCGTCGCGGCTCCTTGCCGAGGCAGATGTTCTCCGCCACCGACAGGTTCGGGCAGAGGTTCACTTCCTGGTAGACGGTGCTCACGCCGGAGCGCTGCGCCTCTCCGGGACCGCTGAACGCGACCGTTGAGCCGTCGAGTTCGATCGTGCCCGCGTCCACCCCGTGAACGCCGGTGAGCACCTTGATCAGGGTGGACTTGCCGGCGCCGTTCTCACCCATCAGGGCGTGCACTTCGCCGGGGAACATCCGGAAGGAGACGTCGTCGAGGGCGACCACGCCGGGGAATTCCTTCCGGATGTGGCTCATCCGCAGCATCGCAGGGGGTTCTGTCATCGCTGACCTTGTTCTCGGGGGGGGGACGCGGGATCGGGCTCAGTACTGGCGTTGCGGCAGCGCGGCCTTCGCGGCAGCCTGGTCGAATTCGGTCTCGGTGGTCTCGATGCGCGGGGGCACCTGCTCACCGGCGGCGACCTTCTTCACCAGATCCATCAGCTGCGGGCCGAGCAGGGGGTTGCATTCGACGACGTGGTTGATCTTGCCGTCGGCCAGTGCCTGGAGTGCGTCGCGGACGCCGTCGACCGAGACGATCTTGATGTCCTTGCCGGGTACCTTCCCGGCGGCCTCGATCGCTTCGATGGCGCCGAGGGCCATGTCGTCGTTGTGCGCGTACAGCACGTCGATCTTGGGCTGGGACTTCAGGAAGGCCTCCATGACCTCCTTGCCCTTGGCCCTGGTGAACTCACCGGTCTGCGACGCGACGACCTTGAACTTCGGATTCGACGCGATGACGTCGGCGAAGCCCTTCTTGCGGTCGTTCGCCGGGGCGGAACCGGTGGTGCCCTGCAGTTCCACGATGCTGACGTCGCCCGCCGCGGAGCCGAATTCCTTGGCCAGCCACTCGCCGGCCTTCTTGCCCTCGGCGACGAAGTCCGAGCCGAGGAAGGTCTTGTACAGCGTCTTGTCCGGCGAGTCGACGGCCCGGTCGGTCAGGATCACCGGGATGTTCGCCGTCTTCGCCTCCTTGAGCACGGTGTCCCAGCCGGACTCCACGACCGGCGAGAAGGCGATCACCTTGACCTTCTGCTGGATGTAGGACCGGATCGCGGCGATCTGGTTCTCCTGCTTCTGTTGCGCGTCGGAGAACTTCAGCTCGATCCCGGCCGTCTTCGCGGAGTCCTGGATCGACTTGGTGTTCGCTGTCCGCCAGCCGCTTTCCGCGCCGACCTGCGCGAAACCGAGGGTGATGGCCCCACCGCCGCCCGCTCCGCCACCGCCACCGCACGCGGTGAGCGCGAACAGTCCGGCCGCCACTATCGCCGTCCACGATTTTCTCGCCACATCTACTCCTAGATCCGCACTGATCAATTGAGTTAGCGTTAACACTCCACCGGAAAGCCCAGCAGGGCAGCTCCGGCTTCACGAAATTCCGGTGCTCTCCCGCACGATCAACTCGGGAACCACCAGGTCACGGGCTTGTTCTTCGCCACCGTTCATCCGGCGGCGAAGAAGGTCGAACGTGCGCCTGCCGACTTCGACGAAGTCCTGGCGCACCGTCGTCAGCGGCGGCGTGTAGTACGCCGCCTCGGGCACGTCGTCGAAACCGACGATGCGCATCTCCCCCGGCACGTTCACGCCGGCCTCGGTGCAGGCGCGAAGAAAGCCGAGGGCCATCTGGTCGTTGGCCACGAAAACCGCGTTCAGTCCCTTTTCGCCGACGAGGGACCGCCCCGCCGCGTACCCGGACCGCGCGCTCCAGTCACCCCGCACCACCGGCGGGATCCGCGCGCCGTGCCGCTGCAGGGTTTCCCGCCAGCCGCGCTCGCGATCGAGCGCCTCCAGCCAGTCTTCGGGCCCGGCCACATGCCAGACCGTCTCGTGCCCGAGGCCCAGCAGATGCTCGGTCGCCCGGCGGGCGCCGTCGTACTGGTCCACCGAGATCACCGGCACCGGCGCTTCCTTCCCACCGCCGACCGCGACGAGCGGGACGTCACTGGGCGCGGCCTCCAGCGCGCGCCCGGCGGTGACGTGCGGGGCGATCACGACGATGCCTTCGACCGCCTGGCGCCGCAGCCGCTCCACCGCATCGGTGATGGACGACCGGCCGGGACGACTGATGCTGGTTATGGTCGTCGCGTAACCAGCCTCGCGAGCGGCGTGCTCGATTCCGCTCAGCGTGCTGGCCGGGCCGTAGAGGTTGGCCTCCAACGCGACCACGCCGAGCGTGCCCGACCGGCCGGTGACCAGCGCGCGGGCGACCGAGTTCGGCCGGTAGTCGAGTTGCTCGATGGCGGCGTTGACCCGGACGCGCGTCTCGGCGCGCACCGGCCCGGTGCCGTTGATGACCCGCGAGACCGTCATATGCGAAACACCCGCGAGTGCGGCGACATCGGTGAGGCTGGCCTGCTTGCCCACGGAGGAAACGGCCGCGTTGCCGCCCTCGCTGCTTTCGCGTGCCATCGCCTGTCTCCTGTCGCCGCTCCTCGCCGGGTGACGAGTGCCGCAAGTGTTAGCGATAACACGAACAGGGTCAAGGTCTCGCCGAGTCACAGTCGGGTCACGGGCGCCTGGTCGCTTGAGCCGAAAGTCAGGTGTCGTGCGATGTGGTCGACCGGCCTCTCACCTCCATCACTGTTCCGGCGCGAGACCTGCCTAGGCGCTGTCCTGTGAGTATCGCCTGGTGTGCTGACCTGCGGAAAGGAAGCGGGGGACCTTTGGTGTCACGGGAAGGGGTGTGTGGATATAGGGACGTTGAGTGTCCCTATATCCACACACCGCTCACTCGCTATCAGGGCCGTCGCTGACAGTGTGGATTTTGGCGCGTTGGATGACCCGAAATCCACACGTCACCGCGCAAGAGAGCAAAGGACCTTTGCTATCGCCTCCGGGCAAGTCCACCCGGCCCGCCCACAGCATCGCCCGGCAGGCCTTCGTCGGCTGGATCGCCCGTGCAGCCAGGGACGGCACCGGTTTCAGCGGCAGATGAATTACAGGGCTTTCGCGACAGCTCGTCTCCATTGGGCGCACCGAACGTACCCCCGCTCCCTTGACCGCGCGGAGCCCGTCGTTCTACGGTCAGCGTGCAAAACGCAATGTTAACGTTAACATTCCCCGTCAAGGGAGCACTCAACGATGATCCCCTTGCGTCCACGCCGAATCGGCGTCCTTCTCACTTCACTCGCCCTGCTCACGACGACAGCCACCGTGCCAGCCACAGCGGCGTCCACAGTGGACCCGAACAGCGCACGCGACACGGCGGACACCCTGTCCGTCCCCGGTCTCGACGACGTCCGCGGGAACCTCACCCTTCCGGACACCGGGCCCGGCGGCACCACGATCCGTTGGCAGTCCTCGGATCCCGGCGTCATCACCCCGACCGGAGAGGTCACTCGCCCACCCGACGGCCGGCCCACGAAAAGGGTCACGCTCACGGCGGCCGTCACGAGCGGACGGGACACGGCGACCCGGCGGTTCACCGCCACGGTTCCCCCGAAACCGGCGCAGCAAGCCCTCGCCGGCTACAGCTTCTTCTATTTCACCGGCGAAGGCACCCCGGACGGCGAACAGATCTACACCGCGGCCAGCAAGGGCAACGATCCGCTGAACTGGACCGAGCTCAACAACGGTAGGCCGGTGCTCCGGTCCAGCCTCGGCGAACTCGGCGTCCGCGATCCGTTCATCCTCCGCTCCCCCGACGGCGACAAGTTCTATCTGCTCGCGACCGACCTCAAGATCCACGACGGCCGGGGCTGGGACGCCGCGCAGCGTACGGGCAGCCGCTCGATCATGGTCTGGGAGTCCACCGATCTGGTCACCTGGTCCCGGCAGCGCAGTGTCGAGGTGTCACCGCCGACCGCGGGCAACACCTGGGCGCCGGAAGCGTTCTGGGACGCGAAGCGCGGAACCTACGTCGTCTACTGGGCTTCGAAGCTGTACGCCGAGAACGATCCGGCACACACCGGCACCAGCTACAACCGGATGCTCTACGCCACGACACGCGACTTCGTCAGCTTCAGCAAGCCGAAGGTGTGGATCGACCCGGGTTACTCCGTGATCGACTCGACGGTCATCCAGGACAAGGGCACCTACTACCGGTTCACCAAGGACGAACGCGATCCCACCTCGTCGTCGCCGTGCAGCAAGTACATCACCGCGGAGAAGTCGGCCGATCTGCTCGACCCGTCCTACGACTTCGTCGCCGAGTGCATCGGCAAGGGCGATCCGGGGTTGTCCCGCGGCGAGGGCCCCACCGGGTTCAAGTCCAACACCGAGAACAAGTGGTACCTGTTCATCGACGAGTACGGCGGCCGCGGCTACGTTCCGTTCGAGACGACCGATCTCGCGTCCGGGAAGTGGACCATGTCGCCCGGGGCGAAGCTGCCCGCGTCTCCCCGGCACGGCACCGTCCTGCCGGTCACCCAGGCCGAACTCGACCGGCTGACCGCCGCGCCCGCGCCTGCCAAAGCGGACAAGAACGGCCTGGTGGCGCACTGGCCCCTCGACGGCAAGACCGGCTCGACCGCCACCGACCGCTCCGGCCACGGCTACGACGGCGCACTGGCCGGTGACGTGAAGTGGGCGGGCGGAGCGCTGGAGTTCGGCGGGGCCGACGGTCACGTGCAATTGCCGAACAACCTGCTGAACGGCGCGCCCGCGGCCACCGTGTCCGCCGACGTCCTCGTCGACCCCGGCCAGCAGACGCCGTATTTCCTCTACGGTTTCGGCAATACCGGGCCCTCGGGCGCCGGAGACGGCTATCTCTTCGGTACCGGCGGGACCGAGACGGGCGGATTCCGGGGCGCGATCGCGACCGGCGACTGGACCACCGAACAGGGAGCCGCCTCGGCCGGCGGCCTCCCCCGCGGGGTGTGGAAGAACGTCACGCTCACCGTCGGCGGCGGTAGTGCCGTTCTGTATCTGGACGGGGTCGAGGTGGCACGCGAGGACAAGGTCACCATCAGACCGGCCGACCTCGGCGGCGGGGTCACCGCGGCCAATTACCTCGGCCGGTCCGTCTACTCGGCCGACAAGACGTTCAAGGGCAAGATGAAGGACGTCCGGCTCTACAACCGCGCGCTCTCCGGCGCCGAGGTCGCCGGGCTGCCGTCGAACAGCACGCTGATCCGCTCGGTCACCCTCGATGCCCTCAAGGCACCGGCCGTCATCGACGCGGGCGCGGGCACGGTCGTGCTCCCCGTCCGTCCCGGCACCGACCTGCGTGCGCTCAATCCGAAGTTCGACCTCGCCCCCGGCGCGACTCTCAAACCCGGCGACGGACATCCGGTCGACCTTCGCCGCCCCAAGAAGTACGCCGTCGTCGCACCGGGCGGGCAGGCCCGGGTCTGGACGGTCGAAGCCCGCGAGCTCCGGACACCGGTGTTGCCAGGGTTGAACGCGGACCCGAACATCATCGCGATCGGTGACACGTACTACTTGTATCCCACCACGGACGGCTTCCCCGGCTGGGGCGGCACGACCTTCTCGACATGGTCGTCGAAGAACCTCGTCGACTGGACGGACCACGGAGTCGCGCTCGACCTCGGCCCCGGCGTCAGCTGGGCGGACAAGAACGCGTGGGCGCCGACGACGGCCGAACGGAACGGCAAGTACTACTTCTACTTCTGCGCCGAAGCCAAGATCGGTGTCGCGGTCGGCGACTCACCCACCGGTCCTTTCGTCGACTCCGGCAAGCCCCTGATCGCTAAGAACCCCGGCGGCGGGCAGGCGATCGACCCGGCCGTCTTCATCGATCGCTCGGGGAAGCCGTACCTCTACTGGGGCAACGGGGAAGCGTACGTCGTGCCCTTGAACGACGACATGGTCTCCTTCGACCCCGCCAAGGTCCAGCGGATCACGGGGCTCGGCGGCTTCCGCGAAGGGCTCTTCATGGTGGAGCGGAACGGCACCTACTACCTGAGCTGGTCGATCGACGACACCCGCAGCGAGGACTACCGCGTCGCCTACGCCACCGCGAGCAGCCCCACCGGCCCGTTCACCGACCGCGGGCTGATCCTCGCCAAGGACACGAAGCTGGGCATCAAGGGCACCGGGCACTCGTCGATGGTGCGGGTGCCGGGCAAGGACGAGTGGTACATCGCCTATCACCGCTTCGCCATCCCCGGCGGGGACGGCACGCATCGGGAAACCACCATCGACAAGCTGACCTTCACCCGCGACGGCAGGATCGCCCCGGTCGTGCCGACGCTCGAAGGTATCGCCCCGGTATGACGCGGGCTCAGCTCGAAGCGCGACGAGTGAGCGACACCGGCAGTATCCGCTGCCGGGGCTTGAGCTCGCGGTCGTCCATCAGCGCCAGGAGGGTCTCGACCATCGCGTGGACCTGCTCGCGCGGGTCCTGATGCACCGAGGTCAGCGGCGGGTCCATCTCCGGCGCCAAGGTCGCATTGTCGTCGAAGCTGACGACGGCGACGTCGGAGGGGATCCGCCGTCCGGCGGAATGCAGGGTGCGGAGCGCGCCGAGGGCCATCATGTCGCTGGCCACGAAGACGGCGTCGAGGTCAGGGCGCCGCGCGAGCAGGTTCGACATCGCCTTCGCGCCACCGGTGAGGGTGAAGTCGCCCTCCTCGACCAGGTCCCCCGGGTCGAGCCCGGCGTCGAGCAGGGTCTTTCGCCAGCCGGAGAGCCGGTCGATCGCCGCGCTCTGGTCCTGCGGACCGGCGATCGTGGCGATCCGGCGGTGGCCGGCCTCGACCAGATGCGCGACAGCCAGCTTCGCGCCGCCCTCGTTGTCGAAGTCGACGACGTGGACACCGCGTTTGAGCCCGGCCGCCTGCCCGCCGTACACCACCGGGATCCTCAACTGCCGCAACGCCTTGGGCAACGGATCGGTGCGGTGTGGCGCGAACACCAGCACGCCGTCGACGTGCCCGCCGTCGAGGAACCGGACCGTGCGGTCGAGGTCCTCGCGGGTGTCACTGAAGATCAAGACCATCTGGCAGCCGATGTCGGCGAGTTCGCGGTAGCCCGCGCGCATGACCGCGGTGCGGTACGGGTCGTCGAGCAGCCGAGCCTCCGGCTCCGACAGCACGACCGCGACCGCGCCGGTCCGCCTGGTCACCAGGGATCTGGCCGCCTGGTTCGGGGAGTAGCCGAGCTCGCGGGCCGCGGCCTGGACCCGCTCGCGGGAGCGCGCGCTGACGTAGCCGTCGTCGTTCAGCGCCCGGGACGCCGTCGACCGGCTGACCCCGGCGGACGCGGCGACGTCTTCCAGCGTCGGCCTGCCGTCTTCCCCTGGTCGAGGCCCCACCCGCGTCACCTTCACCCTTCAACTCCATCCGGACACCCACAGCTTAGTGTCCGGCGGCCCTCCGCACTGAGAGCGCTCCCCTGATGGAAACACTCTCATTACGAGCCCTTGACACGGCCATACCTTGGCGACAGACTCTGCGCATCCTGGGAGCGCTCCCATTTTCTGGTCATGACGCGACGGCGTTCCCTCCCACCGGCAAGGGGTATGACACGTGAGAAGGATCCGGAACGGCCTGGTGCTGACACTGGGTATCGCCATGACGACGTTCGGACTGGCGGCGTGCGGCGGTGACGACGGCGCGGCGCCCGCGGCGTCGGACCCGAACGCGAAGGTCGAGCTGTCGCTGGCGACGTTCACCGAGTTCGGCTACGAGGCGCTCATTCCCGAGTACGAACGACTGCACCCGAACATCAAGATCACCCACCGCAAGACCGGCCAGGGCGGGCCGTACCACCAGGACCTGATCACGAAACTGGCGGCGGGTTCCGGCCTCGCCGACGTCACCGCCGTCGAGGAAGGGCATCTGTCGAACGTCCTCGACAAGGGCTCGAAGTTCAACGACCTGCCCAAGATCGGCCCGGCGGAGGCCTCCCCCGACCGCTGGCTCGGCTGGAAGTACGACGCGGCGAAGACCAAGGACGGCAAGGTCATCGGCTACGGCACGGACATCGGCCCGCTGGCGATGTGCTACCGCAAGGACATGCTCGAGGCGGCGGGCCTGCCGTCCGACCCCGAAGCGGTCAAACCCCTGTTCGCCACCTGGGACAGCTACTTCGCGGCGGGCGACCAGTACGTCGCCAAGGCAGGCGGGAAGGCGTGGTTCGACTCGGCCGCGCAGAACTTCAACGCCATGGTCAACCAGCTCCCCAGCGGCTACATCGGCAACGACGACAAGCTCGCGGTGGAAGCCAACCAGGGCATCAAGGACGCCTGGACCAAGGTGACCGGCGCTGTCGCGAAAGGACAGTCGGCCAAGCTGACCGCGTTCAGCAACGAGTGGAACTCCGGGTTCAAACAGGGCGCCTTCGCCACGAAGGTGTGCCCCGCGTGGATGCTCGGCGTGATCGAGGAGCACTCCGGCCCGGAGAACGCCGGCAAGTGGGCGGTCACCGCGGCCTTCCCCGGCGGCGGCGGGAACTGGGGCGGTTCGTACCTGACCGTGCCCACGCAGTCGAAGCACCCGAAGGAGGCGGCCGAACTCGCCGCCTGGCTGACCGCGCCCGAGCAGCAGATCAAGGCGTTCCAGGCGAAGGGCACCTTCCCCAGCCAGGTCAAGGCGCTGGAGGACCCGGCGCTGCTGAACGAGACCGACGCCTACTTCGGTGGCGCCAATATCGGCCGGCTGTTCGCCGAGCAGGCCAAGAAGGTCGCCAAGCCGCAGTACAAGGGCCCCGGTGACGGCCAGATCCAGGAGAACGCGTCGAGCCCCGCACTGCAGGCCGTCGAACAGGGCAAGTCCGCGGACGAGGGCTGGACGCAACTGCTCGACGCCGCGAAGAAGATCACGCGCTGACCGATGACCGTCGTCGACAAGATCGCGCCGGAGGGGAGGAAGGCCGGGGTGCGCACGTCACCCCGGCCCACCCTTCGCCACCGGCTGAGCCGCTGGGACGTCAAGGTCTCGCCGTACCTCTACATCGCCCCGTTCTTCATCGTGTTCGGGATCGTCGGGCTGTTCCCGCTGCTCTACACGGCGTACGTGTCGCTGTTCAGCTGGGAGGCGGGCGACGACAATCCCGTTTTCATCGGGCTGGACAACTTCAAGGAGTTGTTCGCCGACACGCAGTTCTGGAACGCGCTCGAGAACACCGTCAGCATCTTCCTGCTCTCCAGCGTTCCGCAGCTGATCATCGCGGTGCTCCTGGCGGCGCTGCTGAGCGCCAGGCTCCGCGGGGCGACCGGCTGGCGCGTCGGCGTCCTACTCCCCTACGCCGCCAGCCTGGTGGCGCTCGGGATCATCTTCGCGAACCTGTTCGGGCCGAAGTACGGGCTGGTCAACGGCCTGTTGCAGACCATCGGACTGGACCCGGTCGACTGGCAGGCAGGCCGGTTCAGCAGCCATGTCGCGATCGCGATCATGGTGAACTGGCGCTGGACCGGGTACAACGCGCTGATCGTGCTGGCGGCGATGCAGGCCATCCCGAAGGAACTGCACGAGGCCGCCCTCATCGACGGCGCGGGAGCCGCACGCCGGTTCTTCAGCATCACGCTGCCGCTGCTGAAGCCGACGCTGATCTTCGTCACCATCACCTCGACGATCGGCGGACTCCAGATCTTCACCGAGCCCAAACTGTTCGACGCCATGCCGGGATCGAACAACGGCGGCTCGTCCAACCAGTTCCAGACCGTGACGCTGTACCTGTACCAAACGGCCTTCGAGAACTACGAACTCGGCTATGCCTCGGCGATCGCGTGGGTGCTGTTCGTGATCATCGTGCTGATCGCGCTGGTGAACTTCTTCCTCACCGGCAGGCTCGCCAGGAACCCGGCGGTGAAGAAGAAGTGACCACCATCCACAGCGGATTCAAGCGGAGTGTCTCGGCGCTCGGCAAACCGCGCCGGGCGACCTACGTCGTGCTCGCGATCTTCGTGCTGGGCTCGCTCTTCCCGTTCTACTGGTCGTTCCTGGTGGCGAGCCGGGACAGCGGGATGCTCACCGAGCGGGTCCCGCCGTTCCTGCCCGGCGGGAACTTCTTCGCCAACGCGGCCAGGGTGTTCGACACGGTGCCGTTCTGGAAGGCGCTCGCGAACAGCCTGATCGTGTCCGGCACCGTCACCCTCACCACGGTGTTGTTCTCGGCGCTGGCCGGGTTCGCCTTCGCCAAACTGCGGTTCCGCGGCCGGAACGGGTTGTTCGTGTTCATCGTCATCACGCTCGCCGTGCCGACGCAGCTCGGCATCATCCCGCTGTTCATGGCGATGTCGGAGTTCGGCTGGGCGGGCGGGCTGCAAGCGGTGATCGTGCCCAACCTGGTGACCGCGTTCGGCGTCTTCTGGATGCGTCAGTACACAGTGGACGCCGTGCCGTACGAACTGATCGAAGCGGCGCGGGTCGACGGGTGCAGCATGATCCGGATCTTCTGGAACGTCTGCCTGCCCGCGGTCCGCCCGGCGGCGGCGATCCTGGCGATGTTCACGTTCATGACCTCGTGGAACGACTTCCTCTGGCCGCTCGTCGTGCTGGACGCCGGAAACCCCACCGTCCAGCTGGCGCTGGAGAAGCTGCAGAGCGGCTACTACGTCGACTATTCGCTGGTGCTGGCCGGGACCACCCTGGCCACCATCCCGATCCTCATCGTCTTCCTCCTCCTCGGCCGCCAGATCGTGGCCGGGATCATGCAAGGTGCCGTGAAAGGGTGACCATGTCCGCACATCCCGACAGTGTCCGGGCGAAGACCGCGCTGCTGTTCCCGCCCGGATTCGTGTGGGGCGCCGCCACCGCGGCCTACCAGGTCGAAGGGGCAACGGCCGCCGACGGCCGGACCGACTCGATCTGGGACGTCTTCGCCCGCCGCCCCGGGGCCGTCGTCGGCGGCGACACCGGCGAACCGGGCGCCGACCACTACCACCGCTACACCGAAGACGTCGACCTGATGCGACGGCTCGGGCTCGGCGCCTACCGGTTCTCCCTGTCGTGGCCGCGAATCCGGCCCGACGGCGGCACACCGAACCTCCGCGGGCTCGCGTTCTACGACCGGCTCATCGACAAGCTACTCGAAGCCGGGATCGAGCCCTGGGCGACGCTGTATCACTGGGATCTCCCCCAGGCTCTGGAGGACGAGGGTGGCTGGGCCTCACGCGAGACCGCCTTCCGGTTCGCCGAGTACGCCGAAACGGTCGTAGCGCGCTTGGGCGACCGAGTGGCGCACTGGTCCACCCTCAACGAACCGTGGTGTGCCGCGATGCTGGGCTACGCGCGCGGGATCCACGCACCGGGCAGGCAGGAACCCCGTGCCGCCGTCGCCGCCACGCACCATCTGCTGCTCGGGCACGGGCTCGCGATGGACGTCCTGCGGCGGCACGCCCCGGCGGCGTCGTCAGGGATAACGCTGAACCTGTACCCGGTGTCGGCCGTCGATCCTTCGTCCACTGTGGACGTCGAAGCCGCACGCCGGATCGACGGCCTGCAGAACCGGCTGTTCCTGGACCCGGTGCTTCGCGGCTCGTACCCGGCGGATCTGCTGACCGACCTGGCGCCGCTCGGCATCGAGGAGCTCTTGCGGGACGGCGATCTCGCGACCATCGCCGCCCCGATCGATTGGCTGGGCATCAACTACTACCGCGGCTACCAGGTGGCGGGAACGCCCCGGCCCGGCAGTGAACCGGCGGACACCGGCTGGCTCGGCGCCCCCGACGTCCATTTCGTCCCCGACGAGACGGCGCCGCGCACCGACTCGGGCTGGGAGGTCCAGCCTTCGCGGCTGACCGAATGCCTGCTTCAGGTCCATCGCGACTATCGGCCGATCCCGTTGTACATCACCGAAAACGGCGCTTCCTATCCGGACGCCCTCATCGGCGGCGACATCGCGGACACCGATCGGATCGCCTTCCTCGACTCGCATCTGCGTGCCGCGCACGAGGCGATCGAGGCAGGCGTCGATCTGCGCGGGTACTTCTACTGGTCGCTGCTCGACAACTTCGAATGGGCCGAGGGGTACGCCAAGCGGTTCGGCCTCGTACACGTCGACTACGCGACGCAGCGACGGACGCCGAAGCGAAGCGCGCTCTGGTACGCGCGGGCGATCAGCCTCAACGGGCTGAGCTGAGGGCGAGTGTCAGGAAAGGGTCGTTCAGGACGTTTTCGTCCTGAACGACCCTTTCCTGACCTCTACGCGCGGGAGCGCGCTGCCGAGACGACCGCGCGTTCCGCGGCGGCCCGCAAGTCCTGCCCAGTGGCCCCGACGGCTCGGAACCCGTTCACGCAGCCAGGTACGTCCGCGGTGTAGGTGCAGTTGTCGGGCCGGTTACCGCTCAACACGGCCCCGTTCACCAGCGCGACGTGTGCGTTGATCGTGTGGATGCCGCCCCCGGAGGCCGGAAGAGGGTAGGAACCGGTCCCGGGCTCACCCGCGGCGTTGTCGCTGACCGTCGCCGCGTCGAGCGTGAGACTGTCGTCGAACACGACGACTCCGCCGCCGCGACCTCCGTAACCGGACAACCCGGAGTACCCGCCCTGCCCCGCGACGCCGGCATCGCCGCCGCGTCCCGCCTGGTTGCCGGTGATGGTGGTGCGGGTGATGACCGGATTCAGCAGCACACCTCCGCTGGTCGACATCATCACGCCGCCGGCCGTGCCGCCACTGCCGCCGTGTCCGGCTCCACCGCCCTCCGCGCCTCCCGAGCCACCCTTGCCGCCGCTCCCGGCACCGTTGCCGGTGACGACGCTGTCGGTGAGCCGCAGAACGGTGCCGGCGAGCACGTCGACACCGGCGCCGAAGCCGGCGGGACCGCCTTGGCCACCCGGCTTGGCGGCCACACCGTTTCCGCCCTGGCCACCGGAGCCGGAGGCGTTACCGGTGATCGAGGTGCGGGTGATCGTCAACGTGACCTGCGGGGAACCGTAGGAAGAGATCCCACCGCCGGAGCCTCCGTAGCCGCCGCTACCGGCACTCGTGGTGGCGGTGGCGGCGGCACCGGGAGCACCCGAGCCTGCGGCGTTGCCGCGGATGACGCTGTCGGTGATGGTCAGCGGACCCCAGTTCTTGATACCGCCGCCGGACTCGCCCGGATTCCCGACGCCAGAGGAACCGGCACCGACACCGTCCGGAGCCTGACCGCCGGCGATCGTCACTTCGTTGAGGGTCAGGTCGCCCCAATTGAAGATGATCCGGAATCGGGGCGCGTCCTTGGCGCGTTCGATGGTGGCGTGATTACCGTTGACGGTGAGCTTTCCCTGGATGGAAGGCAGTCCGGATTTCCAGTAGACATCGGCGGCCGACGTGAGCGTGTAGACGCACTTCGCCGCTAGGGACAGCGTGTCCGGCTCGGGGGTGGCGCTGGCCTCGGCGATGGCTTGGACCAACGCGGCGGAGTCACAGGGAACAGCGGTTTCGGCTGCGTACGCCGGCGGAGCGACCAGGGCGAACGCCCCCAGTGCGGTTACCGTGGTCGCGATTCGTCTTCGGGTTCTGCCATTCGACGTCATCGAAAAACCTCTCGGGTCAAGGAATCGGGTGATGGCCATCGAGAACATTAGAAGTCCCCGCCCGCACCCTCAATGAATATGATTCCGACCACACGATTACCGATCACCGGGAATCGTCGCGAACAAACGAATGAGCACCGGAATTCGCGGCTCGCCGACGCCGCGCCGAGGGATTGCGGTGGCCACACTCCGGCATGTCTTGTTATCGTAGGTGCGGACCTGATCAACGAGCATGGAGACCAGACGTGGCAGGTGAAGACGACATCTCCGGGTGAGCCGGAGTTGCCAGGCCACCGGCGCTGACGCCGACGTGGCCGATTTGTCGTCCCCTCACGCCACGTCCACCGCGGTGCCGCTTCAAGGCGCCCGCTGTCTTTCACGAGGTCATTTCCATGTCAGACGTCTTCGTCGTCGTGTCCGCACTCTCCTTCGCCTGGCCGGATGACACGCCGGTCTTCGACGACCTGTCGTTCACCGTGCCCGGTGGCCGCACCGGCCTCGTCGCGCCCAACGGGGCGGGCAAGAGCACGCTCCTCAAGCTGATCGCCGGTGAGCTGCGGCCGGTCTCCGGGACCGTCTCCACGCAGGGGATCCTCGGTTATCTGCCGCAGTCGCTGCCGCTCACCGCCGACCTGAACGTGGCCGAGGTGCTCGGGATCGCTCCCAAACTCGCGGCCCTGAGCGCCATCGAGTCCGGCGACGCGAGCGAAGAGCACTTCACCACCATCGGGAACGACTGGGACATCGAAGAACGCACCCGCGCCGAACTCGACCGGCTCGGCCTCGACGGCCTCGGGCTGGACCGGAGTCTGCGCACGTTGAGCGGCGGACAGATCATCTCCCTCGGCCTGGCCGCGCAGCTGCTGAAACGGCCCGACATCCTGCTGCTGGACGAACCGACCAACAACCTCGACCTCGACGCGCGCCGCAAGCTCTACGGGGTACTCGAAGACTGGTCCGGTTGCCTGCTGCTGGTGAGCCACGACCGGGAACTGCTCGACCGGATGGACCGGATCGCCGAACTCGACCGCGGCGATTTCCGTTACCACGGCGGGAACTTCACCCAGTACGAAGCGGCGGTCAAGGCCGAGCAGGAGGTCGCCGAACGCAACGTCCGCAGTGCCGAACAAGAGGTCAAACGCGAGAAACGGGAGATGCAGCAGGCTCGCGAACGCGCCGCACGCCGCGCGGGCAACGCGGCACGCAACCTCGGCAACGCGGGCCTGCCGAAGATCTTCGCCGGAACCATGAAACGCAACGCCCAGGAATCCGCCGGAAAGGCGAACGAAACGCACACGGCCAGGGTCAACGACGCGAAGAACCGCCTCGACGAGGCCGAACGCTCCCTGCGCGACGACCAGAAGATCGCGCTGATCCTGCCGGGTACCAACGTCCCCGCCGGCCGCACGATGTTCCACGGCGAGCGCATCCAGGTCCGCTACGGCGACCGGACCGTCTTCGCGGGCGACGGGGTCGACCTGACGATCCGCGGCCCCGAACGGATCGCGCTGACCGGCGGGAACGGCACCGGCAAGTCGACGCTCCTGCGAGTGCTCAACGGCGACCTTTCGCCCGATGGCGGCGTGGTGAAACGAGCCGAGGGCCGGATCGCGTATCTCTCCCAGCGGCTGGACCTTCTGGACCTCGACCGGACCATCGCCGAGAACTTCGCGACGTTCGCCCCCGGCCTCCCCGAGTCGCAACGGATGACCCTGCTCGCCCGCTTCCTGTTCCGAGGCGCGCGAACCCGGCTCCCCGTCGGCGTGCTCTCCGGGGGCGAACGCCTGCGAGCCACCCTGGCCTGCGTCCTGTTCGCCGAACCCGCACCTCAACTGCTCCTGCTGGACGAGCCGACGAACAATCTCGACCTGGTCAGCGTCGGGCAATTGGAGAGCGCGCTGGGTGCGTATCAGGGGGCTTTCGTGGTCGTGAGCCACGATGAGCGGTTCCTGACCGAGATCAAGGTGGACCGGCGGGTGCGGTTGACCGACGGGACGCTTGTGGAGTCTTGAGGTTTCAGTACGGCCAGGGGTCGTGTGTGGCGGCACTCACGACCCCTGGCTCACTCCGCCGTCAGTCCCTCGACAAGGCCTGTCGTCGGCCTGCCGATGAGCCGGGAAAGGTCGTCACCGACCCGGGCGAAAACCCCGGCGCCGATCGTTTCATCGAGACTCACCAAGAAGCCGGCCAGTCCGTCGTCCATCCCCGAATCGACGAGCGCCGACCGCAATTCTTCGGGAGTGACAGGCCGGTAAGCGACCTCTCGCCCCAGCACGACCGACATCGCTCCGGCGACGTCGGCGTAAGTGAAGTTCGTGTCGCCCGAGAGGCTGTACGTGACATCGTCGTGCCCGTCTGTGGTGACCACGACGGCCAAGGCCTCGGCCAGATCCTTCCGGCCGGCTGCCGCGACAACGGCGTCACCGGCCGCCGCGGCGAAAACGCCGTTGAAACGAGGGCCCGCCAACGCCTGGATGTAGTTCTCGATATACCAGGTGTTCCGCAGGATCGTGTACGTCACGCCGGAATCGACGAGAGCGACTTCTGTCGCCCTGTGGTCCGCGTTGATCTCGAACCGGTCGTCGTCGGCTCGAACTCCACTGGTGTAGTAGACGTGCCGGACATTCGCGTTCTTCGCCGCCTCGATGACCGACTTGTGCTGGGCGAGGCGATTCGGGTCGCCGCCCGAGATCAACACGATGTCGGAATGCCTGGCGACCAGTTCCGCGACGCCTGCCGAATCCGACAGATCGATGCCGGCGGTGCCGAACCCGGCGGAATCAAGTTCCCCGAGGCGAACCTGATTCCGACCGGCCGCGGTGATCGTCTCGGGGCCGAGTCCCCGAGCGACCAGCGCGTCCAGGACATGGCGGCCAAATGCTCCAGTAGCCCCGAAGACCAGGGTGCTCGCCTCAGCCACGGTCGTGGAGGGTGATCTGGTAACCGTCGGGGTCGGCGAAGGTGAACGTCCGGCCGAAAGGACCGTCGATCGGCGCGGAAACGATGGTGTGACCGTCGGCGACGAGCGCGTCGTGAATGGCCTGGACGTCGGTGGCGTGGAGCCAGATCGCGGCACCGATGCCGGGCTGCGCGACCGAGGCGAGGTCGGTGCCGGGAACGATGTCGCGGAGCGCGAACGCGATCGGCTTCGTCTCGAACACGACGGCGTGCGGAGGTCCGGCCGGCGAGCGGACGAGGCCGAGGTACTGCTCGTAGAACGCCTGCGAAGCGGCGAGGTCACGCGCTTGAAGGGAGATGAAGTCGGGGCCGGTGGCGGGCAAGGTGCTGCTCCTTCTGTTCATGTCAGCCTGTTGACATAGACGACTGTATGTCAGGGTGCTGACATGGGTCAAGGCGGGGTGGGTGTCGACCTGAATGCCACCATGGAGGAGGTGTCGAGCGCCCTGCGTGCAGCCACGAAGGAGGCACTGCGACCACTCGGCCGTAGCAATTCGTTCCGCCGGGGCCAGAATGCCGACTGGCCCGACTTCGGCACCCTGTCGGCGTTATGTGAAGACGGTTGCTTGAGTTTCGCAATTAGGTGACTAATTGCGCCGGGTCGTGTAGTAGTGAAGACTTCCCGGCGATTCACCCTTCAGTGGTAAATGTGTCGCTTCGGCGGTTGCTTAAAATTACGAACGCGTGTTCGATTGTTTTGCGGTATTCTTGTGGGGTGTCCGAGACTTTCCTTCCCGAGTTGCCGCAGGAACTGTGGCGTGCCGGCAAGCTGGAGCTTGCCCATGGCGTGCAACAGTCTTTGCAGGTGATCAGGATGGCCACCGCCGGACTGGGGCGGTTCCTGGCGGAGGTCGAATCTCGGGGCGTCAAAGACTTGTACGGCTATGGCCGTACGGCGAACTGGTTCGCCGATATAGCGGGATTGTCGGTCAGTGAGGCGAGTGCGGTGGTGAACCGGGCCATCGCCCTGAACCCGACGCGGGCCTTGGATGGCACCGAGGTTCCGCCTGTCGCCCCGGCTACCGCTGCTGTCGCTGCCGAGGGGTTGGTCGGGGATGAACGGATCGACCAGATCCTGGACATCTTGACGAAGCTCCCCTCCGACACCTCGACTGAGGATCGGGCGAGTGCGGAGAAGATCCTCGCCACCCTCGCCCGCGACGCCGGACCCCGCCAACTCGCGGACGCCGAAACGAACCTCCTGGCCTGGCTCGATCCGGACGGCAATGAGCCGAAGGATCCCGAACCTAAGGAACCGCGCCGGGAGATCACCCTCGAGCGCCGCAAGGACGGCTTCTGGAAGCTGACCGGGCTGCTTGACGATGAGACGGGTGCTCGCACCGCGGCTGCTCTGGAGGCCTACGCGCAACCACGCCCGGTCGACGAGTTCGGCCAAGCCGATCTCCGGATGAAGTGCGAACGCATGGGCGACGCCTGGGTCGACATCCTCGACCTCGCGATCGCCTGCCCCGACCAACCCGGCACCAACGGCTACCGCACCCTCGTCCACGTCACCATCGGACTCGACGCACTGAAATCCGGCCTCGGGACCGCCTGCTTGGACTTTGTCGGGACGATGACCGCCCACGAAGCACGCCTTGCCGCCTGCGACTGCCTGATGCTCCCGGTCGTCATGAGCGCCGCCGGTGAGCCGCTGGATGTGGGGCGGTTGCGACGGTTCGTGACCCCCGGCCAACGACGCGCCTTGAACATCCGTGATGGCGGCTGCGCGTTCCCCGGCTGTCACCGGCGGCCCAAGAATTGTCACGCCCACCACATTCATCACTGGGCAGACGGAGGCCCCACCGATCTCCGGAATCTGGTGCTGCTGTGCGGATTCCACCACCGGTTGATCCACCACGGTGATTGGCAGGTCCGGATGGCGGGTGATGGGTTACCGGAGTTCATCCCGCCCCAATACCGAGACCCGCTCCGACAACCTCGCCGCAACACCCTGCATCACCGCTGAACCCGAGGAGCCCGCCAGCCACACCGGCGACGGGCCCCTCGTCATGCCCACTGGTCGCGGGCCTTCTTGACGGCAAGAAGTCATTATCTACGAGGACTGCTCGTTCCACCGTGTGCTCTGCACCTGACATCGACGACGGCGACAAAACTGTCCATCGCCGACGTGCACGCGGCACAAGCCGGCTGGCCCGCCGCAAAGCCGAATTCGAAGCCGAACGCCCGCAGTAACCACAGGCGAAACTCGGGCACCGTCGCCGGTCACGACAAACACCCGCGGACAAAAGAAAAGGTCCCGCTTCCGCTCAGCGAAGGCTGGGGGTTCCTGCGAGCAGAAGCGGGAGTTTGTGGCCGATACGGTGGGCCGCCTCTCGGCGAGTGGCTCAACACGGCTCCGGCCGAACCGGTATTCCGTGAAGGCGAAGGGTGAGGCCCGGGGGCACCATCCGTACCGACACTCTCTACAACGCACCACCACCCGAAATGTTCCCCCACCCCAAGCCCCCACCACTGTGACCCGCATCAACACCCGAAAGCGAGAAACACCTGACAAAAAGACCCGCTCCCGCTCAGCGAAGGCCTGGGGGTTACCTGCGAGCGGAAGCGGGAGCAAAGGCCGATACGGTGGGCCGCCTCTCGGCGAGTGGCACGACACGGCTCCGGCCGAACCGGTATTCCGTGAAGGCGAAGGGTGAGGCCCGGGGGCACCATCCGTACCGACACTCTGTACAACGCATTGCCCCGCAAAACGTTCCCAGCGGAACAGTGACGCGCGTCAACACACAAAAGCAGTAACGCTCAGCAGGGCGGCGGCACCAGTGCGACCAGTTCTTCGGGAGCGGACAGGCGCCATGCCTCGTAAACCAATTCGGTCAGCTCATCGGATTCGATGCCGTCGAGGTGGACGACGACCCAGCCGAATCCCCCGGCCGTGAACTGGACCTCGAAGACGTCGGGCCGCTCGGCCACGAGGGCTTCCTGTTCCGAGAGCGTCTGCTTGAGGCCGACGGTCTGGGTCCGCGGCCAGTAGTACCCGAAGCGCTTCCCGCGCACGCTGAACGACTCCCACTCCCTCGCGTCGGACCGCTCGACGTCGGCGAGCGCCTCCAGCATCCGGTGGAACTCGTCACTCGGCACACTCATCTTGACCCCAAACCCCAGGAACTTCGGCGCGTCCAGTCTAAACAGGCGGACCGGCTCATCGTCCTCAGAGGACGCGCGGGACGGCGGCCTTCCCGGACGGTAGATTCGCCCGAGGGAGATCCACTCGACCCGGGAGCTGCGAAATGGACCGACCGGTCACGGCGGCGGAGCTGTTCGACGCCATCGGTTCCGCCTACGAGGACGTCTTCGGGCGGGCACCGGCGGTCGACAGGGCGGTGCGGCACCTGCTGAAGGCGCTGCCGCCGTCGTCGAGGGTGCTCGACATCGGCAGCGGGACCGGCAGGCCGGTGGCCGAGGAGCTCTCCTCGGCCGGACATCGGGTGACCGGGCTCGACGTGTCGCGGGTGATGATCGATCTCGCGCGTGAGCAGGTTCCCGCCGCCACCTTCGTCCACGCCGACGTGCGCGAGTGGACCTCGCCGCCCGAGTCGTGGGAGGCGGTCTGCGCCTTCTTTCCGTTCCTGCAGATGCCGCGCGAGGACACCGAAGCCGTGCTCGCCGACATCGCGCGCTGGCTGGTTCCGGGTGGGCTTTTCGCGCTGGTCACCGTGCCGCGGGATGCCGAGGACGTGCCGGCGGAGTTCTTCGGCCGCACCTTCCTCGAGACCAGTTTCGCGCCGGACGACCTCGTCCGGCGGGTCGGAGCGGCTGGGCTGGAGGTCACCGCCACCCACTCGGAGATCTTCACGGCGGACGAGCCGGGGACACCGCCGGAGGAACACCTCCTGATCACCGCTCGCCGCCCGGAGTGAGTATGCCGGTCATCAGCGTCCTCACCCCGGTCCACCCACCGAGTTTGCCGTACCTGACCGAGGCGTACGAATCCCTCGCCGCGCAGGAACTCCCGCCGGGCTGGACCTGGGAATGGCTGGTGCAGGAGGACGGCGAGACCGGTCTGCTCGACGGCGTCCTTCCCGCCGACGAGCGAGTGCTGCCCGGCTCGGGTCGCCGGGGCGGTCCCGGGGTCGCGCGGATGATGGCGTTGTCCCGCGCGTCCGGGGAGCTGATCAAGGCACTCGACGCGGACGACCTCCTGGCGCCGGGCGCGCTCGCGCGCGACATCGCGGCACTCGAGGATCCGGCGATCGGCTGGACGACCTGCCGGGTGCTCGACCTCCTCCCGGACGGGACGACTGCGGGCGTCGACAGCGATCCGGACGAGGGGCCGATCGAACGCGGCGCGATCCTCCGGTACTGGCAGCGCAACGGCTACGTGTCTTCGGTGGTGGCCGGGACGTTGTGCATCCGTCGCGACCTGCTGCTGGAGCTGGGCGGCTGGATGGCGCTGCCCGCGTCCGAGGACACCGGGCTGATCCTCGCCGCCAACGCGTGCTCCGACGGCTACTTCATCGCGGCCTGCGGCATGTTCTACCGGAAGTGGGCGGGGCAGGTCACCAGGTCCGCGGCGCACAACGACGACGGCGAACGGCTCGCGCGGATGAAGCTGATCGAGGAGCGCGCCGAGGTCATGTTGGCAGGTCGACGATGTCGAGCAGCGTCTTCGCGCACAGATCCCGCGTCTGGTCCCGGGTCAGCCGCCGGTACTTGAGCCAGTCGAGGCAGACCGCGACGACGAAGGCCAGCCAGCCGCGGACGAGCACCCGCAGGGTTTCCGGCGGCTCGCTGTCCGGGCACAGGACATCGAGGATCCGGCGCCCTTGCTCGGCGAAGTTGTTGTCCAGCACCTCACGGACGCCGTCGACGGCGATGGACGTGCCCGAGTGCAGTGCCCGGTAGCCGTCCTCGTTGGCTTCGACGTAGCGGAGGTACGCGTCGAGCCCGGCCGTCAGCTGCTCCTCGAACGGCAGCGTGCGGTCGGACTCGGTCATCTTGAGCAGCCGTTCGCCCTCGGCCCTGATGACCTCGGTGACGAAGTCCCGTTTCGTCGGGAAGTAGTGGTAGAGCAGCCCTCGGGACACCTCGGCGATGTCCGCGACCTGCTCGATCCACACGTCGTCGTACGGCCGCTCCGCGAACAGGCGGGCGCCGATCCGCAGCAACTGTTCCCGCCGCTCGGCGGTGCTCAGCCTGCTGCGGGGCTTCCCGGAAGTACTCGGCGCCATCAGGGCATCGTAGCTACTTGACACGGGTTCAGTAGCAGGCCACGCTCGCTATTGGATGTCGATTCAACAGTGCTCACCCTGGAGGGGCTCGATGGCCACCGCTCTCCCCCACCCCCCGCGCCGGATCCCGCTGATCGGTGACGTGCTCGGCGTTTCGCCGAAGACGCCGGTCCAGGATTCGATGCGGCACGCCGCCGAGCTGGGCCCCGTCTTCGAGCGCAAGGTGTTCGGCCGCGGCATCGTGTTCGTCCACGGCGCGAAGATGGTCGCCGACCTCTCCGACGAGAAGCGGTTCGCGAAACACGTCACGCCCGCGATCTCGAACCTGCGCCCGCTCGGCGGTGACGGGCTGTTCACCGCGCAAAACGAAGAGCCGAACTGGCGGCGCGCACACGAGATCCTCGCGCCCGCGTTCAGCCGCAACGCCATGCAGCGCTACCACCCGGCGATGCTGGCGATCACCCGCGAACTGCTGGACGCGTGGGACACGGGCGGCGAGGTCGACGTCGCGGACGACATGACCAAGCTGACGCTGGAGACCATCGGCCGGACGGGATTCGGCTACAGCTTCTCGTCGTTCGAACGCGCGCAACCGCATCCGTTCGTCGCCGCGATGGTCCGCACGCTGCGGCACGCGCAGCGGATGGCGCTCCAACCGCCGGTCATCGGCCCGCTCCTCAGCCGCAAGGCGAACCGGCGCAACGAGGCCGACCTCGCGTTCCTCCACTCCGTCGTCGCCGAGGTCATCGAGGCGCGCCGGGGCGACACGAGCACCGACGACCTGCTCGGGCTCATGCTGAACACCACGCAGCCGAGCACCGGCGCCGCCCTCGACGAGGACAACATCCGGCACCAGATCATCACCTTCCTCGTGGCCGGGCACGAAACCACGTCGGGCGCGCTGTCTTTCGCGCTGTACTACCTCGCCAGGAACCCGGACGTCCTCGCCCGTGCCCAGTCCGAAGTGGACAAGGTCTGGGGCGAGAATCCCGATCCCTCCTACGAAGAGGTCGCCAAGCTCCGCTACGTCCGGCGGGTGCTCGACGAGGCGTTGCGACTCTGGCCGACGGCGCCCGCGTTCGCCCGCCAAGCCCAGGTGGACACCGTCGTCGGCGGCGAGTACCCGATGCGGAAGGGACAGTGGGCGCTGGTCCTCATCCCGTCGCTGCACCGCGATCCCGTCTGGGGAGACGATCCCGAGTCGTTCGATCCGGACCGCTTCTCCCCGGAGCGCAACCGGGCCCGTCCCGCGCATGTCTACAAGCCGTTCGGCACCGGCGAGCGGGCCTGTATCGGACGGCAGTTCGCCCTGCACGAGGCGACGCTGGTCCTCGGCATGCTGCTGAGCCGGTACGACCTGCGCGGCGACCCGTCTTACCGGTTGAAGGTGCAGGAGCTGCTGACCCTGAAACCGGAGGGCTTCAAGCTGAACGTCTCACTCCGCGACCGGGCGTCGGTGGCCGCGACCGCCTAAGACTTCAGCACACCGGTCACATCTCCTTCCCGGCGTCCGTCAGTGCGGTGAAAGCAAGACGGAAACCCTGGAGGAGAACATCATGGAAACCCGCATCCCCAACCCCGCACTGGCGAATCCCGCCACCCTGAAGGCCTTGATCGCGCTGGCGGAGTCGACCGGCGACACCGGCGTCCCGAAGACCACGCACTACCTCATGCACGTCCGCGCGAGCCAGATCAACGGATGCAGCGGCTGCCTGGAGATGCACACGAAGGAACTGCGCAAGGCGGGCGAGTCCGACGAGCGGATCTTCACCGTGGCCGCGTGGCGCGACACTGCCTACTTCACCGACGCCGAACGTGCGGCGCTCGCGCTGGCCGAGGCCCTCACCCGCATCGCGGACCGGGCCGACCCGGTCGACGACGAGGTCTGGAACGAGGCGGCTCGTCACTACGACGAAACCCAGCTTTCGAGCCTCGTCCTCTCCATCGCCGCCATCAACACCTGGAACCGGCTCAACGTCGCCACCCGGCAGATCGCAGGCGCCGCCTGATCGGCCTATCGGGCCTGCCGTAGTTCCACACAGCACTCGGCCGCGCCGGGAACGAGGGCCGCTTCCACGTTCCCGGCGCGCACGCCGTTCAGGAAACCGGCCAGGAAGGCCTGGTTGATCCCGCAAACGAGGTCCGGGGCCTCCGCGGCCAGCGGGTGGAACGGGCAGTTCCGCAGCCGGACGCAGGTCGTGCTGTCCCGGCTCGGCTCGAAGCCGTAGCGGCGAAGCATCCCTTCGGCCACGGTGAGCGCGCGTTCCACGCCGAGCCTGCCGGGCCGGGTCCGCGCGCGTTCCTCCTCGCCCGCCGCGAAACCGCGCTCACCCGCGACCCGTCGCACGGCATCCCGCGCGGTCTCACCGGACCCTTCGGCGAGCACGGCCTCGGCGAGGATGCCGGCCAGGACCTCGTGACGCCGGGCGGGAAGCTGCACCTGGATGGTCTCGTCGACGGGTTCGTAGACCTTGGGCCTGCGCCCCACCTTGACCATCGGGCCCGCCGCGAAGCCGAATCTGAGCAGGCCCGCCGCCACGAGCTTGTCGAGATGGAAGGCGGCGAGCTTGCGGGAGATGCCGACCGCGGCCGCCGCCTCATCCCGGGTGACGGGACGCCGCGCGCGCCGGGCGTAGGCATACATACCGCGGCGGAGGTCGTCGTCGAGTGCCGCCACCGCGGCGATGGCGGGGGCATCGAGGCCGTCCGGGTCTGGCACTGTCACGTACGCCACGATATCGCCTATCTCAACCGGCGGAACATCCTGCACTGCGGATCTACCATGTACGATGAGCCGACGGGTGGTAAAACACCCAAAAGTCTTGGTTAAATACACTGGGGATCGCGGTCAGCCTAGGAGGCCTAATGTCCACTCCCGCCTTGCGCGTCGTCCACGAAACCGGGCCGGGGCCGGACCTGGTGGCCGCCGAGGCCGCGGCCGCCGATCTCCTCACCGCGCTGGGTATCTCCTTGGACTCCGAGAGCCTCCGCGGCACCCCGGGCCGGATGGCGCGCGCGTACGCCGAGCTGTTCACCCCGCGGCCGTTCGACCTCACGACGTTCCCCAACGACGAGAACTACGACGAACTCGTCCTCGCCAGGGGGATCCCGGTCCGATCCGTCTGCGAGCACCATCTGCTGCCGTTCGTCGGGGTCGCGCACGTCGGCTACCTGCCGGGCGACCGGATTCTCGGCCTGTCGAAACTGGCAAGGATCGTCGAGCATTTCGCCTGCCGTCCGCAGGTTCAGGAACGGCTCACGAAGCAGGTCGCCGACTGGCTCGAAGAGCAACTCGAGCCGCGTGGCGTCGGCGTGGTGATCGAGGCCGAGCACTCGTGCATGACCCTGCGCGGTGTGCAGGCCGTCGGTTCGAGCACCGTCACCTCCACCCTGCTCGGCACACTGCGCGAAGACGCCCGTTCGCGCCAGGAGTTCTTCGCGCTCACCAGGATCAACGGCTGACAGCAGGCTCTTGCGCGTAGGCCGCGGAGACGACCGCACGGTCGAAAACCCGCCAGGTGAGCGCGGAAACGATCACCGCCACCACGAAACCGGCCCAATACGGCGTCGTCAGCCCGAACTTCGACGCCACCGCGCCCCCGAGCAGCGCGCCGACGCAGTTGCCTCCCGCGATGATGAACAAGCTCGTGCTGCCGACCCGGCCCAGCATGTCGGGCGGAGTGAGCCGCTGACGCAGGGAACTGCCGACGATTCCCCACAGGGCGCCGTGTACTCCGAAGAGGAACAACGTCACCCCGACGACCGGTGCGCTCGTGCTCGTCGCGAGCACCAGATGGGTCCCGGCTTCGATCAGCAGGCCGATCCGCAACGTCCAGGTCGGTGTGCACCACGCGATCAGCCGGTCCCCGGCGATCGAGCCGAGTAGTCCGCCCACCGCGATGCAGGTGAAGAGCAGGCCGTAGCCGACGGAGCCCAGCTGGAGCCGCTCCTTCGCGAGCAGCACCAGCACCGAGGTGGCCGCGACGAGCGTCAGGTTCAGCATCCCGATCAAGCCGATCATGGTCCGCAGCAGGCGCTGTCCCGCGAGCCAGCGGAACCCCTCGGCCACCTCCGATCGCATCGACCGGCGCGCGACCGGCTCGCCGGGATCGCCGCCGGGCCGCGGCCGGTACGCACCAGCGATCAACCCGAGCAGCAGGGCGCTGACCGCGTACGTGCCGGCGTTGACGTAGAACGGGATGCTCGCCGCGGCACCGAACAGAAATCCGCTCAGCGGGCCGGAAAGCATGCCGTGGGTCAAGGTCGTCCCGGCGTAGAGCCGCCCGTTCGCCCGCTCCAGCAACGCTTTCGGGACGATCGAGGGCAGCATCGCCCCGCTGGCCGTCCGGAACACGACCTCGCCCGCGTTGATCACGAAGAGAACGGCGTACAGCAAGGCGATGCTCACGTTGCCGGTCGTGATCGCGACCGCGAGCAGCGCGACCGCGGGGACACGGATCCAGTCGAGGGTGACCATCAGTTTTCGCCGGTCCACCCGGTCGACCAGCACCCCGCCCGGCAGGGAGAAAAGCAGCCAAGGCAGCCACGCCATCGCGAACCCGCCCGAGACGACGAGCGGTTCACTGGTGCGGGAGGCGATCAGCAACGGCGCCGCCACCGTCGCGAGGCCGCTGCCCAACGCCGACGTCGTGCTCGCCGCCCAGAGTTTCGCGTACCTGCCGTCGAGCCGCTCCCCAGTCATGAGATCGAAGGTAGCGATCGATGACCGAGCGGAGGCGGGGTTTCACCCACAGCTGAGCGGCCGCCCTCTAGACTGCCCTCCCGTTCGGCCTTGGGAGGGGACCGCGAATTGGACAGCGCCAGGGTGCGTCGCATCTTCATCAGCTACGCAGACGAGTCGCCGACACACAAGGCTAAGGTGCGCGAGTTCGCAGCGTTCCTACAGATCGAAGCTGGCTTAGACGTCCGCCTAGAGCCACAGGATGGTGACCAGCGAATCGACTGGTCGACATGGCTAGACGACGAGATGGCCAAGGCGGACCTCATCATAATCGTCTCTTCGCCAGCCTATAAGGCTGCAATCGAGAGCACTCAGTACAGCAGCTCCAGGTTGAGTTCACTTCAACCAGAAGCCGCAGTTGTCCTGAGGGTGGACCCCCAGCGATTGTTGGCAGTCCAGCTACCGCTGGGGCCTCCCACAGAACTTCCGCCTTTTCTCGCGCGACAGGTCCCTTTGTACCGCGTAACTAACTTCACTCGCAGTGGAGCGTCGGGGCTCCTTGCCGCGATCTACAATGAACTAGACCCCTTCGCCGCCCACGTCGCGGATTACCGGCCGGATACCGACGACGGCGTCGACCGCCTCGGCATCGGCAGCGACGTCCGCATGCTCGCCGACCTGGTGGTCTCCCGGATGATCACCCCTCCCCTGTCGATCGGCCTGTTCGGCAGCTGGGGATCGGGCAAGAGCTTCTTCATGCGCCAGATGCAATCGCGCGTCCGCGAACTCGCCGATTCCGCGCGGACGGCGGAAACCGAGGCGGGGACGCACGGGAAGTCCGTGTCGTCCTACTGTTCGAGTGTCCGTCAGATCAGCTTCAACGCCTGGCACTACAGCGAGGCGAACCTCCTCGCCAGTCTCGCCACGCACATCTTCGACAACCTCGCCGCGAGTGGCGCCGAGAACGATCTGCAGCGCCAGGCCGATCTGCTCGCGGAACGCCGCAAGACCGAGAAGACGCTTCTCGGCAGGCTCAGCGCCGTCCGCCTCGAACGCAGAACCCTGACGGCCCAGCAGAAACAAGCGAAGCGAAGGCGGCGGAAGCCGCGCGAGTACGTCCGCGCGGTGTTCGACAGCCTCACCGAGGCGGACAAGGCGTGGATCGCGTCCAGGATCGGCGTCGACCAGCCGACCGCCGAGGATCTCGAACGGCTGGCGCAGGAAACCGGTGGGCTGCGGTCGGACGTCGCCGAATTCTGGCGACGGCTGCGGCAGGATCCGGTGCCGCTGTTGGTCCTCATCGGCGGTCTGGTGACGGTCCTGGTGGTCACGTTGCTCGTCGGCCGGTCGCAGGTGTCCGGCGTGCTCGGCGGGCTCACGGTGGTGAGTTCCGCGCTGACCGTCGTCCTGCGGATGCGCGCGAGCGCGGACCGGATCCACCAGGCGCTCGGCAAACTCGGCGGCCCGTCCGAAGAGGACGAGGAGACCGAGCGGCGCCTCGCCGAACTGGACGCCGAGTCCGACAGGCTCGAAAAGGCCGTCACCGAACTCGCGCCCGGGCTGGACCTGGTGTCGTTCGCCGAGTCCCGGGTCTCGGACTACGTTGAACACCTTGGCGTGGTTTCGTTGCTGCGCAAGGATCTCGAGACCTTCGCGACCATGCTCGCCGAGGTACCCACGGTTCCGGCAAGATCGAACGGACCGTGCTCTACATCGACGACCTCGACCGCTGCCCACCCAAGGTCGTCGTCCAGGTCCTCGAAGCCATTCATCTCCTGCTGGCGCTGCCGGTGTTCGTCGTCGTGGTCGGTGTCGACTCCCGCTGGCTCAAGAAGGCCGTGGAGCAGCATTACGAGGAGATGCTCGGCGACGATCCGGAAACCTTCGCCGAGAACTACCTCGAGAAGATCTTCCAAGTGCCGTTCACGTTGTCCCCCATGGACGATCCAGCGTTCGCGGGGCTCGTGCGCGGGCTCGCCGACACCGAGGTCCAGGATGTCTCGCCGTCGCCCACGCCCGCCGAACCGGATCAGGCCACCGGTGATCGCTCTCCGGTCGCGGCCGATTCCCCTCCTCGCGCGGAAGCACCGCGACCGTCGTCCGAACAGTCCACAATAGACCTACGCCCTCCTCGGCTGGTGATCTCGACGGCGGAACTGGACTTCCTGCCGACGTTGGCGCCGCTCGTCCGGTCCCCGCGCGCCGCGAAACGACTCCTGAACCTGTACCGCCTGCTGCGGGCACGGTTCGCCGGAGAGGACCTGGCGGAGTTCCTCTCCGAGGGCGACCGCGAGGCACCGTTCCGCGCCGTGCTGGTCCTGCTCGCGATCCACGTCGGGCATCCGGAGGCCGTCTCGTGGTTCGCGAACCTCGACGGAACGGGCCCTGAAGACAGCGCCCTCGAAATCGTGCGGTCCATGAACGACCACGAACTGCGGCCGAAGCTCGAACGCGGCCTGACCGGCGGTTCGTGGCCGGACCTGGCCGTGTCCTATCAGCGCTGGTTGCCGGTGGTGAACCGGTTCTCGTTCGCCCGCGACGACTGATTCCGCGAACGTTCGATGTCGGGTCCCCGGTAGAGCCGCTCGGGGATTTCGGCGAGCGTCGACGGGTGAACCTGCGGGCCGAGTCCGTAGAGCTTCTGGAAGCTCATGATCAGCGGCCGCCAGCGGTCGGGGTCGATCCGGTCTTCGGTGCCCGGCATCCGCACGTCGTCGTGGACGTGCACGCGCTGCACGCGGACCTCGAACACGAGGACGCCGCCGCGTTGTTTCGGGTCGCCCTCGGCGAGGGGATGGACGGCCTCGACGACGGCCTCCATCGTCACCGGGCATTCCGCGACGCGCGGCGGCCGGACCGTCTCCGAGGCGACCGGGGTGAGCCCGGCGCGGCCGAACTTGTCCGCTTCGTACCGGTATCCGCGCTCGTGCTTGCGGGCCGGGACGGGATCCGAGCCGGTGGTCAGCGCCAACCTGTCGACGGCGGCCGCCAGCGTGTCGGAAGGGAGATTCAGAACACATTCACGGTTGCGCATGAGATTCTGCGCCGTCTTCGATTTCGCGCCAAGTCCGAGCATGCCCCGCCACCCGAGCCAGAACGCCGACGACATCGGAGCCAGGTTCGGGGCACCCGCCTGGTCGACCGTCGAGAGAAGCACCACCGGGGTGCCGAAGTAGAGGATTCCGGGCTCGATACGGGTGTGCGCGGCCTCGGCCGCCGAGGTAGTAACTGTCACGTTCGTCAGCTTCGCCGTCTCGCGCGCCGGAGGCTGGCGTGAATCGGACGTCGCGATCAACACCGACGGCGGACGGCTTCACACCGCCGCGGCACATACCCTTTGCGAGGTGGCTCCCTTGGCCGGACGGGAATCCGCGGTCGTTCGGAGTACTGTGTTCGGCCGATTGCTGGTAGGTTCGCCGAACTTGAAGACGAAGGAGGCGCCGGCAGCGGCCCGGTCAACACCCGAACGCGCGTGGTGAGGCGAATCGCATGCGAGACGATGTGGTCCAGGCGAGCTCGATTCTCGGGCATTCCCCCGGCCAGGTTTGGGAAGTGATCGGCGATCCCGAGTCCTACTCGAGGTTCGTCGCGGAGATCAGCTGGTGCGAGATCCAGCGGCCCGCCGAACGCGGACGCGGCCCGAAATGCCTCGTCCGGCTGGAGCCACGGCCAGGAACGCTCGTCGTCGGTGACATCGAGGCCCGGGTCTGGCGGCCGGGCGAGCACGTCGTCTGGTGCGGCGTCGAGAACGACGGCAACTGGGTCTCGGTCGAGCTGAGGCAGACTCCCGAAGGCGGCACCGAACTCGTCGCGCAGCTGATGCTTCCGGCGCCGCATTCGCATCTGGTGTCCGCCGCGTCGTTCAAGCGCACCGTCCGCGCGCTGACCCGGCGGATCGATCTGCACCTTTCCGGCCGGGCGGCGTCACCCCAAGAGGAACCGGCGCACACCAAGGCCACCACGCTGCACACGGCCAGCACGCTGATCAAGGCCGGGGTGCTCGCGGCCGCGCGGCCGGACAAGATCGCCCGGCAGCTCACCTCGCTGTCGCAGTGGGGCGCCACCGTCGCCGGCGGCTACACCGCCAACGCCGCCCGGGTACCCGAAGAAGTCGCGCTGCACGACGAACGCAACGTCCGGACGTTCAAACAGACGGCCGACCGCAGCAATCAGCTCGCGAACGCGCTTGCCGCGCGTGGGGTCCGCTCCCGCGACCGGATCGCCTTGCTGTGCCGCAACCACGCCGCGATGGTCGAGTCGCTGATCGCGTGCAGCAAACTCGGCGCCGACGCGATCCTGCTCAACACCGGCCTTTCCGCCGGCGCGGTCGCGGACGTCATCGGCCTGCACGAACCGGTCGCGGTCCTCGCCGACGACGAGTTCTCGCGGATCATCGCCGACATCCCCGGCGATTTCCTGCGGCTGTCCACCTGGCCGGAAACCGAGAACGGCTATCCCACGATCGACCAGCTGATCGCCGGGGTGCCCGCCACCAAACTCAAACCGGTGGACCGGATCGGCAGGCTCGTCGTCCTCACGTCGGGCACCACGGGCACCCCCAAAGGCGCACGCCGTCCGACGCCCAAAGGACTCGCGACGTCGGCCGCCATGCTGGACCGGATCCCGCTCCACTCCGGAGACCGCTTCGTGGTGGCCGCGCCGCTGTTCCACAGCTGGGGGCTCGCCGGGATGCAGATCGGGATGGCCGTCCGCGCTTCGCTTTCGCTGATCCGCCGGTTCGACGCCGAAGAGATACTGAGGACCATCGCCGAACATCGCTGCGGTGTGCTCTTCGCCGTCCCCATCATGTTGCAGCGCATCCTCGACCTGCCCGAACGGGTCCGCAGCCGCTACGACCTCTCGTCGCTGCGGATCGTGGCCAGCAGCGGATCCGCGCTGCCGGGCACGATCGTCACCGAGTTCATGGACACCTTCGGCGACGTGCTCTACAACTTCTACGGCTCCACAGAGGTTTCGTGGGCCAGCATCGCCACGCCCGAAGACCTCCGTGCCGCGCCGACCACCGCGGGCCGCTGCCCGCCCGGCACCCGCGTCGCCATCCTCGACGACGACCACAACCGTGTCCCGCCGGGCTGGGAGGGACAGATCTTCGTCGGCAACGACATGCTCTTCGAGGGCTACACCGACGGCGCCAGCGTGCCACGCGCGGAAGAACTGATGGCGACCGGCGACGTCGGCTACCAGGACGCCTCCGGCCGCCTTTTCGTCACCGGCCGGGCGGACGAGATGATCGTGTCCGGCGGCGAGAACGTGTCGCCTCGCCCGGTCGAGGAGGCCATCGTCGCGCTGCCCGGCGTCCACGAAGCGGCCGTGATCGGCGTACCGGATCGCGAGTTCGGGCAACGGTTCGCGGCGTACATCGTCCCGAAACGCGGCGCCAGGATGAGTGCGGACGACGTCCGCGCGTACATCCACCACCGGCTGGCGCGCTTCGCCGTGCCTCGGGACGTGTACTTCGTGGAGGAGCTGCCGCGGAACGCGACCGGGAAGGTGCTCAAGCGGCTGCTGCGAGACGAGACCTGGCCGATCGACCAGTAACGTCCTTTGTGGACTTCCGTCAGACGGTCTTCGCGGGTTCCGTGTCTGAGTGCCGTTTCCGCAAGAGGAACCGCTGGATCTTCCCGCTGGGCGTCTTGGGCAGCTCCGGGACGAAGTGCACTTCACGCGGATAGGCGTGGGCGGCGAACCTGGTCTTCACCAGTTGCTGTAGCTCGGTCGCCAGCGCGGTGCCGGCGGAGACACCGTCCCGGACCACCACGTACGCGACGATCACCTCGCCCCGCAGCGCGTCCGGGACACCGACGACGGCGGACTCGGCCACGGCGGAATGCTGCTGCAGCACGCTTTCCACGTCGAACGGGCCGATCCGGTAGCCCGCCATCAGGATGACGTCGTCGTCCCGCGAGGCGAAGGTCAGGTACCCGTCGGCGTCCTTGGCGGCGACGTCGCCGGTGTAGTACCAGCGGCCGTCGGGGCTGAACCGGGCGGCTGTGCGCTCGGGCGCGTCGCGGTAGCCCCGGAACCACAGGAGCGGGCTCGCGGGAAGGTCCAGCGCGACGCGGCCGCGCTCCCCCGGCTCCGCGATCACGTCGACGTCCTCGCGGAGCACCTCCACGGCGAAGCCTGGCAAGACCCGGCCCATCGAGCCCGGCCGGACCTCGGCGCGCAGGTCCGGATGCCAGGCGTTGCCCACCACCATGCCGAGTTCCGTCTGTCCATAGTGGTCATGGACGCCGACGCCCAGCGTCGACGACGCCCACTCCAGGACGTCCGGGGTCAACGGTTCACCCGCCGACGAGCAGTGCCGGAGGCGGAGTCCTTCCGGCACCGGCGCGTCCGCGTTGCGAAGCGCGCGATACACGGTCGGCGCGGCGGCGAAGTTGGTGACACTGAACTTCGCCAGCACCGCCCACGTCAGCTCGGCGGAGAAACCCGCGTGCAGCAACAGGCTCCGCCTGCCGGTCGCCATCGGCGTCATGATCGCGTAGTACAGACCGTAGGCCCAGCCCGGATCGGCGGCGTTCCAGAAGACGTCGTCGGCGCGGACGTCGAGTGCGAAGTCCTGGTACGCCTGGAAACCCGCGAGCGCGCGGAGAGGAATCGGGACGGCCTTGGGGGTTCCCGTGGTCCCGGAGGTGAACAGCTCGACCAGGATCCCGTCCCCGCCGGTCGCCGCGGCGTCCGGCAGCGGGGCGGCATCGGCCAGCAGTTCATCGAACGACAGATCGCCGTCGTCACCGTCGCCGACGACCACGATCCGGCGTTCGGGGTCGGCGGGCAGATCCGCGGACGGCGCCAGTTTCGAGCGCTGCCCGGAGTCGGCGATGACGACCTTCGTGCCGTTGCCGGTGATGCGCAGCGCGATCGCGGGCGGCGCGAAAGCGGTGAACAGCGGAACGTGCACCGCGCCCAGCCGCCAGATCGCGAGCAGCGCCACGACCAGTTCCGCCGACTTGCCCATCAGGGTCGCGACGCGATCTCCAGGCGCGACACCGAGGTCACGCAGTGCCCCGGCGAACCGTTCCGACCGCTCGCGCAGCTCGCCGTAGGTGAGGTCGTGGGCCGCCAGATCCGGTTCGACCACGGTGAACGCGACCGCCTCCGCCGGATGCCGGTCGCACAACAGGGCGGCGGCGCTCGCCCGCTCGTCGCCGTAGACCTCGAGCAACCGCCGGACGTGAGCTTCGGTCATCGTTTCTCCCGGGACTTTCCGAAGGCGTACAGTTCCGGAAATCGTGCGGGCGGGCCCGATCCGTCCACCACCCCCGATCGAGGGGGATCACCGAGGAGGGTGAGCCGATGCCGGTCGACGATGCCCAGCTCCTCGGCGCGGTCTCGGACCTGCGCCGCGACACCGGCCTGCCGGTCGGCTTCGCCGGAATCACCGGCGCCTCACCCCGGATGCGGCTGACCGCGTTCCTCGGCAACCGGGGCACCGCGCTGAACGGCCTGTCCGTCCGCGCGGGCTGCGGGCTCGGCGGCAAGGCGCTCGCGCTGACGCGGCCGGTCGTCGCCAACGGCTATCACAGCGCCACCACGATCAGTCACGACTACGACGAACCGGTCCGCGACGAGGGCATCCACTCGGTGGTCGCGATCCCGGTCGTGGTGCGCCGCCGCGTCCGCGCAGTGCTCTACGGCGGCCTGCGCGACGAGGCCGTCCTTTCCGACCGGACGATCACCGCCGCCCTGCACGCCGCGCGCGACCTCGAACAGACCCTGGCCGTCGAGGACGAGATCGAGGGGCGGCTCGCCGAGGCGAAACCGCTGGCCGAGCACCACGAGGAGGCCGCGCCGCGCGAACGGCTGCGCGAGGTCTACGGCGAACTTCGAGCACTCTCCGGCCAGATCGCCGACAGCACTCTCCGCGACCGTCTCGACGCGGTCTGCGGCAGCCTCGCCGGCGCCGCTCCCCCGGCGGTGCGCCTGGCACCGCGGGAACTGGACACCGTCGCGCTCGTCGCACTCGGCCTGACCAACGGCGAGATCGCGCACCGGCTGGGCCTGACCGCGGAAACCGTCAAGAGTTACCTGCGGGACGCCATGCGCAAACTCGACGCGACCTCGCGGTTGCAAGCCGTCACGCACGCGCGGCGAGCCGGTCTGCTCCCCTGACTCAGGACGGCGGGAGCGGGGACTCCGACGGTTCTCTTGAGGGGTAGGGCAAAGGTGGCGTGGTCGGTGCCGGGGGTCGTGAGTGGCGAGGATGAGCGGGCGGCTGCTTCAGTGCTTCCGATGGGGCCGCCGTCGAGCCCTTCACGACATACCCACGACCGCGAAAACTCACGTGAGCGCCTGACTGGAGGCCTTCACGGACCGGGCTGGGGGATCAACCGCAGCCGGAACCCACGTAGATACCTAAGACACCCTTGGCGCTAACCCGAATCGCCACTCACGACAGTCTCGCGCCTGACCAGGGCCGAAGGCTCCCTTCGCCGCATCAGACGCCGCGAAAGGAGCCTTCACCCCACCACCAGCCTCACCCACGAACACGACACGTTGATCTTCTTCTCAATAACCCAATCACCACTCACGACCAGCTGGACCGAACTGGCGGTTTCGCGTGATCGAGTGGACGGCACGTGTGATCCGACGGACGACTCACGTGTCTGGATGGACGACACGCGAAACCCGTCACTACCACTCGAAAGTCCCTAGAATCGGCCCATGAGACGGCTGGCCGTGGTGGTCTTCAACGGGGCGTCGCTCGGTGCGATGTCCTTCGCGTTCGGCGTGTTCGAGATGGCTTCGGCCTTCGGGGAGCTGCCCGACCTCGAACTCAAGGTCGTCGGCGGCGAACCGGGGACCGCGCTGCGAGGCGGCGGTTTGACCGTGCCGGTCCCCGATGACCTCGGCGCGGTCCGGGACGCGGACCTGGTGCTGGTCCCGAACTGGCGGTCGCCGATGGAGGATCCGCCGGCAGCCGCACTGGAGGCGCTCCGCGCGGCACACGACCGGGGTGCCCGGGTGGCCGGATTGTGCAGCGGCGCCTTCGTGCTGGCCGCGGCCGGGTTGCTCGACGGACGCCCCGCGACCACGCACTGGGCGATGGCGCCGCTGCTCGCGGCCCGGTTCCCGGCCGTCCTCCTCGACGAATCGGTGCTCTACATCGACGACGGCGACATCCTGACCGCGGGCGGTGGCGCCGCCGGGATGGACCTCGGCCTGCACCTGATCCGCTCATGGTGCGGCGCGGAGGTGGCGAACCGGCTGGCGAAGGGCATGGTCGTCCCGCCGCACCGGCCTGGCGGGCAGGCTCAGTACATCGAGTCGCCGATGCCGGAACTCGAGGAGGGCGACCCGGTATCGGAGACGATGGCCTGGGCGCTGACCCGGCTGGACACGGCGCTCCCGGTCGACGAACTCGCCAGGCGGGCGCATATGAGCAGGCGCAACTACGATCGCCGGTTCCGTGAGATCACCGGTGCCGCGCCCGGCACTTGGCTCACCCACCAACGCGTCATCCGCGCGCAGCAGTTGCTCGAATCCACCGATCTCCCTGTCGACGAGATCGCCAGGTACTGCGGGTTCTCCTCGTCCGCCGCGCTCCGCCCGCATTTCCGACGACAGGTCGGGGTCACGCCGGTGTCCTACCGGGAGACGTTCGGGACCAGGCTGGGCGTGCCCGAACCCATCCTGTCCTGACAGAGCTGTCTCAAAACGGACCCTGGTTGGCGAAAACACCACTCACGGTCGGCGCCTCGGTCCGGCCACGATCGAGACATGACCGAAGACAGCCGTTCCTTCCTCAACCGCCGGTCCATGCTCACCCTCGGCGCGGGGGCCGCGGCCGCGCTGGTGGCCTCGGGTGGCGTCGCCGAGGCCGGCCAATCGGGCGCCCCGAACGACGCGGCGCTCGCCCGGTCCCTCCCCGGCGGGTTCCGCAGCGAATACGCCCAGGTCGACGGGGTCCGGTTGCACTACGTCGCCGGTGGCCGCGGCGAGCCGCTGATCCTGCTGCCGGGCTGGCCGGAGACGTGGTGGCAGTACCGCGCGATCATGCCGGAGCTGGCGAAGCGATACCGCGTGATCGCCGTCGACCTGCGGGGCATGGGCGGCTCGGGCAAGCCCCAAGGCGGGTACGACAAGAAGACGATGGCTCGCGACATCTTCGGACTCCTGCGCGCGCTCGGCCATCGGCAGGCGCATATCGCCGGACACGACATCGGCGCCATGGTCGCGTTCGCCTTCGCCGCCAACCACCCCGAAGCGACGAAGACCGTCACGCTCATGGACGTCTCGCATCCCGACGAAAGCCTGTACCAGCTCCCGATGCTGGCCCCGCCCGGGCAGCCGGTGAACGTCTGGTGGTTTGCCTTCAACCAGGTCGCGACGCTGCCCGAACAGCTGTTGGCCGGCCGGTCACGCCTTCTCGTCGACTGGATGTTCGACCATCTGGCGGCCGATCCGGCCTCGATCGCGGCGCGGGACCGGGCGATCTACGCCGCCGCGTACGACCGCCCGGACGCGATCCGCGCGGGGAACGGCTGGTACCAGGCGTTCGGCCAGGACATCGAGGACCAGAAGGCCTACGCGAAGATCGCCGCCCCGATGCTGGGGCTGGGCTCGGAGTTCAACTACGACTACCTCGCCGCGGTCCTGCCGTCGAAGGCGGCCGACGTCCGGGTGCGGAAGATCGCCGGTTCCGGGCACTTCGTCGCGGAGGAGCAACCGCGGGCGGTCATCGAAGAGCTACTGACCTTCCTCGGCTGAGCCGATACCCCGGACGGGTCAACGCCGCGCGCTGAACCGCACGATTCACTCGGTCAGGTGAAAGACGCGGCCAGCCGTCATTCTCGCGACGGGGGTCCCTCTTCTCTGGTGTGTCGGTACCGGCCGGGCAGCCCCCCGAACGGCCGGTACCGACACGGAAGTTCAGCTCAACCGATCCACCAGCGGGCCTTGTAGATCCACGCGCCGTGCAGCGCCAGCTCGGCGCGTGGAAAGGCCAGCCGGACGGTGTCCGTGCACCACGTGCACAGGTGGCCGTCCTGCACCGAGGCCGTCAGGATCTGCCCGGTCCGGGGGTTCGTCGACACACTCTTCACATGCGGCCGGTCGATCTCGCGCGCGCCCGCGTAGCGCTGGGTGAACCCGCCGCTCGTCTTCGAGAACTGGTACACGCCCGCTTCCGTGGTCACCCACAGCAGATCCGGCCGGTGCGGAACCGGCTGAAGGTCGTGCCCGCCCTTGCTCGGCAGCGGCACGGACCGCTGCTCGGTCAGCACCGGCGCCGCGGGAGTCCCGCCGACACTCAACGCGACGAGCGCGTCGGTGCCCAAGGCCCACAACACGTTCCGGCCGGCGTCCCAGACCACGCCGTGTGCCCCCACCAGCCGATACTCGGCGTAGGTCGTCGAGCGCTGCCCCTGGGAAGCGGTGTAGACCCGCACCCAGCCGCCGGTGCTGGCCGCCACCGCGACGTTCCCGTCCGGCAGCAGTTCGATGCTGTGCGGGTTGGCGGGACCGCCGACGTTCGCCGCCCAGTACGCCCGGTCCCCCGCCGGATACGGCACGACCGCCGCGAAACCACCCGACGCCGACGTCAGCAGGTACTTCTCGCCGTTCCGTTCGGCGAGTTTCGCGTCGCTCGGGTTGCTCCACGAGCCCGCGAGGTCCGCCAGCCCGTTGGCGGCGTTCGGCGCCCACACCCAGCTCGGCTTCCGGTTCTGCCAGGACGTCCGGTCGGCGGGCAGCACCAGGATCCGTTTGGACGCCTGCTCGGTGATGACGATCGAACCGCGATCGCGCCCGCCCGCGTCCGCCACCGCCGTCGCGGACGCCGCGACCGAAAGGCCCGCGATGGCCAGCGCCACCAAGGATTTCCGCATGATCTTCATACGGAGACCGAACCCGTCGCGGATGACGGCCGGGTGGCGGTGATCGGAAACGTGGGTGTCGACGAGATGACCCGGGATCAGAGGGTCGCCTCCGTCCTCCGAAGCAGCACTTCGCCGACCTGACGGCGTCCCGTCATCGGCACCGGGCGGCCGTATCCGAAGCGCAGCACCGTGTGCGGACGGCCGAGATCGGCGAAGACCCGGTCCATCGCGGCCCGGGTCTCCGGGGTTTCGAACAGCCTGCCGACGAACGACGTCGCGAGGCCGGCGGCCGTCGCGGTCAGCAGCACCCGCTGCAGCACCATTCCGGCCCGCAGGTCCGCGGCGGGGCCGCCGCCCGCGGTCAGGATCGCGCCGAGCACCGGCTCACCGCCTTCGGGCTCGGCGGCGAAGAACGACTCCTGCGCGGGAATGCCGTGCGGCAACGGTGGTCCGGCCGGTGCCGGGACACCGTCCGGGGCGTTGGCCACCCGCCGGGTCCACAGCGCGATCTCCGCCTGGAACGCGCCGTTGCGCGCCTGCGCCGCCTCGGCCCGGTGCAGCACACGCGCGACCGCGTTCGCCCGGTCGCCCCGGCCGAACAGTTCCAGCAGCCCGCCTTCCACCAGCGCGGACGCGCGCAACGTCGTCCGTGCCCAGACGGGAACCGGCCGGTCGAGGAACGGACGGCGGTTCGTGTGACGACGGAAGACGGCTTCGGCCAGTTTCCGTTCCTCCGGTGAGGAAAACCGGTCGCCGCCGATCACGAGTTCGGCGAGCAGATCCGGCTCCCCTGGTTCCGGTACGACCCGGACCGAGAGGGTCTTGCCGTTGGACCGCAAGGAAACGATCAGGTTGAACATCGCCGCGCCGCACGAAAGCCGTGCCTCGCGGGCGTCCGGGTCGGCGATCCGGAGCACCCTGGCGCGGTCGAGCCGCACCTCGATCCGGTCCCGGTCGACGACGAACCGCCACGGCTGGGTGTTGAGCGGGGACGGCGCGCGGACGGCGGCCGCCACCGCCTGGTCGACGGGTGTGGGTAACGGGATCGTCATGGTGGTCTCCGCGGGAAACTGGGGATTGATCCACCTTCGGCCGGGGTACCCGGCGACCGCAGCGGCCGCCGGTCACGAATTCCGAGGACTTTCGCCCCCGATTCCCCGGAGAGCGAGGACTGAGGCCCCTGTGCCACGAACGGCGGCGGTGAGAGCCTCGATGACCGGAACGGAGCCGACGATGACGGACAACTGGACGATCGACGTGTCCCTGCAGCACGAGCCGTACCGAGTGCGCGCGGAGGCGTTGCTCCGTCTCGAAGACGGTGGCGAGTTCGTCGGTGTCGGACTCGCGGAGGCCGGGCTGAGAAACAGTTCCGCCTCCCAGATCGGCGCGTATCTCGCGGTGACGCGGGCACTTTCGGACCTCACCGCGGAATTGCTCGAGACCGTCGCCTCCGACGTCGCCCGCTCGATCGAAGTCGACGGGATCCTCACCGCGCAGTCGGCGAACTGACCCGGGTCAGCGCAAGGGGGCGGACCACTCGACCCTGGTGCCGCCCTCGTCCCGGGTCTCCGCCTGGAACGTCCCGCCCGCCTTCTCCGCGCGGTCGCGCAGTCCCCCCGGCTCGCCGGCGGTCCCGGTACCGTCGTCGGTGACCACGATCCGCAGGACGTCGTCCTTCACGGCCACGCTCACCGAAACTCCGCTCGCCCGTGCGTGCCGGACGACGTTGCCGACCGTCTCCCGCACCACCGCCTCGACGTGTTCGGCGAACGGGAGGGGAATCGAGTCGAGCGGCCCGGACAGGCTGATCGTCGGGTGGATCGGGGTTTCGTCGGTGAGTTCGGCGATCGAGTCGTAGAGCCGGTGCCGCAGCCGGACACCCTGCTGCCCCGCCTCTCCGCCGTGGAGATCGAAGATCGCCGTGCGGATCTCGTGCACGATCTCGTGCATCTGGTCGATGCTGTCGCCGATCCGCCGCCGCAGTTCCGGGGTGTCCGCCCGGCGGTGGGTGCTCTGCAGGGCGAGACCGACCGCGAACAGCCGCTGGATCACGTGGTCATGCAGTTCCCTGGCGATCCGGTCCCGGTCGGCGAGCACGTCGAGTTCCCTCGCCGTGCGCTGCCGCGCCGCCAGCTGGAGCGCGAGCGCGGCCTGGTCGGCGAACGAGGCCACCACCGGCAGTTGGGCGAGCTCGAACGGGACCGCGCCCGGATTCCGCACCGCCATCAGCACTCCGGACGTGCGTTCTCGCGCCCGGAGCGGCACCACGAGCGTCGGGCCGAGGCCGAACTCGCCCTCGGGACCGAGTGCCAGTTCCGGGACGCTGCGCGGGGTCCGGTCGCGGTAGACCGCCCCCGGCACCGAGTCGGCGACGCTGATCCGCGCCCCGGTCAGTTCCGCCGCCCGCGCGCCCGCGCACACCGCGATGGTGAGTTCGTCGGCCTCGTCCTGGCCGACGTCGAGCCCGCCGGAACCGGGTAGTGCCAGCAGAGTCAGGTCGGAACCGGTCAGTTCCAGTGCCCGCCCGGCGATCAGGTTGAGCGCGTCGACGGGGTCGGTGCCGCCCAGCAGTTCCGTGGTCACCTCGCTGGTGGCGGCCTGCCACTGCTGGCGGATCCGCGCCCGCTCGTAGAGGTGGGCGTTCTCGATCGCGATGCCCGCCGCGGCGGCGAGCGCCTGGACGACCACCTCGTCGTCGTCGGTGAATCCCTCCCCGCGTTTTTCGGTGAGGTACAGATTCCCGAACACCTCGTCGCGCACCCGGATCGGCACGCCGAGGAACGACCGCATCGGCGGATGGCGCGGCGGGAACCCGGCCGAGGCGGGATGCCGCGAGATGTCGGCCAGCCGCACCGGTTTCGCCTCGTCGATGACGAAACCCAGCAGCCCGTGCCCTTTCGGGAGATGCCCGATCTGTTGTTCCGTCTCGCCGTCGATGCCGAGATAGACGAATTCGGAGAGCGAACCGTCGTCCGCGATCACCCCGAGCGCGCCGTAGGTGGCTTCACCGAGATCGATCGCCGCCCGCACGATCCGGCGCAGCGTCGTGTCCAGCTCCAGTCCCGAAGCGACCGCGAGCACCGCTTCGAGCAGGCCGTCCATCTTGTCGCGGGTGCCGATGAGCCGTTCGATGCGCTCTTGAAGGTCCCCCAGCACTTCACGGACCCGCAGCTGGGAAAGCGCGCCGGTGACCCGGTCGTCGCTTCCGCCGAACCGGTCATGAGCCGACATCCTGCTGCGCCTCCGAAGATCGGGACGAGTCGCGGCCGTGGTGACTTTCTCCTCTTTCGGCCCCGCACCGCGGACGGGGACCGTCTCATCAAGACAACCGTATTACCCGTGGCACGGCGGCGGGAGAAACCATGACCATACAAGTCACCGGGGTCGGGCGCTTGAACTCCGAACAGGTGAATTCCGTGCTCCGGTCGGCCACGCTGGCGCCGTCGACGCACAACACCCAGCCGTGGCTTTTCCGCTGCACCGGCACCGGGATCGAACTCCACGCCGATCCGCGCCGGATCCTCCCGGTCACGGATCCGGACGGTCGTGAACTCGTCCTCTCCTGCGGCGCCGCCCTGTTCACCCTCAGGACGGCGATCCACGCCTCGGGTTTCCACCCCGCGACGACCCTCGTGCCGAGCCGCACCGATCCCGATCTGCTGGCCGTCGTCCGCCCGCTCGCCGAACGCACGCCGGATCCGAAGGTCTCGCGGCTCGCCCACGCGATCCCGCGCCGCCGGACCAACCGGCGACCGTTCCTGTCCTGTGCCACCCCGGAAGCCACGCTCGCCGTACTCCGGCACGCCGCCGAACTCGAACACGCCTGGATGTCGCGTCTCGACGCCGAACAGTGCCGTCTTCTGCGTGACCTCACCCAACGCGCCCACCGGGCACAGTTCGCCGACCCCGCGTTCCTCGCCGAACTCGGCCGCTGGACCGGACTGGCCGCGGGCACTCGCGACGGGGTGCCGTCCTACGCGACCGAAGGCGCTCCCGCCGACGAAAGCTGGATCCTCGACGAATTCGGCGAAGCGAACAGCGGCACGCGGCCTGCTCCGCTCGTGGTGATGATCGGGTCGCTGACCGACGAACGGATCGACCGGCTCCAGGCCGGTCAAGCACTGCAACGGGTTCTGCTCACCGCGACCGGCGCCGGACTCGACGCGTCGTTCATCTCGCCGCCGACCATGGTCCGCGAGGCCCGTGCCGAACTCCGGCGCCTTCTCGGCTGTGGGGTGTGGCCTCAGGTGCTGCTGCGCGTCGGCTACGGCTCACCGTTGCCGTGGACACCGCGCCGCCCGCTGGAGGACGTCCTGCTCGACACGCTCATCTCCGCTTGAGGCGCGCCGTCACTGCCGCCGCAGTTCGGTGGCCAGCACGGCCGCCTGGGTGCGCCGCTGCATCCCCAGTTTCGTCAGCAACCGCGACACGTAGTTCTTCACGGTCTTTTCCGCGAGGAACATCCGCTCGGCGATCTGCCGGTTGGTCAGTCCCTCACCGATCAGTTCCAGCAACGTGCGCTCCTGATCGGAAAGCCCGGCGAGCGGGCCCTTCTTGGCGGCGTCGTCGCGGAACTTCGCCATCAGCGTCGCGGCGGCCCGCGTGTCGAGCAACGACCGGCCGAGGCCGACCTCCTTGACCGCAGCCACCAGGTCCATCCCCCGGATGTCCTTGATGACGTAACCGCTCGCGCCGGCCATGATCGCGTCCAGCATCGCCTGCTCGTCGGTGTAGGAGGTGAGCATCAGGCATTTCAGTTCGGGCATCTTGGAGCGCAGTTCCCGCGCGAGTTCGACGCCGTTGCCGTCCGGCAGCCGCACGTCGAGTACCGCGACATCCGGCCGCAACGCCGGGATCCTCGCCAGCGCCTGGGAAAACGTGGCGGCCTGGCCGACAACGCACAGGCCCGGGTCCTCCTCGAGCATGTCCGCGACGCCTCGGCGGACCACCTCGTGATCGTCGACCAGAAACACCCGGAGCATTACGACCTCCACGGTTTCCCCTCCTCGGATGAGAGCGTACGGCGCACGGCCGGTCACTGCGACAGGCCAAAGGGCCTTGTTCGGCGCCCGTTCGGGTGGCTGCCGCCGTCCGGACCAGGTTCATTTGCATCATTCGAGTCAGGACGTTCTGTTCTTCCCGGGGCGGTCAGGCCGCTGCGACGATCACTTCATGTCCGAGACCATGCTTTCGACGGCCACGCCGGCCGGCTCTCCCGACCCGGCCGACGACGTCGTGGCCATGCGCGACCGCATCCGCTTCTACCGGGCCCGCGCCGAGCAACTCCAGTACGCGCTGGATCACCGGCTTCCCATCGAACAGGCGAAGGGAATCCTCGCCGAGCGTTACCAGATCGACATCGATGCGGCGTTCGAAATGCTTCGCTCGTTCTGCCGCAACAACAACATGAAGATCCACGACGTCGCCAGGACGCTCGTCGGCCAGTCGAGCGAAGGCGATCGCCGAGTGTCTTGCTGAGTCACGCCAAGTTCGGCGGGGGGCCCGCGACCACCACCGGAGCCGCAGATCGCGCGGGCACGGACCGGGTGATGAACCGAACGCCGCCCCCCAGACTTCGGGTGCTCGTCGCGGACGACAACCCGGTGATCGGCGACGCGTTGCGCGCGCTCCTGGAATCCGAACCGGACATCGAGGTGGTCGCCATCGCGCTGGACGCCGGTGAAGCGGTCGCGCTCGCGGAACTGCTGACCCCGGAGGTCGCCGTGCTGGACGTCCGGATCCCCGGTGGCGGCGGCGCGTGGATGGCGCGGGAAATCAGGCGGAGGGTGCCCCGCACCCGGCTGATGGCGTTCTCCGCGCACAGCGACACCCGGTCCATCGCCCAGATGGCCTCCGCGGGCGTCACGGAATACCTCGTGAAGGGCAGCCCCAACACCGAGATCGTCGCGGCCATCCGCCGCCTCTGCGCGAACAGCGCCGACACGGCCTGAGCTCGGGCTCAGTCCGCGAGCCAGCGTTCCATACAGGTCAGCAGTTCCGCCGCGTTCACGGGTTTGGTGACGTAGTCGCTCGCCCCGGCGGCGAGGCTCTTCTCGCGGTCCCCTTCCATCGCCTTCGCGGTCACCGTGATGATCGGGAGGCCGGCGAACCTCGGCATCTCGCGGATCGCGGCCGTCGTCGCGTGGCCGTCCATCTCCGGCATCATCACGTCCATCAGGATCAGGTCGATGCCGTCGTCGGCCAGCAGTTCCTCGATGCCCTTGCGGCCGTTGGGCGCGTGCACCACCGAGAGACCGTGCAGTTCGAGCATCCCGGAGATCGCGAACACGTTGCGGGCGTCGTCGTCGACGAGCAGGACCTTGCGGCCCCGCAGCCGAGGTGGTCCGGCGGGCGGTTCGGCGGCCTGAGCGGTCTCCTCCAGGCTCACCTCGGGCTGGTGCATCAGCGGCAGGATGCCTTCGAGTTCGCTCGCGGAGATGTGCAGCATGATGCGCTCCCGCAGCATGTCCAGCGACGGCGGCAGTTCGACCGGATGCACCCGGGCGTGCCCGTGCAGCAACCGTTCCTGCGCGGCACTGAGCTTGCGGGTCGCGTACGCCAGCACGGGGACTTCGACGGGATCCGGGCCCTCGGCGAGCCGTTTGAGGAACGTCAACGCGCTCGTCCCGGGGATGCTGGTGTCGAGCACGACGCAGCGGTAGCTGTCGCGCTTCAGCTCCTCGAACGCTTCCGCCGGATCGGACACCGCCTTCACCTGGACCGAACCGTGACTGTCCGCGACGTCGGCCGCGACACCGCGGGCGAGCAGGGTCAGCAGGCTGTTCTGCTCGGTCTCCACCACCAGTACCCGTTGTTCCGCGCCGTCGGTGTCCACTGTGGACCCTGTGAAATCTTCGGAACCGGGGGCCATGGCGAACCTCGCCACCGGCAGGTAGAGGGTGAACGTGCTGCCCGTTCCCAGCGCGCTGTCCGCCCGGATCTCGCCGCCGAGCAGGTAGGCGACCTCACGGCTGATCGACAGGCCGAGACCGGTGCCGCCGTACTTGCGGCTGGTGGTGCCGTCGGCCTGCTGGAAGGCGCCGAAGATCGATTCGAGGTTTTCCTCGGCGATCCCGATCCCGGTGTCGATGACGCTGAAGGCCACCAGCGATTCGTGCGGGAGCGGGCCTGACGGCGAAACGATCGTGTCGACCAGTTTGACCCGCAGTTCGACGCGGCCGTCTTCGGTGAACTTGACCGCGTTCGACAGCAGGTTCCGCAGCACCTGCCGCAGTCGCTGCTCGTCGGTGAACAGCAGTTCCGGCACGTTGGGTTCCACGGTGACCTGGAAGTCGAGCCCCTTCTCCGCGGTCAGCGGACGGAACGTCGTGCCGACGTAGTCCAGCAACTGGCGCAGCGGGAACGGCTCATGGTGGATGTCCATCTTGCCGGCCTCGACCTTCGACAGGTCGAGGATGTCGTTGATCAGCTGCAGCAGATCGGTGCCCGCGGACTGGATGACCTTGGCGAACTCGACCTGTTTCGGTGTCAGGTTCTGGGTCGAGTTCTGCGACAGGACCCCGGCGAGGATCAACAGGCTGGTCAACGGCGTCCGGAGTTCGTGCGACATGTTGGCCAGGAACTCCGACTTGTACTTCGACGCCAGCGCGAGCTGCTGCGCGCGTTCCTCGATCTCCTGGCGTGCCTGCTCGATCTCGAAGTTCTTCACCTCGATGTCGCGGTTCTGCCGGGCGAGCAGTTCGGCCTTCTCCTCCAGTTCCGCGTTCGACACCTGGAGTTTCGCCTGCTGCGCCTGGAGTTCCTCCGAGCGGGCCTGCAGTTCCTGTGCGAGCCGCTGGGATTCCTCCAGGAGCGAATCGGTCCGCGCGTTGGCGATGATCGTGTTGACGTTGACGCCGATGGTCTCCATCAGCTGTTCGAGGAAATCCTTGCGGACGGCGGTGAACTCACCGAACGACGCGAGCTCGATGACGCCGAGCACCTGGTCCTCGAAGACGATCGGCAGCACGATCAGGGTGACCGGCGGGGCGGAGCCGAGACTCGACGAGATCTTCACGAAACCCGGCGGTGTCCGGTCGACCACGATCGGTTTCTTGGTCTGCGCGGCCTGCCCGATCAGCGACTGCCCCATCGCGAAACCCGACGGCGTGTCCGGGTCCTCGCTGTGCCCGTAGCTGGTGATCAGCCGCAACCGGGTGCCGTGCTCACCGGCCTCGGTGAGGAACAACGTCCCGTGCTGCGCGCCGACCAGCGGGGTCAGCTCGTTCATGATGAGCGTGGCCACCACCCGCAGATCCCGGTGGCCCTGCATCAGGCCCGAAATCCGGGCGAGGTTGGTGTTGAGCCAGTCCTGTTCCTCGTTGGCCCGCGTGGTCTCGCGCAGCGACTGGACCATCGCGTTGATGTTGTCCTTCAGCTCCGCGACCTCGCCCTGCGCCTCGACGGAGATGGACCGGGTGAGGTCGCCGGTGGCCACCGCGCTGGTGACCTCGGCGATCGCCCGGACCTGGCGCGTCAGGTTCCCGGCCAGCTCGTTGACGTTTTCCGTCAGCCGCTTCCAGGTGCCCGAAACACCTTCGACCTCCGCCTGGCCACCGAGCCGTCCTTCACTGCCGACTTCGCGGGCGACCCGCGTGACCTCCGCGGCGAAGGCGGAAAGCTGGTCGACCATCGTGTTGATGGTGGTCTTGAGTTCCAGGATCTCGCCGCGCGCGTCGACGTCGATCTTGCGGGAGAGGTCGCCCTGCGCGACCGCGGTGGTCACCTGGGCGATGTTGCGGACCTGTCCGGTGAGGTTGTTCGCCATCGAGTTGACGTTGTCGGTGAGGTCCTTCCAGGTACCGGCGACGTTCGGCACCCTGGCCTGTCCGCCGAGGATGCCCTCGGTGCCGACCTCCCGCGCCACGCGAGTGACCTCGTCCGCGAAGGCGGACAGTGTGTCGACCATCGTGTTGATCGTCTGCGCGAGCGCGGCGACCTCGCCCTTGGCCTCGACGGTGATCTTCTGGGACAGATCGCCCCTGGCGACCGCCGTCGCGACCTGCGCGATGGAGCGCACCTGATCGGTCAGGTTGTCCGCCATGACGTTCACCGACTCCGTCAGGCCCTTCCACGTCCCCGAAACACCCTTGACGTCCGCTTGCCCGCCAAGCCGTCCCTCGGTGCCCACCTCGCGGGCGACCCGGGTGACCTCGTCGGCGAACGACGACAACTGGCCGACCATCGTGTTGATGGTGTCCTTGAGTTCCAGGATCTCGCCGCGCGCGTCGACGCGGATCTTCTGCGACAGGTCGCCCTTCGCGACAGCGGTGGTGACCTCGGCGATCGAGCGCACCTGATCGGTCAGGTTGTCGGCCATGACGTTCACCGACTCCGTCAGGCCCTTCCACGTCCCCGAAACACCCTTGACGTCCGCCTGGCCACCCAGCCGTCCTTCCGTGCCCACCTCGCGCGCCACGCGCGTGACTTCATCGGCGAACGAGGACAGCTGATCGACCATCGTGTTGATCGTGTTCTTCAACTCCAGGATCTCGCCCCGCGCGTCCACCGTGATCTTCTGCGACAAGTCACCCTTCGCCACCGCCGTGGCCACCTGGGCGATGGAACGCACCTGCGCGGTGAGGTTGCCGGCCATGAAGTTCACCGACGTCGTCAGATCCCGCCACGTCCCCGCCACGCCGGGCACCTGGGCCTGCCCGCCGAGCGCGCCTTCGGTACCGACCTCGCGCGCGACCCGGGTGACCTCATCGGCGAACGACGACAACTGATCCACCATCGTGTTGATCGTGTTCTTCAACTCCAGGATCTCGCCCCGCGCGTCCACCGTGATCTTCTGCGACAAGTCACCCTTCGCCACCGCCGTGGTGACCTCGGCGATCGAGCGCACCTGATCGGTCAGGTTGCCCGCCATGAAGTTCACCGACGTCGTCAGATCCCGCCACGTCCCCGCCACACCGGGGACTTCCGCCTGCCCGCCCAGCCGTCCCTCGCTGCCGACCTCGCGCGCCACGCGCGTGACCTCATCGGCGAACGACGACAACTGATCCACCATCGTGTTGATCGTGTTCTTCAGCTCGAGCATCTCGCCCTTGACGTCGACGGTGATCTTCTGGGACAGATCACCTTTCGCCACCGCGGTCGCGACCTCGGCGATGTCGCGGACCTGACCGGTGAGGTTGCCCGCCATCGCGTTCACCGAATCGGTGAGGTCCTTCCAGGTCCCCGAGACCGAGGGCACCGCCGCCTGCCCGCCGAGCTTCCCGTCGGTCCCCACCTCGCGGGCGACCCGGGTGACCTCGGAGGTGAACAGCGCCAGCTGGTCGACCATCCCGTTGAAGACGACCGCCATCTCGTTCATCAGGACGTCGTCCACCTGCGGCAGCCTGGTGCTGAAATCGCCGTCGCGAACGGCTTTCAGCCCCTCCAGCAACCGCTGCAGACCCTCGTCGTCGATCGCCCCGCCCACCCGCACCGCGTCTCTCGGCCCACGCTTGGCTACCGGTTCCGGCATCGAGGTGCCTCCTTCGTTCCGGCTCCCCGCGGCTCCAGGGGGCGACCGTCATCTCCGCACGGGCCCGGCCGGGCCGAGCGGAATCCAGAAGACCACCGACGTCCCTTCGCCGGGCCTGCTGGAAATCCGGAGCCATCCTTGCGCCGCTTCCGCACGTTCACGCATCGACGCCATTCCGATGTGCTCACCCGACAACATTTCGTGGGCACTCTCGACGTCCGGCTTCATCCCGTCCCCGTTGTCGACGACCTTGACCAGCAGACCGCCGTCCTGTCCGGTCAGCGAAACCACGACGGCGGTGGCGTTCGCGTGTTTCCGCACGTTCACCAACGCCTCCTGAAGGATCCTGAAGACCGTGACGACGAGTTCGGGCGGCGGCTGGACCGGCAGGTCATGCCGCAGCGTGCGGTCGAGTCCCCAGCCGGCGACGACCTCGTCGAGATAGTCGCGGACGGACGCGACCAGGTCGTCGTCGTTGAGCGCGGGCGGGCGCAATTGGGCCACGAGGATCCGCAACCGCCGGATCGCCCCTTGGATCGCTTCGTCGAGTTGCGTCAATGCGGAATCCCGCCGTTGCGCGGCGAGCATCTGCAGCCGCATGCTCACCGCGATCATCGACTGGATGGAATCGTCGTGAACATCCCACGCGATACGGCGACGTTCGGTTTCTTGGGCCCGGACCAAATGCGCGAACGCCTGCCGCCGCTCGGCTTTTTCCTCCTGCGATTTCCGGCGTTCGGTGAGATCACGGGTCACTTTGCCGAAACCGACGAGGCGGCCCTCTTCATCCCGCAACGCGGTGATCACGGTGTTGGCCCAGAACCGTTCACCGCCGCGGCGGACCCGCCAGCCCTCGTCCTCGTGACTCCCCAGCTCAGCGGCGATCAGCAGCTCCGAGGTGGGTTTACCGGCGGCGACGTCGTCCTCGGGGTAGAAAACGGAGAAATGGCGGCCGAGGATCTCGTCCTCCGAATACCCCTTGATCCGTTCCGCCCCCGGATTCCAGCTGATCACGTGACCGTCGACGTCCAGCAGGTAAATGGCGTAGTCGACTACGCTGTGCATGAACAACTCGAACAGCACAGCGCCGCGGTGATCAGATGTCCGTTTCGATGGCAGCATGGCCATAGTGCAGCTTGCCACCCGGATACCTCTCCCCGCTACGGCCGTTCGAGGAGGCCATTCTTGCGGGCATGGGCCACCGCTTCGAGTTTCGAATGGGTGCCGGTCTTCACCAGGATCCGCTGCACGTGATTCCGCACGGTATTCCTGGCCAGCCGCAGCTCCTCGGCGATCCGATCGGTTCCCGCGCCTTCCGCGATCAGGCAGAGCACCTGCCGCTCCCGCAGGGTCAGCAACGGCCCGAGCCTGCCGGAACTCCCGGCCAGCATGGCCAAGGCGCCGCTGAGCAGTTCCGGGTCGATGACCACGTCGCCGGCCGCGACCGTCCGGATCGCGGTGACCAATTCGTCGAGGAGACCAGATTTCAGCAACAGCCCGGCCCCGCCGACCTCCAGGATCCTGGCGACGATGGCGCTGTTCGCGTCACCGGTCAGCACGAGCACCCTGCTCGACGGCGAGATCGCGCGGAATCGGGCGATCGCCTCGATCCCGTCGCCGTCCGGCAGCCGCCGATCGAGCAGGACGATGTCGGGCAGATGCTTCTCCGCCGCGATCATTCCGCCCGCCAGTGACTCCACCGACGCCACCAGGTCGATCTCCGGAAATTCCTCGAAGGCCGCACCCAGCGCTTCGGCCACCATCTTGTGGTCCTCGACGAGCAGCACCCGGATCGGGGCCGCGGCCGGGGACTCGGGCTGCGGGAACGTCGGGTTCGGCATACACCTTCTCCGTCGATCGTGATCTCGCCGATTCCCGGAAATGGAGGCGAGACGCCGGCGGGGCATTCTCCCACCGTCTCCGGCCCACTCGGCGTTTCGAAGCCGACCCGTGACCCGCCGTACCCGCCCGGCGACCGAGAGAGGTCTTTGTGCCTTCGATGGCACGACCTTCGGCGGTGACCGGAACGGCACCCGGTGCCTCATCGTCGAAGGTGACGCCCACCGGACCGTGGGCGAGGGAAAGGGGACCGGGACGTGACCACGAGGATCTGCGAAACCCGCCGCCGTCCCGGCACGCACGCCATCACCCGCCGGGCATCGATCGCCGCCGAGCCAGAGCGGGCGCCGAGAGTCGTGGCGAAAACCGAGACGCACGCCTCGCTGCTCGACGAGGTCCTGACCGCCATCCGGCATTTCGACGGCGCGGCCTTCGTCAAGCGGTCCCGGTGGAACCCACGGGACCGGCGCGTCCAACGGCTGCGCGGCTGGCTCGGCGGCGCGCCCGGCTGACCGGAACCCGTCACACCGGGTGCCACCGGCCGATGTCCGGCTCCATCGGCACGATCCGGGTCAGCGACGAGCGGATCTTCAGTTCCGTCGCCCTGTCCCTGCCGCGGGTCCCGAGCGGGGCGTACGGGTAGAAGGTGCCGCGCTCCCGGCGGTAGACCATGGTCAGCCTCGGATGCCGCATGTCCCGCAACTCGGCGAAGTCGACCGTCGTATGCAGCAACCAGGTCGCGAACCCGGCCTGCGCCAGGCTCTCGTTGACGTCGGCGAGGTCGTCGAGCAGCCAGCCGAGGTCGCCGTTCTCCCGCCAGCAGCGCACGATCGTCCGCCCGTGCGCGTCGTGGATGACCACGTTGCGGCGGACGGTGTCCCCGGCGAGACCGGCGACGATCTCCGCGTCCGTCCCCGCCCCAGGACGGCCTTCCGCGACGAAGCAGACACTCCCCGACCCCGTCGGGGCCAGCCCGTGACCGGACCGCAACGTCAACGCCGCGGACCTCAAGTCCAGCAACGGAAGCAGACTCGGCCGCACCGACCGGCCCTTCCCGAGCAGGCTTCCCAAACGCGCCATGACCTCACCGCACCCTTTCGACTGCGTGAAGCCTTTCCGATTACGCTCGCGCGCCCTAGGGCCGCACGGTCGCGCATCGCGGAGGACAAGTCCCCGGTTCCGGTGACCAACGGCCCTACCAGCGATCGCCCGTCCCTCCAGTCACGCGTGATTGCCGCTTCGACGCAGGGATCCGGCGGACGTCGCGAAAGCCACTTTCGGGACCCCAGGCGTCGCGAAAGTGGCTTTCGCGACACGCCGGAGCCGCCTCATCCCGGCGAGAAGTCTCAGCGACGCCGCAGGGAAAACGGCGGCACCGTGTTCGCCCTCAGCGCGTCTTCGTCCATAGTGGACTCCCCGATCCCCGCCTTGCCGATCCGCTCCGCGACCAGGGCGCCGGGATCGTCGAGCACGTCGGCCCGGCCGCTCAGGAAGGCCCACTCGTGTTCGTCCGAACCGTAGTAGAGAACGGTCCCGAACGACTCGGTGAACCGGTGCCACGACGCGATCAGCGTCTGATTGCGCCACAGCGTCGGGCAGCCAGCCTGGCAACCGACCACTCCTCCGCCGGACAGCAGTGCCGTGCACCGGGCCAGGAAGTCGGCGCCGTACAACCGGTTGTGCTGCGCCTCGGGATCGTCGTTCTCGTCCGGCAGATCGATCACGACGACGTCGTAGGTGTCCCCGCGCTCCTGAGCCTCGGCGAGGAACTCCCAGCCGTCGCGGTAGTGGACGCGGACCTTCCCCTCCCCGCGCTCGGCACGGGCCAGCTCGTCGAGGGTGTAACCGTAGGGAAGGTGCTCGGCGCAGACCCGCACCGCTTCGACGTCGATGTCGACGTGATCGACCACCTCGGCCCCGGCGGCGACCGCGAGCTGGGAGGCGACCCCTTCGCTGGAGCCGATGATCAGCACCCGCTCGACGCGCTCGGCGAGCAGCAGCGACGGGACCATCAGCGCCTCGTGGTAGACGAGCTGGCTCAGTTCGGTGCTCTGCCGTTCGTCGTCGCAGAAGAGGGAGATCCCCTGCGCGGTCCGTCCGATGAGGACGTTCTGGAACGCGGTACGGCCTTCGAACAGGACCTCCTCGACGTCCCAGTTCCGGGTGAGCCCCGCGCCCATCGGCTCGACGATCACTCGTTGCGCCATCAGCTCTCTCCTCGTTCCACAGTGGACATCCGGACGGTGCCGGCGCCGAGCAGCTTCGCCAGCAGCGTGACCGCGCGCTCCGGATCCGCCCGGTCTCCGCAGGTGAACACGTCCACGAACACCGAGCCGATCTCCGGGTAGGTGTGCACGGAAGCGTGCGATTCGGCCAGCAGCGCCAGCACGGTGACCCCTTGCGGGGCGAAGGAATGCGACACGACTTCGCAGACCGTCGCCCCCGCCTCGGTCACCGCGTCGGCGAGGGTCTTCTTCAGGAGCGAGGCGTCGTCGAGCAGCGACGGCTCGATCCCCTCGAACTCCGCGAGCACGTGGCGGCCTGCGAACCGGCCGACGAGCGGTACTTCAGCCGACATCGGCGAACCTCCCCACACAATAGGTGCGCAACGGCTCGATTCCGTTGAAGGCGATGGACGAGTAGCTGGCGGTGTACGCCCCGGTGCCCGGGATGTCCAGCCGGTCACCCGCCTTCAACGACCTCGGCAGCGCGCACGGCGTCCGCTGGTACAGCACGTCGTCACCATCGCAGGTCGGCCCGGCGAGGACCACCGGCCCTTCCGGACCCTTAACGCCGACGGGCTCCAGCCGATACGCGACGGCTTCGTTCTCACACTCCGCCATTCCGTTGTACCTGCCGACGTCGAGGTAGACCCAGCGGCGTTCGTCGGCGGCGGCCCGGGTGGTCACCAGCACGACTTCGGTCCTGATGAGCCCGGCGTCGGCGACGATCACGCGGCCCGGCTCCAGCATCAGCTCCGGCTCCGGCAGATGCGCTTCGAGGGCGGCGTGGATCACGCCCGCGTAGTCCGTCAGCGACGGCACGGGTTCCCGGTGCTCGGTGGCGAACCCGCCGCCGATGTTGAGCCGCTCCAGGCCGACGCCCGCGTCGGCGGCGACCTTGGCCGCGGTCGCGATCCCGATCTCCCAGGCGGCCGGATCCGGCTGCTGCGAACCGACGTGGAACGCGATTCCCGGCCGCAGCCCGGCTTCCACCGCCTGGCGGAGCAGCGCCGCGGCCACCTCCGGTTCACAGCCGAACTTGTGGCCGAACGGCGTCACCGAATCCGGACCGCCGGTCAGCAAGCGGACCGAGACCAGCGAACCGGGCGCGTGCTCGGCCAGATTCGCCAGATCCCCGGCGGAGTCCGTGGTGAATTCACGGACTCCGCGTTCGTACGCGAAGGTGATGTCCGCCGGTTTCTTGATCGTGTTGCCGTAGGCCAGTTCCGCCGCTCGCGCGCCACGGGACAGGCACAGCTCGATCTCCGCCGTCCCGGCCACGTCGAATCCCGCACCGGCCGACAGCACCGCGTCCAGGACCCCTGGCGTGGGATTCGCCTTGACCGCGTACCGGATCAGCGCGTCCGGGAAAGCCGCCGAGACCGCGGCCGCACGCTCCGCGACCAGGTCGGTGTCCACCACCAGGCAGGGTGTCGGCGGTTCGCGATCCGCCAGGAAGGCACGGATCCGGTTCAGGCTGTCGGTCACACGCCCCAGGGTGTCAAAGGCCGATCACCGGCACGGAACCCGGGGTCACGCCCGGATGTCACCCGAGGTCTGCTCAGGCAGTTCCACCCCGTGCTCGGCGGCCAGTCGCTCCAGGTTGGCCAGGTCGGCACCGACGGCCGAAGCCCTGTCCTCGTCCGAGGCCTGCTTGGCGATCTGGACGTCTTCCCTCGCCTGCCGTACCCGGTCTCGCAGATTCACCGCGAACTCGCTCATCGTGCACCCCCGATCTCCCGCACCTTGTCTGCTTTCACCCTAGGACCCTCCGAATCGGTCACCCACGTGATCTGCGTCATCACGGGTTCGGTTCGTGTCGGAGTGAAGCAGTATGACGGCAGGGCCCGGGTTTCGCAGATCAGCTGAGCCCGGCTTTTTCAACGGGTTCCGGCGCGGCCGCCCGGCGGCCGATCACCGCGAGCGGGGTGAGCGCGCACAGGCCGCCCGCGACGGCGACCAGAACGTATCCGCCCAGGCCGAACAGCTGCCCGGCGAGCAGACTCGCCGCGGCGGACGTCCCCCAGACGAAGGCGTCGACCGTGCCCTGCGCCCTCGTCCGCTGCGCGGGCGGGAGATCGCGGCTGAGCATGCTGCTGCCGCCGACGAACACCAGGTTCCAGCCGTAGCCAAGCAGGAACATCGCGAACGGGATTCCCACGTGATGCGAATCGGGGGCGCCGATCGCGGTGACCGCCGCGACGGTGAGCGTGCCGATCCCGCCGAAGATGGCCGCGCGGCCGCCCCATCGGTCGGCGATCCAGCCGGACAACGGTGCCAGCGCGAACATCCCGACCAGATGGGCGCTCAGCACCCAGCCGACGACGTCGAGCCCCTGACCGTGCTGGTGCAGCTGGACCGGGGTCATCGTCATCACCGCCACCATGGCCAGCTGCGCGCCGACCATCGCCACGAGCGGCCCGAGGATCACCGGATTCCGCACGGACATCCGCTCCCGCCTCGGCACGCCCTCCTCCGGAGCGGCGAGGCCGCGCGGCAGCGTGACGACGGCGAGCACCGCGATGGCCACGACCATCGCCCCGGCCGCGATCGGACCGGACAGCGCCGGCAGTTCGGCGGCTTCGGCCTTCGCCGCGGCCGGCGCGATCAAGGCGGGCCCCGCCACCGCGCCGACGGTCCCCGCCCAGACCATTGTGGACAGTGCGAACCCCTTGCGGTGCTCGGGCGACAGATCCGCGGCCGTGTACCGCGAGAGCTGGGCCCCGCTGTTGCCGAAGCCGATCAAGGGCATCCCGGCCACCAGCGCGAGCACGGATCCGCCGAGCACGCCGGCGAACGAGATCAGCGCCCCCACCACCGCGGCCCCGTACATCAGCACCAGGACGAAGCGCCTGCCGTAGCGAGCAGCCAGGGATCCCGAAGACAGCGAACCCGCGGCGGACCCGAGCACCAGCACCGCGTTCGGCAGCCCGCTCCAGGCGGCACCGGCGTGCTCGACCACGATCAACGCCGCCGTGGTGGACAGGCCGACGACCGCGGTGCTGAGACAGGCGACACCCATGAAGAGCGCGAACATCGGTTTCATGATTCGAATCTAGGGATTCCTGGCGTCTCGGCGAATAGGCTGTCGAAGGCCTCGCGGGGGTGCGAGGCGCATCATGAAAGGAATCCGGGCGCGATGACCTTACGATCGGAAAGAGCGCTGGACGACCTCGACTGGCGGCTCGTCGAAACGCTCCAGAGCGACGGGCGGCTCTCGTTCAAGGAACTGGGCCGCCGCGTGAACCTCTCCGCCCCGGCGGTCGCCGAACGGGTCCGGCGGCTGGAGGAGGCGGGTGTCATCACCGGGTACCGCGCGCAGGTCGACGCGCGCCGCGCCGGGTACGACCTCCAGGCGTTCGTCGAAATGCGCTGCTCGCTCGGCAGCTGCCTGCTGCGCACCAGCAAATCCGACGACTACCCCGAGGTGGTCGAACTGCACCGGCTCAGCGGCGACCGCTGCACCATGCTGAAGGTCCGGGCCGTGTCGCTCGAACATCTCGAAGGTCTCTTCGAACGGCTGGGCAAACACGGCGAGATCCGGTCGTCGGTGGTGCTCTCGACGCAGTACGAGGGCAGGCCGGTCGGGCCGCCGGTCGAGGACTACCTGAAGGCGACCAAGAGCGAGGGCTGGAGCGTCTGAACAGGGGCGTGGAGACCGATCAGGAATCGAGAAGCGGCGGCGGGCCGCGTTCACCTAGCGTGATCACCGATGAGGACGAACGGCTCGGAGCTGGTTAGATCGAGCCCGGTGAGGCTGACGGAACGTACACGCGGCCCGCACGAGGATGGAGAGACGATGCGCAAGACCACCAAGCCGCAGCCGCCCGAGGAACACCCCGCCGACAACCACGACCTGATCCGGGTACTCGGCGCGAACGAGAACAACCTCAAGAACGTCGCCGTCGAGCTGCCGAAGCGACGACTGACGGTGTTCACCGGTGTCTCCGGGTCCGGCAAGAGCTCACTGGTCTTCGACACGATCGCGGCCGAGTCGCAGCGGCTGATCAACGAGACGTACAGCACCTTCGTGCAGGGCTTCATGCCGACGCTGGCCAGGCCCGAGGTCGACGTGCTCGACGGCCTGACCACCGCGATCATCGTCGACCAGCAGCGGATGGGCTCCGATCCCCGCTCCACGGTCGGCACCGCCACCGACGCCTACGCGATGCTGCGCATCCTCTTCAGCCGGATCGGCAAACCGCATATCGGCTCGCCGCAGGCGTTCTCCTTCAACGTCGCCTCGATCTCCGGCGCGGGCGCCGTGACCGTCGAGAAGGCCGGACGGACCACGAAGGAACGCCGCGAGTTCAGCATCACCGGCGGGATGTGCGCCCGCTGCGAAGGCCGGGGCAAGGTCAACGACATCGACCTCACCGCCCTCTACGACGACACCAAATCCCTCAACGAGAACGCGCTGACGATCCCCGGTTTCTCCATGGACGGCTGGTACGGCCGCATCCTCCGCGGCTGCGGTTTCTTCGACCCCGACAAGCCGATCAAGTCCTACACCAAGCGGCAGCTGGACGATCTGCTCTACAAGGAGCCGGTCAAGCTCAAGATCGAGGGCATCAACCTGACCTACTCGGGGCTGATCCCCACGATCCAGAAGTCGTTCCTGGCCAAGGACCGCGAGGCGATGCAGCCGCATATCCGCACGTTCGTGGACCGGGCGGTCACGTTCGCCGTCTGCCCCGAATGCGACGGGAGCCGTCTCAGCGAGCTCGCGCGGTCTTCGAAGATCAAGCGGATCAACATCGCCGACGCCTGCAGGATGCAGATCAGCGACCTCGCCGGCTGGGTCCGCGGGCTCAAGGAACCGTCGGTCGCGCCGCTGCTGGAGAAGCTTCAGCACACGCTCGACTCCTTCGTCGACATCGGGCTCGGCTACCTCTCCCTCGACCGGCCGTCCGGCACGCTTTCGGGTGGTGAGGCGCAGCGCACGAAGATGATCCGGCACCTCGGCTCGTCGCTCACCGACGTCACCTACGTCTTCGACGAACCCACCATCGGGCTGCACCCGCACGACATCCAGCGGATGAACAACCTGCTCCAGCAGCTGCGCGACAAGGGAAACACGGTGCTGGTCGTCGAGCACAAGCCGGAGACGATCGCCATCGCCGACCACGTCGTCGACCTCGGCCCCGGCGCGGGCACCGCGGGCGGGACGATCTGCTTCGAGGGCACCCTCGAAGGCCTGCGCGCCAGCGACACCATCACCGGCAGGCACCTCGACGACCGGGCGGCGCTCAAGGACAGCGTCCGCGAACCCACCGGCAAACTGGAGATCCGCGGCGCCGACCGGCACAACCTCCGGAACGTGGACGTCGACGTCCCGCTCGGCGTCCTCTGCGTCGTCACCGGCGTCGCGGGCTCCGGCAAGAGTTCGCTGATCCACGGCTCGATCCCCGCCGCCGAAGGCGTGGTCTCGGTCGACCAGACGCCCATCCGCGGCTCGCGGCGGAGCAACCCGGCCACCTACACCGGCCTGCTCGAACCGATCCGCAAGGCCTTCGCCAAGGCCAACGGCGTGAAGCCCGCGCTGTTCAGCGCCAACTCCGAGGGCGCCTGCCCGACCTGCAACGGCGCGGGCGTCATCTACACCGACCTCGGCATCATGGCCGGTACCGCGACCACTTGCGAGGAGTGCGAGGGCAAGCGGTTCCAGGCGTCGGTGCTGGAGTACACCTTCGGCGGCAAGAACATCAGCGAGGCACTCGAAATGCCGGTGTCCGAGGCCGTGAAGTTCTTCGGCGAGGGCGAAGGGCGCATCCCCGCCGCACACGCGATCCTCAGCAGGCTCGACGACGTCGGGCTCGGCTACGTCAGCCTCGGCCAGCCGCTCACCACGCTCTCCGGCGGTGAACGGCAGCGGCTGAAGCTCGCGACGCACATGGGCGACAAGGGCGGCGTCTATGTCCTCGACGAGCCGACCACCGGTCTGCACCTCGCCGACGTCGAGAACCTGCTCGGCCTGCTCGACCGGCTCGTCGACGCGGGCAAATCCGTGATCGTGATCGAGCACCACCAAGCGGTCATGGCGCATGCCGACTGGATCATCGACCTCGGCCCGGGTGCCGGCCACGACGGCGGCAAGATCGTCTTCGAGGGCACTCCGTCCGATCTCGTCGCGGCCGCTTCGACGCTCACCGGCGAGCACCTTGCGGAGTACGTCGGCGAGTTACGCCTCTGATCACGCGAGTTACGCCTCTGATCACGCGAGTGCGGAGTAACGGCTCAGGAAGCTATTGAGGGGTAAGGCGAAAGTGGCGTGTCCGTGGTGCAGGCCGGCGGCCCGTGACGTCCGCCCAGGACGCCGACTGTGTGGATTTTGGTGCGTTGGATGACCGGAAATCCACACAGTGCCACGTGACCCGTCCGGTCACGAGTACCACCCCACCTCGCCCTACCGCTCACTGGAACCCTCGGCTTCGAGCCCGTCGCGATCGGCCCACTCGAGCAGGGTGTCGAGCGAGTACGCCGTGTCGTCGATGCCCGCGTGCAGGTCGCCGAGTTCGGCGAAGCGCGCGGGCACGGTGGCGATGGTGAACTCGCGCGGCTCGACGTCGTCGATCTCGTCCCACGTGATCGGGGTCGAGACGACGGCTTCGGGCACGCCGCGGACCGAGTAGGCGCTCGCGATGGTGTGGTCCCTGGCGTTCTGGTTGTAGTCCACGAACAGCTTCGCCGGGTCCCGGTCCTTGCGCCACCAGGTGGTGGTGACCTCGTCGGGCATCCTGCGCTCGACCTCGCGGGCGAAGGCGAGCGCCGCCCGGCGGACCTCCTGGAACCCCCACCGCGGTTCGATCCGGACGTAGACGTGCAGGCCGTGTCCGCCGGAGGTCTTCGGCCAGCCGGTGATGCCGAGTTCGTCCAGGATCTCGCGGACGGTGCCGGCGACCTTCCGCACGATCGAGAACGGGCAGTCGGGCATCGGATCGAGGTCGATCCGCCACTCGTCCGGGCGTTCGGTGTCGGCGCGACGGGAGTTCCACGGGTGGAACTCGACGGTCGACATCTGCACCGCCCAGATGACGTCGGCGGGATGCGTGACGCACAGTTCGTAGGCGTGCCTGCCGGAGGGGAAGTCGACGCGGACGGTCTGAAGCCAGTCCGGGGCACCGTTCGGGACCCGTTTCTGGTGGACCTTCTCCCCCGAAACCCCGGACGGGAACCGGTGCAGCATGCACGGCCGTTCCCGCAGCGCCCGTACGATCCCGTCACCGACCGCGAGGTAGTACCGGACGAGGTCGAGCTTCGTCTCGCCTCGCGCCGGGAAATAGACGCGATCCGGGTTGGAGACGCGCACCGTCCGGTCGCCGACCTCGATCTCCACCGCCGCGCTTTTCGCCATACGGGCAAACTAACCCGAAAGCCGCCTGCCCGCGCCTCTTCCCCTCGGCTGGTGGTGAACGTCGAACTCATATGTCGTGAAGGGCCCCTTTGAGACCTTCATCGTCTCAAAGGGGCCCTTCACGACATCCTCACACCCGCCGCATCCGCGTCCGCTCGATCCGGAACGGCGCTCTGCCAGGATGACGGCATGGCACGGACACGCGCGGAGGCACTGTCCCGCGAGCGCATCGTCGAGGCCGCCGTCGAACTGCTCGACGCGGCCGGCGAGCGCGGGCTCACCTTCCGGACGCTGACCGAACGCCTCTCCACCGGCCCGGGAGCGATCTACTGGCATGTGCCGAACAAGGGCGCGCTGCTCGACGCCGCGACCGCGTCCGTCGTCGGCGCCGCTCTGACCGTCGAGGCCACGGGCTCACCCGTGCGGGAGATCCGCGCGATCGCGCTCGGCCTGTTCGACGCGATCGAGCGGCATCCTTGGCTGCCCCCGCAACTCACCGCCCAGCTCTCGCGCAGCCCTTGGGGCTCGGTGACGCCGCGGATCTTCGAAGGCATCGGTCGCCGGGTCAGCGCGCTGGGCGCCCCCGAAGCCACCTGGTTCACGGCGACCTCGGCGCTGGTGCACTACATCTTCGGCGCCGCGGGCCAGAACATCGCGAACTCCGAGGTGCTCGGGCCCGGCGTGGACCGCGCGGAATTCCTCCGCGCCGCGGCGAAGACGTGGGAAGAGCTCGATCCCGCCGAATTCCCGTTCCTGCGGTCTATCGCCGACGAGGTACGCGAGCACGACGATCGCGAGCAGTTCCTCACCGGGATCGATCTCATCCTCACCGGTATCACCGGCGCCGAGCCCGGTGGATCGTCGCGACCATGACGGCGAACACCGCGCCGAGGAAGGTCACGTCCACCGCCGGGACCCAGCGCACGTCACCGTTTTTGAGCACATAAGCGCCGACGGGTCGCGCGGCGAGTACGAACCCACCGCCCTCGCCTTCCTTGTCCTGTTCGGCCCCGTGCCCGCCGCCTCCGCCGCCGACGACGTTCGCGGCCGGGATGATCACGACGCCGTCCTTCTCCACGGGCTCGCCGTAGACGCGCCGGACCGTGAGGTTGTCACGCATGACGCCGACGACCTTCTCGAGTCCCATCAGGCCCCCACCCTGTCCAGTTCCAGCGCGATCGCGTCCCGCAGGAGACCCCGCGCCCTGTCCAGCTCCATCGAACCAGAAAGCCACCGCTCGCTGAGTCCTTCGACCAGGCTGGTCAGCCGTTCCGCGGCGTCTTCGGCCTCGGCACCGGTGTCATGGACGCGGCGGATCACCTCGGCGACCTCGGCCACCCAGATCCGGGTCGACTCCGCCAGCGGTTCGCGCAGTTCGGGGGTGAAGACCGCGCTGGCCCGCAGTTCGCCCCAGGCGGTGCTGTTCTCCTTCACCGCCTGCGTGTCCTGAAGCTCGCCGAACAACATCAGTTCCAGCTCGGCGCGCGGATCCGCCGCCTCCGCCGCGGCCTCTTCGGTGTACGCCGCGGCGCGATCGCTGACGAACTCCAGTGTCTTCCGGAGCAGCCCGGCCCGGTTGGTGAAGTGGTAGTAGATGAGCGACGTCGAGATCCCGGCCTCGGCCGCGATCTTCTCGACCCGCAGGCCCCGCACACCGCTGCGCGCGATCACTCGCACGGCCGCTTCCAAGATCTTCTGCTGACGTTCGAACACAGGTCTCACTCTAGCATCCTGACTGAATTTTCAGTCAGGATGCTAGAGTGTCACAACCGGCCCGCCCAAGGAGTGCAGAGTGTTCGATTCGTCCCTTCCCCGCCGCACGGTTCTGCGCGCGATGACAGCGGCCGGCGCCGTCGCCGCCGGAAGCGGGGCGTGTGCGGATCCTGAAGGAACCCCCGCCGCGGCCGCGGGCCGCAGGCTGGGCGCCGAATGGGAAAGCCACGCGCGCACCTATCTCTCCTGGCCCGCGTCGAAGTCGATCTGGGCGGAGGATCTACCCGCCGTCCGCGAAGAGATCGCCGGCCTCGCCAAAGCGATCGCCGGCTTCGAACCGGTGGTGATCCTCGCCCGGCCCGAGCACGCCGGCTCCGCGCAGCGGGCGTGCGGTGACACCGTCGAGGTCGTCCCGATCCCGGTCGACGACCTGTGGGCGCGCGACACCGTCCCGGTGTTCGTGGAAGAGGCGGGCAAGGTCACGGGGGTCGACTTCAACTTCAACGGCTGGGGCGGCAAACAGAAGCCGTACGACAAGGACAACGCCGTCGCGAGGTCCGTCTTGGGCGAGTACGGCCTGGCCCGCACCGGAACCTGGATCACCGCCGAGGGTGGTTCGTTCGAGACCGACGGCGCCGGCACGTTGATGGTCACCGAAAGCTCACTGGTCAACGACAACCGCAACAAGGGCAGGAGCCGCCAGGAGATAGAAGACGAACTGAAGAAGGTGCTCGGCGTCCGGAAGGTCATCTGGTTCGCGGGCGTCCGCGGCGAGGACATCACCGATGCCCATGTCGATTGCCTGGCCCGGTTCACCGCGCCCGGCGTCGTCCTCATGGACAAGGCGGCCCCCGGCTCCCCGCCCGACTCGTGGTCCCGCGCGGCCGATCAGGCGAGGTCGGTGCTCGCGAGTACCACCGACGCCGACGGCAGACCCTTCACGGTGATCGATCTCGTCCAGCCGGATCCGGAAAAGGTCGAGGCCTACGGCGAAGACAGTGTGATCTCGTACGCCAATTTCTACGTCGCGAACAAGTCGGTTTTCGTGCCGGAGTTCGGCGACGCCACGGCGGACGAACGCGCGCGACGGATCCTGGGCGAACGGCTACCCGGCCGCGAGATCGTGCCGGTGAAGATCTCGGCCATCGCCTCGGGCGGCGGCGGGATCCACTGCGCGACGCACGACCAGCCGGGTCAACCTTCCTGAGGCAGCACCGACATCACTTCGGACACCGGCCGCAAATGCTCCTCCAGCAACCGTGACGCCTCTTTCACGTCGTGGTCGTCCAGAGCGGCGACCAGCGCCCGGTGTTCCTCGTTGATCACCGTCAGCCGTTCCGGGCGTGCCTCCAGCGCGCGGACCGTGACCCGCTGCTGCCGCGAACGCAGGGTGTCGTAAAGCTCGGCCAGGACGGTGTTGCCCGCCGCGTTCACGATGGCCCGGTGGAATCGGCGGTCGAATCCCGAAACGGCGAACCAGTCGCGTTCGGCACCGGCGCTCGCCATCGCTTCGATGAGTTCGGGCAGTTCGGCGGGAGCGCCTGCCCGGTTCGCGCAGAGTGCCGCGATGGCGTGCCCTTCGATCAGCCGCCTGCTCTGGTAGACCTCTTCCAGTTCCCTGGCGGTGACCGTGCGCACCTGAGCACCCTTGCGCGGCAGGAGGCTGATGAACCGCTCGGCGGCCAGCCGGTGGAACGCCTCGCGCACCGGCGTCCTTGACACGCCGACGACGCCGGAAACCCACATTTCGTCGAGGAAACGGCCGCCTTCCAGCTCGCCCGAGATGATTCCGTCGCGCAGCCACGTGTAGACCCGCTCGCGCGCCGGGCCGCCCCCTTCGGCGGTCACAGTCATCTCGTTTCCCCTCTATGTCGTTACTTTCCGCGACTGAGCCTACACCTGGACCAGCCAAGTATCCATCATGTATACAAGAGGTCCACTTATTGGAAGGGGTCCCATGGTGCACGTCGCGGTGGCGCAGTTCGCGCCCGGCAACGACAAAGAGGCCAACCTCGCGCGCGTCTCCTCCCTCGTCGGCGAAGCGGCCGACCGCGGCGCGCGAGTGATCGTGCTGCCCGAGTACTCGCTGTTCACCGTACCGACGATGAGCCGCGAATTCGTGACCTCGGCCGAAGAACTCGACGGGCCGTTCGTCACCGAGCTGCGCGGTCTCGCGAAGGACCGGCAGATCACCGTCGTCGCGGGCATCAACGAAGCGCTCCCCGATGGCGAGCGGATCTCGAACACGCTGGTCGCGGCCGGTCCCGACGGAGCGATCGCCGCGCTCTACCGCAAGATCCACCTGTACGACGCCTTCGGCTTCCGCGAATCGGAACTCGTCCGGCCCGGTGACATCGAAGCCCCGGAGACGTTCGAGGTCGACGGGATCACGTTCGGCCTCCAGACCTGCTACGACCTGAGGTTCCCGGAGGTCACCCGCCGTCTGGTCGACGCCGGCGCGGACGCGGTGCTGCTGCCCGCGGAGTGGATGCCCGGCCCGCTCAAAGAGGACCACTGGACCACGCTGGTCCGGGCGCGGGCGATCGAAAACACGATCTACCTCGTCGCGGCCGGACAGGCCGCCCCCACCGGCTCGGGGCACAGCATGATCGTCGACCCGATGGGCGTCGTCGTCGCCTCGCTCGGCGAACGCACGGGAACCGCGACCGGGGAGCTGTCCGCCGACCGGATCTCCGAGGTACGGGCCAAGAACCCGGCACTGCAACTGCGCCGGTTCGCCGTCACCCCGAAGTCCTGAGTATCTTCTGACCCGGAGGTCCGTTCGTGAAGACACGCCCTCGGGCGTGGTGACGCGGCTTCCGTCCGCCTGGGTGCCGGGTGGCCGCCCGGCACCCAGGCTCTTGGCCAGTTCCGAGGCGAGGTTGCGAAAGCCCACGCCGGACCGCGCCCCAGTACATGAAGGACCCCTTCCTTGCGCCTAGGTACAGGAAGGGGGCCATCATGTACTTGCGGCCGGCAAACGCGGCCGCTTTCGTCTCACGGCACCAGCAGTCCCCAGTGGACCGCCCACGGGACGAACAGCACCGCTCCGGCCAGCAGCAGGCCGACCCGGACTCCCCCGCGTTCCTTCTTCCGCCACCACGAAACCGCCGTCACCACACCGGCGATGACGACACCGATCGCGGCCAGCTGCAAGGCGAGCCAGGGCAGTGTCCGTCCGAAAAGGACCGGACCGGGCGCCATCGCGGCGCCCGTCGTCAGCACGATGTAGTAGGCGAGGAAACCCGCCGTGGCGAGCAAGCCGGTCGACGCCAGCCAGCGTGCTGGCCTGGCGAGCGGGACTTCCTTGCGCCGACGGAACAACGCCGTCACCGGGTAGGCGGCGAACGCCAGCAACGCCAGCGCCCACACCCCGATCTGCACCCACGGCGCCTCGTACCAGGCGAGCGGTGCCAGCGCGACACTTTGGCTCGCCTGCGGTGGCGGCGGATCGGCGGACGGCTCGTTCCTCACTCCGTTCACCCAGGCTCCGACGAGGTCGAGGTAGCCGGGCGCGAAGCCGTCGAGCTTGTCGAAACCGTCCGTGGTCCGCCGGAGCCCGTGCTGGGCCTGCGGGAACACCTTCAGCGTGTACTGCCGGTTCCCCGCCCGTTCCAGTGTTTCCCGGAAGATCCGGATGGCCTCGCCGGGCGGGGTGAGCCGATCCAGTTCGCCCCACAGGCCGAGCACCGGCTGCCGCACCTTCTCGAGCACCGGCACCGGGTCATATCCGGCCTCCGGGAACACTCCGGCGCCCGCGAGGGTCCGCATGTTCGTCGACGCCACCATGTCCACCATCGAGCCGGTGACCCCGCCGCGCCGCAGGTAGGTCTCGAACGCCCAAGACTGCTGGCGATCGGGCGAAACCCCATTCGCGCCGACAGTGACCACGAAAGCGACGTCCTTCGACTTCGACGCCGCCAACGGCGCGACCCAGCCACCCTCGCTCAAACCCCATACCCCGACGCGGGCGGGATCCACGCCCGGACGCGAGCGCAGCGCCTGCACCGCGGCGAGCGCGTCGTCGGCGAGGACCGAGTAGTCCCGTTCGAAGAGCGAATAGCCTTCGGTCCGCTTGTCGTAGATCAGGGTCGCGATCCCCGCCTTGGCGAAGGCTTCCGCCTCGGTGCGGTAGTCGTCCCGGTCGTGTTCGCCGGAGCCGTGCACCATGACGATGCCCGGTGCGAGACCACGTCCCTCCGGCGCGACCACCGTCCCGTGCAAGGTCACGCCGTGACTGGTGAACGAGACGTCGCCGGTCGGAGCGGCGGCGGGCATCGGTGAGGAGACCACCACGACGGCGGCCGCGAGCAGCGCCGCGATCATCGCCTGCTCACCCGGACCACGTCGAGCGACGGCGACGCGAGAATGTCCTTCTCGCAGTACCGTTCGGTGACCCACTGCTTGCGCGAGTACAGCTCCGTCTGATCGCTGTGGTGCGCGGACTTCGGGTTCGCGGACTGCGAGTAGGTCAGCAGCGTCGTCGTGTCCGGGCAACCGGTGCCGTTGAACGCCACGACGTGCAGGTACGTCCCGCCGTGCGTGAACTCCGTGTACCCGCGGGCCGGATCCCATGGTCCGCCAAGGGAGTCGTAGACGCCACGTCCGGCGGTTCCGCCGCCCAGCGGGATCTTCCGGCCGTCGCGTACGACGTAGTGGTTGTCGCCATACCGTGCGTCGAGCGGGATCTTCGCCGCGTTCAGCTCCGCGACGGCGTCGGTGAGTGCCTTGCGGATCGCGGCGTTCCCCGTATCGAGGGTGTTGGGCGTGTGGACCGGATCCTTGACGTCGAACGGTACCTTCCAGATCGACGGCCCCAGGCGGTCCACAGTGGACCAGAACCGGTCGAACAGCAGCGCGCCCCGGCTGTCCGCGTCGGAACGACCGTCCCAGCCCGCCAGCGCGGCGCACGCGGCGGCCGGCCCCGGCATCGTGCGGCACATCGTGACGACGTCGGCCCGCACGAGTTCGGCGGCGTGATCCCGGTGCGAGAACATCAGGTCCCGCATCGCCTGCCCAGTGAAGCCGCCCTTCTTCAGCTGATCGGCGATCTCGACGAAACCGCCCCGTGTCCGCATGTTCTGTTCGTTGCGAACCGGTCCCACGATTCTGGGGAAGCCGGTCTTCGGCTCGGCGGGATTGAACAGCCAGTAACTGTCGTTCGAGTTCGCCAGGTAGTCGGGCCGGCTCAAGTTCGGCAGGCTGGACGGGCCGAAGACGCCCGGCCTCAGCGCGTCACGGTCGCGGCCCCACGCACAGGCCGTCCTGGAACCGTCGAGCACCGCGACACCGTCGGAGTCGAACAGTTCCTTGCCCAGCGGGGTGTTGCAGCGCGCCGCCTTCTCGTCGGTGACGTGCGGGACCCCGTGGATCTGGCTGTACTCCACCCGGCCGCGATCGTCGGTGGCGAGGATGTTCATCCACGGCAGCCCTTGCGTCTCGCGGACCGCGCCGATCATCTCCCCCGCCGTCCGGCCGCGGGCGATCGCGAACATCGAGTTCGTCATGCCGAGGTTCCCGGCGTTGGCGTCCGCGATCGCGAATGCGCTCGACGCCGTCCACGGCAGTTCTCGCTGCCCGAGTCGGGTCGTCACCGGACCGTACCTCGTCGTCCACTGTGGACGCACGACGCGTTCCAAGGCCCCGTCCGCCTTACGGGACAGGACACTCACGTCGGCCCGCCGCATCTTCTCGGGCTTTCCGTCGACCAGGTAGGTCGTCGGCGATCCGGGCACGAGCTTCAGTTCGAACAGCGTGTACGTGCGGGTCGTGTCGGTGGCGGTGCCGCTCCAGGCGGCGGTTTCGTTGTGTCCCAGCCACATCATCGGGATACCAGGGATTCCGGCGCCGCTGACGTTGAGTTTGCCGGGCAGGCTCAGCTGCGACTGCCACAGCCTGGTCCCGCTCAGCTGCCATGGCAGATGCGGGTTGGCCAGCGAGACACCGCGGCCGTTCGCCGACGCGGTCGAGCCGATCGCGATCGCGTTGCTGCCGACCCCGGTCTCCCCGAGCACCTGCTCGGTACCGGCACCCGCCGGCGGTGCACCAGGCCGCGACGCGGTGATCGAATCCGCGACCCCACCCTGTCCGAAGATCATGCCGACCGCGTGACTGTGCCGATAGACGTCGAGCTCGGTGATCGGCTTCAGCCAGCCGGTGCCCCGGCAGGCCGGGTCGGTGATCTCGCCGGCGCGAAGGTACTTGTTGACCCCCTCGGCGTAACCGCGGATCAGCTCGCGGACCTCGCGGTACGGCCCGCGAGGCGCGGGCTCCGACAGCAGTCGCTCGAGCACGCCGCTTTCGTTCAGACCTTGGAAGTACAGGTCGCTCGCGAGGTTCGAACTCGCCTGGCTCACCCCGCTCGTCGGCGGCACGTCCGGGCCGAGCCAGCGGGAACGCTCCGCCCGGGTCGTGATCGCGACGTCCGCGATCGCGCAGATGTTGTCCTTGGCCGCGGCGTACCCCTGCCCGAAGCCCAGGTTCACCCAGTCGTTCGCGACGATGTGCGGAATGCCGTACTCGGTATAGCGGATGGTGGCGTCCGCCCGGGATACTCCGTCCGGCGGTTGCGCGGCCGTCGCGGTCCCCGCCGCGAGCAGGCTCGCCGCGGCGCCGACGGCCGCGATTCTTTTCCAGAGCAGCATGCTGCTCCCCCTTTGCATGTGGAGTCGTTCGTGAAGACACGCCGTCCGGCGTGGTGACGCGTTTCCGGTGGTCGAGTGGCCGCTCTCCCACCGGTTTTCACTTCCCTTCCTGCACCTCCCCGTCGGGATCCGGGAACGCCGTCCAGCGCACGAACACCTTCCTCGCGCCAGGGCCGGGTTCCGGCCGCCAATAGCGGCGCAGCAAGTCCAGGTACTCCTCCCAGAACTGCTTGAGCTCTTCGAGGTTCACGTGGACCGAGCCGCGCGAGAACACCAGCGCGTCGCCCCATTCGCCCAGCTCGCCGCGACGATCGAGGAATCGCGCCATCTGCTCGAGGTCCTCGGTGAACGCGGCGCGCTGCGCCTCGTCGAACACCGCGCGCATCTCGTCGTTCTGCTCGCTGTGCCGGGGCCAGCGGATGTCACGTTGCCGGGCGCGCCACCAGCGCTCCTTGCCGTGCGCGAGTTCCGGCGCCTCCTCGACGAAGTCGTACTTCGCCAGTTCCCGCAGGTGATAGCTGGTCGCGCCCGAACTCTCCCCCAGTTCCTTGGCCAGCTTCGTCGCCGTCGCGGGCCCGCGGCCCAACGCCTCCATGATGCGGCGGCGCAACGGGTGCATCACCGCCTTCAGCACGGCGGCGTCGGCGATCTCTTCGGGGGGCGGCGGACCGGTCATGACACCAAGGTAGCCGTGCAAAGGAGATTGTGCAAAGGCTTCTTTGCACGCGGTTCAGACCATGCCCGCGAAGCGACCGACGATTCTGCTGACGTTTCGGTGAACTCAGCGTGAAATTGACAACTTCACTACGAAGGTCTTGTGCCGGCCGGACGAAAACTCGACAGGTTCGCGGGTTTTTCGTTGCGTCGTCCCCAAAATTCGGTTGTATCGGATAGTTTTGCCCGGAGTCGACCTAGCGGGAGAAAACATGCCGAAGCACCGCCCTCGACAGACGGACAGGTTGTCCGCCCGGCACCGGACGGCCTTCGCGCTCGCCGGTGGCGCACTCGCCGTCCTGCCCGCGGTCACCGCGTCGGCGGGTCCGGACACCCCGATCGCCGCGCCGAAACCGTCGGTACCGCAGAACCAGGCCGCGGCCTGGCAGCCGCCGGCGGGCACGGTCCCGGAGATCGCCGTCGACGGCAGCCTCCCCGAGCCGCCCAACCCCGATCCGCTGATCGTCCCCGGCGGCACCGGCAATGTCGGTGGCTCGTTCGCGCCGTCGGGAGCGCTCGGCATCCCCGCCAGCATGATGAAGGCGTACAAGAACGCGGCCGACATCCTCGCGAAGGAACTGCCCGGCTGCCACATCGACTGGGCGCTGATCGCCAGCATCGGCCGCATCGAGTCGAACCACGCGCGCGGCGGCTACGTCGACGCCAAGGGCGACACCCTCGAACCCATTCGAGGCCCGCAGCTCAACGGCGCCGGGCCCTTCGCCGCGATCCCCGACACCGACGGTGGCAAGTACGACGGCGACACGGTGTGGGATCGCGCTGTCGGCCCGACGCAGTTCATCCCGTCGACGTGGAAGGGCTACGCCTCCGACGGCAACGGCGACGGCGAGTCCAACCCGAACAACATCTACGACGCGACACTGGGCTCGGGCCGCTACCTCTGCTCCGGCGGCGTCGACCTGACGTCCGAGCAGACCCAGCGCGTGGCCGTGTACCGCTACAACCACTCACTGTCCTATGTAGACACCGTAATCCGCTGGGCGGTGGCCTACCGCGGTGGCGTCGCGACGATGCCGGACAGCCAGGTCCCCGTCGGCGCCCCCGATTCCCAGGACGTCGCCGCCGGCACGCCGGGCGGCCAGGTTCCGGTGCCGACCCTGCCCGGCACTCCCGCGCCCGGTACGACCACGCCGCCGACCCCGCTGCCCGGCACATCGCAGCCGCCGAGCAGCACCACGCCGCCGGGCAGCAGTTCGCCCTCGAAGCCGAGCAGCACGCCGCCTTCGTCGACGCCTCCCTCGTCGACACCGCCTTCGAGCACCCCGCCGTCTTCGACGCCTCCGTCCTCGACACCTCCGCCGTCCAGCACCACGACCACCCCGCCGCCGGCCTCGACCCCGGCCGGGGACACCGGTGAGACGAGCCCGACCAGCACCACCACTCCCCCGGCCCCGTGACCACCCGCAATTCGTCACCTACTTGCCAGGACGACGCAAGTAGGTGACGAATTGCGGGTTCGGAGTGCCCGGAATGTCCTGACGCCAGCACGCGTTGTCGCTTCTCGTAGATCACCAACCGAGAGAAGCGAGACACGGATGTCGTCTTTCGTCATGACCGCCGAGGAACGGGAAGCCTTTCTGAGCGAGGTCCACATCGGGGTCTTGGCCGTGGAGCGGGAAGGACGCGCACCGCTGGCCGTCCCGGTCTGGTACGACTACGAGCCCGGCGGGGAACTCCTGATCTGGATGGACGGCGGTTCGGTCAAGGACAAGGCGATCAAGAAGGCGGGCAGGCTCAGCCTGGTCGCGCAGACGGAGACCTTTCCCTACAAGTACGTGACGGCCGAGGGTCCGGTCATCGCGAACGACACGCCGCCGACCAGGGAGCAGGCGCTGAAGATCGCGCAGCGCTACCTGCCCGGCGACGAGGGCACGAAGTATGTCGACGGCGCGCTCAGCGACAAGTCCGTGCTGGTCCGCGTCCGGCCGGAGAAGTGGCTGAGCAACGACCAGTCCAAGGGCTGATCGCGAGACGGTGCCCCGGCAGCCTCAGGCGTGCCGGGACACCGTCGTTCAGCCCGCGATCGGCTCGAACTCGACGACGCTGTCGAGTGCCTTGCCCATCGCGGCGTTCCCTTCGCGTTCGATCATGATCTCCACCAGGACCGGCCGCGACGTCCGCTCGGCCTCCTTGCGCGCCCACTCCAGCGACGTCCGGATCTCGCCCGGCTCGGTGACGCGGGTGCCGGAGCAGCCGTAGGCCTCCATGACCTTCACGTTGTCCGTGCCGATCTTGTCGTAGTGGATGTCGACCTCGAAGTTCATCTCGTAGCCGGTCTCGGCCTGCCGGATGAGCCCGAGGTACTCGTTGTTCAGCATGATCAGCACGAACCCGACGTCGTACTGCGCGGCCACCGCCAGCTCCTCCACCAGGAACTGGAACGAGTAGTCCCCGACGACGCCGACGACTTCGGCCTCCGGTTTCGCCTTCTTGACGCCGATCGCCGCCGGGATCTCCCAGCCGAGCGGACCGGCCTGGCCGCACACCTGGTAGTGCCGCGGCTTGTGCGCGCGCTGGAACTGACCGGACCAGATCTGGTACAGCCCGATCGCGGTGACGAAGTAGGCGTCCTCGCCGTAGAACTCGTTGATCTCCTTGAACACCCGGGGCGCCTTGATCGGCGTGTCCTCGAAGTCCTCGCGGCGCGGCAAGCTCTCCTTGAGTTCGCCGATCCGTCGCGGCCACGCGCGATCCCGCGCCGGAGCACGTTTCGACGCCGCCGCGATCAGCGCGTCCAGGAAAGCACCCGTATCCGACACGATGCCGAGGTCCGGCCCGAACACCTTGCCCAGCTGCGTCGGCTCGATGTCGACGTGGATGAACTTCCGGTCGCCCCGGTACACGTCGAGGTCACCGGTGTGCCGGTCGCCGAACCGCGCTCCCAGCGCCAGCACCAGATCCGCTTCGAGGAAGGCCGCGTTCGCCCACCGCTGCGAAGTCTGGATGCCGGCCATGCCGGCGAACAGTTCGTGGTCCTCGGGGAAGGTCCCCTTGCCCATCAACGTCACGCCGACCGGGACGCCGAGCAGTTCGGCCGCGGTCCGCAGCCGGTCGCTCGCGTCACCGAGCACCACGCCGCCACCCGCGAGGATCAGCGGCCGTTCGGCGGCCAGCAGGAGGTCCAGCGCTCGCTCGACCCTGGCCGGTGACGGCGTCGCCTTCGTGACCGGCAGCGGCGAATCGATGCTGGAGTCCCATTCGATCTCCTGCCGCTGGACGTCGATCGGCAGATCGATCAGCACCGGGCCGGGACGGCCGGACCGCGCGATCCGGAACGCCTCGCGGAACACCCACGGCAGTTGAGCCGCCTCCTTGACCTGCACGGCCCACTTCGTCACCGGTTTGGCGATCTCGACGATGTCGACGGCCTGGAACGCCTCGGTGTGCAGCTTCCGCGAGTCGGCCTGCCCGGTGATGCACAGGATCGGGATCGAGTCTGCCTGCGCGGTGTAGAGCCCGGTGATCATGTTCGTCCCGGCAGGGCCAGAGGTGCCGATCGCGACGCCGACGTTGCCGGTGGTCCGTGCCCAGCCGTCGGCCATATGGGTCGCGCCCTCTTCGTGGCGCACGATCAGATGCTCGATGCCGCTGTCCTGCATCGCGTGGTACAGCGGGAGGATCGCGGCACCGGGGCAGCCGAACGCGGTGTCGACGCCTTCACTGACCAGGACGTCGACGACGGCCTGCATGGCGGGGATCCTTGGCATGCGTCACTCCTTGTTTTCCGCGCCGGACAGCGTTTCGACGACCTTGAGCAGGGCGGAGTGATCGAGCGAGCCGTGACCCATCGCCCGTCCGGCGGCGACGAGCTGGGCGACCAGCCCGGTGAGCGGCAACGCGACCTCGGCCTGCCTGGCGGCGGCGAGCGCGATACCCATGTCCTTGTGGTGCAGATCGATCCGGAAACCCGGCGCGAATTCCCGCGCCACCATGGACTTCCGCTTGAGTTCGAGGATCCGGCTGCCCGCCAGGCCGCCCGCGAGGACGTCCAGCCCGACGCCGGCGTCCACCCCTGAGGCCTCGAGCAGGACGATGGCTTCGGCGATCAGTCCGTACGTCCCGCCGACCACCAGCTGGTTCGCCGCCTTGACGACCTGGCCCGCGCCGTGCGGTCCGACATGGACGATCGTCTTGCCGACCGCCTCCAGGATCGGGAGCGCTGCGGCGAAGTCTTCGGCATCGCCACCGGCCATAATGGACAGTGCTGCCTGCTCGGCCCCGGCCTGGCCACCGGAAACGGGCGCGTCCAGCACCCGGATCTCGTGTTCGGCCGCCCGCTCGGCCACCTCGATGGAGGTCTCCGGCCGGATGGTGCTCATGTCGATCAGCAGGGTGCCCGGTTTCGCCGACTCCAGCACCCCTCCCGCCGCCAGCGCGACAGCCTCGACCTGCGGGTGGTTCGGCAGCATGGTGATGACGACTTCCGCGCCGGACACGGCGTCCGTCACGCCGTTCGCGGCCCGGCCGCCCGCGGCTGCCAGCCTCGCGAGCGCGTCGGCGTTCGTGTCGAATCCGCTCACCTCGTGGCCGGCGGCGACGAGATGTCCCGCCATCGGCCCGCCCATGATCCCCAGGCCGATGAATCCCAGCTTGGTCATGCCAGTCCCCTTCGTTCGAAAGGCAGCCACGACAGCGAATCCGCGCTCGGCCCGTCGGGTTTGTACTCCACGCCGACCTGCCCGCGGTAGCCCGCCGTCTGCAGCTTTTCCAGGTATCCCTCGATGTCCAGCGTTCCGGTCCCCGGCTGGTGCCGCCCTGGGGCATCGGCGATCTGCACATGGCCGATCCGTCCGGTGTGGACGGTCGTGACCGTGTCGAGGTCGTCACCGTTGACCGCCAGGTGGTACAGGTCGGCCAGCAGCTTCACGTTGTCCCGCCCGAGTTCGTCGAGCACCTTCAGCACGTCGTCCGCGGTCTTGAGCGGGTACTTCTCCGCCCCCGACAACGGTTCCAGGACGATCTCCGCGTCGATCCGCGCGGCCGCGTCCGACGCGAGCGCCAGATTCGACAGGCCGAGCTTGTCCTGCCCTGCCGGGTCCGCGCCGTCGATCCGGTTGCCGTAGAGCGCGTTGAACCGGCGGCAGCCGAGCCGCTCACCGAGGTCGATGGCGGAAGCGACACTGTGCGCGAACTCGTCCTCGCGCCCGGTCCAGGTGACCAGGCCGCGATCGCCGCCCGCCATGTCGCCGGGGAAGAAGTTCAGCCCGGTCACCGCGACGCCCGCCCGCTCGACCGACGCCACGAACGCGTCGACCTCGGCGGCGTCCGGCACCGCCGTCTCGAAGGGCCACCAGTACTCGACCGCGGTGAAGCCCGCCGCGCGCGCCGCCTCCGCACGGTCGAGCAGCGGCAACTCGGTGAAGACCAGCGACAGGTTCAGCACGTACGGCAGCGCATGACGCGAACCGGCAAGATCAACCATCGAAACCTCTGTAATTTCGCTATGCGGAAACTTTCTTTCGTATATCGAGAATAGCCCGCTGACCTGTCCTCGGTCAACGGGCGGCAGGGAGCGCAGAGAGGGAGAAGTGGGCAGCGAGGCGCAGGTGGCCGCTCGGTGCGGGTGGTCGTGAGTGGGGGATTCGGGTTATCGAGGGGAAGGGCGAACGTGTCGTGGCGTGGGGCCGGTGTCCGCTTCCGCGTGGGCGTTCTCCGGGTAGTGAGGGCCTCTTTGCCTACTCTGAAGGTAGGGACGGAGGCTTTCGCTACCGTCAGATGTGGTCCCTGGTGGCGGTGACCTCGACGGCCGGGCCTTCATGTACTTCGGCAACACGTGACTCGGGTCTGAGCACGCGAGCACGGTGTCGCGTCACCCAGCTCACCGTCTCGCCCAAGACACGACACGTTTGCCTTACCCCTCAATAGAACCGAATCCCACTCACGACCCACTCGACCGTCAGCGGTTCTGGACGTGCTGCCAGCCGAAGCGGCCCTTGATGCAGAGGTTCCCGTGGGTCACCGAACTCTCGTGCGGAGAGGTGACCTTGACGATCTCGTTGTCCTGGACGTGCAGGGTGAGGTTGCAGCCGACGCCGCAGAAGGTGCAGACGGTGGTCGTCGCGGTCTGCCGGGATTCGTCCCAGGTGCCGTCTTCGCGTTTGTCGTGCTCGCGTTTGAAGCTCAGCGCACCGGTCGGGCAGACCTCGATACAGTTTCCACAGTAGACACACGCGCTGTCCGGGAGCGGGTTCGCGAACTCCGTCGAGATCCGCGCGTCGAAACCCCGCCCCGCCATGGTGATGGCGAAGGTGTTCTGCCACTGCTCCCCGCACGCGTCGACGCACTTGTAGCACTGGATGCACTTCCCGTAATCACGGACGTAGAGCTCGTTGTCCACTTTGACCGGTTGGCGCACTGTCGCCGCCGTCATCCCGTCCGGGATCTCGTGTTCTCCCGGACGCCGCTCGTCCCGGTCGTCCGCAGGCGGTGCGGACGGCCCGAAACGCTCGGGTTCCGCACCGCTTTCGGCCATCCAGCCCGCGACGTCGGGTGTGGTGGACAGATCCGTCGCCGAAGCGAGGAGTTCGAGCACCACCTTGCGGCTGAGCCGCGTCCGATCGGTCTCGGTCCGCACCACCATGCCCGGTTCCGCCTTGCGGGAGCACGACGGCACGAGTGTGCGCGAACCCTCGACCTCCACCATGCAGACCCGGCAGGCGTTCGCCGGTTCGAGGGTGTCGCCGTAGCAGAGCGTCGGGACGTTCTTGCCCTCCGCGGCACAGGCGTCGAGAATCGTCGATCCTTCGGGAACACGGACGGCCGCACCGTCCACAGTGAACTCGACTAGCCGTCGCGGAAGTCCTATTTCGACGATGGTCATGACCGCTCCTCCAACGCGCCCAGCCGGTCGATCGCCGACTCGATGGCGTTCCACGCGGTCTGGCCCAGTCCGCAGATGGACGAATCCCGCATCACCTGGCCGACTTCGCGCAGGAGCACGAGATCGTCCCCGCCGGTACTCAGGCCGCGACCACCGACTATCCGGTGCAGCGCCTCTTCCTGCCGCACGGTCCCGATCCGGCACGGCACACACTGCCCGCACGACTCGTCCCGGAAGAAGGCCGCGATCCGCAGCAGGAACCCGCCGAGGTCGGCCTGATCGTCCAGCATCAGCACGACACCCGAACCGAGGGTGGTGCCTGCCGCGCGCGCGTCTTCCATGGTCAACGGCAGGCTGGTCTCGTCCGGGCGCACGAAACCACCCGCCGCGCCGCCGAGCAGGATCGCCCGGAGTTCCCGGCCATCGGGCACTCCCCCGGCCAGGTCGAGCAGTTCGCCCAGCGTCGTCCCGAACGGCACCTCGTACACACCGGGACGCCGGACGTTGCCGGACAGGCAGAACAGTTTCGGCCCGGACGAGCGCTCGGTCCCGATGCGGCGGTAGGCTTCGCCGCCCTCGGTGAGGATCAGCGGGACGTTGACCAGGGTCTCGACGTTGTTCACCACTGTCGGCTTGCCGAACAACCCCTTCTCCACCGGGAACGGCGGTTTGGTCCTCGGCTCGCCGCGGAAGCCTTCGATCGAGTTGAAGATCGCCGTTTCCTCGCCGCAGATGTACGCGCCCGCTCCCCGCCTGATTTCGATGTCGAACGAGAAACCTTGGCGCCCCATGATGTCCTCGCCAAGGAACCCTCGTTCGCGGGCGACATCGATGGCGTTGCGCAGCACCTTCACCGCGCGCGGGTACTCACCGCGAAGGTAGACGTATCCCTTCTGCGCCCCGATGGCGAAAGCGGCGATCGTCATCGCCTCGACGAGCGCGAACGGATCCCCCTCGATCAGCACGCGATCCTTGAACGTGCCCGGTTCGCTCTCGTCGGCGTTGCAGACGAGGTACCGGGTTCGCACCGGCTGCCTCGCGGTGGCGTCCCACTTCCGGCCGGTCGGGAACGCCGCCCCGCCGCGGCCCATCAGTCCCGAGTCGGTCACTTCGCGGATGACCCCGGCCGGACCGAGCAGCAGCGCGTTCCTCAACGCCGCGTAGCCACCGGAAGCGCGATAGGCGTCCAAGCTCTCCGGATCGACGACGCCTACTCGGCGCAACAGCCGCAACCCCGGCTCTCCTTGCTGTGGAACGGAAATCGGCGCTTCGTCCACTTCGGACTCACCGGCCGCGGCGCGAACGACGTCGCCAGTGGACGCCGGGGCGAGCAACCGTTCTTCGGCGGGATCGCCCGCCTCGAAGGCCAGCGCCGCGGGGGCACGTTCGCAGACACCGAGGCACGGGCTGCGGTGCCAGGTGAACCCCGCGGCGCCGGCGGTCTCGCTCAGCTTGTCGCACAACGCCTCCGCGCCGTTGACCCGGCACGCCAGGTCCGTGCACACGTGGACGACGCGCGGCGGCCGTTCCTTGAGCGAGAACAGCGCGTAGAAGCTGGCGACACCAAATGCCTCGGCCGGCGGGACGTTCAGCCGGCGGCAGATGTGGTTCAACGCTCCCTGGCTGATCCAGCCGATCCGGTCGTTCACGGCGTGCAACGCGGGAAGCAGCTGATCGCGGCCTCCGGCTCCGAGCGCGTCGATCGCCGCCCGCTCGGCGTCCGTCGGTTCGGCGTTCAGGAAGCGCAGGTCCATTCCGGACTCCTCACACGGTGGCGGGCAGCTTCTCGACCCGGATCGCGGCGGCCTTGTACTCGGCCGTGCCCGCGACCGGACAGGTCGCCTCGATGGTGATGACGTTGACGTCGATCTCGTCCGGGAAGTGGAAGGTCATGAACGCCAGCCCCGGACGCAGTCCTTCGTCGATCCGGACCGGCGCCTCGATCTCGCCGCGGCGGGAGGAGATCCGCACGACCTCGTCCTCGACGACGCCGAGTTCGACGGCATCGGCCAGGCACAGGTCGAGTGTCTCCCCGCGACGCAGCGGCGAGGGGAAACCGCCGGATTGGACGCCGGTGTTGTAGGAATCCAGCCGCCTGCCGGTGGTCAGCCGGATCGGGAAGTCCTCGGTGAGCAGATCCACCGGCGGGCTGTGCGCGATCACGGTGAACGGCGCCGGACGGCCGCGTTTCGCCGGGTCTTCGTCCCAGAGGCGCCCGTGCAGGAAGGTCGGCTCGAGTTCGTCCTCGCGATAGCAGGGCCACTGGATGCCGCCGAGCTCCTCCAGCCTCGCGTAACTCATGCCGGCGTGCATCGGCGACAGCGTCCGGAGCTCGTTCCAGACGTCCTCGCCACCCTGGTAGTTCCAGTCGTGACCGAGACGCCGGGCCAGTTCGCACAGCAACTGGATGTCGTCGCGTGCGCCCTCCGGCGGTTCGAGTGCCTTGCGGACGCGCTGGACCCGGCGTTCACTGTTGGTGAAGGTGCCGTCGGATTCGCACCAGGCCGCCGAAGCCGGCAGCACGACGTCGGCCAGCTGCGCGGTCTTGGTGAAGAAGATGTCCTGCACCACCAGGAGATCCACAGTGGATAGACGTTTGATCGTGTGCTCGCAGTCCGCCTCCGACTGCACCGGGTTCTCCCCGATGATGTAGACGCAGGTCAGCTCGCCGCGCTCCATCGCGTCGAGCATCTGTGTGAGGTTCAGTCCCTTGTGCGGTGGGATGTCCGAGCCCCACGCCGCGTCGAACTTCGCCCGGACGTCCGCGTCGAGGATGTTCTGGAAGCCGGGCAGCCGGTCCGGGATCGCGCCCATGTCGCCGCCGCCCTGGACGTTGTTCTGCCCGCGCAACGGGTTCAACCCGGCCCCGTACCGGCCGACGTGACCGGCCAGGAGCGCGAGATTGATCAGGGACAGCACGTTGTCCGTGCCGTTGTGGTGCTCGGTGATCCCGAGCGTCCACGACAGCTGACCTCTATCCGCGCGGGCGTAGGTGTGCGCGAGTTCGCGGATCAGCTCGGCCGGGACACCGGTGACCTCCTCGGCGACCTCGAGTGTCCAAGGCTCGACCGAGGCCGCGAACTCGGCGAACCCCTCGGTGGCACGTTCGATGAAGCCGGTGTTGGCCAGTCCGGAGTGGATGATCTCGCGGGCGACCGCGTGCGCCAGCGGGATGTCCGTGCCGACGTGCAGCTGGAGCTGCCGGTGCGCCCAGCTCGCGGTGCTGGTCCGGCGCGGGTCGATGACGAACAGCTTGGCGCCGCGGTGGACGGCCTTGAGCACGTGCTGGAAGAAGATCGGGTGCGCCTCCCGCGGATTGCCACCCCAGACGACGATGACGTCGGCGTCCTCGATCTCCTGATACGACGACGTCCCGCCACCGCTGTCGAACACCCGCGCCAGCCCGGCGACACTCGGCGCGTGACAGGTGCGGTTGCACGAGTCGACGTTGTTCGTGCCGATCACCGAGCGCGTGAACTTCTGCGCCACGTAGTTCATCTCGTTGGTCGCCCTGGCACAGGAGAACATGCCGAAGGCCTCGGGTCCCCTGGTTTCGAGCGTGCGCCGGAACCCGGCGGTGGCGCGCTCCAGCGCCTCCTCCCAGCTCGCCGGGCGCAGCTCACCCGAGTCGCGGACCAGTGGCTGAGTGAGGCGGATGTACGGTTCGGTGTTCTTGCGCTTCATCGGGTCCCTCCGATTCACTGCGCTCCGACGGGAACGGCGTTCGCGGTCTGGTCGAGCAGGCCGATCGCGGCGTGGACGTGCCGCAGCGCCGGGGCGGGCACGCCGGTCAGCTCCGAGAGCTCGACGACGGCGCCGATGATCGCGTCGATCTCCAGCGGCTTGCCCGCTTCGAGGTCCTGCAGCATCGACGTCTTGTGGTGGCCGACGCGCCAGGCGCCGTCGATGCGTTTCTCGACCGACACCTTCGGGTCACCGCCGGCGGCACGGGCGATCGCGAGGGTCTCGTTCATCATCGCGGCGACGAGCTCGCGGGTTTCCGGATGCTCGCAGATCTGGACCATGGTCGCCCTGGTCAGCGCGCTGAGTGGGTTGAAGGCGACGTTGCCCATGAGCTTGACCCAGATCTCGTCGCGCAGGTCGAGTTCGACCGGCGCCTTCAACCCGCCCGCGATCATCGCGTCGGCGAGCGCCGCGCACCGGGACGAAACGCCGCCTTTCGGCTCGCCCAAAGCGAAGCGGGTCCCTTCGAGATGCCGGATCACGCCGGGCTCCTCGATCACCGTCGAGCAGTAGACGACGCAGCCGATCGCGCGGCGCAGTTCGAGGACCTCGCTCACCGCGCCGCCGGGGTCGACCGTCTCGATACGACGGTCCTCCATCGGATGTCCGGTGAGACCGTGGAAGTACCACCACGGGATCCCGTTCTGCGCGGCCACGATCGCGGTGTCCTCGCCCAGCAACGGCGCGATCAGCGGTCCGCACGAGGCGTACGAATTCGCCTTCAGGCCGAGGAAGACGAAGTCGACGGGGCCCACTTGCGCCGGATCGTCGGTGACGTGGGGCCGGGCGGTGAAGTTCCCGCGTGGGCTGAGCACCCGCACGCCGTGCGCGCGCATCGCGTCGCCGTGCGCCCGTCTCGCGATGAGGTGGACCTCCGCCCCGCCTCGGTGCAGCGCGGCCCCGGCGTACGCGCCGATCGCCCCCGCGCCCAGAACAGCGACCTTCATGACGTGCCTCCTGCTCACCCGAGGACCAGATTGCATACAGTATCCTGTAGATGGTTGTCAGGCCAACCCCTGTCGCGTTTAGTCCTCTGAATGCACCGCATGTCCACGTGCTTCAAGGCGTAACTCGCGTGCTTCAAGCCGTAACTCGCGTGTTTGGAGCCGTAACACGCCGAGCGATCCGGACTCGGCGTGTTACGCCTTCAATCACGCGAGTTACGCCCTCAATCACGCGAGTTGCGCCTTGCGACCAGTCGCATTTAGAGGACGAAATGCGTGATCAAGGGAGTTTGTCGGGATTTTGCATACTAAAACCTGTATCCTGGACCGGACGAGTCATCCGGAGGTCCTGTGAGTCAGCCCGTTTCACCCCTTCCCGACCGCGGCCCCACCGGCCGCCGGACGAAGGGCACGCTCAACCCGGCGACGGCCAAACGCGTCGAGCGGCCGGCTCCCCTGCGTCAGGTCGTGTACGACGCGCTCGCGGAGCTGATCATCAACCGGACCCTTGAACCCGGCCAGCACCTGGTCGAGGCGGACCTCGCCGAGTACCTGGGCGTCAGCAGGCAGCCGGTCCGTGAGGCATTGCAGCGTCTGCAGAGCGAAGGCTGGGTCGACCTCCGTCCCGCACAGGGCGCCTTCGTGCACATGCCCACGGACGAGGAAGCCGATCAACTGCTCAGCGTGCGCACCGTGCTGGAGGCGCACTCCGCCCGTCTCGCCGCAGACAGGGCAGGCGACGAGGACGTCGAGCGGTTGTGGGAACTGCAGAAGACCGGGCTGGAGGCGTTGGCCGCAGACGACACCGAAGGCCTCGTCGCGGCCAACGCCGCGCTCCACGCGTTCATCACCGAACTGTCCGGCAACACCGTCCTTGCCGAGATGATCGGCATGGTCGATCGCCGGGTCCGCTGGTACTACACGCCGATCGCCCGTCCTCGCAGCCACGACGCCTGGCAGGAACACGAGGAACTGATCAAGGCCATCGCCGCCGGTGACGCCGTCGCCGCCGAAAAGATCATGAACCAGCACACCGAGCGCACCCGGCAGGCCTTCCACGAACGGCCGAAGGAGGACTAAGCGGGATTCAGCTCCTGCTCACGCCGCGGAGTACGCGTACGCGATCGCCCGGGCTGACGCAGCAGCAGACTGAGCGCGGCCGCGAACAGACTCGTCGCGCCCGCGAGGAAGAACGCGCCGCCGTAACCCCAAGCGACCACGACCATCGCCCCGACGCCGGAGCCGACCAGGCCCGAGATCAGCTTCGAGCTGTACACCAGGCCGTAGTTGCTGGCGTTGTTGTTCTCGCCGTAGAAGTCCGCCGTCATCGCCGCGAACAGCGGGAAGATCGCGCCGCCGCCGAAACCGGAGATCATCGAGGCGAGCAGGAACAGCGGCATGCTGCCGATCGAGCCGGACAGGTACACCGCGAACTGCGCGAGGCCGAGCACCACGCAGACCATGAACAACGTCTGCCGTCGCCCGTAGCGGTCGGAGATCCAGCCGATCACGCCGCGGCCGGTGCCGTTGATGATCGCCTTCAGGCTCATCGCCAGCGCGACGATCCCGCCCGCGAACCCCATCTCGTTGCCGAACGGCACCTGCATCGCGATACCGAAGATGTTCACCCCGGCCGTGCACAGCAGGCAGAACCACATCAGCGGCAGCATCCCGGTCCTGAGCGCCTCCTTCGGCGTGTACTGCCGGACCGCCGGCGGGTTCTTCTGCAGGGAACGGCGGATCCGCGGATCGTCGGACACCTTCAACGGGTCCACCTGCGACGGCCACCAGTTCTTCGGCGGGTCCTGGAAGAAGAGGCCGCTGACCGCGACGACCGCCGCCAGGAAGAGGCCGACCACGAGCAGGACGCCCGAAAAGTTGGAAAGGTCCATATAGGACGTGAAGATGAAGATGAAGGGCACCGAACCGTAGGCGAAGCCGCCGTTGACGAATCCGGTCTTGCCGCCCCTGCGCTCCGGATACCACTTCCCCACCATGTTCACGCAGGTCGCGTAGACCAGACCGGCCCCGCCACCGCCGAAGAACCCGAAGCCCAGGTACGCCCAGATCTCGCTGGGCGCGTAGGCGAGGGCCAGATAGGACAAGAGGGTGCCTGCCGCGCCCAGCAGCATCGCCGCTTTGGCGGACAGCGTCCCGTTCTCCCGCATCTTCCCGGCGGGGAAGGCGACGATCGCCTGGAAGAACACCCAGACCCCGAGCAACCAGAAGATGGTCGCCCCGTGCCAGCCGTGCGCGCCGGCCAGCGTCTCCTCCGCCGACGTGAACGCGTATTCCGAGGAACTGATGGCCATCATGGCGACCCAGGGCAGGATCACCATCGTCCATCGTGGACGGCCCATGATGTCTCGATCGGTTTCGCCGATGCGATAGATCCGGCCGTTCGAATCGATTACTTCCTTGTATGCTCCGGGTGGTTGAGCCGCGGTCGATGACGTCATTGTCATTCTCCTTGGGTCGGTTTGGGCCGGAAAATCAGCCGAGCAGTCCCGCTGAACGGGCCCAGCGATACTTCGCGCCGAGCACGGCCACCGGCTTCTCCGTCGTGTACGGATAGGCCACGACACCGTGCTCGTACAGAAAACTGCTGGCCTCTTCGACCTCGACATCGCCTGCCAGCGAGGCGACGACGGGCTTGTGGATCCCTTTCGCGCGATATTCGGATACGACTTCCGAAACGAGTTCCGCGAAGATCATCGGCGGGGTGACGATAGTATGCCAATAGCCGAGGATCAAGGCGTGGATTCGCTCGTCCGCCAAACCGAGCGCGATCGTGTTCCGGTAGGTGGCAGGTGGTTCGCCGCCGGTTATGTCCACCGGATTGCCCGCCGCGCCGAACGGCGGGATGAATTCCCGGAACGACGCGTCGAGATCGGGCGGGATCTCCATCAGGTTCAGCCCGTTGTCCACGCAGGCGTCGGAAAGCAGGACACCGGAACCACCCGCGCCGGTGATGATGACGACGTTCTCGCCCTTGGGCGTCGGGAGAAGCGGGATGCCACGCGCGTACTCGAGGAGATCGTTCAGCCCGGGCGCCCGGATGACGCCGCTCTGGCGCAGGATGTCGTCGTAGACCTTGTCGTCGCCGGCGAGTGCGCCGGTGTGCGAGCTGGCCGCTTTCGCACCTTGGGAGGTGCGGCCCGCTTTGAGCACGACGACCGGTTTCCGCGCCGAAACCCGTTTCGCCGTTTCCGCGAACGATCGTCCGTCTTTGAGATCTTCGAGATGCATCGCGATCAGCTCGGTGTTTTCATCTTGTTCGAAGAAGGTGAGCAGATCGTCCTCGTCGATATCGGCCTTGTTGCCGACCCCGACGATCGAGGAGACGCCCATTTTCGCCGACCGGCTGAACCCGAGGATGGCCATCCCGATGCCGCCGCTCTGCGACGAAAGTGCGACCCCGCCCTTGACGTCGTACGGCGTGCAGAACGTCGCCGACAGATTCTCCGGCGTGTAGTAGTAGCCGTAGATGTTAGGGCCGAGGATCCGGACGCCGTGCTTCCGCGCGATCGCGACGACCTGATCCTGCAGTTCGATGTTGCCTGTCTCGCCGAAGCCGGACGGGATCAGGATCGCGCCGGCCACACCTTTCCGGCCCACTTCCTCCAGCGCGGCGGGCACGAACTTGGCGGGAATGGCGAACACCGCGACGTCGACGTCGCCCGGCACGTCGGAGATGCTCGCGTAGGCCTTGCGGTCGAGGATCTCGGCGGCCTTGGGGTTGATGGGATGGATCTCCCCCGCGAATCCGCCGTCGACGAGGTTCTTCATCACCGAGTTGCCGATCTTGCCCGCCTCGGCGGACGCGCCGATGACGGCGATCGAAGCCGGTTTCATGATCCGGGTCATCGACGCCAGGATCTCCTCCTGGCTGAACCGCACGGGTTCCCGCGCCGCTTCGGGATCCACCAGGATCCGGACGTCGACGGCGATGGCGCCACCAGGAGTGGCCAGCACCGGGTTGAGGTCGACCTCGGCCAGTTGCGGGAAGTCGGTGACCAGGGTGCCGACGCGGGTGAGCACGTCGGCCAGCGCGTCCCTGCTCACCGGCTCCGCACCGCGGACCCCGCGCAGGATCTCGGCGGCCGCGATGCCGTCGATCATCGAGAACGCCTGGTCACGGTCGAGCGGAGCGAGCCGGAACGTGACGTCCTTGAGCACCTCGACCAGCACCCCGCCGAGTCCGAACGCGACGATCTTGCCGAACGTGGCGTCCGTGGTGGCGCCGATGATCACCTCTTGCCCACCGCTGAGCATCTGCTGCACCTGGACACCGGTGATCTCGGCGCCGGCGTCATACGCCTTGGCGTTGGCGACGATGGACCGGAAGCCGTCCGCCACCGCGTCCGCGGTCGCCAGGCCGACCAGTACGCCGCCGGCCTCGGTCTTGTGCAGGATGTCCGGCGAAACGATCTTCAGCACCACCGGGAGGCCGATCTCCTGCGCCTGCGCGACGGCTTCCTCGGCGGTGGCCGCCAGCCGTTCCTCCGGGGTGGGGATCCCGTACGCCTCGCACACCTGGCGCCCTTCCGGCGCGGTGAGCGAGGCCCGTCCCTCGGCGGCGACCTTCTCGAGGATCTTCTCGACGATCTCTTTGTCTGCCATGAAGTTCTCCCTCAGATCACGCCGGCCGCGCGCAGCCGGTCCAGGTCGTCCTCGCCGTAGCCGAGTTCGCCGAAGACCTCGGCGTTGTGCTCACCGAGCAGGGGCGAGCGTTCGACCTCGACCGGCGAATCCGACAGCTTCAGCGGGCAGCCCACGGTTTTGAAGACACCTCGTTCGGGATGCTCGACTTCGACGACGGAGCCCAGTTCGGCCAGTGTGGCGTCCTCCGCGAGCTCTCTGGTGGACAGGATCGGGCCGCAGGGGATGTTGTGGGCGTTGAGCGCCTCCATCACCTCCCATTTGGTGTGCTTCTCGGTCCACTCCTCGATCATCCCGAAGGCTTTGTCCAATTTGGACAACCTGGCTTCCGGAGTGGCCCAGTCCGGGTCCTCGGCGAGTTCGGGCTTACCGATCAGCCGGGTGATCGGTGCCCAGCCGACCGGCTGAATGATCACGTAGATGTAGTCGTTCGCCCCGCCCGGCGCGCATTTCACCGCCCAGCCAGGTTGTCCGCCCCCGGAAGCGTTGCCCGAGCGCGGGACCTCGTCGCCGAAGACGTCGTTCGGGTACTCGTCGAGTGGGCCGTGCGCCAGGCGTTGCTGGTCGCGGAGCTTGACGCGGCACAGGTTCAGCACGGCGTCCTGCATCGCGACCTGGACCCGCTGCCCGCGGCCGGTGTTCGTCCGCTGGTACAGCGCGGCCAGTATCGCGGCGACCAGGTGGATCCCGGTGCCCGAGTCCCCGATCTGCGCGCCGGTCGCGGTGGGCGGGCCGTCCTCGAAACCGGTGGTGCTCATCGCGCCGCCCATCGCCTGTGCGATGACCTCGTAGGCCTTGAAATCCGCGTACCGCCCAGGGCCGAAACCCTTGATGGAGGCGTAGATCAGCTTCGGGTTCAGCTCGGCCAGCCGTTCCCAGGGATAGCCGAAGCGGTCGACCACTCCGGGCCCGAAGTTCTCGACCAGGACGTCCACACTGGACACGAGCTGCTCGAAGACCTGTTTCCCCTGCTCGCTCTTCATGTTCAGGGTGATGCTGCGTTTGTTGGCGTTGAGCATCGTGAAGTAGAGACTGTCCACCCCGGGGAGGTCCCGGAGCTGGCCGCGGGTGATGTCGCCGCGGCCGGGTGTCTCCAGTTTGATCACGTCCGCGCCGAGCCAGGCCAGGATCTGCGTGGACGAAGGTCCTGATTGGACATGCGTCATGTCGAGGACGCGGACGCCGTCGAGTGCCTTTGCCATCGGTGATCCCTCCCGGCTACTTGTACATGGTCTGGTTCATGGTTCCGGGCGCGTAGACGTCCGGGTCGATCCAAACGTTGATCAGCGACGGCTTTCCGGACTCGCGGGCGCGCAGCAGCGCCGGGCCGATGTCCGCGGGGTCGCGCACCGCCTCGCCGTGCCCGCCGAGCATCCGGGCGAACTCGTCGTAGGGGACGTCGCCGAGCGTGTTGCCGACGCGTTCCCGGCCGAGGCCGTACTTCGCCGCCTGGCCGTAGCGGATCTGGTTCATCGAGGAGTTGTTGCCGACGATCCCGACGAACGGCAGGTTGAAGCGCACCAGGGTCTCGAAGTCCCAGCCGGTCAGGCTGAACGCGCCATCACCGAAGAGGGCGACGACTTCTTTCTCCGGCCGCGCATGCTTCGCGGCGAGGACGAACGGGATGCCGACGCCGAGCGTCCCGAGCGGACCGGGGTCCATCCAATGCCCCGGCGCCTTCGGCTGGACGACCTGTCCGGAGAAGGTCACGATGTCGCCGCCGTCGCCGATGTAGAGCGAGTCCTCGGTGAGGAACTCGTTGATCTCGTGCACCAGCCGGTACGGGTGGATGGGGCTCGCGTCGGAATGCTGGAACGGCAAACGCTTCTGCTTCGCTTTGGTCTCGACGTCCTGCAGTTCCTCGAGCCAGACCTTGCGCGCGACGGCACCGTTGCCGACCCGGCCGGTGGCCGCGTCCGCGACCGCGGCGAGCACCTGACCCGCGTCGCCGACGATGCCGAGGTCGACGTCCCGGTTCTTCCCGACGGTGCGGTAGTCGAGGTCGATCTGCACGACGGTCGCGTCCGGCGAGAGCCGCTTGCCGTAGCCCATGCGGAAGTCGAACGGGGTGCCGACGATGACGATCACGTCGGCGTTGTCGAACGCGTACCGGCGCGAGAGCTGGAAGTGGTGCGGGTCGCCGGGCGGCAGTGTGCCGCGCCCGGCACCGTTCATGTACGCCGGGATGTTCAGCCCGCGCACCAGTTCGGCCGCCGGTCCGCTGGCGCGGGTCGTCCACACCTGGCTGCCCAGCAGGATGGCGGGCTTCTTCGAGTGGACGAGGAGATCCGCGAGTTTCTCGATGTCGGCCGGGTCGCCGGCGTTGCGGGTGGACGCCCGGTACCGGCCCGCGGAGGGAACCCGCGCCTTGTCCACCGGGACCTTCGCGTCGAGGACGTCGCGGGGAATCTCCAAAAAGGACGGTCCGGGCGCGCCGTGGTAGCACTCGCGGAAGGCCATCGAGACCAGGTCCGCCACCCGCGCGGTGTCCGGGACGGTGGCGGAGAACTTGGTGATCGGCGCCATCATGTCGACGTGCGGCAGATCCTGCAGTGAGCCCATCTTGTGCTGGGTCAACGCCCCTTGCCCGCCGATCAGCAGCATCGGGCTCTCCGCGCGGAGGGCGTTCGCGACCCCGGTGACGGCGTCCGTCGTTCCCGGTCCCGCGGTGACGACGGCGCAGCCGGGGCGGCCGGTGATCCGGGCGTAGCCGTCGGCCGCGTGCGCCGCGACCTGCTCGTGCCGGACGTCGATGACCTCGATGCCCTCGTCGACGCAGCCGTCGTAGATGTCGATGATATGCCCGCCGCACAACGTGAAGATCGTGTCGACGCCCTCCGCCTTGAGCGCCTTGGCCACCAGGTGGCCGCCGGAGATCAGGTCCGGGGCGGGTTCGGAACCGTTGGTGGTGGCCTTCGTCGCGGTGTCCCCCGCAGCGGTGCCGGTCGTTGGCGCCATCGTTCAACTCCTCTTTCTCGCACGCCGGACCTCTCTGATCCGTGCGCTCGTTTCCGGATCTGCTCCGTCCGCCCGTCCTCTGCTCGAAGCCCCTGGTCGCGGCAGACTGTAGATTGCATACCGTATGAGGTAGGCATATAGTTACTCTTCGAACGCTCCGGTGTCCAGGGCCGCAAGCAGGTTTCCTCTCCCCGTCAGGGGAAAGGTCGCCACCGGCGCTTGATGTCCTGAAGGTCCCCTTTGAGACCTTCAACGTCTCAAAGGGGACCTTCAGGACACGCCGAGGCGGTCCGGCCGGGTGTACACGTTCATGGAAGTGCCCCGCAGGAACCCCACCAGGGTCAGGCCCATCTCCGCGGCGAGGTCGACCGCCAGCGACGACGGCGCGGAAACCGCGGCCAGCAGCGGGATCCCGGCCATCACCGCCTTCTGCACCAGTTCGAACGACGCCCGTCCGCTGACCATCAGCACCGTTCCGGACAACGGCAGTCTCCCGTCACGCGCCGCCCAGCCGACCACCTTGTCGACGGCGTTGTGCCTGCCGACGTCCTCCCGCAGGCACAACAGTTCCCCGTCGGCGCTGAACAGCCCGGCCGCGTGGAGCCCGCCGGTGCGGTCGAAGACCAGCTGCGCGGTCCGGAGCCGATCCGGCAGTTCGGCCACTGTGGACGGTGTGATCGCCAGGTCGTCGCCGTCCACCGGCCAGGTCGCGGTGGTCCGCACGGCGTCGAGGCTCGCCTTCCCGCACAACCCGCACGACGACGTGGTGTAGAAGTTCCGCTCCAGGGAGGCATCGGGCGGGGCGACGCCTTCCGTGAGGACGACGTCCAGCACGTTGTAGGTGTTGGAGCCGTCGGTGGTCGCGCCCGCGCAGTAACGGATCGAGTGGATGTCCTTCGCGGACCGCGAAACCCCTTCGCCGACAAGGAATCCGGCGGCGAGGTCGAAGTCGTGCCCGGGGGTGCGCATCGTGATCGTCAACGGCTTCCCGCCGACGCGGATTTCCAGCGGCTCTTCGACGGTCAGCGTGTCCGGGCGGGCACCCGGCACGCCTTCGACGACGCGGATCACCCGCCGTCTGCTCGTCACCCGGCCCATCAGCGAACCGCCGGCAACAGCGACTTCGGCCGTCCCGGCTGGGAAAGTCGTCCACCGAGCAGCGCCCCGAGAACGCTGAGCGCGCCAGCCACCGCGAACGCGCCGAGATACCCGTGCGTGGACACGACGAACGCCGCCAAACCGACTCCGAGCAACGCCCCGACCGCCTTGGCGCTGTACAGCACCCCGAAGTTCGGCAGTGCCGACTCCTCGCCGAAGTAGTCGCGGACCAGCGACACCAGCAGCGAGTAGCAACTCCCGTTCCCGAGCCCCGCCAGCGCGGCACCCACGACGAGCCCCACCGCGTGATCGCCCGAGTAGAGCAGGACGAACTGGGCGATCCCGCCCGTGGCCAGCGCCAGTCGCAGGATCCGGCGCCTGCCGAGCCGGTCGGACAGTCCGCCGAGCAGGACCCGCCCGGCACCGGTCACCCCGGCGAGTACCGCGAGCGCGACGGCGGCGAGTTCCGGACCGCCTCCTTGCGCGGCCACGAAAGTCGCGAGATAGGCGACATCGAAGAGCAGGACCGCGGCGGCCAGTACGACGATGAGGTACATCGCCACCGCGGTCGGACAGCGGAGCACCTCCCCCGGCCGGTACTCGCGCAGGGCGGGCCGGTTCACCGCGACCCCGCGGTTGCGCACCTTGTCGGCCGCCCACGTACGCGGATCCGGCCGTTCCGGCCACCAGCGGGGCGGCGGATCGCGCAGCAGGACCGCGGTGCCCGCGATCATCATGAGCACGGCCACCGCGACCGCGTCCAAGAGCGGGCGGCGATTGCCCTCCGCGAGCCAGAACCCGGCCCCCAGCACGAAAAGCACGCTGCCGTACGCGAAAGCGCCGCTGACCGCGCCCACCCGCGCCGGGACGCGATCGGGGAACCAGTTCATCACCGTGCCGACGCAGGTCGCGTAGACGACGCCCGTCCCGATCCCGCCGAGTACCGAGTAGCCGACGAACATCGCGGCCAGGTTGTTCGCGTGCCCCAAGGTGAACATCCCGGTGGCACAGAGCACCCCGCCGGCGATCACGGCGACCGCGGGCGGGAACATCCCGCGCTCGCGCAGCCGGGCGACCGGGTACACCGCGCACGCCTGGCACACCGTCCAGAGCGCGAAGGAGGCGATCACTTCGGGGAACGTCCAGCCGTAGGTGTCCATCAGGACCGGTGCGACGACGCCGAAACCGTATTGCTGGATCCCGGCGGCGAACATCGCGGTCCAGCTGAGCCACAGCATCCATGACCGGGGCCTGCCGATCAGGTCCACGTCGCTCTCGCCGACGCGATACCGGCGGCCGTAGTGGTCTCGCAGGATTCGAGGATCAGGCATGGGTCCCACCCCGCTCACGGCAGATTGTATACAGTATGTAGTCTGGTATAGCACTCGGGCCGCCGGAAGTCCACGAAATGTCGGACCCCCTCGTTAGCGTCAGCCGACATGGACAGCACGCCGTTCCAAGCCCGGATCCCGGAGGCCGATCTCGAAGACCTCCGAGATCGGCTCCGCCGTGCCCGCTGGCCCGACGACGAGACCGTCGACGACTGGTCGCAAGGCGTTCCCGCCGCCTACCTGCGTGAACTGTGCTCGTACTGGGCCGAGCGCTACGACTGGCGTGCCGCGGAGTCCCGGCTCAACGCGATCCCCCAGTTCAAGACCGAGATCGACGGGCTCGGCATCCATTACCTGCACGCCCGCTCTCCCCATCCCGGCGCGCTACCGCTGATCCTCACCCATGGCTGGCCTGGTTCGATCTTCGAGTTCCTCGACGTACTCGGTCCCCTCACCGATCCGGTCGCTCACGGCGGTGACGCGGCGGACGCCTTCCACGTCGTGGTCCCTTCCTTGCCCGGGTACGGCTTCAGCGACAAACCCGCGCGGGCGGGCTGGTCGATCCAGCGCATCGCCGACGTGTGGATCCGCCTCATGGACGGCCTTGGCTACGAGCGCTACGGCGCCCAAGGTGGCGATTGGGGCACCAGCATCACCACGCTCATGGGCCGGACGGCGCCCGAGCGGCTGGCCGGGATCCACCTCAACCCACCACTGGCGGCGCCGGACCCGGCGACGTTCGACGACCTGACCGAGTCCGAGCGGAAATCGCTTGAAGACCTCGAAAGGGCCAAGGCGGACGGTTCGGGTTACGCGATCCAGCAGGCGACGAGGCCGCAGACGATCGGCTACGCGCTGGCGGACTCGCCGGTCGCGCTGTGCGCGTGGATCGTCGAGAAGTTCCAGGCGTGGACGGACTGCGGCGGCCATCCGGAGAACGCATTGACCCTGGACGCGATGCTCGACGACATCACGCTCTACTGGCTCACCGGCACCGGCGCTTCGTCCGCCCGGCTGTATTGGGAGAGTTTCGCCGAGGTGTCGAGCTGGTTCGCCGAGTCCACTGTGGACACGATCACCGTGCCGACGGGCTGTTCGATCTTCCCGCGCGAGACCCCGCGCCCGTCGCGCCGCTGGGCGGAACGCCGGTTCACCGACATCCGGTACTGGAACGAACTCGATCGCGGAGGCCACTTCGCGGCCTTCGAACAACCCGGCGTGTTCACCGACGAGGTGCGATCGTTCTTCCGGCTCGTGCGGTGACCGATCGACTCTGACACCGTGTCAGGCTGTCCGGTGGGAGGCGTCATGTTCAGTATCGGAGACTTCGCCAAGCACGGCCGGGTGACCGTCCGGATGCTGCGTCACTACGACGCCATCGGGCTGCTGCGCCCCGCCCACGTCGACCCGTTCAGCGGCTACCGGTCCTACACCGGCGAGCAGCTGGCCCGGCTCAACCGGGTGATCGCGCTCAAGGATCTCGGCTTCACCCTCACCAAGGTGCAGGAAATCCTCGACGCGGAGATCGGCACGGACGAATTGCGCGGGATGCTGCGGCTGCGCCGAGCCGAACTCGAAGCAGCCATCGAGGCGGACGACGCGCGGCTCAAGGCCATCGAAGCGCGGCTCCGGTCGATCGAAAGCGAGGGAACCATGCCTTCCGAAGACGTCGTCGTCAAAAGCCTTCCCGCGGTGCGCGTCGCCGAGCTGACCGGGACGGCGAGCGGATACGTGAGCGAAGAGATCGGTCCCGTCGTCGGGCGGTTGTACAAGGAGCTGTTCGGAGCGCTCGGCCCGATCACACCGTCGGGACCGCTCATCGCCTACTACGAGGACGACGCCGACGGCGAACGCGTGCTGATCCACGCCGCCGTCACCATCTCGGCCGAAACCGACGGCACCGAAGGATTCTCGACGGTGAGTCTCGCCGAAGTGGAAAGCGCGGCGACGATCCTGCACCGTGGCTCGATGGAGACCGTGCTCTCCAGCTACCAGGCGCTGGCGAAGTGGGTCGACGCGCACGGCTACCGCGCGAGCGGCCCGGCACGGGAGTTCTATCTCGAGTGTCCGGAGGACGGGGACAAGTGGGTCACCGAGTTGCAGCAGCCGATCACCAAGGCCTGACCTTTAGGTGGGTTGACGGGAAAGGCGAACGTGTCGTGTTCGTCGTGAGTGGCGTTTCGAGTCAAGGCCGACCGTGTTCTAGGTGCCTACGGCGGGTGGGTCGGGATCGCGGGATGCCCATACATGAAGGACCCCTTCCTTGCGCCTAGGTACAGGAAGGGGTCCTTCATGTACTTCACTCGCGACCGCGGTCACCCAGGAAGCCGAGCACAGCGGCCCGGAATTCGTCCGGCGCCTCCAGCCACGGCACGTGCCCGACCCCCTCGAAGCGCACCCGTGTAACCGACGGCAGGGCTTCTTCCAGCGAGTCGACGGCCCACCGGGGCCGGTTGTCCGCCATCCCGTCCACGATCAGTGCCGGCACCCGCAGTGACCGGCAGGCCGAGACGAGCTCCGCTTCCGGCACCGCCCGCATCTCCTCGCTCAGCGCCGCGTTCGCCTCGTAGTTGACCGGGAACCAGGGAGTCGCCATCGCTTCGGCATGGCGCTCGCCGTCGGTCACGAAATCGGCCGTCCATTGCCGCACCGCGCTTTCGCGGCCCTTCCCGCCCACCACCCGCTCGACCTTCCGCTGGAACTCCGCGTGCCATTCGTGACCGAGGCCGACGCCCGACACGTAAACGAGCGCGCTCACCCGCTCCGGATGCGCGAGCGCGTAGAGGAGACCGAGATGCGCGCCCCACGAGTGACCGAGCACCGGGACCCGGTCGAGGCCGTGCCACTCCCGGACGGCGTCGACGTCGGCGACCATCCGATCGAGTGTGTACGGGCCACGCGGTTCCGAGCGCCCGGCACCGCGCTGATCCCAGCGGATCAGCCGGAATCGCGGACCGAGATCCAGTGTGCCGAACATGTCCCACAGGCCGGGGCCGCCGTGGCAGCACAGGATCGGTTCGCCCTGGCCGGTCGCCGAGGTCCACAGCTCAACGCCGTCGTCGGTGATCACCACGGGATTATCCGATAGGCGGAGCCGCCGTCGTTCGTTATCTTCCGCGACATGACGACGGACACGCCGCCCCAGCGGACGGCCACCCTCGCCGACGCACCCGCCATCGCGGCGCTGATGCGGGCCTCGGTGCTGGAGTTGTTCCCCCGGTTCTACGACGAGCGGCAGACGGCGAGCGCGGCCGAGCACGTCGCGCGCCTCGATCCGCGGTTACTCGAGGACGGCACGTACTTCGTGCACGAGGCGGACGGCGAGATCGTCGCCTGCGGAGGCTGGAGCAGGCGTAACAAGACGCACGCCGGCGCCGGTGATGCGGCGGACGACGACCGTCGGCTCGATCCGGCCACCGAACCGGCGCGGGTACGCGCGATGTTCGTCCGCGGTGACTGGACCCGGCGTGGGCTCGGACGCGCGATCCTCGAGTCCTGTCGTGTCGCGGCGAAGGCCGAGGGATTCACCTCGCTGACGTTGACGGCGACCCTGCCCGGTGTCCCGCTGTACCTGTCGTTCGGCTTCACCGAAGTCGAACGGGTGACGGTGACGACGCCCGACGGCGTCGACCTCGCGGGCGCCGTGATGGCCAGGGGCATCGACGATCGGCGATAGCATCGGAAGATGATCCCCGGGGCCACCGCACTCTCGTTCGTCTTGATCTGCCTGCTCGGCGCGATGGCACCGGGACCGGATTTCCTGGTGGTGACCCGCAGCGCGATCCTCGGCGGGCGCAAGGCCGGGATCGCCGCCGGACTCGGCATCGCGCTCGGCGTCTTCGTCTGGGTGGTCGCGATCGCGCTCGGGGTCGCGGCGATCCTCACCGCGTCGGCGATCGCCTTCACCGTGGTGAAACTGATCGGCGCCGGGTACCTGATCTTCCTCGGTGTCAAGGCGTGGCTGGCGGTGCGCCGCGGCGACTACAGCGAGCTCAAGGACAAGGTGGCGCCCGTCGTCGTGCCCAAGGAGGCGTTCCGGCAGGGACTGCTCACCAACCTGTTCAACCCGAAGGTCGCGATGTTCTTCCTCGCGCTCATCCCCCAGTTCCTCCCGCATTCCGCCTCGACCGCACAGACCCTGCAGCTGGCCGTGCTGGCCACCACCGTGGCCGTCGTGTGGACCTTCGTCCTGGCGACGCTGGTCGGTTCGCTGCGGAGGTTCTTCAGCTCCGGCCGGGTGCGGCGGACGATGGACGCGGTGATGGGCACCTTCCTGGTCGGACTCGGGATCCGGGTCGCGGTCCAGAACTGACGAAGGCACCCATCACACGACGTCAGAGGGATTCGGCGGCGAGACGCGTACCTTCGACGCGGGCGGCGATCTTGGCGAACGCGGTCTCCCGCGACGTCGAGACGTCGTCGGCGAACGGCGAGAAGCCGCAGTCGTCACAGGTGCCCAGGCGGTCCGGCGAGATGTATCCCGCGGCCTGGAGAACCCGGTCCCGGACCTCCTCGACGGTTTCGACGCGCGGATCGATCGGATCGGTCACGCCGACGAAGATCCGCTGCTCCGGCCGGGAGTGCTCGGCGATCACCTTCAGCGCCCGCTCGGGCTCCGCCTCACTCGCCAGCTGGACGTAGACATTGCCCACCTTCAGCTGGAACAGCGTCGGGAGCAGGGCGGCGTAGTCGACGTCGAGGCTGTGCGCCGAGTCCTGGTCTCCACCGGGACAGGTGTGCACACCGATCTTCTTCCGCTCCTCCTCGGAGAAGCGGTCCAGCACCGCGTTGTTCAGGTCCACAAAGGACTGCAAGAGCCCGCCGGAAGGGTCGAGCTTCAGCGACAACCGGCCTTCGGTGAAGTCGATCTGAACGCTGTCGGCACCCGCGTCGAGACTACGGCGGATATCGGTTTCGGCTTCGTTCACCAGGTCGGCGATGAACTGATCTCTGCCATATCCGGCCAATTCCTCACCGGGATAGACGAGGCTGACCGCCGAAGCCGCGATCACCGCCTGCTTCACCGGCCTGGCCGTGTGTTTCTTGACCTCGCGCAGATAGGAGTCGGCGTAGGTCTGATAGCGGAACGGTCCGGCAGTGAGCCGCGGAAGCTGCCGGGTGTGCCCGTCGGCGAAGGGGATGACGACGCCGTCCGGAGCCAGCGAAGTGAGGCCCGCCAAGGGATACGTGGCAAAGCTCGGCTTGCCCTGCTCTCCGTCGGTGATGACCGGGGAACCGGTCTCCTCCAGTCGCCTGACGGTGTCCAGGAGGGCCTTTTCCTGCAACTCGCCGAGCCCGTCGGCGTCGAGTCGTCCCGCCGCGTGCTCACCGAACGCTTCGATGAGGTAGGCCGGACGGGGAATACTGCCGATCGGTTCGGTGGGAATGGTCATCGCTCGTGTCCTCCCAGATTGAGCAACCGTGGCCGCCCTGGCCACAAGCTCAGAAGCTACCGAGCCCTCTCCTCTTTGACGATCTTTCGATGTGCCCAAACCCCTAATGGCGCAATAAATCCACTCGTGGAGACCGGCGGTCGCCAGTCCGTATAGGTCGTTATACAAAATCCGGGGAAATTCGATGCTTATCCGGCTCCGCTCCTGGGTATTCCGTGGATGTCGACGGCCGAGGCGCGCCGAAGGAGAAGCCCGATGCTGAGCCATCACGATCGGCAAGAGCTGGAGAAGATCGAGCGCTGGTTCGAGCTCACCGAGCCGGCGTTGGCCGCCCGGCTCCGCTCGGGGAGGCCAGCCCAGCCTCCACTGCTCCGACTGGCCGTCCTCCTGGGTCTCGACCTCACCGCCGGTCTGCTGATGCTGCTGGGCGTCGTGGTGAACAGCCCGGCCCTGTTGCTGACCGGGATGATCACCGTGACCGCCGCGGTGATCGTGCATCTGTCCCGGTTCGGTCGCGACTGACCGTCTTCCCGCTCGCCGGTAGGGTTCCGGGCGATACGTCCGGTTCACTGGGAGGAAGACGCATGCGGTTCATGATCATCATCAAGGCGGACGACGATTCCGAAGCCGGGAAGATGCCGCCGATGGAGGCGTTGACCGCCATGGCGAAGTTCAACCAGGACATGCTCGACGCCGGGGTGCTGGTGGGCGGCGAAGGCCTGCAGGAGAGCTCGAAGGGCGCGCGGGTCACGATCAACGCGTCCGGGACCACCATCACTGACGGCCCGTTCACCGAGGCCAAGGAACTCGTCGGCGGCTACTGGATCGTCGATGTCCCTTCGCGCGCCGAAGCGATCGAGTGGGCGAAGCGCTGCCCCACTCCCCCGCACGGTGACATCGTTCTCGAGATCCGCAAGATCCTGGAAGCCGAGGATTTCGGCGAGAACTTCACGCCGGAGCTGCAGGAGAACGAGCAGCGGATGCGCGACGAGATCGCCGAACGCTCCTAGCGCGGACACACAGGACGCGATCTAAGCTCGCTTCATGGCCGACCGGGAGTGGGTGCGCTGGGTACTTCACGTCGACCTCGACCAGTTCATCGCGGCGGTCGAGGTCGCCCGGCGGCCCGAGCTGCGCGGTAAACCCGTGGTCGTCGGCGGCACGGGTGATCCGGCCGAACGGGCCGTGGTGGCGACGGCGTCGTACGAAGCGCGGGAATTCGGCATCCGGTCCGGGATGCCGTTGCGAACCGCCGCGAAACGCTGCCCGGACGCGATCTTCCTGGCGACCGACGCGCCCGCCTACCAAGAAGTGTCCGATCGGGTGATGGCGACGCTGCGGGAATTCCCGGTGATCGTCGAGGTTTTCGGCTGGGACGAAGCCTTCCTCGGCGCCACGACGGACGATCCCGAAGCGCTCGCCGCCGACGTCCGGCGAGAGGTGGCCGAGAAGACCGGGCTGTCCTGCTCGGTCGGTATCGGCGACAACAAGCTGCGCGCCAAACTCGCCACCGGCTTCGCCAAACCGGCCGGGATCTTCCGTCTCGTCCAGGACAACTGGTGGGACGTCATGGCCGAGCGTCCGACGGACGCGCTGTGGGGCATCGGCGCCAAGACCACGAAGAAGCTCGCCGAGGCCGGCTATCGCACCGTGCTGGAACTCGCGGGCGCCGATCCGGCGGACCTCGCCGCCCGGTTCGGCCCGAAGCTCGGCCCGTGGTACCGGCTCCTCGCCGGCGGGATCGGCGATGCCGAGGTCACCGCGACGCCGTACGTGGCGCGATCCCGCGGCCGCGAGACGACGTTCCAGCAGAACCTCAGCGATCCCGAGATCATGGCCGCGGAGGTCGTCGCGCTGGCGAAACGCGTCTCACAGGACGTCGCCGACGAAGGCAGGCCCGCCGCGCGGATCGCGGTCAAAGTCCGGTTCGCACCGTTCCACACCCATGCACACAGCGTGACCCTGCCCGCCCCGACCTCGGATCCCGCCGAGATCGAGACGGCGGCATTGGCCGTTCTCGGCATGTTCGACCTCGGCAGACCGGTCCGCCTGCTGGGCGTCCGCGCCGAATTCGCCACGCCCGCGTCGCCTTGACAGCGCTCGCGGCGTTTTGCCATTCTGGGTTCCGGGCCGAGAGGCGCTGCGACGGAATTCTTCCGCCACGCTCGGCCCGCCGCGACAGACGTAAGGGCGCCTCCCACTGCGGAGGTGCCTTTCTTTGCGTCGAAACCCTTTTCCGGCCTTCGTCGTCGAGGCCGTGCGCTGAACCCCCGCACTGACACCGTCCTTCCCGCCACCGGCGAGAAGGACCGCTCCATCCTGCCTTCCTTGATGATTGGAGAACCTGTGAGCCCCACCCTGTCCAAGGTCAACGGGATCGAATTCGCCGTCGCCGATCTCTCGCTCGCCGAGGCCGGCCGCAAGCAGCTGCGCCTCGCCGAGGTCGAAATGCCCGGCTTGATGGCGCTGCGCCGCGAATACGCCGATTCGCAGCCGCTGAAGGGCGCGCGGGTCGCGGGTTCGCTGCACATGACCGTCCAGACCGCCGTGCTGATCGAGACGCTCGTCGCGCTCGGCGCCGAGGTGCGCTGGGTGTCGTGCAACATCTTCTCCACGCAGGACGAGGCCGCCGCGGCCGTCGTCGTCGGCCGGGACGGCACCGTCGACAAGCCGTCGGGTTCGTCGGTGTTCGCGTGGAAGGGTGAGACGCTCGCCGAGTACTGGTGGTGCACCGACCAGCTCTTCGACTTCGGCGACGGCCGCCTCCCGAACATGATCCTGGACGACGGCGGCGACGCGACCATGCTGATCCACAAGGGTGTCGAGTTCGAGGCCGCCGGCGCCGTTCCGCAGCCGACGGAGGAAGACCCCGAGGAGTACCACCTCGTGCTGGAGACCCTGCGCGAGAGCCTCGGCCGCGACACCGGCCGGTTCACCCGCATCGCCAAGGAGGTCCGCGGAGTCACCGAGGAGACCACCAACGGCGTCAAGCGGCTCTACAAGCTCGCCAAGGAAGGCGAGCTGCTCTTCCCGGCGATGAACGTGAACGACTCGGTGACGAAGTCGAAGTTCGACAACAAGTACGGCATCCGCCACTCGCTCATCGACGGTCTCAACCGCGGCACCGACGTGATGATCGCGGGCAAGGTCGCGGTCATCTGCGGCTACGGCGACGTCGGCAAGGGCGCGGTGGAATCGCTGCGCGGCCAGGGCGCCCGCGTGGTCGTCACCGAGATCGACCCGATCTGCGCGCTGCAGGCGGCGATGGAGGGCCTCGACGTCGTGGAACTCGACGACGTCGTCGAGCGCGGCGACATCTTCATCACCACCACCGGGAACTTCGACATCATCATGGCCGACCAGATGGCCAAGATGAAGCACAACGCGATCGTCGCGAACGTCGGCCACTTCGACAACGAGATCGACATGGCCGGGCTCGCGAAGATCCCCGGGATCGAGAAGATCGAGATCAAGCCGCAGGTGCACGAGTGGGTCTTCCCCGCGACCGACGGCCGTGAGAAGCACTCGATCATCGTGCTGTCCGAGGGCAGGCTGATGAACCTCGGGAACGCCACCGGCCACCCGAGCTTCGTGATGTCGAACTCCTTCACCAACCAGACGATCGCGCAGATCGAGCTGTTCACGAAGCAGGGCGAGTACGCCACCGACGTCCACGTGCTGCCGAAGCACCTCGACGAGAAGGTGGCCCGTCTGCACCTCGACGCGCTGGGTGTCCGGCTGACGAAGCTGACCAAGCGCCAGGCCGAGTACATCGGCATGGACGTCGAGGGTCCGTACAAGCTGGACCACTACCGGTACTGAGGCACGCCGCCTCGTGAGTGGCTAGGACGGTTAGAGCCAAAGGTGGCTGGTCGGGATTGCCGGTCCGTGAGGGGCTCCTTGCCTACCCTGAGAGTAGGGAAGGGGCCCCCGTAAGCCTCAGCGCTGCAGCGACAGCGCGTGAAGGCCCCCTTCCCTCGGCTCAGCCGGGGAAACTCGACCTTCACACCTTCCCCAAGTACATGAAGGCCCCCTTCCTTGCGCCTAGGTACAGGAAGGGGGCCTTCATGTACGTCAAACCTGGCACCACGCAAGAAGCGCCGCAGGTCACGCAGTAGGTACCTAAGAGAAGGCTCGCCAGCACCGCAGGCCACTCACGAGACCGGGCGGCCGTTAGGCCGAATGCGTGAAAAATTCGGCCGGATGGACCTGTTTCTCCTGACTTGAAGCGGGAATCCCTTGAGTAGCCCCACCCCGGCAGCACTCAGGCCGGGCGACTACGAAGGAGAAGGTGTTCCCGTGATCATTCTCGGCGTCATCCTGATTGTCGTCGGTGTCATCGCCAGCATCCCGGTTCTGTACTCGATCGGGATCGCGCTCGCGGTCATCGGCATCATCCTGGCCGTTCTCGGGAACACCGGGAAGGCCATCGGCGGTCGCGCCCACTGGTACTGAGCACCGGACCGAGCCGGTACCGAGCCCCCGGTATCGGCACTGAAACAGACCGGGCACCCGGCGTTCCCCTCACGCCGGGTGCCCGGTCTGTTTCCGTTCACCACTCGCCGGGTATCCGCCGCGCACGACGAGAAGGAGGCAGAGCCGATGGCAGGAACGGACCCTCGCCCGTACTTGACGGAGGCGACCTACCCGTGTGGACGCCACGAACTCCTGAGGGCCGCCGCGGCGGCCGGAGCGGGCGATGACGTCCTCGGTCCGCTGGGTGCCCTTCCCGCGCAGGATTACGCGGATGGAGAAAGAGTCTGGGAGGCGGTGTGCGCCTGTGACGGCGCTCCGATCCACGACACCGCGAAGGAAGCACCGTGACATGAAGGGGCCCCCCGGCTCCGAGGGGGAGGGAGAGCCGGAGGACCCCGTCATAGTTAACACATTCCCGGCCACGATGTACACGAACGCCCACACCTTCGAGTGGCAATCGGTCGTGATCACCCGAATCGGGCCGGAGTCGTGTATTGGCCGCCGGTCAAGAAGCCCGAAGCAGCAGCCGGGCCTCCACCTCGGCGCAGGTGCAGCCGCCGTCGACGTCGAAGCAGTCGATCGTCAGCGTGTGCCGGGCGAAGTCGTAATCGACGCAGCCGTCCTCGCTGCATTCGGTGAAACCACCGTCGAGGTGGACCACCAGGGTTCCGTGGCAGTGGTCGAGTCCGCCGGCGCAGAACGCGCACTCCATGTTCATGCCGCCTCCCGCGATCAGGTCGAAGATCGCTTCGGAAAAGTTCTCCTCGATTGCCTTACTACCACCGAGGGACGACAGATCCTGACATACGGCGCGGCGTGTCGCGAGGACGGCGGGGTGACGACGGGCACAAGTCCACAATGGACGATTTCGGTCATCGAGGGCTGGGCACCGTTCGGCGGCTCGTGAGTGGTAAGGACGGTCAGAACCGTCCAGGTGGCTCAGGTGCCTACTGCCGGTGCGGGGGTGGCGGTTTCGCGTGACTGACCTGACGACACACGTGTCGGGAGGGACGACACGCGTGTCGTCAGGTCAGTCACGTGACATCGCCGGTCGAGATCGTCCCTACCACTCACGAGACTCGATGCCCACAAACCTAAGCGCTCTTCGGGGTTCGCTTGCCGGACGCGGGTTTCTTCGCCGCGGTGGTCTTCTTGGCCGTCGAAGGCTTCCGGCTTTTCTTCGCCTCGCTCACGCTGGCCTGCAAGGCCTCCATGAGGTCGACGACGTCGGCCTTCGCGCCCACGGCCTTCGGCTTCGTGGTCTCGTTCCCCGCGGCCTTGGCCTCGATCATGGCCTCCAGGGCCTCGCGGTAGGAATCGGCGTACTTCTCCTGCTCGAACACCGGCTCCGAGAGCGAGTCGATCAGCGAACCCGCCATCGTCAGCTCCTGCGGCCGCACCTGCGGCGGATCCTCGTGCAGGAACCCGAAATCCGGGACGCGGACCTCGTCGGGCCACAACATCGTCGTCATCGTCAGGACGTCGCTGTGGACCCGCAGGATCGCGAGCGTCTCCCGCTGCCGGATGGCGACCTTCGCGACCGCCACATGGCTCGCCTTCTGCAGCGCGTCACGCAGCACCACGTACGGTTTGACGGCGTTCTTCTGCGGTTCGAGGTAGTACGTCTTGTCGAACTGGATCGGGTCGATGGACTCCAGCGGCACGAATTCGAGCACGTCGATCGCCCGCGACGACGCCAGCGGCAGTTCCGACATGTCCTCGTCGGTGAGCACGACCATCTCGCCGTCGGGGAGTTCGTAGCCCTTGGCGATCTCGGCGTAGGGCACTTCCTCGCCGTCGATCGTGCAGAACCGCTTGTACTGGATGCGGCCGCCGTCGGACTCGTGCACCTGGCGCAACGAGACGTTCTTGTTCTCGGTGGCCGCGTAGAGCTGGATCGGGATGCTCACCAGCCCGAAGGACACTGAGCCCTTCCACATCGAACGCATCGCGCCGCACCTCCACCGCCGTCACCGACCGTACTCACGCACGGTGACCACGGTAGCCCGAAACGGCGCAACGCGACAGTCCCGCGAACCCGATCGCGGGACCATCGCCGCTCCGGAATCAGGCCTCGGCCAGGTACTTCTCCGCTTTCGCGGGATCGAGGAACCAGTGCTGGAAATCGGTCGGATCGGAGAACCCGTTCGCGAACCGCTTCGCCACGGCGGGCTTCTCCCCCGCCGCGCCGATGATCTGGAGCACGTGCGGGGGCGGCGGCTGCAGCATCGCGTTCGTCCAGGTCGTCACGTGCTGGGCGTACTCCCAGTACTTCTCGAACGACGCGGCCATCCACTCCTCGTCGAACGGCTTGTCCCCGCGATCGAGGATCGAGTCCAGATAGGACGCCGCGCAATGGCTCGCGTTGTTGGAACCCTGGCCGGTGATCGGGTCGTTGGCCACCACGACGTCGGCCATGCCGAGCACCGCGGTCCCCGAGTCCAGCTTGCCGACCGCGTTCCGCACGACCGGCGTGTATCCGCCGGCCAGCGTCGCCTTCGCATCGGTCAGCACGGCGTTCCTCGATCGCTCGTACTCCCACGGGAGGAACTGCTTCATCAGCGACAGGATCCGGTCGAGATGCTGCTGTGGCGAGGGCCGGTCGTCCCAGCAGTCGAGCGGCCCGCCGGGGACACCCTCGAAGAACAGGATGTCGCAGTTCCCGCTCAGCGTGTACGCGGGGATCATGAACAGCTCACCCACGCCGGGGATGATGTTGAACCGCACCGCCGCCTTGTCCGGATGCTCGGGCCGTCGCTCGAGGCCGTGCACGTACGCCAGCGAGAGCGCGCGCTGCGGTTCGGTGTACGGCGACCGCTCCGGGATCCGGTCGAACAGCTGGACCAGCTCACCCTTGCCCGCCGCGATGACGACCAGGTCGTACAGCTTCGCCAGCGGCGCCAGATCCGAGGTGGTGACGCCGTGGATGACGACCTTGCCGCCGCGATCCTCCACCAGCTCCAGCCAGGCCGCCATCTTCACCCGCTGGTCCACCGACTGCGCGTAGTGCTCCAACGGCCCGAACCAGTCGAGCACCCGGCTGGAGTCCGGTCCGGCGATCGAGACGCCGAGCCCCTCGACCTTGACGGTCTCGTCCTCCCACAGGTTCAGCTTGTGGTCCCGCTCGTGCTGCAGGGCGGAGTGGAACATGCACTGGGTCGACATCACCTTGCCGGACCGGATCTCGTCCGGCGTCCGCGCCGACATCACCGTGACGTCGTAGTCGTGGGACAGCAGGCTCAAAGCCAGCTGCAACCCCGACTGCCCGGCACCGACGATCAGAACCTTGCGCATCCTCGACGTTCCTCCCAGAACCGTTCAGCTGAGTGACACGAATTCGCGGCCGGGCCCGGAGACCACCGCGAGAGACAGCGTGTGCGATACGAGTTCCTGCAACGTCGCGACCGCGGACTTCGGATCGCGGGCGTCGCAGGTGACCAGCGGGATGTCCGGGGACAGCGCCAGCGCGTCGCGGACCTCGTCGAGGTCGTGCACGGCCATGCCCTCGAACTGGTTGACCGCGACGATGAACGGCAGCTCGGAGTCGTTCTCGAAGTAGTTGATCGCGGCGAACGACTGGTCGATCCGGCTGGTGTCGACCAGCACGACGGCGCCGAGCGCGCCGCGCGAGAGGTCGTCCCAGAGGAACCAGAACCGGGCCTGGCCCGGCGTGCCGAACAGGTACAGGAGCAGGTCTTCACGCAGGGTGATCCGGCCGAAGTCCATCGCGACCGTGGTGGTGGATTTGGTCCCGGGCGGCACCAGCTCGTCGACCCCGGCGCCGGCCTCGGTCATCCATGCCTCGTTGCTCAGTGGCGGGACCTCGGAGACGGAGCCGACGAACGTCGTCTTGCCCACGCCGAATCCACCGGCGACCACGATCTTGGCGGAGATCGCCAGCAGATCGGCGTCAGACCGGGAGGCGCTTGAGTCCATCGAGGATCCTCTCGAGCACGTTCGTATCGTGGTTGTAGGCGTGGGCCGTCGGGTGCACGAAGACGGCGCCCTGGGTGGCGAGGTCGCCGATAAGCACCCGGACCACGCCCAGTGGCAGATCCAGTCCCACCGAAAGCTCGGCGATCGACGAGCGGTCGCGGGCGCGCTCGTACAGCGCGCGCGATTCGGGCATCAGGGCCTCGGCCAGCGACGGGTCGTAGCGCGGGACCGAGATCAGGGTCTCCACGAGCAGCAGCTGGCTGCTCTTGGTCCGGCCGCCGGTCAGCGCGTACGGCCGGATTCTGCGGCTGCGCATCTTGACGGGCCGGTCCGGAGATTGGTCGGTGGACACGGTCATCCCTTCCTTCTCCGGATTCTCAGGCCTGCGGCCGTCGGGCGGTCAGGACCTGCCGGAGTCCCGCTCGCACCTCGGGGGTGAGGGCGTGACCGGCGTTGGTGATGAACTGGGTCATCTCGTAGGCGACGACCTTCATGTCGCAGTCCGGCTCGGTGAGCACCGCGAGCCCGGCCTCGGAGCCGATCCCCATGAACAGGAAGTAGCCGCGGGTGAGCCGGATGATGATCTGCTCGCAGTTGCCCTTGCCGAACAACGCGGCGCTGTTGCCCGCGAGGCTGAGCAGGCCGCTCGCGATGGCGGCGAGCTGTTCGGCGTCGTCGCTGGACACCGATTCCGAAGCGGTCAAAGGGAAACCGTCGACGGACATGATCAGCGCGTGACTGGCGCCGTGCACCTTGCGCACGAAGTCGTCGAGCAGCCACGTGAAATCCGTGGTCGCGTCCTGGGCGGTCACTGGGTGTTTCCTCCGGTCTCACGCTCGTGCCGGTCGTCGAGAGCGGCACGCTCGCCGTCGCTGAAGGCATCGAGGTCGGCCAGCAGCGCCTCGTGCCCGTCCGCCGCGTCGGCGGGCAGGGTGGTCGGCGGGGCCGGTTCGTCGGGCAAAGTCCTGATACTGCGGGAAACCCGGCGCGGAAGGCCGCTGGCCGTGGTGCCGCCGTCAGCGGGCGGCTCGAAGGCCGTGCGCGGACGCGGGCTGGGCTTCCGTTGTTCCGGTTCCGCCGCGGGGGCAGGGGCGGGACGGCGCCTCGGCAGCCCGGACGGCGTCGCGACCGGGGTGCCCACGGGTGCCCCGTTGGTGATCCTGGTCTGCGGCAGCACGACGGTCTGCGAACCAGACCACTGCTTCTCGGCCAGTTCCGAGACCACCGGGACCGGCAGCAGCACGGTCGCGACCGTGCCGTGCGGGGTGCGGCGGTCGAGTTTGACGGTGATCTCGTGCCGGTCGGCGAGCCTGCCGACGACGGCGAGTCCCATATGCCGCACGGAATCGTCGTCGAGCACCGGGCCTGCCGCCAACCGCTCGTTCAGCGCCGCGAGGCGTTCGGGCGGCATGCCGATGCCCTCGTCCTCGATGCGGATCAGCACACTCCCCTGTTCGGTGAGATGCGCGCTGACGCTGACCGGCGAACTCGGCGAAGACTGGTTCGCCGCGTTGTCGAACAGTTCCGCGAGGATCCGGCTGACGTCTTCGGCGGCGAAGCCGACGACACCGAGCGAAACGACCCGGCCGATCGTGATCCGCGAGTAGTGGTCGATCGACGACATCGCGGCCCGCATCACGTCGAGCACGGACGAGATCCCGGCGGTCGTGTCGTCGGCGTCCCGGCCGGCGAGCACGCGCAGGTTCTCGGCGTTGCGCCGCAACCGGGTCGCGAGGTGGTCGAGCCGGTAGAGCTCGGCGAGACGGTCGGAGTTCTCCTCCCCCGCCTCCATCGTCTCCAGCTGGGCCAGCAGCTGGTCGAGCAGGTTGAGGTCGCGCAGCGCGACATTGGAGCAGACGCCGGCGAGCGCACCGGCCTCCGGCGCGTCCACGGCGGGCCGCTGTTCCACCGCCGGTTCGACCGGCGGAGCCGACGGAGCGTGCCTGGGCGGTGCGGCGAGGAACTGCGCCGCGGCGACCCTGGAACGGTCCAGAAGAACCCGTGAGCGGTCAAGCAAGCCTCGAGCCCGCGTCACCATGTGCTTCCACTTCTTTCTCTTCGCATACCCGGACCCGTGTCGCACTCCCCAGCACAACGACGGCCATGCAAGCAGAAGTCACTATCCGTGTCCACACTCGGTTCCTGTTCAACCGCTGGCAGTGACGTGGTCACGAACGCGTTACGGCTGGTGAGCGCGGCGCGCTAGGCCATTCGGCTGCATCTTGCGTGTTCCACGACACGGGGGATGTCCGAAAAATGCGGATTGCGCATAAATTTGCGTGCCGCGCAAGTTTTCCTTAGGCTGCTCGCATGCCCCCCGATCCGCCCGCGCCCTTGGGGCTGCGCGAACGCAAGAAGCGCGCGGCCCATCGCGCCATGAGCGAGGCGGCACTCAGACTCGCCATGGAAAAGGGCGTCGAACAGGTTCGCGTCGAGGACATCGCCACCGCCGTCGGAGTCTCGCCACGCACGTTCAACAACTACTTCTCCAGCAAGGAGGAGGCGATCTGCTCGTTCATCGTCGAACGGCAGGAACTCCTGCGGGAGGCGCTGCGCGAGCGGCCCGCGGGAGAGGCACTGTGGGAGGCGGTCTGCACCGCGACGCTGGAAGCCTACGGCAGCCTGGGAGAGCCGAATCGTGGCTCGGTCGAGCTGGCGCGGTCGCTGCTCTTGCACCCGTCGGTGCAGGGCGAGTTCCTCAAGGCGCACGCCAAGGTCGAGCAGGTGCTGGCGGACGCCATCCTCGAACGTGCGGGTGCGGGCGCGGAAAACGCGTTGAACGCGCGGCTCATGGCGGCGATCGTGGAGTCCGCGGTGAAGACGGCGTTCTTCAGCTGGTTGGTCGACGAGGGCGCCAGGCCGTTCCTGGAGACACTCGGCGTCCTCCTGCGCGAAGCCTCGGCGGGCGTCCCCTCGCTCACCGGCCCGAACCCGAAGCAGAAGTGACACCCTACCCACCCCTGGGGGAGAAACCGTAGTGCTGACCAAGCTGTTGCGCGTTCACCTGCGCCCGTACCGGCGAGACCTCTGGCTGATCGTGCTGCTGCAGTTCGTCCAGACCCTCGCCGGGCTCTACCTGCCGACGCTGAACGCCGACATCATCGACGACGGCGTCGTCAAGGGCGACATCGACTACATCCTCGGCGTCGGCGGCGTCATGCTGCTGGTATCGCTGGTGCAGATCGCCTGCTCGATCGGCGCGGTCTACTACGGCGCCCGCACCGCGATGGCGGTCGGCCGCGACATCCGCGGCGCGATCTTCCACCGGGTACAGGACTTCTCCGCCCGTGAGGTCGGCCAGTTCGGGACGCCCTCGCTGATCACCCGCACCACCAACGACGTCCAGCAGGTACAGCTGCTGACGTTGATGACGTTCACCCTGATGGTGTCAGCGCCGATCATGTGCTTCGGCGGCATCATCATGGCGCTGAACCAGGACGTCACCCTCTCGTGGCTGCTCGTGCTCGCGGTGCCGATCCTCGGCATCTCGGTCGGGGTCATCATCGCGAAGATGCGGTCGGCGTTCCGGTTGATGCAGGAGCGTATCGACAAGATCAACCAGATCCTGCGCGAGCAGATCATGGGCATCCGCGTGATCCGCGCCTTCGTCAAGGACACCCACGAGCGGCGGCGGTTCACCAAGGCCAACACCGAGCTGCTGGACGTCTCGCTGGTCGTCGGCAGGCTCATGGCCCTGATGTTCCCCATCGTCATGTTCGTGATGAACGCCTCCAGCGTCGCCGTGCTGTGGTTCGGCGGGCTTCGCATCGACGACGGCAGCATGCAGATCGGCGCGCTCACCGCGTTCCTGTCGTACCTCATGCAGATCCTGATGGCGGTCATGATGGCCACCTTCATGTTCATGATGGTGCCGCGTGCCGAGGTCAGTGCCGAGCGCATCACCGAGGTGCTCGACACGCACACCAGCGTCGTCCTCCCGGCGAACCCGATCAGCCCCGGCGAAGTGCACGGACGACTTGAACTGTCCGAGGTGGAATTCCGCTACCCCGGCGCGGAAAAGCCGGTGCTGCAAGGGATCTCGCTGCTGGCCAGGCCCGGTGAGACCACCGCGATCATCGGCAGCACCGGCAGCGGGAAGACCACGCTGCTCAACCTGATCCCCCGGCTGATGGACGCCACCGACGGCTCGGTGCGCGTCGACGACGTCGACGTCCGGGAACTGGATCAGACCGTGCTGTCCGACGCCGTCGGGCTGGTGCCGCAGAAGCCGTACCTGTTCGCCGGGACGGTCGCGAGCAACCTTCGTTACGGCAAGCCCGACGCCACCGACGACGAACTCTGGCACGCGCTGGAGGTGGCCCAGGGCAAGGACTTCGTCGAACGGATGCCCGAGGGGCTGAACTCCCCCATCTCCCAGGGCGGGACCAACGTCTCGGGCGGGCAGCGACAGCGGCTCGCGATCGCGCGGATGCTGGTGCGGCGCCCCGAGATCTACCTCTTCGACGACTCCTTTTCCGCGCTCGACTACGCCACCGACGCCGCGCTGCGGCGGGCGCTGGTGGCCGAGACCGCCGAAGCCACCGTGGTCATCGTCGCGCAGCGGGTCAGCACGATCCGCCAAGCCGACCGCATCGTCGTGCTCGACGAAGGCCGCGTCGTCGGCAGCGGAACGCACGCCGAACTCATGGACGACAACGAAACCTATCGGGAGATCGTGCTGTCCCAGCTGACCGAGCAGGAGGCCGCCTGATGAGCGCGCCCGAGTCAACAGAGTCCACGGTGTCCTCTTCGGACACGGCGGCCAAACCGGTCGGCGAGCGCGCGAGCGCGGCACGGGGGCCCGGCCCCTCCGGGGGTGCCGGCCGTGGCCCCGCCGCCTTCATGGGCGGGCAGCCCGCCGAGAAGGCCTTGGACTTCAAGGGATCGCTGAAGCGGCTGCTGCGCCTGCTGCAACCGCAGCGCGCCATGCTGTACGGCATCCTGATGTTCGGCATCGTCAGCGTCGCGCTGAACGTCATCGGCCCGAAGATCCTCGGCATGGCGACGGACCTCATCTTCGCGGGGGTCGTCGCCAAGGACATGCCGCCGGGGCAGAGCAAGGACCAGGTCATCGCCGGGCTGCGGGCGGAAGGGAACAACACCCTCGCCGACATGTTCTCGGGAATCGACTTCGTCCCGGGTCAGCGCATCGACCTCGACGCCGTCGGCCAGGTCCTGATGTGGGTGCTGCTGCTTTACATCGTGGCGTCGTTCTTCTCGCTGCTGCAGGCGCGGCTGACCACGACCCTGGTCCAGCGGGCGGTGTTCGACCTGCGGGAGCGGATCGAGGAAAAGTTCGCCAGGCTTCCGCTGAGCTACTTCGACCGCCAGCCGCGCGGCGAGGTGCTGAGCCGGGCGACCAACGACATCGACAACCTCGCGATGTCCCTGCAGCAAACCCTCGGGCAGATCGTGTCGTCGCTGCTGATGGTCGTCGGTGTGCTCGCGATGATGTTCGTCATCTCGCCGCTGCTGGCACTGGTCGCGCTGCTCTCGGTACCGGCTTCGGTGCTCGTCGCGGCCAAGATCGGCAAGAAGGCGCAGCCGCAGTTCGTCAAGCAGTGGTCCACCACCGGACGGCTCAACGCGCATATCGAAGAGATGTACACCGGGCACTCGCTGGTCAAGGTGTTCGGCCGCCGCGAGGAGGCCGAAGAGGTCTTCCGCGAGCACAACGACACGCTCTACGGCGCGAGCTTCAAGGCGCAGTTCATCTCGGGCACCATCCAGCCCGCGATGATGTTCATCGGCAACCTGAGCTACGTGCTGGTGGCCGTGATCGGCGCGCTGCGGGTGGCGTCCGGAACCCTGTCGCTCGGCGACGTCCAGGCGTTCATCCAGTACTCGCGGCAGTTCAGCCAGCCGGTCACGCAGATCGCCAGCATGGCGAACCTGCTGCAGTCCGGCATCGCGTCCGCGGAGCGGGTCTTCGCGTTGCTCGACGCGGACGAGCAGGAGCCCGAGCCCGCCGAACCCGCGCGGGTGGAGAAGCTCCGTGGCCAGGTCGAGTTCGAGCACGTGTCGTTCCGTTACACCGAGGACACGCCGCTCATCGAAGACCTGTCGCTCACCGTCGAACCGGGGCACACCGTGGCCATCGTCGGCCCGACCGGCGCGGGAAAGACCACGCTGGTCAACCTGCTCATGCGGTTCTACGAACTCGACGGCGGCCGCATCACCCTCGACGGCGTCGACATCGCCGGGATGGACCGCGAGGACCTGCGGGCCAAGACCGGCATGGTGCTGCAGGACGCGTGGCTGTTCGGCGGCACGATCGCCGAGAACATCGCCTACGGTTCCACGGGCGCCACGCAGGAGGAGATCGTGGCTGCGGCCAAGGCGACCCACGTCGACCGGTTCGTCCGCACCCTTCCGGACGGCTACGACACGGTGATCGACGACGAGGGCGGCACGGTCAGCACCGGTGAGAAACAGCTGATCACCGTCGCGCGGGCGTTCCTGGCGAAACCCGCGATCCTCATCCTCGACGAGGCGACCAGCTCGGTCGACACCCGCACCGAGGTGCTGATCCAGCGGGCGATGAATTCGCTGCGCGAGGGGCGGACGAGTTTCGTCATCGCGCACCGGCTCTCCACCATCCGCGACGCGGACGTCATCCTGGTGATGGAGAACGGCGCGATCGTCGAACAGGGCGATCACGAAACGCTGCTGCGCACCGGGGGCGCGTACTCGCGGCTCTACGCCGCGCAGTTCGCGGAGGCGCTGGCCGAAACCGACTGAGCCAAATCGGTACGAAGGCCCCTTTTCCTGCTTTCACCGCAGGAAAAGGGGCCTTCATCGCACGGTGAGACCGTGAACGGCGCTAGGCTTGCGTGACCCGACCCGGAAAGGGGTGCGCTGGCCGACCATGGCGGAGAAACTCGGCGATTACCGTCGTAAGCGCAGACCGGGGCGGACACCCGAACCCCTTCCCGATCGCGATGGGGAGACCGGGGCCGACGATCTCTTCGTCATCCAGGAACACCATGCGAGCAGCCTGCATTGGGACATCCGGCTCGAACGGGACGGGGTACTGGTCTCGTGGGCGGTGCCGAAAGGCCTGCCGATGTCGCCCGATCTCGAACGCCTCGCCGTGCACACCGAAGACCACCCGATGGAATACCTGACCTTCGAAGGTGAGATACCCGCCGGCGAATACGGCGGTGGCACCATGACGATCTGGGACACCGGCCGATACGAAACGCTGCACTTCAACGACCACAAGGTGGAGGTCGTCTTCCACGGCGAACGGGCACGCGGGAAATACCTCTTCCTCAATGTGAAGAAGGACGGCAAGGATCGCGGCTGGCTGCTCAAACGGCTCGACCCCGCCGATCCCGGCCGCGCGGAACTCCCTTCTTTCCTCGCCCCGATGCTGACCAGACCGGGCCGTCTCCCGTCGACCGCCGAAGACGCGGAATGGGCCTACGAATTCGACTGGTCCGGACGCCGCACCCTGATCCGCGTGACCGGGGGCCGGATCACCGCGTACGACGATTCAGGCGACGACGTCACCGGTCTGTACCCCGAATTCCGCGGGCTCGGCGAGCAACTCGGTACCACGGAAGCCTTCCTCGACGGGGAAATCGTCGTCTTCGACGGCGGGAAGCCGAGTCCGGACGGGCTCGGGCACCGCGCGCGTGCGACGAAGGCTTCCGCGAAACGGCTCACCTCGCGCTATCCGGCGTTCTACCTGGTGAACGATCTTCTGCATCTGGAAGGCCGTTCCTGCGTCGAGTCGCCTTACGTCCAACGGCGGGAACTCCTTGGCGAACTCGGGCTCGCCGGACCGCATTGGCAGGTCACCCGGTATTACCTCGGAGACGGTGGTGCGGTCGCGCGAGCCGCCCGCGAACACGGGCTGGCCGGCATCGTGGCCAAACGGGCCGACTCCGCGTATCACCCGGGAAGGCGTACCGGGGAATGGCTTTCCATCACCGGGGCCAGGGTCCAGCAAGTGGTGCTCGGCGGCTGGCGGCCGGGTGGCGGCAGCCGGGCGGGCACGTTCAGTTCGTTGCTGCTCGGCGTCCCGCACGAGAATGGCTTGCGGTACATCGGAAACGTCGGCGTCGGCTTCGCGGCCGACGAACTGGAGGAGCTGTCCCGGCGGCTGATCCGGTTGGAGCGCAAGACATCCCCGTTCCGCTCCGTCCCGGACAAACAGGCGCGGGACGCGCGCTGGTCCCGGCCGACCGTCGTCGGCGAGGTCGTCTTCGGCGGCTGGACCGACTCCGGCTGCCTGCGCAATCCGCGTTGGCGCGGCCTGCTGCCGGACGTCAGCGCCGAAGAGGTCGAGCTCGACGGGGCCTAGACCGTGTCCTGCAAGTCCTCCACGTCACGTCGGACGTCGAGACCGGCTCCGACCCCGCTGACGTCCAGGATCCGTGACACCAAAGGGGTCTTCACGATCACCGAGAACCGGGGCGCCACCGCGTTGGCCTCTTCGAGCACGTGCAGCCCCGCACAACTGAGGAAACCGACCCTGGAGAGGTCCAGGATCACCTGCTTTCCCGTGACACACGCGCCGGTGAGTTCGGTACGGAACCGCCCGACGGTGGCCGCGTCGATCTCCCCCACCGCGGTGAGGACGACAACGCCGTCTTTCCGGCGGCGGGTGGTCACGGCCAGGGGCGACTGTTCGCCGGGAACGCGCTGGCCAGGCAACATTGGGGGCGCCTCTCTCCAGACCACCAAGTTCCCTCGACCGTACTCAGCGAGGCCGAGAGGTCAACCCGGGCTACCTCATTTGAGCCATTTCGGGCGGGAACCTTTACTCATCTCTTGCCATTCTCCGGAGAAGCGCCGACGCTCGGCCTCGGCGGAGGCGACGGAACGTCCGTGCAGGAGGCCATATGTGAAAGCGTTTTCGTTCTCGGCGTAGGCGCGGAGACCGAGAAGCCGCAGGGTCTCCCGGGTGACCACGACGTCGTGATGCGTACCGAGCGTGCTTTGCACCGCCTTGACGTTCTTTCGCCATTTTCGAAGCTTCTTACCGGTCACCGGCCCGACCGCGTCCGCCGCGTACCGGGCACGCTTCGCCTTCTTGCGCACCTCGTGCAACGCGGCGTCCTGCTCCGCGCCGCTTTCGAGCTCACTCGCCGCAGCGACGGCCTTGCGCAACTTCCGGTCCGTACGGGCGACCGCCTTGCGTAGTTCCTTCTTGCCTTCCTTGATCTTCCGCGGATTGCCGACGAGCTTTTCCAACGCTCGCAACAAAGCCGTGTATCGCTTGCTGTCGAGCGCCCGGATGGCGCGTGCCTTCGACTCTTCGGCCTCGCGCGCGAAGTGCCTGGTCATCAGCTGCTCGACGTTGCCAAGCACCAATTCGGCCGGGAGTGCCTTGACCTCGTCGTGCAGGCGTGCGGCCATCACCTCGGTGTCCCTCGCCGGCCCGAGTTCGCCGCCGAGCCAGCGGAGTTCGGCGGCGAGCCCGTTCGCGACGTCGGCGTCGAACGAGCGACCAAAGGTTTTCAAGCCGCTGCGCAGCCGCCTGCTCGCGACCCGCATCTGGTGCACCGCGTCGTCAGCGTCCCGACGGACCCCGATGTCGTTGCGGCGCAGCGCATCCAGCTGCTCGGCGAGATAGTCCGCCAGCACCGACCCGGACGCTCCCCGCGCCGAAGGCACGAGCTCGTCGGTCAGCCGCCGAAGCTTCGACGGCCACCTCGACCGCTCCGCGCCCGCGCTCACGACAGCCTGGTCGAGGCTGTCGAGCACGGCGGGATCGGCGCCGGGCGAGAGTTCGATCTCGATCTCCCGCCAGCGGTCGAGGTGCGCCTTGTCCCCGCCGGCCTCACCGGTGACGACGTCGTCGGTCAACGTCGCCAGCTCGCGGCCCTCGACGTCGAGCAACGCGTACGACGTGCGCTCGGTGCGCAGATGCGCGGCTTGGACGAGTTTGGCGCCGAGGGTGTGCGCCCGGACCAGTCTCGCCAGCGCGCCGGGCACCTTGTCCGGCTTGCCGGACAGCGGGAGGCGGAGTTCCTCGCGCCTGTCCTCACCGACGGGGAGCTTCAGGTGCCAGCCCTCGTCGCTTCCGCCAAGCCTGCGCCGCAGCGTGATGCCCGCCTGCGCGAGCCGGAAGTCGGGAGTGTCGAAGTACGTGGCGTCGAGGAGGTCGACCCTCGGATCGGCCTGGTTCGTCACCGGACCGACCGGGACCAGCCGCGGGATGGGCCTGTCGGCCGCCAAGTCGTACTTCCGCTCGATCTCCGCCTCGGCGACCGGGGCACCACCCTGCGTCTTCGACACCATGAACTCCTTCTCTTCGGCTACAGGAAGGGTTACCCCAGGAAGCCGCCGAGGGAAACCTCGCCAGGGTCACTCCTCCATCCGGTCGTACCGGTCCGCCCATTCGGCGAGCAGCTGCCGTGACCGCTCCTCGGTCAAGGAATCGCTTTCCAGGCGGGCGACGAGTGAATAATACGCCTCGACCGCCACCCGATCGTCGACGAACACTCCGGCCGCGTAGGAATCCGTGTACACCACCGCCGGATGTTCCGTGAATTCCATGATGGTGAAAGAATTCTCGATCGTTCTGCTCACCTCGTTGCTTTCGGGGACGATACGAATGGAGCAATAGGGCAGGTTCGCCGACAGGACGAGGTGGAGCAGTTGCTCGTGCATGATCCGGGGGCCGCCGATGACCGACCGCAGCGCGCGCTCGTGGACGTAGAACCGGCACTTCGGCGGCCGGTCGCGCTGCAGCAACCGCTGCCGGTCCATCCGCGCGCTCACGACCGTGTCCAGCTGCGCCTGGTCGCGGTTGCCGATCAGCTCGAAGGCAGTGCGGGCGTACGGCTCGGTCTGTAACAGCCCGGGGAGGGTCAACGACTCGTAGCGGACCAGCGTGTGCGCGAGATTCTCTTGGATAGCCAGGGATTTCATCGGGTCGACGAGCTCGTCGAAGTACGGCCGCACCCAGTACAGGTCTCCGCCGGGCTGCGTCAATTCCAGCAGCAGGTCACGTTCGGGCTCCGCCTCGCCGCAGGTCGCGAGATACAGCGCCGCGTCCACCACGGACAACTCGCGCAGCCCTTGTTCCCACCTCGTGACCTTGCTCTGCAACCAGCCGTTACGGCGGCTGACGTCGGCTCCGCTGAAGTGCCTGCGCTGCCGGAACGCCCTCATGCGGTGGCCCAGTTCCCGGGTCCGCGCCGTCGAATCCTTCTCAACCATGCGGGCCAAAGTAGGGCCGAACTCCGGCCGCGCGGTGATTGCCACGCGGTAATTCACCTCAACTGCTGATAACTTGCGCTCGCGCATTTGCGCGAAGCGCCACTTCGCAAGCGAAGCGCCTTCGCGCGCGAAGGGTTCTTTAAGTTTATAGCGGAAGAAGGAAATGAGCGCGAGTTATTCGGAAGTGGATTTGTTGCGGCACGGCAGGCGGCTCCAGCACCTAGGGTGCCTACGTGGATTCCGGCTGCGGTTGATGCCGGGCAAGGTCACTGGTGCCGAGTCGGGCGAGTCTCGTGAGTGGTAAGGACGGTTAGGGCCGACCGTGTTCTAGGTACCTACGGCGGGTGGGTCGGGATCGCAGGTCCGTGAGGGACTCCTTCCCTACCCTGAGAGCAGGGAAGGAGCCGTTCACGGCATGCCGGGCTCGGCCCGGCCGAGGCAGACGGGCGGGCAGGAACGCCGCCTTGAGCCTCTTCGCTACAGCGACAGCGCGTGAAGGCCCCTTCCGAGTACATGAAGGACCCCTTCCTTGCGCCTAGGTACAGGAAGGGGTCCTTCATGTACTCGGTCACTGGCGCCGAGCCGGTCAAGTCTCGTGAGCCTCGCGCCACCTGACGGACGGTTTGAGGCTTTCCCAGCCGTCACCCAGCCAACAGCAGCAAAAGTTTCAAACGAAGGATCAACGATACGCTTGAACCTCATGAGTCAAGACATCCGAGACTTCGTGACCCCTTCCTGTGACCTGCTCGCCCTGGGCGAGCCGACGCACGCGACCCCGGTCTTCGCCGACGTCCGCAACGAGCTGTTCGCCCAGCTCGTCGACCGCGGTTTCCGGTCGATCGCCCTCGAAACGGATCGCGTGGCCGCGCTCGTCGCGAACGACTTCGTCCGGGACGGCACCGGATCCCTCGACCTGGCGATGAGCGAAGGCTTCACACACGTCTTCGGTGGCGTGGAGGCGAACAGGCGACTGATCGCGTGGATGCGCGAGTACAACGAAAACCGGCCTCCCGAGGAGCGGCTTTCGTTCCACGGCTTCGACACCCAGACCGAGAACACCTCCGCGCCCAGTCCGCGGCGCTACCTCGAGTACGCCCGCGACTTCCTGGAGCTCGACGTGGACATCGCTGGCCCGGCCGGCGACGACGAGCGCTGGGGCCGCACCGAAGCCGTCATGGACGCGGCTTCGTCGCCCGGCGCCACAGCCGAGGCCTACCGGCTGCGAGCGATCGCGGCCGACTTGCTCGACGCGCTCCGCTCACGGAAACCGGAGCCGGTGACGGACGACTGGTCGCGGGCTGAGGTCCACCTCATGGCAGGCATCGATCTGCTGCGCTACCACCGGCAATGCGCCGAACCTCTCGAGCCGCACGAGCGGTACATGCCCCTTGTCGCCACCAGGGACGCCATCATGGCGCGGAATCTGCTGGACATCCGCGCCGCCGAAGCCGTTCGCGGCAGGACGCTGGTCTTCGCCCACAATCTCCACCTGCGCCGTCAGTCGAGCACGATGCGCGTGGCCGGGACGGAGACGCACTGGTTCCCCGCCGGTGCGCTGGTGGCGCCGCTGCTCGGCGATCGCTACACCTTCGTCGCGACCAGCCTCGGCCGATGCGAGTCCATAGCGCTTCAAGAGCCGGAGCCCGACACCTACGAAGGATTCCTTCAGAAACACGTCACCACGGCTTGGGGCCTGCTCCCCGCCTCCGACGTCCCGTCCGCGAGCGTCCGTACCGATCCCACTCCGCGGCAGGGCTACTTCCCGCTCGACCAAGCGATTCTCGGCGACGCGGACGTACTCCTGCACGTCAGCGGCGGCTAGCCGTCGAACCGGGTGACGCCTCCAGCCCTCGGAAGGCGTCACCCGGCCACGAGTACGCGCCGCCACCCCCAGTCCCGCGATTTCGGGACGGCGCGAGGTCCGCTCGCCTGAGCCGCAGTCAACACGCCGTCGCCATAACTTCGCCAAACGCCGTCGCCGGTACTCCTTCGCCGGGCTATGCGGGAGTCACTCTGGAGCGGATCTTCGTCAAGGCTTCACGAGCCCGATCCCGCTGGCGCCCGCTCCTGTCGACGGCCGAAAGGTCCCGGAGCGCACGCAGCTCCCACACCGGGAAGCCCAGCTCCCGGAACAGCCCCGCCGCGGTGCGAAGCCCTTCGGCGGCTTCGGTCGCGACGCCTTCGTCGGCCCGCAGACGCCCGAAGCTCAGCAAGGCATATCCGCCGCCGCGCCGGTCTCCGAGCTCGCGGAACGTACTCATCGCGAGGCCGAGATGCTCGGCGGCCCGGCCATGCTCACCCGCCAGACGCAGCGATTCACCGAAGCTTCGATGTGTGTAGGCGACGGCGTGCCGGTGCCCGACGTCCTCGAACAGCTCCAGTGACCGCGAAAGACACCGTTCGCTCTCCCCCGCGTCGCCGGTTTTCGCGTGGAGATCCCCGAAACTACGGAGGACGTGCGCCTCCCAGTGGCGTTCGCGCGAGCTACGGGTGCCGAGCAGGGCGCTCGTCAGCAGCTCGCCTGCCTCGTCCAAGCGACCGTTCCGTCGCAGGACGTCGGCGTACCGTTTGGCGGACCGGTCGTGTTGCCGCCCGTCCTCGCAATGGAGCGAAAGGAGCAGGCTCGCTTCGAAGCATTCCTTCGCCCGGCGGAAGTCGCCGAGGTCGTCCCACAGCGAGCCGAACTGGGCCGACGCCATCGCCTGCCCGGCGAGATCACCGCAGTCCCGCAACAGGTCCATCGCCTCCCGCAGGGCGTGGACCGCCGAACCGGCCCGGCCGGAGTCCGCGTCGACGTCGGCGAGCGCGACGAGCGCGGCCCCGGTGCCCGGCTGGTCACCCGCGGCGCGGAATTTCGCCTCGGCCAGCGAGAAGCAGGTCCTCGCCCGGGCCAGGTCCCCCGCGTCGGCGTGGGCGTGCCCGAGTTTCAGCAGTTTCCGCGCCTCCGCGGGCAGATCGAGGCGATCGCGCACGATGCCGAACCCGACCCAGGCCGGAGATCCGCCCTTGCGCGGTCCGACGAGATCGCTGTAGGCGTCGGACAGCCGCGCGGTCAGCTCGGTCCAGCCGTGGCTCTTCGCGGTCCGGACGGCGAGCGCCAGATTCGCGGTTTCCGCGACACGCCAGCCGATCGGATCGGCCGCGACGCGATCCGAGGCCGCCGCGGGAGCGTCGCCCCGTCGAGACGGCGGGTATCCGTCGCCGAGTGCGGCGGAAGCGTGTTCGGCCAACGCCGCCATGACCGTCAGCGCCCGGTTGAGGGCCGCCGGATCAGGCGGCTCCCGGAGCGTGAGCCGGACGAGATCCGGCAGCCGGTACCGAAGGACGCCGGATCGGTCGGGCCCGGCGTGGAGCAGGTGGTCGTCCACCAGTTCGTCGAGCAGCTCGGCCGCCGCGTCCGCCGAACGGCCGAGCATGGCCGCCGCGAACCAGTCGGCGATCTCGGCGGCACCGGGGAAACCGAGCAACCGCAAGGAATTCCGCTGCCGAGGTGAAAGCTCGGCAAGAGCTTCGGCGAGCACCGGGCGGACGGCCAGGTCGCCGGCGGAGAGTTCGTCGAGGCGCAGGCGCTCGTTCTCCAGGCGGGTCGCGAACTCGGCGACGCTCACCCTCGGCCGCAACAGCAGCTTCATCCCCGCCGCCCGCACCGCCAGCGCGAGGCCGTCACAGCAGGCCACCACCCGGCGGACGGCGTCGGGTTCGGCGGACAACCGGGTCTCTCCGGCGATGGCGCCGAGCAGCGTCCGCGCTTCCGGGTAGGACAGCGCGCCGACCTCGACCGGTCTGGCGCCGACGAGGCCGGCCAGCCGCCGCCGCGTCGTGACGATCGTCGCGCAGCCGGGACCGCTCGGCAGCAGCGGCCGCACCTCCGCCTCGGACCGGCAGTTCTCGAGGATCACCAGCAGCCGCCGGTCCGCGGTGTGGCTCTGCCACAACGAGATCAGTCCGGCCCGGTCTGCGGGCAGTTCCGCTTCCGCAAGACCGAGCGCGCGAAGGAGCCCGACGAGCACGTCACCGGTCTCCCGCAGGTCGGCGACGAGCTGCCCGTCGGGGAACCGCTTGCGCGCCCGCCACGCGGCTTGGACGGCCAGCGTGCTCTTCCCCGCTCCCGCAGCCCCGTGCAGCACGACGGGCGCGGGACTTCGCAGCGCACGGACCACTTCCGCCAATTCCGTCGCCCTGCCGGTGAAATCCGGCGTCGCAGGCGGTAGACGGCATGGCGCGCCGCCTGCCGACCACCCGGTTCCGGCGATCCGGCGGTGGACCGCGAGCAGCTCCTCCCCCGGCGAGACACCGGCGTGCTCCCACAGCGCGTGACGGCACCGGTCGAGGACGGCCAGCGCCGCGTCCCGCCGCCCGAGCCCGTGCAACGCCTCGGCCAGCCACCCGGCGAGGCGTTCGTCGGCGGGCCGGACGGCCAGCTCGGGTCCCAAGCGGTCGGCGACGGCCTTGTGGTCACCGGCCCCCAGCTCCAGCTCGACGAGTTTGCCCAGCACCGAACTCCGCTGATCCTCCAGCCACAGCCGGTGCGCCTCCACCAGCGGGCCCGCCGGAACGTCGGCGAAGGCCCGGCCACGCCACAGTCCGAGCGCCCGTTCGAGCAGTGCCCCGCGCTCGTCACCGGTCGTTCGCGCGGCCGCTGCGGTCAGCTCGGAGAAGCCGGCGACGTCCAGCTCTCCTTCCGACACCGTCAGCCGGTAACCGCCCCGGCCGGACCGCAGCCGCTGCCGGACGTCGTCCGACGGCACGCCGGGTGACAACGCCTTGCGCAGCTTGGAAACCGCCATCTGCACGACCGCGGCGGCACTCGACGGCGGCCCCTGCGGCCAGAGTTCGTCCACGAGGGTGTCCCGGTGGACGAACTCGTTCGGCCGGGTCAGGAGCACGGCGAGCACCCGGCGGGGCTGAGCCGCCGACGGCAGCGGGACCGAGGCCGCGAGCGGGCCGAGCACCTGGAACTTCACGAGCCACCTATCACCTGTACGGATGACCAGAATGTAACCCGGTGCTATGCCCGTATCGGCGATTTCTCACCCGGATGGCCGCCCCCTTACTTCCCTGTGTGCGCCAGCAACCGGTCTCGCAGGGCGGGTTCGCCCGCGAGTGCCTCGTTCACCGTGTGCTCCAGCAGCGGCTTGAGGTCCCCGTACGGCCGCTTCGACCAGTCGAGCGGACCCTGCGGCGGCTCCGGGTCGTATTCGATGACGAACTGGATCGTCCGCGCGATCTCGGCCCCGACCAGCCGCTCGACCAGGTGCAGCGCGAGGTCGATCCCCGCCGACACCCCGGCGGCGGTGATCACGTTCCCGTCCTCGACCCAGCGTTCGGCGACCGGTTCCGCCCCGAACGCGCCCAGCAGTTCACGGAACATCCAGTGCGTCGCGGCGCGACGGCCCGCCAGCAGTCCGGCCTGTCCCAGCAGCAGCGATCCCGTGCACACCGAGGTCACGAGTTCCGCGTTCGCCCCGGCTTTCCGCAGGTAGCCGATCAGTTTCTCGTCGGCGAGTGCCTTCAGCGTCGGAGCGGCGCCGCCGGGAACGAGCAGCGCGTACGGCGACGGGACCTCGTCGTAGGTGTGGGTCGCCACGAGCTTCAGCGGGTTGTCGGTGGTGACCGGCTCCTTCGTCTCACCGACCACGACCGTCCGGTACTCCTGCACCGTGCTCGCCATCCCGTCCAGCACGGTCAGCGGCCCGACCAGGTCGAGCGGGGTCATCCCCGGATACACCACGAACGCGATCGTCTTCTTGTCGTCTGTCATGGGACAAACGTGGCGCAGACGCGGAGCCGCGGTGGGCCCGATGTCCGGATTCCTGCGAACAACGTCCGGCGGCCGGGCGTTACTGCTAGCGTTCGATCATGCCGGGTTCACCCAGACGAGTGTTGATTGTCGGCTACAGCAATGCGGAGATGCTCGACATCGCCGGTCCGGCGGATGTTCTGGACGCCGCGACCAAACTCGGGGACAAACCGGGATACGAGATCATGCTCGCCAGCGTCGACGGCCGCGGCATCCGCTGCGAGTCCGGGCTGACGCTGCAGGCACAGCACCGGCTCGACCAGGTGACCGGCGAACTGGACACGCTGATCGTCGCGGGCGGCACCGGGCACGAGACCGCCGCCGCGGATCCGAGGATGGTCTCCCACATCCGCAGGCTCGCGCAGGACACCCGCCGCGTCGCCTCGGTGTGCACCGGCGCGACCGTGCTCGCCGCGTGCGGGCTGCTCAACGGACGCCGCGCCACCACCCACTGGCGGTTCGCGAACCGGCTGGCGATGAGCTACCCGCAGGTGAACGTCGATCCGGTGCCGCTGTACGTGCGCGACGGCAACGTCTACACGGCGGCCGGGGTGACCAGCGGGATCGACCTCACGCTCGCGTTCGTCGAGGAGGACCACGGCCCGAGCGTCGCCAGGGAGGTCGCCCGCATGCTGGTGACCTACCTGCAACGGCCGGGCAACCAGGCGCAGGTGAGCATGTTCCTGTCCGGCCCCCCGCCCGAAAACCGGCTGGTCCGCGACATCACCGCGTACGTCGCCGAGCACCTCGCGGGCGATCTCGGCACCACCGTCCTCGCCGAACGGGCGGGGATCAGCACGCGGCAGCTGACCAGGTTGTTCGACGCGCACCTCAGCACCACGCCCAGCAGGTACGTACGGGCGGCGAGGACCGAAAACGCGGCGAAACTGTTGTGCGGCACCGAACTTCCGCTGACCTCGATCGCGAGGCGATGCGGGTTCGGCTCCACCGAGACACTTCGCCAGGCGTTCCTCGATCACTTCGACACCCCGCCGTCGGCCTATCGCCGTGTCCACCTTCGGCAGGCGTTCGGCTAGGCCGTGTGCGGCACGCGGCGCGCACTGTGGAGGATATGCGGGTGAACCGCCGCGACCTCTCCGACGACGACACCGGCCCGATTCGCCGGGTTACGGACACCCCGTCCGATCGTTCGCCCGGAACGTCCCGTTCGCCGCGCCCCGAGGGCGCGCGACGCCCCCGTCCCCCGGCCCAGCGGCCGCGGCAGGCCGAACCGGGCAGACGCCGCGCCGCCGAACCGAAGCCCGAACCGGCCGGCCACGGGCACGCGCACGGCCACGGACCGGCGGCGCCCGCGTCGCGCCGGGTCCGGCTGCTGCTGATGTGGCTGCTGATCCCGCTCGCCGCCGCGACCGTCGCCGGCATGGTCCTGCTCTACCCGTGGGGCAAGGATCCGGCGAAAAGCGTCTTCCCGCAGGGAGTCCCGGTGAACGCCACGGTCACCGGGACGATCACCGGCCCGTGTCTCGCCGAGGGACAGGTCCAGGTCGGCGAGCCGCCGCCGGACGCGAAACCGTGTCTCACCAGCGAACTGACGATGACCGATGGCCCCGGGACCGGAAAGTCGCTGAAGCTGACGCTGCCGATCGAGCCGAGCACCCCGCGGTTCGCCGCCGGCGACAAGGTGGTGCTGTCCTACAACGGCGGCGACGTCGCGAACCCCGCGTCGTTCCAGATCGTCGACTTCCAGCGGGGTACCCCGTTGCTGCTGCTCGCCGGGTTGTTCGCGCTCGCGGTGATCGTGCTGGGCCGCTGGCAGGGGCTCGCCGCGCTGGTCGCGCTCGGGCTGAGCTTCCTGGTGCTGGCGCTCTTCGTGCTGCCGTCCATCCTCGCCGGGGAAAGTCCGCTGCTGGTGGCGATCGCGGGCGCGGGCGCGATCATGTTCGTCGCGTTGTATCTGACACACGGGCTGTCCGCGAGAACCTCGGTGGCGGTGCTGGGCACCTTGGTGAGCCTGGTCCTGATCGGTGTCCTGTCGGCGATCTTCTCGGCCGCCGCGTCGCTGACCGGGCTGGACGACAGCACCTCGCAGCTGATCGGCTCGCTCGGGCACGGGATCGACGCCCGGGGGCTGCTGCTGGCGGGCGTCGTGATCGGCGCGCTCGGTGTGCTGGACGACGTCACCGTGACGCAGACGAGCGCGGTGTGGGAACTCCGGCGGGCGAACCCGTCGCTCGGCTGGCGTGAGCTCTACGGCGCGGGGCTGCGGATCGGGCGTGACCACGTCGGCTCGGCGGTCAACACCCTCGTGATGGCGTACGCGGGGGCGGCGCTGCCGGTGCTGCTGTACACCTCGCTCTCCGGCGTCGGACTCGGTTCGATCCTCGGCGCGGAGAACATCGCGCAGGAGATCGTGCGGACACTGGCCGGAAGCGTCGGCATCGTCGCTGCGGTCCCGGTCACCACCGTGCTGGCCGCGCTGATCGCCTCGCGGGAGCCACAAGAGTCCCTGTAGTCACAGCCACCCCAAAGCGCGAGCCCACCGCGCGATCACGGGCCGGAGTCGGGTACGAAGAGGCCGCACCCGAGGTTCGCCGCGTGATCGGAGGGGCCATGTTCGACGTTTTCGACGCCGCGTTCGCCGTCCCGAGACAGCTGACCGCCGTCGCGCGGCGCGTGCTCGTCTCGACGCTGGAGGCCGTCGAGGCGGTCCCCAAGATCGCCGCCGCACTCGACGACGTGCGGGCGACGCTCAAGCACTCCGAACGGCTGGCGACCTTCGCCGCGGGCGAACTGCCGGAGATCGTCTACCAGCTGGAAGAGATCAAGACTCGGCTGGAAAAGCTGGAGACCCGCACCGAAGCCTCGTGACTGGTCACGTCACGTGTGATTGGAGCCGGAACACGCGTGGCCCCAGCCGGAAGACACGCACTGCGAGAGATCCGTCTCCAGTCACGCGAGTTACGTCTCCAATCACGCGAGTTACGTCTTCAATCACGCGAGTTCGCCCTCCAGACACGCCGGCGGCGCGTGAAGGACCCCTTGCCTCGGCTCAGCCGAGGAAACTCGACCTTCCACCTTGACCCACCGGTCAGTCCAAGGTCGCCACGAACCGGCTGACCGCTTCCATCGTGAACCGCTGGATGTACTTCCCGCTGGGCGCCGCCGAGGCGAGCCGGTAGAGCGGCCGTTCCGCCGCCGCGTCCCCGCGCGCCTCCGACTTCAGTTGCGCCACCAGCAGTTCCGAGAACACCAGGCCGTTCGCTTCGGTGTTGTTCAGCAGCGCGTTCGCCAGCTTGCGCAGTTGCAGGATGCCCAGCTCGCGGCCGCCCGCGCCGGAGTACACGGCCATGTCGACCTTCGCGACCTTGCGGCGTTTGCCCGCGTTGACCAGCAGGCTGACCGTCCGGGTGCCGCGCACGTCGCTGATCACCAGGTCGATGCGCTCGGCCGCGGTCAGATCGATCCGCCGCACACCCCAGGTCCGCACGATGAGCGTTTCGCCTTCGAGCCAGACTCGGCGGCGCAGGTTGTAGAACATGACGTAGAGGAGCGGCACCGCGATCACGCCGGCGACCACGAGCCCGGCGACCTCACCGCCGATCAGTCCGGCGATCCCGCCGAACGCGGCCGCGAAGATCACGACGCCGGCGATGCTGGAGCAGCCGCGCCTGCGACGCAGTTTCGGGTCGTCGTGGAACAACGGGAGACGTTCGGGGGTCTCCGGGGTCCCGGTCGGCTCCGCCATCACGCGCCCGTCCCGGCCAGGAACGGGTTGCCCGCCCGCTCCTGCCCGATCGTGGTGGCCGGACCGTGCCCCGGCAGGACGACAGTGTCGTCGGGCAGCGTCATCACCTTGGCGCCGAGGGACCGCATGAGTTCGTCGCCGTCGCCGGAAGACCGGCCGATCGAACCGGCGAACAGGCTGTCCCCGGTGAGCGCGATACGGCCGCCCTCGGCGGAGGTCAGCCCGAAGACCACCGAACCGGCGGTGTGCCCCGGTGTGCGGGACACCGTGATCTCCAGTCCGGCCAGCCTGAGCGGGCCATCGACGAGTGGCACGATCCCGTCCTTCCGTTCCCCGGCGTCCTGACCGAGCAGTGGCCGGTCCGCCTCGTGCAGATAGAGAGGTATCCCGTGGCGCCCGCCGACCTCGGCCGCCGAAGCGACGTGATCAGGGTGGCCGTGGGTGGCGAGCATCGCGACCGGAGTCAGGCCGTGCGCGGAAAGCGCGGCTTCGAGTGGCTCGACCACGTCCTCGCCGGGATCGACGATCACGCATTCACCGCTGCCGTCCGGGGCGAGCAGGTAGCAGTTGGCTTCGAGGGGGCCTGCCGGAAAACCGACAACCAGCACGAAACGCCTCCTCAGTTCTTCCACCGAACAGGTGACAGGATGGCCCTGATCACGATCAAGTAAGCGTAGCGGCCCCTGTACAGGGGTCTCACAGCCTGTGCCCATAGACTCCTCCCACCTCAGACGTGTGAACATCGAGTGGAAACCGGGAGGGCGGGTGCCGACCAACCAGCAGCGCCGCGAAGCCGCGAAGCGCAAGCTCGAGCGACAGATCGTGCGACGGGCCGAACAGGCCAAGCGGCGCAAGATCGTCGGCTCGGTGGCGGTCGTCGGTGTCGTCGCCATCGTGGCGGGCGCGGTGTGGTGGATCGTCAGCAGTAGCAGTGGTGACGATGCCGCCTCCGACGCTTCCCCGAGCTCGGCTCCTCCGACCCCCGAGGTCACCATCCCCACGGAGCGCGCTCCGATGCCGAAGCGGCCGACGCCGCTGGCGAACCCGGTGGCCTGTGATTACAAGGACGACGCCGCCAAGCCGCCGTCGAAGAAGGTGAACAAGCCGGAAGGCAAGGACGTCTCTTCGAACGGCACGATGAACGTCGTGCTGAAGAGCACCGCGGGCGACATCCCGCTGACGTTGGACCGGGCGCTCGCCCCGTGCGCCGTGCAGAGCTTCATCAGCCTTTCCCAGCAGGGCTACTTCAACGACACCAAGTGCCACCGGCTCGGCACCACCGGCCTGCAGATGCTGCAGTGCGGTGACCCCGAGGCCAGCGGCATGGGCGGCCCGGGCTACACCATGCCGGACGAGGCGTTCAAGGAGATCAAGTACGGCCGCGGCATCCTCGCGATGGCGAAGACGCAACAGCCGAACTCCGGCGGCAGCCAGTTCTTCATGGTCTACGGCGAGGCCGAACTGCCCGCCGAGTACTCGGTCTTCGGCAGCATCTCCGACGAAGGCCTGAAGGTGCTCGACAAGGTCGCCAAGGCGGGCGCGAACGCGCAGGCAGGCAACGGCGACGGCACCGGCCCGCCCAACACCGAGGTCAAGTTCACCGGCGTCACGGTCAACGCCTGACGTCAAGCTGGAGCTCAACGGCGCGCCCGCCCGGTCGGAAGACCTGGCGGGCGCGTTCGGTTACGGCCACTTCACGGCGATGCAGGTCCGGCACGGCTTCCTCACCGAAGCCTACGAAAGCAATCCCTGGGACGAGATCTAGCGGGGTAGCGCAAACGTGTCGGGTCGCGGGGATTCGCTCGCGGCCGTTGGGCGGCCGTGTCGCGAAAGCCACTTTCGCGACGCATCTCGACCATGGGTTTCAGCGCCACCTTTGCCTTACCCCTCAATAACCTGCTTCCCGCCCTGATGGCGCAGTTGTGCGTGGAGGGTCGACTCATTCGGAGCAGTACTCCAGCATTCGCAGGACGTCTTGGGCGAAGCGGCCGATGGTGGCCGCGTCGAACAAATCCGTGGAATATTCAAAGGTGATTCTCAACCCGCCTCCGTCTTCGGCGAACACGACGTAGAGCTCTGTTCTGGCGCAGCCCGCCACCGGCGAATCGTGCACCGTGGCCGACAAGCCAGGCAGGTTCAGCTCCGACGGCGGTGTCGTGACAACGGTGAACAACACGGCGGGATACCGATCGACGCCTTGCCCGGCGAGCGCGATCGTCTCGTCGAGCGGAAGTTCCTGGTGATCGAGCGAGGCGAACAGCTTCTCCGCCACCGCCGCCATGACGTCGGGCAGTTCGGCGGTTTCCCCAAGCCGGACTCGCAGGGGCACGGCCTCGCCGATCATGCCGACCGTCCGCTCGTGTTCGCGGCGAGTCCGGCGGGCGCTGGAAACGGCGAGGACGAGGTCCTGTTGACCGCAGGTCTCTCGCGCCCACAGCAGGAACACGCTCGCGAGAAGTACGGACCGGGTGGTGCCGGCCGCCGCGGCCACACCGTCGATACGGCGAAGCCGTTCGGGGGCGAGGTAGACCTGATACAGATCGCCCTTCCCGCTGGGCCGGGCAGGCGGTTTCCGGTCGTACGGAAGCCGCCAACGCAGGTCGGCGTCCGCGAGTTCGCTTCGCCAATAGCGGACGTCGGCCGCGTGGTCGTGTCCGGTCTGCCAGCGTGCGTAGTCCGAGTGTTGTGCCTCGGGTTCGGGCAGCGGTGTGGACGTCGCGCCGATCTCGGCGGCATAGAGCTCGGAAAGCTCGTGCCACAGGATGTTCATGGACCAGCCGTCACAGACCAGGTGGTGCAGGACGAGCACCAGCACCCAGCGATCGGCGGCGATCCGGCCGAGCCGGGCACGCAGCAGCGGTGCCTCGGTGAGCACGAACGGTTCCGCGACGACTGTGCCGCACCAGTCGCCGGCCGCGTCTTCGGTACCCAGATGCTCCACCGGCAGATCGAGCGTGAACGGGGCCAGCACGTCGATCCGCGGCCCGTCACCGGACAACGCGACACGACCGCGCAAGGCGTCGTGCCTGGCCACCAGCCGGTCGAGAGCGCGGTGCAGCGCCGGCGGGTCCAGCTCACCCCGCAGGTCCACGCGATACCCGACGTTGTACACCTGCGGCCGCGGGTTCTCCGCCTGACGTCTCCAGAGCCTGCGTTGCAGTGACGTCAACGGCACGGTCCGGGTGACGGCGGGTTCGGGCGGGCCGCCCAGCCGCGCGGCCATCGCGCGGATCGTCGGCGCGCGGAAGAACTCCGTGACCGAGACCTGTATCCCGAATTCCTCGGTGATCCGGCCCGCCAGTCTGACCACCGCGAGCGAATGCCCGCCCACGGCGAAGAAGGACCGATCGACCGCCACCTCGCTCAGGCCGAGTTCGGCGCACCAGAGCGAGTGCAGGCGACGCTCGGTGTCCGTGGACGGCAGAGCGTCGTCCCCGTCCACCGCCGTCGACATCGGCTCGGGCAGAGCGGAGCGATCCAGCTTGCCGCTGGTGGTCGTCGGCAGCCGGTCGAGCGCGACCCAGCGGGTCGGGATCAGGTACGAGGGCAGCTCTTCGGCGAGCGCTTCGGTGATCCGCGCCCACGGATCCGGTGCGGACGGGCCGGCGAACACGACGTAGCCGGCGAGTTCCGCGTCGCCACGGTGATCCCGGCGGACGACGACGGCCGCGTCCGCGACCTCGTCCAACCCGGCCAGCACCCGCTGTGTCTCACCGGGTTCGACCCGGTTGCCGCGGATCTTCACCTGGTCGTCGAGCCTGCCGAGGAATTCCAGGGTTCCGTCGCCGCGCCACCGGCCGAGGTCGCCCGTGCGATACCACCGTTCACCGGGCCTGGCTTCGACGAACGCCGCGGCGGTTTCCTCCGGTCTGCCGAGGTAACCCTCGGCGAGCCCGGCCCCGCCGAGATGGATCTCGCCGATGGCGCCGAGCGGGACCTGGCGGCCGGTCCGGTCGAGCAGGAGCAGCCGCACGCCGTCGATCGGGGAGCCGATCGACGGCCGGGGCTCGCCGTGCGGATCCACCGGGTGATCCGTGGCGATGAGCGAAGCCTCGGTCGGACCGTACTGGTTGTGCAGCGCGCAATCGGGATGCTCGGCGAGGAAGCGGCGCAGTGCCGGAGTGAGCACGAGCGGCTCCCCGCAGCACAGGATCAGGCGCAGCGACGGCGCGGTGAGGACGGGTTCGACCAGATGCTTCAGCGGGGTGAACGGCATCAGGATCCGCTCCACGCGGTGCCGCTCGATCACCTCGGCGACGGCGTCGCGGTCCTTGTGCCGCTCGTCGTCGAGCAGCACCAGCGCGCTGCCGGCGGCCAAGGTGGAGAAGATCTCCTGCACGCTGATGTCGAAACTCGGCGACGTCCATTGCAGGGTGCGCATCGGCGGATGCTGATCACGTTGCCAGGCGACGACGTTGGCCGGACCGCGATGCGAGACGAGAACGCCCTTCGGGGTTCCGGTGGATCCCGAGGTGTACATGCAGTACGCGGGCCAATCCGGCCGCACTTCGGGCAGCTCCGGCGCCTTCGGATCCGGCACGATCTCTTCCGCGAGCCGCACCGGGAACTCCCCCAGCGCGGGCTGCGCGACGAGCACCGCCTTCGTAGTCAGCACGAGCACCGCACCGCTGTCCCGCAGCATGAACCGGCACCGTTGCGGTGGCAGCCGCGGATCCAGCGGCAGATACGCCGCGCCGCTCTTGAGCACGCCGTAAAGCGCGGCGATCAGCTGGGGGCCACGCGGCAGGGAGACCGCCACGATCTGCCCTCGGGTGACGCCGAGACCGACCAGCAGACGCCCGATCGACTCGGCGAGAAGGTCCAGTTCGCGGTAGCTCAGCTCACCGTCGTCGCTGATCAGTGCCGTGGCGTCGGGCGTACTGGCGACCTGCCGCTCGACCGCGGCGTGCAGACACCCCGCCGTCCGTTCCGGCGCGCCGTGCTGCCACCGGTCGAGCAGCACCACGTCTTCCCTGGTCGGCGTGGTGAGCTCGGAAAGCCGCGCCGACGGCTTCGCGATCGCTTGGCGCAGAACCTGTTTCAGCAGATTCAGCGCCCGGGCGATGGTCGCTTCGTCGAACAGGTCGGTGCTGTACTCGACCAGGCAGCGCAACCCGTCACCGTGCGCCGTCAGATAGAAGGCGAGGTCGAACGGAACCTCGTCGCGGGCCATGTCCAGCGCGGTGGCCGTCAGCGGCGGCGCGAAGGGCTCGTCCACCGCGTTTTCGAATTCGATCAGCACATCGAACAGGGGATTGCGGTTCGCGGCGCGATCGGGATTCAGCAGGCCGACCAGTTCGTCGAACGGGACAGTCCGATGTTCGTACGCCCGGGTGGTGCGGTCTCTGACGCGCTGGGTCAACTCCGCGAAGGTGGGGTCGCCGGACAGATCGAGCCGGACCGGGACCGTGTCGAGGAAGAGACCGATCGCGGCCCTCGCGGAGTCCGGCCTGCTGCTGACGACCGTGCCGACCGCGAAGTCCTGCTGCCCGCCGTATCGGCCGAGCACGGCGCCGATCGCGCCGAGCACCGCCATGAACACGGTGCTGCCGCAGGCGGCCGCGACGGCACGCAGCGGTTCGCCGAGACCCGCCGCCAGCTCGTCGCTCAGTGCGGCTCCCCGCCGGGAAGGCACCGGTGGCCGCGGCCGGTCGGTCGGCAGCGCGAGTTCGGGCAGCCCACCCAGTTCGTCGCGCCAGAACGCGAGATCCTCGCCGGGATCACCGATCTCGACTGCGGTCTCGGGCACCGGCCCGGTCCGGGTCGCGGGCAGGCCCGGCCAAGCGTCGTAGTGCGCGGCGAGATCACGCAGGAACACCGCCGTCGACGCCGAGTCGAAGACGATGTGGTGGGCCACCAGACATAACAGATGGCGGTCCTCGGCGAGCCGGACCAGCGCGAAGGCGACCAGCGGCCCGGTGTCGAGCGCGAGCCGGGTCCGGGCGAACCTGGCTCGGATCTCGGCAAGGGCTTCGGCTTCGGTGCGCCCGGACAGGTCGATCAGCGGGCACTCGACGGTCATCGACGGCAGCACGGACTTCCGCGGTACGCCGTCCCGCTCGTGGAAGACCGTGCGCAAGGCGGGATGCGCCGCAACCACGCGCGACACCGACTCCCGCAGCGCCACGTCGTCCAGCCGTCCGTCCAGCCGGATCGCCTTGGGCTCGTGGTAGGCGCCGGTGCCGGGGAACATCCTTTCCAGGAACCAGATGCGCCGCTGCGCGGGTGACGGCTCGAGGTCGGACGACTGGTAGCGACGACGCAGGCCGTCGAGCAGAGGCAGCGCGTCGAGCACCTGGTCCGGCGGGACACCGAAATCCACGAACGCGGCGATCTCGTCGGCCCCCGCCGCCACGAGCGCGTCCACCACCGGTGCGCATCGCTCGGGACTGCCGATCAGGGCACGGGATCCGCAGTAACGTTCGTAGGCGTCGCCGAGCATGAACTCGATGTCCTCGTCGGTCGCGCCGTCCAGGTCGATGTTCAGCCCCAGGCTGTCCCCGACCTGGCCGAGCAGCGAAAGCGACGAGCGCAGGTAGTCGCAGAACGGCCGGAACGCCTGCTGCCGCGCGCGTTCGTGGTCCGCGCCGAGGAAGGTGTGCACCAGCACCACGACCCGTCCCGCGCCCGGATCGAGCCCGTGTTCCGCGCGCGTGCGCCGATAGAGCGCGATGTTGCCGGCCAGCGCGGAAACGTCCTGGGTCATCAGATTGGTGACCACGCCGAGATCGGCCGCGGCGGCCCGGCGGTAGCTGTCCGGGTTTCCGACCACGGCGACGAACATCGGCGGGCGTCGCTGGATGGGCGCCGGATGCAGGCGGACCGTGGTGGGCGCGCCGTCGCCCGCGACGAGGGCGACCTCCTCCCCCGCCCAGAGCCGGCGCACGGTGTCCAGCCCCTCGTACATCAGGTCGCGATGGTTGCCGAAGTTCTCCGGTGCCAGCGCGAAATCCCTGGTGTGCCAGCCACTCGCCACGCAAAGTCCGACGCGGCCCGAAGACAGGTTGTCCACAACGGACCATTCTTCGGCGACCCGGACGGGATGGTGCAGTGGAAGCACGACCGACCCGGCGTGCAGCCGGATCCGCTCGGTACGGGCGGCCAGCGCGGCGGCCAGCACCGACGGATTCGGGAAGAGCGCGCCGAAGGAGTCGAAATGCCGCTCCGGCAACCAAAGCGCATGGAAATCGTGCTCGTCGGCGAACCGTGCGGCGGCCATGATCAGCCGGTACTTGTCCTGCTGATCCCGATCGGGATAGTCGCCGAAGAAGTAGAGGCTGAACGCGCAGCCTGCCCCGGGAGTCGCCGGTTCCGCGGGCGACACGACGGGCATCGCCGCCGGACGGACCGGCTGATCGACCGGCTTGGGCGCGGTCGCCACGGTGTCCGGGGTCCCGCGGGCCACGTCGAGCTGCCGGTGCATCAGCTCCGTCATCTGGCGCATCATGGTCTCGGCGAGCTTCAGCTGCCGGTCCATCAAACCGTGAAGGGACACGTCTTCGGCAGGCGGGCCGGGCTCCGGCTCGCTTTCACCGGAGGCGGGCGGCGCTCCGCCGCTTCGCTCGATCAACTCGGCCACTTTCGCCGGAGTACCCGCTTCGGAGAGCAGCTCCCGGATGCCGATCCGCACGCCGAAGGCACGCTCCAGTTCACGGGCCAGCCCCATCAGGGCGAGCGAATCGGCACCGCCCGCCACGAACGACGTGTCTTCGGGCAGGTCGTCGGTGCCGAGCCGGTCGGCGGCGAGCCGACGGACCTCGGCGAGGACAGCCCCCGAGCTCACCTGCCCGGCGCCGGACGGGGTGGGAGCCGACGGCCGCGCGAAGCGGACCCGTCGGTACGGGTACCCGGGCAACGGGACGCGGCGGCCGGCGGGCGCCAGCTCCGCCCAATCCAGGTCCGCGCCGCGCCGGTACAGCGCGGCGGCCGCGCGCAGCACCGCGGCGCACTCATCGTCGGGTGGGGAGCCCACGGACGGCTGCCAGTACCGGTGCGGGAGGGCGGCGCGTCCCATCGAGCCGAGCACCTCACGCGGGCCGATCTCCAGGTAGGCCCCGCACTCCGCGCGTTCGAGCGCTCGCAGCGACTCGTCGAACCGTGCCGTCTCACGGATCTGCCTCCGCAGGTAGCGCGCGTCGACCGAGGCACCGGCCGGGATCACCCCGCCCAGGTTGCTCGCGAACGGCATCCGCAACGGGCCGAACCGCACCGCTTCGGCCGCGCGTTCGAATTCGTCGAGAACGGGTTCGAGCAGCACCGAATGGAAAGCCCGGTCCACCGGAAGCCTTTGCCAGGAGAGATTTTCCCGGTCGAGCAGGGTCTCCGCGGCCGCGATCGCCGCCGACGGCCCGGACAGCACGCAGGACTGGTCGCCGTTGACCACCGCGACCTCGGTCCCGGTCGCGACGGCGAGCCGCCCGCCCCGCTCCGGTGAGACGCGGACCGCGATCATGCCGCCGGCCTCGGTCCCCTGCATCAGCCTGCCGCGCAAGCAGGTCAGCCGCAGCCCGTCGGCCACGTCGATCCCGCCGGCCACGGCGAGCGCCGCGTACTCCCCCAAACTGTGCCCGACCACGAAATCCGGCTGGACGCCCCACGACCGCCAAAGTCGCGCCAGCGCGACCTGATGGCAGAACAACGCGGGCTGTCCCTCCATAGTGGACAGTACGGCGGCCGGATCCGGCGTGCCGAGCAGGGCCTCGGACACACCGGTGATCCCGGCCTCCTCGGCAAGGCCCAGCATCTCGTCCAGCGCTTCGCGGAAGACGGGGAACGCGTCCCCAAGCCGCGCAGCCATCCCCCGATACGCCGAGCCCTGTCCGGAAAAGGCGAACGCGAGCGTGCCGAATTGTTGCGGGACAACGGATCCCTCGCCGATCGTGCCGAGCTCGGCCGCCAGTTCGGCGGTGTCACCCCCGACCACGGCGAGCCGGTGCGACCGATGCGGTCTGCCGAGCGCCATGCTGGCCGCCACGTCCGGCGCCCGCAGATCCGGGTGCGCGCGCAGATGATCTCGGAGGGCGCCGGTGAGCGTGGACAGTCCCTCGGCGTCGGCGGCCGACACGGGCAGCAGCACCGGTCCCCGCGCCGCCGGTGCCGGCGGGGGCACCGGGGCCTGTTCCAGGATCACGTGGACGTTCGTGCCGCCGACGCCCAGCGCGCTGACCCCGGCCCGCCGCGGTCCGTCGGTGATCCACGGCGTGTGCTCCGTCGCCAGCACGAACGGGCTGCCTGCCAGCCGGAGTTCCGGGTTGGGCCGGTTCAGGTTCAGGGTCGGCACCAGTTCTCCGTGCTTCAGCATCAGCACCGTCTTGACCAAGCCTGCGAGACCGGCGCAGGTGTCCAGATGGCCGATGCCGGGCTTGACGGAGCCCAGCGCGCAGAACCCGGTGTGACCGTCCTCCGCGTAGGCCTGGCTGAGCGCCTCGAACTCGACCGGGTCACCCAGCGCGGTACCGGTGCCGTGCGCCTCGACGTAGGTGACGGACGACGCCGCCACCCTGGCGCGTGCCAGTGCCAGCCGGACGACGTCGGCCTGCCCGGACACACTCGGCGTCGCGAATCCCGCGGTGCGGCCCGCGTCGTTGTTCACCGCCGAACCCAGGATCACCGCGTGCACGGTGTCACGGTCGGCGATCGCCCGGTCGAGCCGTTTCAGCAGGACCGCGATCACCCCGTTGCCGCCGACCGTGCCGTCCGCGCCGGCGTCGAACGCCCGGCAGGCGCCGGTCGGCGAAAGAATCCCGCCCGGGTACGGCCGGTAGCCCGAATCCTGCGGGAGATGGACGGCCGCCGCCCCGGCCAAGGCCAGGTCGGCGTCCCCGGTGAGCAGTGCCTGCCCGGCGAGGTGCAGCGCGACCAGCCCGGTCGAACACGCCGTCTGCACCCCGACCGCGGGCCCCGAGAGCCCCAACCGGTGCGCTACTCGGCCCGCCAGGAAATCGGGCTCCGTGCCCATCGCCGTCTGCATCGCGGTCAGCTCGTCCGGGGCAGGTGGACGCGCGTCTTGAGCGACGTGCCGTTGGTGGCCGTAAAGCTGCATGCCCGTCCCGGCGAACACGCCGATCCTGGTCCCCGCGTCCGCCGCCGCGTAGCCGCCCGATTCGAGCGCCTCGTGACAGCACTCCAGGAACAGGCGGTGCGCGGGCGCGGTCAGTGCCGCCTCGTGTGGGCTCATCCCGAAGAAGTCCGCGTCGAACGAGTCGACGTCGTCGAGCGCGCCGGCGACCGGGACCACCCCCGGTCCCCCGCCGTCGAAGGTCCGCACCCGGGAGACGCCGTCGCGCAGGTCGGCCCAGAATCCGTCGAGGTCCGTCGCACCGGGCACCCGCACGGCGACACCGATGATCGCGATCCGGTCGTCGTGCGCCGGGGTGGCCACCACGGAGGGCTCCTTCACCCGGCCCTCTCCCGACAGGTGGTCGGCGAGCAGGGCGGGGGTCGGGTACTCGAACGCCAGGGTCGGCCGCACCTCCCGGCCGAGCAGCGTGGTCAGCGTCGTGGTCAGCCTGACCACGGTCACCGAGGTCATCCCCGCCTCGTAGAACGGCGTGCGCGGATCGACGTCCTGGCCGAGCACCTCCCGGACCGCCGCGAGGACGGTGGCGCGGACGTCGACGGTTCCCGCCCGTCCGAGTTCCCCGGCGAGCAGCCGTCGCCGCAGTTCGGCGCGCTGGACCTTGCCACCGCCGGTCCGCGGGAATTCGTCGGGTGCGACCGGGACGACTTTCGCCACGGTCAGCCGCAATCGGCCGAACACCGCCTCCCGCACCGCCTTCGCGACCGCGTCGAATCCGGCCGCGCGCGCCGCCATCAGGATGACCAGGTCCTCGGTACCGGACTCGGCGTTGGGCAGGCCGACCGCGGCCACCTCGCCGGCCTGGGCACCGCCCGCCGCACACACGACTTCCTCGATCTCGTGGCAGAAGTGGTTCTGTCCATTGAGGATGATCAGATCCTTGGCCCGGCCGGTGAGCACCACCTGACCGTTCGCCAGGAACGCGAGGTCACCGGTGTCCAGCCACCCCGGCGCGGGGAACGCGGTGCGGTTCGCCTCCTCGGCGTGCAGGTATCCGCGGGTGACGCGGGCGGAGCGCACCTGCAGCCTGCCGATCTCACGCTCGCGCAGCAGTTCGCCGCGGTCGTCCACCACCCGCACGCTCGCCCCGGGCGCGGGGGAACCGACCGCCACGAACGTGCTGCACTCGTGCTCCTCCGCGGATTCGGGGGCTTCGCGCAGTTCGCCGTCGAGGCTCGACTTCAGCACCCGGTGCACGCTGTCCGGCGTACCGAGACTGCCGAAGGTGATCGCGGTGACCGTCTCCGTCATCCCCCACACCGGCCGGATCCGGCTCTCCTCGATGCCGAACCGGGCGGTCCGGTCGAGAAAGCGCGACATCACCGGCAGCTGGATCTGCTCGCCGCCGCAAACCAGGGTGCGGACCGACGACAGATCCCGGTCTCGGGTGTCCTCGGCCAACTCGGCGGCCACTTGCGCGAACCCGAACGTCGGCGACCAGCTGTGCGCGACCCGGTACTCGGCGAGCAGATCCAGCCAGCGGCTCGGCCTGCCCAGTACCAGCTCGGTCGGCACGTGCACGTTCGTCACACCGGCGTAGACCTCGAGCACGTGGTACAGGAGCAAGGCGCCGCTGTGGTCCACCGGAAGCCAGTTCAGCGTGGTGTCCTCCGGCCGCAGGCCGAGCGCCTCGCGGGACCCGGCAGCGAACTCCATCAGGCCGTGATGCGTCAGCGGGATCGCCTTCGCGGCGCCGGTACTGCCGGAGGACAGCATCACCAGGGCCGGATCGTCCGGCGCCGGTGAGTGAAGGCCGAGTTCGGGCAGCGCGTTCATCGGCTCCGTCGACACCCGCGCGAGCCGCAAACCGGACAAGCCCGGCGCCGTGCCGTCGACGAGCACCAGGGGATCACCCAGCAGCTCGGCCACATACTTCAGCCGCCGCCGTGACGCGTCGTCCTCCGCCGCGCCCGCCATCGGCACCGGCAGCGCACCACCGAGTACACATCCCCAGAAGGCCGGGAAGAACTCGGCGAGCGGCAGACCGGACAGGACGATCGGATCGCCGGGGCCTGCTCCGAGGTCCCGCAGCCGGGCCTGCACCGCGCTCGCCTTGGCCAGGAGTTCCGGGTAGGGACAGCGATCCGGCTTTCCCGCCGCGTCCAGCGTCACCACCGCTCGATCGGGCGCGCCGACCGCGGCGTTCCGCAGCGCTTGGGCGAGATCCACTCGCTCGCCCGCCCCCAGTTCGAGCGGTCCCCCGTGAACCAACGCTTCCCCCATCACGATCCTTTCTTCGCTGCTTTCGCGACACTGGGCACCACGCCGACGGCCCCCGGCCGGCGGCTCCGAAGGCGCAGCAGGACGATCCCGACCACGAGGACCGGGAGGGCGTGGTAGGCCGCGACGACGACCGGCGGAGGCGCGACCTCGAGCAACAGGCCGCAGGTGGCCATCCCGGTGGCGAACCCGGCCGTCTCCGCGCTGGCCGACAGACCGAACAACCGCGCGCGTTCCGCTTCCGGCGCGGCCTGCAATCTGCTCAGATACGCGACCTCGGTGAGCCCGTCGGCGAGGCCCGCGACGAACAGGACCACCACCAGGACCGGGATCGGCAGGCCGGTGAACGCGACCACGAACGCCGCCGACATCAGCACGGTGCCGGCGGCGAACGCGCGTTCGCCGAGCCACGCCACCCTGCCGTGGTCCGTCCGGCGGACGACCCACTGCACCGCGATGGTGCCGACGGCCCAAGCCGTCCAGAACCAGCTCATGAAGGCGTACGGCGCGCCCGGCCACTCCGCGCCCGCGTGTACCGGCAAGGCAACGTTGTGCGACGCGGAACCGAACGCGTCGGAGCCTCGGATGAGCACCAGGCCGAGGACTACCGACGACAGTCCGGCCGTCACCCGCACCCGCGGACCGCCGGTCGGCACGGCCGCTTTCTCTCGGTCGGAACCGTTGGTGTTCAAGGGAAGCAGCCACAACACCGCCGCGGACACCAGGAACGACGCGGCGTTGATCAGGAACGCGGCCTCGAATCCGCCCGCCATCACCACGACAGGTGCCGCCGCGTAGCCCAGCACCGTCCCCAGCGATCGCCCCGCGACCAGCCGCCCGTTCGTCCGTACCCGCCGGTCCTGTCCCACCATCGAGGGCACACTCGTCCGCAGCGACACCGAGAACACCGTGTTGCCCGCACCCAGTACGGCGGCGGCCACGAGCAGCCCACCCAGCCCGACCGCCTGCCCGGCGACGCCGAGCACGATCATCGCCGCCGCCTGCGCGAGATCCGCGACGACCATCAGCCGCCGTCGCTCATACCGCGTGGCGAGCCGTCCCGCCGGCACACCGAACAGGAAACCGGCGCCGATGCGTACCGCCATCACCGCGCCGAGGCCGAGCGGCCCACCGGTCACTTCCAGCGTGAACAAGGCCAGCGCGATCAGATTGAGAAAGGTCCCGAACGACGACACCGAATACGCCACGAGAAACGCCAAAAGCGCGGCATCCCCAGTACCGGTTTTCCGGCCGCGACGAACGAACATCGAATCCCCTGATCGTTTTCCGGAGCCGGTCGGGCGCTACGTGAATCAGTGCGGTTGACGCTGATGAGCGCTCCAGGACCGAAGGGGACTTTTCCACCCGAGAGAGGGCAGCTCAAGACACAAAAGACACGGTCGCACTTTAAAAACGACCGTTGGAAGCTGAAACTTCGACCATGGACAGAAAAGAAATAACGTTTCCCCGCAGAGACGTGCCGAGGCACGCCGACCGCTTTACTTCCCCAGTTTTCCCATCTCGGCGAGAATAACGGCCCGAATTCACCTCGTCAACAGCGGACACCGCCTCCGAACGGCCCGAATTCAATCGAGCACGCCGAGTGAAAGCAAAGCGGCACGGCGACGAGAACTACTCCATCGGAATCCGTGATTATGCCGTTTGCCTCGCCAGGTTCCCGCCGAACGGACGCTCATTCGTCGAGCGGTGACCGGCCGGCTACGCAGTACGACCAACGGGCCTCAGCGGTAGGTGAACCTCGGCGGCCTCCGCGCCAGGAACGCGGCCACACCCTCGGCGTAGTCCTCGCCGTGCAGGGCACCGAGCCGGATCTCGTCCACTTCGGCGTCGGATTCCTGTTGCCCGGCAACGATCTTCTCGATGATGCGGTTCATCCCGCGCACCGACGCCTGAGAGCGCGAAGCCAGCGTCTCGACGAACTTCGCCGTCAAGACCTCCAGCTCGCCGGCGGGGAAGACGTCGTTGAGCAGCCCGATCTCCCGTGCCCGCCGCGCGTCGACGAGTTCGCCCGAAAGCAGGAAGTACTTCGCGTTCGCGGGGCCGACCAACGAGACCAGCTGCCGTGTCGAGTCGAAGTGGTAGACGATCCCGAGCTTCGCCGGCGTGATGCCGAAACGTGCACCCTCGGCGGCGAAACGGAAGTCGCAGGCGACCGAGAGCTGACAACCGCCGCCGATGCAGTTCCCCTGGATCATCGCCACCGTCGGCTTCCGCGACGCGGTCAGCGCCGCCACGGCACCGTCGACGGCCTTGTCGTAGGTCTCGGCCGCCTCGGCGGTGGACCGCAGGTCACGGAACTCGCTGATGTCCGCGCCCGCCGAGAAATGCGCACCCGCGCCGGTCAGCACGAGGACCTTGATCGCCGGGTCCGCCTCCACCCGCGCCACCACGTCCGGGATCGCCGACCACATCCCGTAGGTGATCGCGTTCATCTTCTCCGGCCTGGTGAACGTCAGCCGCGCGACCTCGCCGTCGCGAGTGAACTCGAACCCGTCAGTCATGCCATGAACCCTAACTGGGGCCCACTGGTGGTCACGAAGCCGAAGTGACCCGATACACGTCGTAAACGCCCTCGACGCCCCGGACCACCTTCAGCACGTGGCCGAGGTGCTTCGGGTCGCCCATCTCGAAGGAGAACCGGCTGACCGCGACCCTGTCGCGAGACGTCGTCACCGACGCGGACAGGATGTTGACCTTCTCGTCCGCGAGCACCTTGGTGACGTCCGAGAGCAGACGGTGCCGGTCCAGCGCCTCGACCTGGATCGCGACGAGGAACACCGACGAGGCCGACGGCGCCCACTCGACCTCGACCAGCCGTTCGGGCTGCGCTGTCAGGTCGTCGGCGTTGGTGCAGTCGGTCCGGTGGACGCTGACACCGCCGCCTCGCGTGACGAAACCGAGGATCTCGTCGCCAGGCACCGGCGTGCAGCAACGGGCGAGTTTGGCCCAGACGTCGCTGGCGCCCTTCACCACGACACCGACGTCGTTCGAGCCGCGGCGGCGGGTGACGGTGGACGGGGTCGCGCGCTCGGCGAGCTCCTCCTCCGCCTCGTCGACCCCGCCGATGAGCGCGACCAGGCGTTGCACGACGTGCTTCGCGCTGGTGTGGCCCTCGCCGACGGCGGCGTACAGCGAACTGATGTCGGGGTGCCGGAGTTCGGTGGCGACCGCGCCCATCGACTCGGCGGAGACCAGCCGCTGGATCGGGAGGCCGACCTTGCGGACCTCCTTGGTGATGGCCTCCTTGCCGCCTTCGATCGCCTCGTCGCGGCGTTCCTTGGCGAACCACTGGCGGATCTTCGCGCGGGCCTTGGGCGAACCGGCGAACTGCAGCCAGTCGCGGCTCGGCCCCGCCGTCTCGGCCTTCGAGGTGAAGATCTCGATGACCTCGCCGTTCTCCAGCTTGCGCTCGAGCGCGACGAGCCTGCCGTTGACGCGGGCGCCGATACAGCGGTGCCCGACCTCGGTGTGCACGGCGTAGGCGAAGTCGACCGGCGTCGAATCGACCGGCAGCGTGATCACGTCACCCTTGGGCGTGAACACGAAGATCTCGCGCGAGGCGAGCTCGTAGCGGAGCGACTCCAGGAAGTCGCCTGGGTCCGCGGCCTCACGCTGCCAGTCGAGGAGCTGGCGCATCCAGGCCATCTCGTCGACGTCCACGGCGTTCCCGTTGTGGGTGCCCTTGGTCTCCTTGTACCGCCAGTGCGCGGCGATGCCGTACTCGGCGGTGCGGTGCATCTCGTAGGTGCGGATCTGGACTTCCAGCGGTTTGCCGTCCGGGCCGATCACCGTGGTGTGCAACGACTGGTAGACGCCGAACCGCGGCTGCGCGATGTAGTCCTTGAACCGGCCGGGGACCGGCTGCCACAGCGCGTGGACGACACCCATCGCGGCGTAGCAGTCACGGACGTCCTCGACCAGGATCCGCACGCCCACCAGGTCGTGGATGTCGTCCAGGTCGCGGCCGCGGACGATCATCTTCTGGTGGATCGAGTAGTAGTGCTTCGGCCTGCCCTCGACCTTGGCGGTGATCCGCGAGCCTTCGAGGTTGCCGGTCAGCTCGGTGATCACCGAGCGCAGGTACGTGTCCCGCGAAGGCGCGCGATCGGCGACCAGCCGGACGATCTCGTCGTACTTCTTCGGCTGCAGGATGGCGAACGCCAGGTCCTCCAGCTCCCATTTGACCGTCGCCATGCCGAGCCGGTGCGCCAGCGGGGCGAGGACCTCGAGGGTCTCGCGCGCCTTGCGGGCCTGCTTCTCGGGCGGCAGGAAGCGCATCGTGCGCATGTTGTGCAGCCGGTCGGCCAGCTTGATGACCAGCACGCGCGGGTCCCGCGCCATCGCGATGACCATCTTGCGGATGGTCTCGGCCTCGGCCGCCGTGCCGAGCTTGACCTTGTCCAGTTTGGTGACGCCGTCGACGAGCTCGCCGACCTTCTCACCGAAGTCCGCTTTCAGGCTCTCCAGCGAATAGCCGGTGTCCTCGACGGTGTCGTGCAGCAGCGCGGCGACCAGCGTCGTGGTGTCCATGCCGAGTTCGGCGAGGATGGTCGCGACCGCGAGCGGATGGGTGATGTACGGGTCGCCGGACTTGCGCCGCTGCTCCCGGTGGAGCTCTTCGGCGACGTCGTAGGCGCGCTGGAGCTGCGCGAGGTCGGCGTTCGGATGCAGTTCGCGGTGACTGACGGCGAGCGGCTCGAGTACCTGTTTGACCGGCGCGGCGCGCTGGGCGGTGATCCGGCGGGCGAGACGGGCGCGGACACGGCGCGTCGCGGACGGTGTCGGCGCGGCCCCCTGTCGCGTCGCACCGTTCTGCTCGGTGCCGTCCTTCGAGGACACCGCGGCATCGAGCTCTTGGCTCACCCGCACCTCCTGCGCTTCGTGCGGCCTTCGGACGTCAAGCGTAGCCGCTCCTCCTTGCGGCACACTGAGGACGCCCGCTCAACACACCCGGAGGGCCTCCACACGACGCCCTTCAAGCACGGAACGACCGCCGAGCCCGGCGAGTTCCATGACCACCGACACCCCGGTGACCTGCGCTTTCGCGTCTTCCAGCAGTTTGCAGGTGGCCGCGACCGTGCCGCCGGTGGCGAGCACGTCGTCGAGGACCGCGACACGCTGACCAGGCGCGACGACACCTTCGGGGAGTTCGACGGTCGCGGTGCCGTACTCCAGCGTGTAATCGACCCGGCCCGCGACCCTGGGCAGCTTGCCGGGTTTGCGGATCAACGCCACGCCGAGGCCGCGGGAGTAGCCGACGGCGGCGGCGAGCAGGAACCCGCGCGCTTCGACTCCTGCCAGCAGGTCGACGTCGGGATCGACGGTGGCGGCCAGCGCGTCGGTGACCGCCTTGAAGCCCGCCGCGTCGGCGAACAGCGGACTCAGGTCCCGGAACAGCACGCCGGGTTCCGGGAAGTCCGGCACGTCGGCGATCAGGTCGAGTGCCTTGTCCAGCTCCATGTACTTCCTGCTCTCCAGTCGTGCTTCCGGTCCCTGAACGCTAGGAAAGGTCCTTTCATTGCAAATTTTGCAATGAAAGGACCTTTCCTAGCGTTTGACGGCCGGGATTACCTCTTGCGCTTGCCCGAGGGGCGGCCCTTGTGGGCCTTCTGGTTCCGGGCGGGGACGCTCGCCGCGGCGGCGTACGCCCTCTCCTTGCGGAGTTCGGCGGCCAGCGAGTCCTCGTCGGCCGGATCGAAGTCGTCGTCGCGCTCCGCGGCGGCCTTGCGGGCCTGGTTCGCGCGTCGCGAGGCGACCCGATCGGCCTGCTGCCGGTACTTCGGGTCACGCATCTTGAAGTCGACCAGCAGCGGAGTCGCCAGCGCGACCGACGACAGCACGCCGACCACGGTGCCGGTGAGCTGCACCAGCGCGAGCTCCTGCAGGGTGCCGGAACCGAGCAGGAGGTAGCCGATCACGAGCAGACCGAGAATCGGCAGCGCCGCGATCAACGAGGTGTTGAACGAACGCATCAGCGTCTGGTTCAACGCCAGGTTCGCCGCTTCCCCGTAGGTCCGGCGGGTCAGGCCGAGCAGGCCACGCGTGTTTTCGCGGACCTTGTCGAACACCACCACCGTGTCGTACAGCGAGAACCCGAGGATCGTCAGCAGACCGATCACCGTCGCCGGCGTGACCTCGAAACCGATCAGCGAGTACACACCCGCCGTCACCACGATGTCGTTCAGCAGGGTGACCAGTGCCGCGGCCGCCATCCGGGGGTCGAAGTACAACGCCAGGAACAGCGTGACCGCCAGCAGGAAGACCCCGAGCGCGATCAGCGCCTGCCGGGAGATCTCCCCGCCCCAGGACGCGCTCACCGCGCTGTCACTGATCGCCTGGACACTGGGCTGGCCGGAGGTCCCGATCGGGCCCAGTTCCTGGAACAGGGCCTGCTTCACCTTGGCGACCTCGGCCGCGTCCAAGGTGTCCGAACGGAGCTGGATGGTCGACGAGACGCCGCTGCCGACCTTCTGCGCCTCGTCGGCGGGCTTGCCAAGCGAGGCGGCGAAGACCTCCTTGGCCCGCTCTTCGGTGATCTGCCCGCTCTTGCCGTTGGCGGGCAGCTGGATCTGGGTGCCGCCTTCGAAGTCGATGCCGAAGTTGAAGCCCTTGACCCCCATCGACGCGATGCACACCAGCACCAGGGCGCCGAAGAAGAGGTACCAGCGCTTGCGGACGCCGACGACGTTGAACACGCCGCTGCCGACGTACATCCGGTGGAAGACGCTCTCGCGTTTGGTCTCGGTGGTGTTCTTCTCGTCGACCACGGTCACGCCTCCTTGACGTTCGGGCGACCGGTGGCGGGACGGGCCGCCTTGCGCTCCGAGCCCAGCTGCTGCACGGCGCCGAGGCCGAGATTCTTGGGGTTGGACAGGAACTTCGACTTCGACCGGGAGATCATCGCGACCAGCGGATGCGTCACGAGGTAGACCACGACGAGGTCGAGCACCGTCGACATGCCGAGAGTGAACGCGAAGCCCTTCACGTCACCGACGGCCAGCAGGTAGAGGACCGCCGCGGCGAGGAAGCTGACCGCGTCCGCCGCGAGAATCGTGCGCTGGGCACGGGACCAGCCGCGCGGTACCGCGGATCGGAAGGTTCTGCCTTCGCGGATCTCGTCCTTCAATCGTTCGAAGTAGATGACGAACGAGTCCGCGGTGATACCGATCGCGATGATCAGGCCCGCCACGCCGGCGAGGTCGAGGGTGTACCCGATCCACCGCCCCAGCAGCACCAGGACCCCGTACACGATCGCGAACGACAAGCCGAGCGACAGAATCGTCAGCAGGCCGAGCAGCCGGTAATAGAACATGCAGTAGATGAACACGGCCAGCAGGCCGATACCGCCGGCGATGAGACCCGCCTGCAGCGACGCGAGACCCAGCGTCGCGGACACCGTGGTCGCGTCCGAGGACTCGAACGACAGCGGCAGCGAACCGTACTTCAGCACATCCGCCAGGTCCTTCGCCTCGGTCTGGCTGAACCGGCCGGTGATCTGCGTCTGACCGCCGAGGATCGCGGACTGGATGGTCGGCGCGGAAACGACCTGCGTGTCGAGGACGAACGCCGCCTGCTTCTGGGTGTTCTTCGAGGTGAAGTCGCCCCAGATCTGGGAACCCTCGCTCTTGAAGTTCAGGTTGACGACCCACTGGGAGTTCTGGGTGTCGTAGGCCGAGGAGGCGTCGGAGATCTGCGTTCCGGGAAGGAACTCCGGCTCCAGCAGGTACTTCATCGTGTTCTTGTCACCGCAGGCGACCAGTGGCTTGTCGGTGAGGTCGTTGCCGACCAGCGGGTCCGACACCTTGGGGTCGCAGTTGAGCGCCGCGAAGGCCTTCTCGGCGGCCGCGGCCTGCTTCGCCTGGTCCGTCGACAGCAGATCGGGGTTCTGCCGGAGGCTCCGGGCTTCCTCGATCTCCCTCTTGGTCTTCTCGTCCGCGTTCTCGTCCGGCTGCTGCTGCGGCGCGCCGACCGCGCCACCGCCGCCGTTGGCCGGGCTGCTCGGCGGAGCGCTCACGCCGGGGGCGCCCGATGACGTGGGCGGCGCCGAAGACGGCGTGCCCGAAGCCGGCGGGGCCGACGGCTGCGGAACCGGGGTCACCGGCTGCGACGTCACGACCTTCCGGAAGCCCAGCTTCGCGGTCTTGCCAAGTGCCTTGGCCTGGTCGCCCTGCTCGCCGGGGACGGTGATCACGACGTTGCTGCCGTCGAGGACGACCTCGGTGCCGCTGACGCCGATACCGTTGACCCGGCGCTCGATGATCGAGCGGGCCTGTTCGAGGGACTCCCGCGGAGGGTCGCCGCCGTCGGGATTGCGGGCGGTCAGCGTAACCCTCGTGCCGCCTTGCAGATCGATGCCGAGCTTCGGCGTCGGCTTTCCGCTACCGGTGAAGAACACCAGGGCGTACAGCGCCACCAGGATCAGGGCGAAGAAGGCGAGATAGCGTCCCGGGCGGAGATGCCCGGCCGGTGCGGCCACTGTGCTTCGGTCTCCTCGAACGGACTGGGTGTTCCCCAATGGACTTGGCTGTTCACACACCGGACGGGAGTCCGGTGGTACCGCGAACCTGCCTCGATGACGATGCCCGGTGAACGGGCACGACTATGACGACGGACACGCACGCAGCACCGAGACACTACTCGGTGCTGCGTGAGCCCGGCGTTGGCCCCGCACCTACGAAAGTCTGGTGTCGGGGATGGCCTTACAACCGCTACTTCTTGCCGTGCTCCAGCGGAGGAGCGATCTGCGCGCCGGACTTCTCCTCGACGCGCTCGTCGTCCTTCGACTCGACGACCGGCTCCTCGACGACGGCCTCGTCGTCGATCGTGTCTTCGTCAGTCTCGACGACCGGCGCGACCTTCTCGCGGACGGCCTGACGCAGCCAGGTCGTCACGACACCGGGAGCGATCTCGAGGTCGATCGTGGTGTCGGCGGAAGCGTCGGCGACAGACGCGTAGAGACCGGAGGTGGTCATCACCCGGTCACCGGGAGCCAGGCTCGAGAGCAGCTCCTGCTGCGCTGCCGCCGCCTTCTTCTGCTTACGGGTGCCCATGACGAGCGGAATCGCCACAACGAGCATCAGGAGCAGCGGCAGCAATAACTGGTTCATGATTCTCCATTTCGAGCGGACGCCGCGCGGTGCGCTTGTTTTGTCCGATTTGGCGGGGTGTGCTCTCTCCGAGTGTGCCAGGTGCCAGCGGAAACTCCACCACCACCCGTCGTCACCGCGGGCCTCGGGCCGCGTGAACGGTCCGGTCAGTCCTGGTCGAACAGGCTCGGTCCGCCCTGCTCGCCACGGGTGGCACCGGCCGGGGCCGGCAGGCCGAGGTGCTCCCAGGCGGCCGCTGTGGCGACCCGGCCGCGAGGAGTGCGGGCGAGCATACCGGCGCGGACCAGGTAAGGCTCACACACCTCTTCGACGGTGGTCGGTTCTTCCCCCACCGCGACGGCCAGCGTGGACACGCCGACCGGGCCGCCGCCGAAGGAGCGGACCAGCGCGGTGAGCACCGCGCGGTCGAGCCGGTCGAGGCCGAGTTCGTCGACGTCGTAGACCTCCAACGCGGCACGCGCGATCTTGCGCGTGACCTTGCCGTCGGCCCGGACCTCGGCGTAGTCGCGCACCCGGCGCAGGAGCCGGTTGGCGATCCGGGGCGTGCCGCGGGACCGGCGGGCGATCTCCTCGCAGCCGTCCCGGTCGATGTCGATGTCGAGGATCGTGGCGGCGCGGCGGGCGACCAGCTCCAGTTCGCTGTCGCTGTAGAACTCCATCTGCCCGGTGAAACCGAACCGGTCACGCAGCGGGCCGGTCAGCGAACCGGACCGCGTCGTGGCCCCGACCAGCGTGAACGGCGCGATCTCCAACGGGATGCTGGTGGCGCCTGGCCCCTTGCCGACGACGACGTCGACGCGGAAGTCCTCCATCGCGAGGTACAGCATTTCCTCGGCGGGCCGGGCGATCCGGTGGATCTCGTCGATGAACAGGACGTCACCGGGCGCCAGGTTGGACAGCATCGCGGCCAGGTCGCCCGCGCGTTCCAGCGCCGGTCCGGAGGTGATCCGGATGGCGGCGTTGAGTTCGGCGGCGACGATCATCGCCATACTCGTCTTGCCCAGTCCCGGCGGGCCGGAGAGCAGGACGTGATCCGGCGGGACACCCCGGCGGCGCGCGCTTTCCAGTACGAGTTCGAGCTGTTCGCGCACCCGCGGCTGGCCGACGAACTCGTCCAGTTTGCGGGGGCGCAGCGTGGTCTCGACCTCGCGTTCGCCGGTCTGCGGCAGCGCCGAGAGCGTCTCGTCGTCGGCGTCGAAATCCGTCACGGCTTCATAGTCCATGTGGCTCTGCTACCGCTTCCGCCCGAGGCCCGCCAACGCGGCGCGCAACACGGAAGCCGTCGTGTGGCCTTCGCCTTCGCCGAGCACCTTGTCGACGGCCAGTTCGGCCTGTTTCGCCGGGAAGCCGAGGCCCGCGAGCGCTTCGACGACCTCGCCCCTCAGCGCGCCGGGTGCGACCACCGCCGGTGTGCCGTCGGTCGGGCCGGCGAGCGCGGTGACCTTGTCGCGCAGTTCGAGGGTGAGCCTCTCGGCGCCCTTGCGGCCGATTCCGGGCACCTGGGTGAGCACGGTGATGTTGCCTTCGACCAGCGCGGACCGCAGTTTGTCGGGATCGAGGACGGCCAGCGTCGCCAGCGCGAGCCGCGGCCCGATCCCGGAGACCGTCTGCAGGAGGCCGAACAGCTCGCGGGCGTCGGCGTCGGCGAAACCGAACAGCGTCAAGGAATCCTCGCGGACCACGAGCGCGGTGTGCAGCATCGCCTCCTCGCCGCGGCGAAGCGTCGCGAGAGTGGCGGGTGTGGCCTGCACGGCGAAGCCCACTCCCCCGACCTCGATCACGACGTGGTCGAGACCGATGGAGAGGATTTCACCGCGTACCGAGGAGATCATCGAGCCGCTCCCTGCGTCTTTGCTTGTCTGGCCGCGGCGGCGAGCCTGGCCTTGTGGTTCTTGGCGATCTCGGCGGCCCTGGCCTCGGCTTCGGCGAGCCGGACCCGCATCGGTTCGCGCCACAGATGGCAGATGGCGAGCGCGAGCGCGTCCGCGGCGTCCGCCGGATGCGGTTTGACCTCGAGGCCGAGCAGCCGCATGACCATACCGGTGACCTGCGCCTTGTCCGCGCGGCCGGAGCCCGTGACGGCGGCCTTGACCTCACTCGGGGTGTGGAACACGACCGGCAGCCCCCGCTTGGCCGCGGCGAGCGCGACGACCCCGCCCGCCTGCGCGGTGCCCATCGCGGTGCGCACGTTGTGCTGCGCGAAAACGCGTTCCACCGCGATGGCGTCGGGCTTGTAGCGATCCATCCACCGCTCGGCGGCGTCGGAGATCCCCAGCAGGCGCACGGCGAGATCGGCGTCCGGCGGGGTGCGTACGACGTCGACGGCCACGGCGCGGACGGTGCGGCCCGTGCCGCCGTCGACCACTCCGAGCCCGCACCTGGTCAGACCGGGGTCGACCCCGAGTACCCGCACGCGTTTCCTCCGCACTTCCGGCGAACATCCGTTCGAGCCTGAGGCTACCCGGGGATCGCTCCGGGCAAGATGAGGACATGCCGAGCCCCGACGAGTTCACCGTTCATCTGGGTCTCCAGCCGCTGCCCGTGGAGGGCGGCCGCTGGGCGCAGAGCTGGCGCGACGAGACCGCTTCGGCGATCTACTACCTGCTGGCGCCACCGGAAACGTCGGCGCCGCACCGCCTTGACCGGCTTGAGATCTACGCCCACCACGCCGGCGCGCCGGTGCGGATGCTGCTGCTGTTCCCGGACGGGCGGATCTCGCGGCCGGTGCTGGGGCCGGACGTCGCGGCCGGTCAGCGACCGCAGGTGGCGGTGCCCGCCGGGGTCTGGCAGGCGTCGGTGAGTACCGGTGAGTGGAGCTTGGTGGGGACGGTGGTGGTGCCGCCTTATACGGACGACTGCGTGGAGTTCCGGGCCGCCGCCGCTTTGGCGGCGGAGTGGCCCGAGGCGGCGGAGGACCTGGCACCTTGGCTTGCTTGAGGCCGCAATTAGTCCCCTGATTGCGCCTCTGGCGATGGCGCTCACAGCCACTCAAACGCTATGAAAGGTCCTTTCCTTGCAAAATTTGCAAGGAAAGGACCTTTCATAGCACGCTCAGCAGAACCTCAGGGACCGTCGACGCCCGGCGTCCAGCTCTCCGGGTCACCGGATTCGGTCAGCACCGGCTGGTACCGCGCGAAGCCCTCGGGCGCGTCCGGATGCCACGGGAAGTGCCCGTCCGGCGTGGCGACGATCATTTGCAGCGCCGGGAAATCCCCGTCCGGGTAGATCAGGAACGCGCTCCCGAAGTACTCGGGATAGTGCCCCTTCGCGACCCGTTCGAAGACCACCGGCGCGCCCTCGAAGAAATCGTCGTAGCGCCTGCCGACCTCGAAGATCTCACCGGCGGCCGCACGGTCGACGTAGGCGTCGAGCAGGACAGGCCCCATGTGCTCGGGCAGTCCGATCACGACCGCTTCCGCGACGTTGTGCAACGCCCAGGCGCACGCGGTGAAGCAGAAGGCAGCTTCCTCCTCGTCGCCCTCGACCGCGATGACCGCGTTCCCTCTCGCCTTCGCCTGCGACTCGATCCACTGGAGGAGTTCGGCTTCTTCGGCGGTGAGGGCATCGGCTTCAGAGGTCGTCACGCGCGACATTCTGCCCCACGCGAGCGCTCGCACCTAGTCCCGGGACCGCTTTTCCGCGGTACGACTGGAAAAACGATCAGCCGACCTCGGCCATGACCTCATCGGAGACGTCGAAGTTCGCGTAGACGTTCTGCACGTCGTCGCAATCCTCGAGCGCGTCGATGAGCTTGAAGACCTTCTTCGCGCCTTCGACGTCCAGCGGGACGCTGACCGACGGCAGGAACGTGAGATCCGCGGACTCGTACTCGAAACCGGCTTCCTGCAAGGCTTTCCGGACCGGGACGAGGTCGGTGGCCTCGGCGACGATCTCGAAATTCTCGTCGAGGTCGTTCACCTCTTCCGCGCCCGCGTCGAGTACGGCCATGAGGACGTCGTCCTCGGAAGCCTCACCCTTGGGCATGATCACGACACCCTTGCGGTTGAACATGTAGGAGACCGAACCCGGGTCGGCGAGCGAGCCGTTGTTCCGGGTGAGCGCGGTCCGGACCTCCATGGCGGCGCGGTTCTTGTTGTCGGTGAGGCATTCGATCAGCACGGCCACACCGTTCGGGCCGTAGCCTTCGTAGGTGATGGTCTGCCAGTCGGCGCCGCCCGCTTCTTCACCGGCACCACGCTTGCGCGCGCGCTCGATGTTGTCCTGCGGCACCGAGTTCTTCTTGGCCTTCTGGATGGCGTCGTAGAGCGTCGGGTTGCCATCCGGGTCGCCACCGCCGGTCCGTCCAGCCACCTCGATGTTCTTGATCAACCGGGCGAAGAGCTTGCCGCGCTTCGCGTCCAGGTTGGCCTTCTTGTGCTTCGTGGTGGCCCACTTGGAGTGGCCGCTCATCTCTCCTCCATCTACTCCTGTGCCCGCCGCTGAGCACAGTGTCAGTTTGCCTAAGCCTGCCGCACGAGGTCGACGAACAGCCTGTGCACGCGTTCGTCCCCGGTGAGTTCGGGGTGGAACGACGTGGCGAGTACCGCCCCCTGCCGGACCGCGACGATCCTAGCGGCCGCGTCGTCCGAGCCCGGCATTTCGGGGACACTGGCGAGTACCTCGACTCCGTCGCCCGCCTTTTCGACCCACGGGGCGCGGATGAACACAGCGTGCACCGGTCCGCCTTCGACCCCGGTGAAGTCGAGGTCGGCTTCGAAGGAGTCCACCTGCCGCCCGAACGCGTTACGCCGGACGACGACGTCGAGTCCGCCGAGTTGCCGCTGGTCAGGCCGTCCGTCGAGGGCCTCGCGGGCGAGCAGGATCATTCCGGCACAGGAGCCGAACGCCGGCATGCCGTCCGCGATGCGCTCGCGCAGCGGCTCCAGCAGTTCGAAGGTCTCCAGCAGCCTCGACATGGTGGTCGATTCGCCGCCCGGCAGCACCAGACCGTCCACTTCGGACAGTTCGGTCGCGCGGCGGACCGGCAGCGCACGGGCACCGGCGCGTTCCACCATCGCGGCGTGCTCACGCACGTCACCCTGCAGTGCGAGCACGCCGACCACCGGCCGTGCCCCCGTCGCGATCGCCACCCGACCTCCCGAAAGACGTTCCCCCTAGCTTAGGCGTCCCGGGGAACGGCCAGGTCAGGGGACCCCGGCCAGCCGCAGCAGGGCGGCGGTCGCGGCGGCCGCCACGACGACCAGCGCGAACGGTGCCTTGCGCCAGGCGAGCACGCCGCCGACCAAGACCCCGGCGGGCCGGGCGTATCCGGCGAACTCGTGCCCTTCGGTGAGCGCGGCGACCGCGACCAGCGCGGCCAGCAGTACGACGGCCGAACGCGCCATCAGTTTCTCGGCCTTGGGCGACACGGTGAACCGTGCCTTCAGCACCGGCCCGGCGAACCGAAAGGCGAAAGTCCCGGCGGCGAGCACGCCGCCGGCGATGATCAGGTCCAGCGGGTCCATCAGTGCACTCCCTCGGGTTCGCGTTCGGCGGGCTCCTTCGCGGCCACTCCGGCCAGCACGCCGACCAGCGCGAGCAGCACCGGCAGCCCGGCGGGCAGGAACGGCGTCGTGGCCAGCGCGACGGCCACGCCGAGGAACACCGGCAGCCGGGTGGCACGGTCGCGCAACGACGGCAGGACCAGCGCGAGCAGGACCGCCGGGAAGGCCGCGTCGAGGCCGAAGGCGTCGGTGTCGCTGATCGCCGTCCCGGCGAACGCCCCGGCGAGGACACCGACGTTCCAGCACACGAACAGCCCGATCCCGCATACCCAGTACGCCGCCCGGCGCCGCTCTTCGTCGCGCTGGGCCAGTGCGAACGCGACCGATTCGTCGATCATCAGGTGGCTGCCGACGATCCTCGACGACCACCGCTTGCCGAGGACGTCGCCGATCGCGAAGCCGAACGGCAGATGCCGCGCGTTGGCGAGCAGACCCGCCGCGACGGCCGCCACCGGGCTGCCGCCGGCGGCGATGATGCCGACGAACATGAACTGTGAGGCGCCCGCGAAGACCAGCACCGAAAGCAGCATCGGCGCCCAGATCGGGAAGCCGGAGCCTACCGCGATCGCACCGTAGGAGATGCCGACAATGGTGTCGGCGAGGCAGACCAGCCCGATGTCACGGAGAAGATCGCGCCCCAGGACACGAGTGGTTGTTCGCCATATCGAACGCATAGCGTCATACAATGAACGAACGCAGCCGTGTTCGTCAAGGCGAACGCAACGACCGATGGAGCGAACGCATGTCCCCGACCGCTTCCGACGGCGCCCCACTGGACGTCATCGCCACGTCCCTGCGCCGGGAGCGCGCCCGCACCGGGCTGTCCCTCACCGAGGTCGCCAAACGCGCCGGCATCGCCAAGTCCACGCTCTCCCAGCTGGAGTCCGGGGCAGGGAACCCGAGCGTCGAGACGATCTGGGCGTTGTGCGTCGCGCTCGACGTCCCGTTCTCCCGGGTGGTCGAGCCCGAACGCCCCCGCGTGCAGGTCATCCGCTCGGGCAGCGGGCCGACGGTGTTCGCCGAACACGCCGACTACGCGTGCACGCTGCTCAGCTCCTGCCCACCCGGAGCCCGGCGCGACGTCTACCTGATTCGCGCCGAGCCAGGGAAGCCACGGCTTTCGGATCCGCATATGAGCGGCATCGTCGAGCACATGATCCTCAGCGCCGGGCGGGCAAGGGTCGGGCCGCAGGACGATCCGGTCGAACTGCTGCCCGGCGACTACATCTGCTACCCCGGCGACATCCCGCACATCTTCGAGGCGCTCGAACCGGGCACGTACGGCGTGGAGATCGCGGAGTACACCTGATCAAGCAGGCTCCTCAGCCTTCTCTTCGGTGACTTCGGCCAGCTTCCAGCCGCCCTTCCGCCGCAGCACCAGGACGTAGTACGCGATCGAAAGCAGGGCGACGCAGGCGGTGACGATCAGGCTCGGCCGCCCCACCGCCGGGTCGAGCAGGTTCTGGTAGACGACGAACACCAGCACGGCCAGCGCCAGCACCGGCGCGACCGGGAACCACGGCATCCGGTACTTGGCGTGCGCGGTGGCTCCGGTGCGCCTTCCGACGATCGCGCCGAGGCAGAGCGCCGCGTAAACCGCCACGATCGACGTACTCGTCACCACCAGCAGCAGTTTCGGGTCGACGAAGCAGAGCAGCGCGGCGACCAGTCCGGTGCCGACGGTGGCCACCCACGGCGTCCCGAACTTCGGGTGCACCGCGGCCAGCGCCCGGTTGACCGGCGACGGCCACGCCCGGTCGCGGCCGCTGCTGAACAACATCCGCGAGCTGATCAGCACGATCGCCAGCACCGCGTTGATGATCGCGAGCGCGACGGCAAGGCCGAGCACCGTGTTGAGCGTGCCGCCACCGCGCGAATCGATGAAGTAGGACAGCATGTTCTCCGAGGCGAACAGCGCGTTCAGATCCGGCGCGCCGAGCAGGACGGCGGTCACCGGGATCAGTTCCGCGAGCACCGTGATGCCGAGCGCCAGCAGGATCGCGCGGGCGATCCCGCGCGAGGCGTCCTGCGTCTCCTCGCCGAAGTACACCGCCGAGCCGTAGCCGTTGTAGGCGAAGATCGCGACCGAGGTGGCGATCGCGATGGCGCCGACCGTCGCCGGGCTCCCGTCGGAGGCGACCGGATGCGCGAGCAGCTCGCTGAACGACCGCGCCGGGTTGAACAGCCCGAGCGCGCTGACCACGATCAGCGCGAGGATCTCGATCGCCAGGAAGATCCCGGTGACCCAGGCGTTCAGCTTGATATCGAACACCCCGACGACGGCCGCGACCACACAGGTCACAGCGGCGATCACCGGACCGGGCACGCCGGGCATGAGCACGCCGAGATAGGTGCCGACACCGAGCGCGATCACCGCGACGATGAGCACCTGCGTGATGATCATCAGGCCGAGTACGGCGAAGCCCGGCAGCCTGCCGAGCGTGCGGGTGACGATCGCGTACTCGCCGCCTGCCAGCGGGAACGCCGACGCGAGTTCCGCGTAGACGAAGGCCATGAACACCCCGACGACCGCAGCGGCCACGAAGCTGTAGAAGGCGCCCGTCCCGGCCCCGGAGATCACCCCCGGCGCGATGATGAAGACCGATGAAGCGGGGCTGATCGCGGAGAGTGTGATGAGCAGCGTGCCGAGAGTGCGCAGACCGCGGCGCAGGGCGGGAGTGGACACGGCCGACCTCCTACAAGGTGGGTTCCTTGAAACTCCTTCGAAGAACTGTTGAGCACGCATCAAAGGCCCTGCACCGTGTGACGTCAAGAGCCGATCGCACTCGACACTTGCGTTTTTCGAACAAGATTCGAAGAATGAACGCATGGCGAGACCGAGCAAGGCGACGGAGCGACGTGCCGAACTGATCGAGGTGGCCAGACGGGCCGTCCTCGAACGCGGCGTGCTGAACCTGCGGCTGAGGGACGTCGCCGAGGGCGCGGGCCTGTCGTCGGGTTCGGTCCTGTACTACTTCCCCACCCTCGCCGACTTGCTCCAAGAGGTGCAGCGGGAGGCGGTGGCGCGGTTCTGTTCGGCGCGGGAACTGGCCGCGGGCACGAAGGCGACCCCGTCCGGGCGCCTGCTGGCGATGATCCGCAGCGGACTGCCCACCGGCCCCGACGACGAACTCTGCGTACTGCTCTACGAACTCGGCACGATCGCCCGCCGCGATCCCGTGTACGCCGCCCGGCACATCACGCTCTACGAACAGCAGGTCCGGATCTACACCGGCATCCTCGAAGCGGGCGCCGCCACCGGCGAGTTCGCCCTGACCGCGGACGCGGTGTCGATCGCGCGGAACCTGGTCGCGCTGGAGGACGGCTACGGCCTGCACCTCACCCAGGCCGTGCCGACGCTGGAAACCGCGACCGCCGAAGCGATGTTGCTCTCCTATGCCCGCACAGCCACCTCGAACCCCTTGGAGGACCGTCCATGACCCGCGCCCGTGACCTGGGTGTCCCGCTGGCCGGCCGGACCGGTGAGCACAACGCGCTCACCGACGTCCCCGGCGTCGAGATCGGCTTCACGACGCTCGTCGAGGGCGAGTCCGTGCGGACCGGCGTCACCGCAGTCCTGCCGCGCGGGCGCGAGGATTTCGCCGTGCCGTGCGCGGCCGGGACGTACGCCCTCAACGGCAACGGCGAGATGACCGGTACCGCGTGGCTGGCCGAGACCGGGTCGCTGACCCTGCCGGTGCTGATCACCTCCACACACGCCGTCGGCCCTTGCCACCGCGGCGTGATCGACTGGGTGGTGCGCGAACGGCCCGACGTTGCCGCCGAATGGCTGCTGCCGGTGATCGCCGAAACCTGGGACGGCTACCTGAACGACAGCACCGCCCCGACAATCCACAGTGGACACGCCGTCGCGGCGATCGACGCCGCGCAAGCGGGTCCGGTCGGCGAAGGATCCGTCGGCGGCGGCACCGGGATGACCTGTTACGGCTTCAAGGGCGGCACCGGAACGGCCTCCCGCCTCGTGTCCTATGGGGACGACGAGTACACCGTGGGTGTGTTGGTGCAGGCCAACTTCGGCTCACGTCGCGAGCTCACCGTCGCGGGCGAACACGTCGGAGCGGAACTCGGCGCCGACAACACGATGGAGGAGGACTGGGCGGCACCGTCCGGCGCGGGATCGGTGATCGTGATCGTGGGTACCGACGCTCCCCTGCTGCCCGGTCAGTGCACCTCGCTCGCCCGCCGCGTCCCGCTCGGCCTTGCCCGCACCGGCACCACCGGCTCGCACTTCTCCGGTGACCTCTTCCTGGCGTTCAGCACGGCGAATCCGGGGGCACTCACCAGCCGGTTCCCGCGAACGGAGCAGGCCGAGTACGAAAGCCTGCGGTTCGTCCCTTGGGGGAGGCTCGACCCGTTCTTCGAGGCCGTGGTGCAGGCGACCGAAGAGGCGGTGCTCAACGCTCTGTTCGCGAACGGGGAGATGACCGGCCATCGCGGTCACCGGGTGCCCGCGATGCCGACGGCGCGCTGGCGTGAGGTCTAGGCGCTGTCGGTGCCGGGGGTCGTGGGGTGGGGCCGGCGGTGAGGTGAAGGGGCCCTTCGCCGCGTCCGATGCAGTGAAGGACGCCTTCGCCCCTGCTCTGTGGTGCGAGCCCGTTCGTCCCGGGGGGCGGGCGGAGCTAAGCCGTGACTCGCGTGTTTGGATGCCGCACTCGGGGTATCCGGCGTGCGGTAGCGAGGAGGGGGCTTTCGCTACGCCGGTGCTGTTGCTGAGACCTATGGTCGAGATGCGTCGCGAAAGCCACTTTCGCGACGCCTGGGGTCGCGAAAGTGGCTTTCGCGACACGGTCGCCCACGGCCCGCGAGCGAATACCCGCGACCCGACACCTTTGCGTTACCCCTCAATAACCCGAATCGCCACTCACGACCCCTCGCGCCTGACCACTAGCTCTGCCGGTGGCCGGGTCAGAGCCAGTCCGCCTCGATACCGCGGGCACGCAGCGTCTCGAGTGCTTCCTCGTTGCCCGTGTACAGCAGTGTCATCGACTTCAGGTTGGGAAAGTGCCGCAGGTCGGCGAACTCGTCTACGTCGAACAGCGCGTCCTCGCCGTCCCAGTTCGGCGCGATCTCGAGGTAGATCTCGTTGCCGCCGTCCATCTCGATCTCGGTGATCTTCTCCGCGAACTCGACGGGAACTTCGAGCGCGTCGAAGTAGGCCAGTGCCTCAGGTACCGCTTCGACGCTCCCGGCGTCGTACGTGAAGCCCTGCTCGGCGGCGTACTCCCGCAGGGTGAACTTCGGCAGAAGGTCCTGGTTGTACATCAGCTCTTGGACGACCGCGAGCTTGAAGTTACGGTCGGTGAACTGGATCGACTGGCTCATACCCGAAGCCTATAAGCGCCGGGGCGCCGCTCGTTGGCCGAGCCTCAGCAAGACCGTCGTTAGCACAGGCAGAACCTCGTAGCGCGCGAGGTGGCACCACGGGACGCCGGATTGACAGGGTCACCCGACCGGCGCAATTCTGCTCCCCGTGAAGAAGAACATGACCCCGACCGCGGCGCAGATGAAGGTGCTCGGCCTCACCGAGTGGGAATCCCGCGCCTATCTCGCCTTGCTGGAGGAGTCACCTTCCTCCGGTTACGGCGTCGCGAAACGGTCGGGGGTGCCCAGAGCGAAGGTGTACGAGGTGCTCGACTCCCTGGAGCACAAGGGCGCCGTGCACGTCACCCACGGCGAACCCAGGCAGTACGGCCCGGTGCCGCCGAAGGAGCTCATCGACCGGGCACGCGAGGAGATGCTGGCCGGCCTGGACCTCGCCGAGGCCGCGATGAACGACTACGCCGAGCAGCAGGACACCAACGCGGTGATCTGGGACATCCAGGGGCGTGAGGAGATCGTCGCCCGCGCCCGCCAGCTCGTGCAGGGCGCCGCTCACAAGATCCTGCTGGAGATCTGGGCCCCTGACGCCGGCGAGCTGCGGCGTGAACTGAAGGCCGCGGTCGGCCGCGGTGTGGAGGTCACCGCGGTCGCCTACGGTGACCCCGAGTACCCCTTCGCCAGGGTCTACCCGCACCCGCTCACCGACGAGGTCACCAAGGGCCTCGGCGGACGTTGGCTCGTGGTCAGCGTCGACAACCGGGAGGTCATCGCAGGCAACGTGTCCAGTGCCGGGCTCAGCAGGGCGGCCTGGACCACCCACCCCGGTCTGGTGGTCCCGGTCACCGAGCTGATCCGCCACGACCTCTACAAGCTGGAAGTGCTCGCGTCCCACGGCGACGTGCTGGAGGCCGCCTACGGCCCGGGGCTCAGCGTGCTCCGGGAGAAGTTCGGCGCGGGCGAGCAACGCCCCGAGGGACCCGGCGAATAGCGTTCACCCCCGAAGCATTTCGGAGATCAGAAAGGCCAGTTCCAGCGACTGTTCGGTGTTCAGCCGCGGGTCGCAGGCGGTCTCGTACCGGGTCGGCAGGTCCGCGTCGGAGATGTTCTGTCCACCACCGACGCATTCGGTCACATCCTCCCCCGTCAGTTCCAGGTGGACACCGCCCGCGTGGGTACCGAGGTCCCCGTGCACCTCGAAGAAGCCTTGGACCTCGTCCACGATGCGGTCGAAGTGCCGGGTCTTGTACCCCGTGCTCGCTTCGTGTGTGTTGCCGTGCATGGGGTCGCACTGCCAGACCACCTCGTGCCCGGCGGCCGTGACCGCCTCCACGATCGCGGGCAGCACCGTCCGCACCCGATCGTTGCCCATCCGGGTGATGAAGGTGAGCTTGCCTGCCTCGCGATGAGGATCCAGCCGCCGGGCGTACTCGACGGCTTGCCGTCCCGTGGCCTCCGGACCGAGCTTCACCCCGACCGGATTCGCGAGCAGTTCCGCGAACGCGAGATGGGCGCCGTCCAGCTGACGAGTGCGTTCGCCGACCCACAGGAAGTGCCCCGACAGGTCGTACAGCCGGGAGGCCGGATCCTCGTCTTGCTCCCATCGAACCAGTGCGCGCTCGTAGTCCAGCACCAGCGCCTCGTGGCTGGCGAAGATCTCCGTGGTGTGCAACGGAGTGGTGGCCACGCCGCAGGAGTCCATGAACCGGAGGCTGCGCTGGATCTCGGCGGCCAGCGCTTCGAACCGTTCGCCTGCCGCCGATCCGCGCACGAAGTTCATGTTCCACCGGTGTACCCCGTGCAGGTCGGCGAGCCCGCCACCGGCGAGTCCGCGCACGAGATTCATCGTGGTCACCGAATTCGCGTAGGCCCCGAGCATCCGTTGGGGATCCGCCACCCGCAGCGACGCCGAAGCGACCGCGGAGTTCACGATGTCGCCTCGGTACACCGGCAGGCCCTGCCCGTCGATGTCCTTCGAGCGCGGTTTGCCGTACTGGCCTGCCATTCGGCCGACCTTCACCACCGGCACGCTCGCGCCGTGGGTGAGCACCAGTGCCATCTGCACCAGCAGCCGCACGTTGGCCCGGATGTGGGACTCGGTGTTGGTGGCGAAGGTCTCCGCGCAATCACCGCCCTGCAGCAGGAACGCCCGGCCGCGGGCGACCTCGGACAGCAGGCTCCGGAGCCGGTCGACCTCCGGCCGGACCACGATGGGCGGAACGCTTTCCAGTACTCCGCACACTCGGCGGCGCTCCGATTCGTCCGCCCAGCGCGGTTGCTGCGCCGCCGGCCGGGAACAAGCCTCCGCGAGCCGGGCGCGCGGCCCGGCAGGCGAGGGGGCGGCCGCGTCACCGGCCTCGAACCAGGCGGTGGCGGTCCAGTCGATCCACGGATGTTCCCCATCGCGCTCGGCGAGCACGACACCCGGGCTTTCGGCCATGGGCTCTCCGTTCACAGCTCGGTCACTTCGCCGGGCCGATCGATGAAGTGGTGCTTGCCGAGATCGCAGAAGCGGTACCGCTTGGGGCGGATCTGCCCGTCCAGTTCGTAACCGGCTTTTCGTTCCCATTCGCCGAACTCGAACTTGGTGGTGATCTCGAGTCCGCTCAGTCCCTTGACGCTCTTGTACCCGTAGAGGCCGAAATCGATGAGCCGCAACGGGTAGCCGCGTTCGAGGGGCAGTTCTCCGCCGTTGACGCGGTCGATCAGCAGCGCACGCCTGGCGATCGCGTCACCGAGCGGGATGGTCGATTCGTACACGCCCTTCTCCGGCGTGCCGATGCTCCGCTGCCTGAGGTACAGGCCTTCCCCCGTGCCCTGCCAGCCTGCCAGCCGCAACACGTCTTCGAGCAGGACGCCACCCCAGTCTTCCCGCACGCTCCAGTTGCACACGCAGACGTACCGGCGGGACTCCTCCACCCTTGCCACCGACTGGAGATCACTGTGGGTCAGCCGCCTGAGGATTCCGCCGGGGGCGGCGATCTCCAGGCGCCAGGCGTCGAGGTCGACCCGCTCCGGTGGGCCGTCCTGGTAGTAGCGGAGTGAGCTGGGTTTACGTCCTCGTTTGGTGGGAGTGGGTGCGTTCACGAGTCCGCTCCGTCCACGGGGCGGGCACAGCGGAAGCCGATCAGGTTGTCCCGGAGCCCTGGGTGGTAGTGGTCTCGTGCCGAACTTCGGAGGTAGTCGGCGTCGTGAAGCCCGCAGCCACCCCGTGCCACGTGGTCGTCCTCTTCCGTCGTGCGGTACAACGGATCCTTCCCCGAGGTGCGATACGCCATCGCATAGTTGTCCAGGCACCATTCGGCGAAGTTCCCGGCCATGTCGTGGCAACCGAACTCGGAGACGTTGCGCGGGAAATGATCGGGACTGGTCGGCCGGCGCTCCACCGGGTCGCACTCCGGCGCGAAGTTCGCCAAGGTCAGGTCCGGTTCGTCCTCGCCCCACGGGTACGTGTTCCCCGCGGTGCCCTTGCAGGCGTACTCCCATTGGGCTTCGGTGGGCAGCGTCCTGCCCGCCCAGCGGGCGTACGCCAGTGCCTCCCACCAGCTCACCCCGGTGACCGGCACCTCGGGCGCCGACCAGAGCGGGTCGTCCCAGTAGTTCGGCCGGGTCGCCCCGGTCGACTCCAGCCACGACCATCCCGCCGGCGTCCAGAGCTGCGCCTGCCGGTATCCGCCGTCCTCGATGAATTCGGCGAACTGGCGGTTGAGCACCGGATAAGTGTCGAGGTGGAACGGACTGAGTTCGATCTCGTCGACCGGCTGCTCGTCCGGTGAGAGCGAAGACCCCCGTCTGAACCGTCCGCCGTGAATGAGCTTAACGGATTCCAGCATCATACTGCCCACAACTGATCTCCTTGGACGAAAGAATCGATAAATCGGGCACGACGAATTCAGATCACCGTTTCACGGCGATTGACGTTCGAGTATGCCGATTGCGATTTGTTCTGCCTACCTCGATGAAATCCGGTCACCGGGAGGCAGTCGGGTGAAGACGGACCACAGCATTCGAATGGTCCTGGTCCGTGAGATGAAACGGAGTCCGTGCCGCTGCGCGGCAGGCCTCGTGGTCAAGGCGAGGTCCACTTCGCCGTTCGCGGCACGTTCCGCGGCCGCGCTGGTGGACAACGCGTAATCCACTTCCGCCACCTCGTAACCGGGTGGAAGCAACTGCCCGATCAGCGCGACGGGCGCCGGATGGGTACTGATCTGGCAGGTCAAGGGCAACGGGCGATCCTGCCGCGAAGCCAATCCGTACAACGGCGTGTCGAAGACGAACGCCCGCTCGAGACCCAGTACCCGGTCCATGTAGAACTCGCTGACGCCCTGGTACGCGTTGGCGACGAGCAACCTGCTCGCCCGCCCCTCTTTCACCGCGGCCCAGGCTTCTTCGTAGGACGGGAAGAGCTCGACCGCCCCCATATCCCGCGCGATGCCGAGACGGCCCGCCAAATGCCAGCCCGCCGCCTCACTGCTGGTTCCCGCCGGTCCCAGTGTCGCGATCACGTCATCGGGCCGGGCTTCCGAGGAACGGACGACCAGTTCCCGAACCGATTTGCCGACCGTCTCGGGTCTGAGCCGATCCTGGACACGCTCATGCTGGCTCCCCATGCCAATACCCCCTAGGGCCCGGCTCGACCGGACCAAGATCAGTAACCACCCTCATGGTTACTGTGCCCGATGCTAGCAGTGATGATCCGGAAGTCAACGCTTTGACCCGGCGCCGGAAATGGGCTACAACTTCGAATCAGCGTGGCATTGCCGCCCGCGCCGGGGCGTATCGATCACCTTACCGAAATTGTCCTCGGACGCGCCTGGTCCTTTTCCGCGAGCAGTCGCCGTGCCCGACCTGACTAACCAAGGGGGAATCATGATGGCCGAGTTGAATGAGGCCGCCAGCGCGTTACCGAATTCCGGTATCCGGGAAATCGCAGCTCTGGCCGCCCGGCATGCGCACGCCATCCGGCTCGACATCGGAGATCCGGACTTTCCGACGGCGGCTCACGTGGTCGACGCGGCGCACACCGCGGCACGGTCGGGCCGCACCCACTACCTGCCCAGCGCGGGGCTCCCGGACCTCCGCGCGGCTCTCGCCGAGAAAATAGTGGCGCGCAACGGGTACCGAGTCGATGCGGACCAGGTCGTGGTGACACAGGGCGCGAGCCAGGGCATATTCGCGGCTCTGCTCGCGATGACCCGGCCAGGGGACGGGGTACTGCTTCCCGATCCGGCTTGGCCCAACTACCTCACGATGGCCCGGCTACTCCGGCTCCGTCCCGAGCGTTACCCACTGGACGCCGACGCGGGATTCACCCCTTCCGTGCGGCGACTGGAACAGCTCGTCACACCGGAAACCAAGGTGCTGCTGCTGAACTCGCCGTCGAACCCCACCGGGGCGGTGGTGGGCCGGACGCGGATGCGCGAACTGCTGGACTTCGCCCGCGAGCACGGTCTCTGGGTCATCTCCGACGAGTGCTACGACGAACTCACCTTCGACGACACCTTCACCAGTGCCGCCGCGGTGGCGCAGGACCGGGTCATTTCGGCCTACAGCTTTTCCAAGACCTACGCGATGCCCGGCTGGCGTGTCGGGTACCTCGCGGTTCCGGCCGACGCCGCCGAAGTCGTCTCCAAGTGCCAGGAGTCCTTGCTCGCCTGCGTGAGCGAACCGGCGCAATGGGCGGCGCTCAGCGCCTTGACCGGGCCGCAGGACCAGGTCGCCGAGATGCGTGAGGCCTATCGGAACCGCCGGGACGCCCTGCTCGGCGTGTTCGGCCACGCCGATTCCCGGCCTGCCGTACCCGCGGGGGCCTTCTACGCCTGGATCGACATCACCGCCGCTGGCGTGGACGACCGTGAATTCGCGTCGCGCTTGCTCGATCGGCACGGGGTGGCGGTCGCGCCGGGCTCCGCCTTCGGACCGGCGGGGAGGGGTTACCTCAGATTGTCCCTCACCACGTCGGAAGACCGGATCGTGGAAGGGGCGAAGCGCCTGATCTCCTTTGTCGATCAAGAATCCCGGGTCACGACCCAGTCCGGCGGCCGGACTTCCGGTGCTCGTAGCGGGTGGTGATGGTGACGCCGATGACCACGACGATCCCGCCGGCCAGCTGCAACGGGGTCACCGACTCCCCGAGCGTGACGACCGCGATGAGCAGCCCGAAGATCGGGACCAGATTGAGCAGGTTCACCGCGGTGCTGGGGCGCAATCGCTGCAAGGCCTTGGCATACAGGCCGAGCCCGGCGATCGAGCACAGGACGGTGAGGGCGGCGAGCGAGCCCGCGGTCGCCGCCGGATGCTCCGGCACACGCCACTGGTCCGCCTCGATCAGGGCCAGTGGCACGAACGCGATCGCCCCGGCGGCCGACTGGTAGTAGAGCACCACGGGGGTGGGATACCGATTGGCGACGGTCCGGGTGACGAAGTTGTACAGCGCCCACACGACTCCGCTCACCACGAGCAAGATGTCGCCGATCAATCGGGTCCCGCCCGAGGAAGGGGCGTAACCGACCACGAAGCAGACCCCGACGATGGCGAACGCGATGCCGATGAGACCGCTCACCTGGGTCCGCTGGCGGTAGATCACCAATTCCAGAAAGGCGGTGATCGCCGGGTACGCGGCGACCAGCAAGGCCGCGTCGGCGGCCGTCGCCAACTGCACCCCGATGTTCTCGATGGCGAAGTAGCACGTGATGCCGAGCAGTCCGCCGATCGCGAGCCTTCGCAGGTCCGCACCGGACGGCCGAGGGTACCGGCGAACGACGTGGACCCACACCGCCAGCACCAATGCGGCGAGCGCGAACCGGATCAATCCGATGGTCAGTGGAGGCACGTCGCGCAGCGCGACCTTGGTCAGTGTGTAGGAGCTGCTCAGCACCGCGGCCGCGATGACCACGCAGACCACCGGGCCATAGGGAGCGGGCTCCGCGGTCTGCGCGCCAGGCGCGAGATTCGGTAATTCGTGGCCCTGCTTGATCCTGGTCAACCCGGCCCCCCGCGTCGATACTAGTGACTACCTTGGTGGTTACGCTTTCAGGCTAAGGTCGCCGCGGAGGGCTGTCAACGGCGACCGCGTCAGCGCAGCAGCGGCAGACTCCCGGTGAGCCGCTGCACTGCCTTTTTCGGCCCGTACAGCGCCACTCCGAGGTAGTTGATCTCGCTGCCCGTTGCCGCTTCCAGGAGACTGCTGTAATCGGCGTAGTTCCGGGTTTTCTGCGCGCAGTCGGTGAAATCCACGACGAGCAGTTCGACATCCCTTGTACAGGCGTCGTTCCTGATCTCCCGCACCTTGTCCGCGGCCGCGGTGAGGATGGGGATCGGGATCGTGGTGATTCCGGCGTGCGCGCTTCCGTCACCATCCTTGATCACGGGTCCGATGATCGTCTCGACCTGCCTGCCGATGCTCAGGGCCAGCACGGCCGCGGTGTTCGCGGCCAAGCCCGACGGCAAGCCCTCATCGACGACGATCGCCACCTTGTACGGCTGACCTGCGGTGCTCATACGGGTCTCCTGCCCTTTCCGTCCGCGGGGTGGATCTCAGCGTAACCACCCTCATGGTTACGCAAGATTAGAGACACGCTTCCCGCACGTCAAACTCGCCCCTGCACAGGACGACCGGGGCGATGGTCCTTACCGGTCGGACACCGGGCGAACCTGAGGCCGGCCGAATTTCGCGGCCATCCCGGGTTCCCCGAACAGCGTGATCCCGGCGATGCCGTCGACGGCCAGGGTCAGGACCGCGATCGCGAACGCGTGATGGTCACCGTCCTCGCCACGGAGGTACGCCACGACAGCGGGCTGCCCGTTGGCGCTCGTAGGGACCATCTGCCAGTCTCCAGGCGAGAAGAGCGCGTACTTCGTGAGGTAGGGAACGCAGGTCGCCTTGCCGGAGAACCAGGTCTTCGCCGGCGTCATCTCCAGCGTGGCGTCCTGCCGCAGCAGGCTTTCCAGAGCCGCCGCGTCGGAGTTCTCGAAAGCCGCGATGTACCGCCCCAGCAGGGCGCGGAGTTCCCGATCCGTCGGCGGAACGACCCGTTCCGCCGCCGGTGAGATCTCTTCGACCTTGGCCCGGGCGCGGCGAAGGGTGCTCTTGACCGCCGCCGTGGTGGTGTCGAGCATGTCGGCGACCTCCGTGGCGGAGAACGCCAGCACGTCACGGAGGATCAGGACCGCCCGCTGCCGGGCGGGCAGATACTGCAGGCAGGCCATGAGCGCGAGCCGGATGCTGTCGCGGACCGCGACCGTGGCCGCGGGATCGTCGTTTTCCGGCCGCACCAAGGCATCCGGCATCGGCTGTAGCCAGCGGACCTCGGGTCCGGCGATGCTCGGCGGGGCCGATGGGTCGTCGGAGGGTCGTCCCAGACCGGACGGCAGCACCCGCCGGTTTCGATGCCCGAGCGCGGTCAGGCAGACGTTCGTCGCGATCCGGTAGAGCCAGACCCGGACCGACGACCTCCCCTCGAACCGTTCATACCCGCGCCACGCCCGGAGGTAGGTCTCCTGGACGAGGTCCTCGGCGTCGTCCACCGAACCCAGCAGGCGATAGCAGTGCGCGAGCAGCTCGCGCCGGAATCCCTCGGTGGCCCGGACGAATTCCCCGTCGTCCGGCGTCGTTTCTCCCATACGGACCCTCCGGCAGGCCGCGAGACAGGGCGGCTTGACCATACTCGGCACTGGGCCGTCGATCCGGTGGGCGGTGGCCCACCGGATCGACCGGTCAGTGGATGAATTCTTCGGCGAATCGCTTGAGGACATCGGGATCGGTGGATTCGAGGAAACTGATCGCGATCTCCTGGACACCGGCTGCCTCGTAGTCGGCGATGCGCCGATGGATCGTGTCGATACTCCCGATCAGACCGTATTCCCCCACGTCGCCGGGATAGATCGCCTCGGTGCCACCCGGCACGAGTGCCCGTGCCTCTTCATCCGTGTCGGCCATGACGCAGATCGAGGTGGTCGTCCGGAGAATGGAGTCGTAGTTTCTTCCCGCGTCGTCACAATGCCTCTTGAGAACTCCGTACTTGTGCGCCAAGCCGGCCGGGCTTTCGATCACGTTGCAGACGTCACCGTACTGCGCCACCAGTTTCAGCGTGACCTTCTCCCCCGCTCCGCCGATCAGCATCGGAACATGCGGCCGCTGGACGCCCTTCGGCTGGTTGATGGCACCGTTGATCTGGTAATACTTGCCCTCGATCGTCGTTTCGTCCTCGGTCCACAGCGAGAGGATGATCTGGACGGCTTCGCGCAACTGGCGAAGACGCTCCGGTGCTTCCGAATACTCGTAGCCGTAAGCGTGGTAGTCGGACTCGTACCACCCGGCGCCGATGCCGAAGGTGAACCTGCCATGCGACAGCACATCGACGGTGGACGCCATCTTCGCCTGAAGCGCGGGATTACGGTAGTTGTTGCCGGTCACCATCTGGCCGATGCGAATGCGTTCGGTGTCACGCGCCAATGCCGCGAGGGTGGTCCAGCACTCGAAGAACGTCGCCTGGGACGGTGGAATGGTGTGCAGGTGATCGACGATCCAAAGGGTCTCGTAACCGAGTCGGTCTCCGGCGCGAGCCACCTGGCTCACGGTTTCGAAGGCGTCCACGGGATCCGGAATATGCGCCAGTTCCCGGCCGAAACCGGTGGGCAGGAAAATGCTGAACTTGACGGGCACGGTTTCTCGATTCTCTCGCCGGTCCTGGATGCGGCTTCAGTTCGCCGCGGGCGGGCAGGTGTGATAGGCGTCGACACGCCAGGGGCCATCCGCCCGTGACAACGTCCAGGTGTCCATGGCCCACTGTCCGGCGGGCGGCTCGGCATCGCCTGCCATGACCGTGGCGCTCGTCGCGTTCACCACCGCGGTGTCCGAGCCGACGAAACGGACGCTCCGCACGTCCACGACCCCGCGTGAACCTTTGAGCGGTCCGGCGAAGCCCGCGGCCATGGTGGCGTGGATCGCCTGCTTGCTCCCCAGGAATCCCCCCGGCATGGTGGCTGTCGCATCGTCGGCGTAGGCCGCGACGAAAGCGTCGGCGTCGTTGCCCGCCCAAGCCGCGTAGATCCCGTCGAGTACCGCGCGCACGGCACTTTCGTCGTTCGCGGAATCGGCGTTGCTGCTGGTCATGAGGTTCCTCTCGGCCGGCCGGATCGGTTCGCCCACCTTCGTTCGCCGGCTGCGGCACCGGCCCGGAAAGCGGGGTCAGGAGTAAAGACCGGCCGACGGGTCGAAAGGAGTCGCGGATCCGGCGGAAACTTCCAGTCGGCCGGTTCCGCCGAGGGGGTGGAACGGCCCGGCGTGATTCCGGGGCCAGGCGGTGAGACCCCGCGTTCCCGGCCGCCACAGCGTCTGCTGGACAGGCTGCTCGCGAAGTCCCCGATCGCCCTCGACGGTGTCAGCGTGACCATCGCCGAGGTCCTGCGTGACCGGATTTCGGTCGTGCTGTTCCCGATGACCCGTTCGGCCACCACACTCGGTACTTTTCGCGGGGATCGTGAGTGGCAATGATCGTTCTAACGACTCCCTTATACGAGTCATGACCCGCGTCCAACCAGGTCCGAAGGCGTCCATCACTGCATCAGACGCAGCGAAGGGAGCCTTCGCCCCACCCACGAACACGACACGTTCGCCTTTCCCGTCAATGGAAGCCGGAGACCGGGTGAACCTGGAACTCGACCTGGTCGGCCGGTTGGTGGAGAAATCGAGGAGCGCCGGGCCGTCGAGCTTTTCGCAGACTGTTGCCCATCCAGAGCGATCAGGCATTTCGCCGGGCGTTACGACTCACCCCTGAGGTCGATCCGAAGACATCGGCGGTGTTCCATCGTCTCGGCCGGACCTTGGTGATGACGGTGGAGCAGATGTGGTGATCCGGGGCTGCGCACGGTGCATTCCGATCCCGCCGAGTTGTAGGATCTTTGTGGCGTTCCGGTGGCCTCCCTGTAGGCCCGGTTGGCAGAGTTCACCCAATGGCCAGTCGATGGATACCGCGAACACCAGCAAGCCAGGCGCTCTTCCGGCGCGTGGTACTGACGTGGCTGACAACGGCGTCCGGGGGCGCCGAGCGGTCGACGTTCGAACTGGCGCGGGGCCTTCGCGAACTGCTCGGGATCGAGGTCGTCGTCATCTGGTGGGGCAACGATGGCGCCCCCACGCCTGATCCACCGGGTGTTCGCGTACGGCAAGTCACGGACTACGACGCCTACGAACAGGCACTGGTCGCTGAACTCGGTGAGGATTCCGCCGGAACGGTGCTCATCGGAGCGCATCGGACAGCGATGGTCGATATCGCGGCGGCGGACTTCTTCGGCGTACCGGTCATTTCGGTCCTGCGGGGAATCCTCGTCGCGGACCAGCGCCTGCGAACCGTCGACCCCCGCGTACGGCGGCTGGTTCCCCGTCTGCCCGGCGAACTCCACTGGGACATCCTCTCCCGGGCCGACTGCTGGGTAGGTGTCAGCCGGGCCGCCACGAGAAGCATCCGAGAGCTGTCTTCCCGCCCGGTCAACGCGGTCACCATCCACAACGCCGTCCACCTCGATCTGTACCGGAAACCCCGGAAGCCACCGCTGCCACGCCGATTCTCGGTGGTCGCCCGAACCGAGCCGTGGAAACTGATCGACCGGGTGATCCACGCCTTCGCGCGCCTGCCCGACGAACTCGCCGCGCACGCACAGCTCAACATCTACGGGACCGGTACGGCGTTACCGGATCTCCGGCGGTTGGCCGACGGGCTCTACCCCGGCCGGGACATCAGATTCCCTGGCCATGTACCGGGTCACCGGTGGCAGGCCGGTACTGATGTCCTCGTCTCGGCCTGCGACATCGAAGGTTTCGGCCGCTCGGTGCTCGAAGCGGGCGGCGCCGGCATCCCGCAGATCGTGCCGGATCGCGGGGGCAGCACCGAACTGGTGATACCTGGGATCAGCGGCCTCGTCTACTCCGCCGACGATCCCGGCGGCCTCGCCTTCGCGCTGGCCGAGGCCGCGAGGTGGCCCGCGAGCCGTCTCGACGCCATGGGCAGCCGTGCCCGGCTCAACGCCCGATCGTTCTCCCAGACCCGTTGCTTCCTCGCTTATGCCCGGCTCGCGCGAGAAGTTCGCGCGTGGAACCGGAACCCCTCGCCGCTGTCGGTACCCGACCGGACGGCATAGATCGAAAGGATCGCCAGAATGGGTCACGAAGCCGAACGCAACCACATCATCCGGGCCGTCAGCGACATGACGCGTTGGGGGACACTGGATCCGGCCGGTGGTTCGGTCAGCGTCCGCGCCGGCTCCGGGAACATCGTGAGCACCACCGCGAGCTCCGCGTTCGTGCGGTGGGACATCACCGCCCGCAACCTGATGGTCTACGGGCCCGAGGGTTCGATCGTCGAGCGCGCCACGGATCTGGCGCCCCCGGACGCGCCACTGCATATGGCGATCTACCGGGAATTCCCGAACTGCAACGCGATCGTGCACTCCCACGCACCGTACAGCCTGGCGTTCGCCTCGCTCGGTCTCGGCGTGCCCTCCTGCACGAACAAGCTCGACACGATGGGCGAGGTACCCTGCTTCACCTCGGACGACCCCGCCGTCAAGGAGGATGTGCTCGCCGGACGGGTCACCATCGATGTCGCCGAATGCATGGGATCGCGCCCGGACGTGATCGCGGGCTACCTTCTCACGGTGAACCCCCAGATGCTGGAACACTTCGGCTCCCGCGCCGACGAGCTGGACAAGCACGGCCTCGGTTTCGTGGTCTACCGGCACGGCGTCTTCGTCTTCGCCCGCCACCTCGACGAGGCCGTCGAGAATCTCACGCGGATTGAGGTCAGCGCCCGGACCGCGTTGTTCCAGGCCACCCTGCACGGCGGGATCAGCGGGATCAAACCCGACGCACTGCACCACCCTGGCTCAACCTGGTCGGAAAGCCTGTATTCGGGGAACAGCCGCTGAGCGCGCGACCGGGCACCAGGGGCGCGTCCGCGGGAATGCTCTTCGACGATCGCGGACGCATTCTCATCGTCGAACCCACCTATAAACCGGGGTGGGGCTTGCCGGGAGGGGTGATCGAGGAGGGCGAGTCGCCGCTCGCGGCGTGCGTGCGGGAACTGCGCGAGGAACTCGGCATCGCGCCGGTGCTCGGTCCGCTTGCCGGGGTCGACTGGATACCGCCGCGGTCCGGCCGGGACGATTCGAACGTGTTCGTCTTCGCCGGCCGGATCCCGGACGAGATGATCCCCGCGATCCGGCTCCCGGCCGACGAGCTGTCGGCCTGCCAGTTCGTCGACAGGCTCCGGTTCCGGGAGCTGATGGCACCGCATATCGCCCGGCGGATCGAGGTCTGCCGCCGGGCGCACGACGCCGGGCGCGTGGCCTATCTGGAATTCGGTTGCGAGGTCATGCCGGCGCCCTCCGACCCGCGCTGATCGGCTGTAGCCGGAAAGCGAGCCAGCCGAAGCAGCCGAACCAGAACTCGCGCTCCAGTACGAAACCCGCCTCCCCCGCCTCGGCGATCACCTGCGCACGGGTACGGGGGTGTGCGACCGGGTTCCTTTGCGCGTAACGCAGATCGACCAGTTCCTGGTCATAGCTGCCGGTGCGGAAGTACGCCATTGCCAAGCACACCACACCGCCTGTTCTCACCAGCCGCGCCATACTCTGCCACATCGGCGTCGCGTCCCGCAGATAGTGATAAGCGCCGACCAGCATCGCACCGTCGAAGCACTGCGCACCGGGCAGGGCGAGTGGTTGTTCCAGATCCCCCTGGACAATGCGAGTCCGTGGAGCATCGGCGGTGCGTTCGGCCGAGACTCGGACGAAGTCCGGGCTGATCTCCACGCCGACGAACCGACCCTGGCCACCGCCGGTCGTGTGACGCGCGAGTTCAAGCAGCCCCAATCCGGTTCCGGAGGCCAGATCAAGTAAATCGGAACCCGCGGAAACCAGTGTGCGCACCGCACACATTCGAGCGTACCTATAGTACGGGAGTTGCATACCCTGATCCCAGAGATCGGCGTTCGAGGCATCGAAACCCGACAACGCATGCTTTTCCTCATGGGTCAGAGACGCCACCACACGGCCGAAACTCCCGCTGTACCCGAGCTCCCGGTAACTCGATTTCCCGGTGGCCAGCCGGATCAGCTCATTGTCAATCGATCGTGGCGGCACGTAATCGGTCACCGCACTGAAGCGCGAAGGCCGATTACCGACTCGGCGAACCGCTCCGCACCTGTTCAGCGCTTCGAGAAGCAACTCCGCGACCACCGCCTTGCCTGGCACAACTCCATGCCGGGCCACAAATTGCGCCACGGTACGCGGTGTGCCGAACTCGTCGAGCACACCATTATCCAACGCCGCGCGATAGATGAACTCGTAACCGGATCGCCGGTATTCCATATAAGCGGATGCCATCCGCTCCGGCCGGATTCGCAGGAGTTCGTCATCGGTGAAGTTCACGCCCCCGCCCTCCACGAAAAGACTCGGCGACAAATCCCCGACAGTCATCTTACGCCATTCCGGACATGCCAGAAAAGCATTCCGGAACTAATTCCTGACATACTCGGCAAGGTCACAGCAGAGATAGCGTCGACACAGCCCGCAGTCAAGGCCCATTCGCATGAAATCGGCCGTTCGATCGCGTTGCATGAACTCCAAACTTGTGACACTCTGGCCTAAAGTGTCATTTTTCGCGACCCGACACCTTGCGAATGCACTCACGTCATTTGATCTTCGGGCAATGGGGGAGGCATGACAAATGGATTTCCGTGTTCTGGGTCCCGTTGAAGCCGGCCCGGCAAGCCGGATGAGCGGCCTCGGTACGCCGAAGCAACGAGCGCTGTTGAGCATACTCCTGCTCAATGCCAACCACATCGTGTCGGTGAACCGGCTCACCGCGATGCTGTGGGACGGCCCGGCGCCGCGCTCGGCGGTCGCGAACGTCTACAGCTATGTCGCCGGTGTCCGTCGGCTGCTCGACACCGCCGGCGACGCCGGGCGAGACCGTCTGATCACCAGGATGCCCGGATACCTGTTGCGCGTGCGCGCCGACGAACTCGATCTGTCCGTCTTCGAACGGCTCGCGACGCAGGGGCGGGCCGCACTACGCCGGTCCGACCATGAACTCGCCGCCGAATGCCTGAGCAGCGCATTGGATCTGTGGCGCGGAAGACCGCTCGAAGACGTCCGTGTCACCCCCGCGCTGATCGCACCGATCACCGCACTCGAGGGACGCCGGGCCGACGTGCTGAACGACCTCGTCCAGGCCCGGCTGCGGCTGGGGCAGCACAAGGAAGTGGTGGGTGAACTCCGCGAGCTGATCGCGGCTTCCCCGATCTCGGAACTCACTTGGTCGCAGTACATGTTCGCGTTGTACCGGTCCGGGCGCAAAGGCGAGGCCCTCGGCGCGTACCTGGACGCGCGGCGGAACCTGGTCTCGCAGACCGGTGTGGAACCCTCCGCCTATCTTCGCCGCGTCCACCAGGCCATCCTCGCCGGCGCACCCTCCACCGAAGTGCTCGAGCACTGCTGCCGGGACTGACCGGGCCGTTCGGCCGCCACCGGCAGCAGCGCGCCACCGGCGAGAGGAGCGACCGCGATGACCGCGAACGCCCCCGCGTACCCGGCTTTGCCGATGACCGCGCTCAGCACCACCGGACCGGCGGTGGTCACCAGGCTCTGCAGTGTGTGCTGCACTCCCAGCGCACGCCCCAACCGGGCTCGCGCGGCGAATCCGGCGACCGCCGTTGAGGCCAGCCCGTAACCGGTGATCGTCGAGACGCAGGCGACGAGCACCATCACCGTGCCCAGCCAGGTCCTGGTCACCGCACCGATCACGACGAGCGACAGCACGACCGCGTTACCGAAGGCGAAGATCCGCATCAAGCCGAGCGGGGCCCCGAGACGGTCCGCGAGGTAACCGGCCAGCGGCCGGGTGAGCACGGTGAGCAGGAGCGCCCCGCTGAGCAGCCACCCCGCCTGCACCGGGCTCCAGCCTCGATCATCGACGAGGTAACTGACGCTGAACGTGAGCAGCGCGGACTGGGGCAGGATCAGCAACGCGCAGGCCCCGTAGATCCGTCGCCACGGTACCGGCTCGGTATCGCCGGACGCTGTGACGACCGGGGCCCCGTCCGCCCGCGGCCGTCCGCAGAACAGGAACACCACCAGCGCGGTCAGCAGGCAGAGCCCGGCCATCCCGAGCCAGACGACGGACAAGCCGTAGGCGGCCGCGACACCCGGCACGATCGCCGCGGCCAGCGCCGAACTGAGCGGTGTCGCGGTCTGGGTGAGTCCGAGAGCCAAAGCGCGCTGTCGAACGGGAAACCGCCTCACCACCGCCTGCCCGCTCGGTGCGTACACCGAGCTCGCGGTCGCCCCGACGAGGGCGAAGACAGCGAACAGGGCCGTGACACCATCGGTGGCAGCGGCCACGCACAGGAGCAGGGCGCAGAGGGACAGACCGCACGACATGGCGCACCGTTCGCCGAAGCGGTCGGCGAACAGACCCCAACCCAGCATGGCCACGGTCAGTCCGCCGTTGGCGACCCCGACCAGTGCTCCGGCCAGCGCCAGCGACATCCCGGTCTCCGCACGCAAAGCGGGCAGCACCAGCGAGAGCTGGAACACCGCGGTGGCGCCGACCGCCCAGGCGATCAGGCTCACCGACAACAGCGCCCAGCGGTTCGGCGGCCGGCGGAGCGTGAGGCGGCCTGGGTCATCGTCCATGATCGTGCACCCACGCGGCCAGGTCGCCGAGGCTGCGCAGATGTTCGTGTCGCCCTGGTGGATCGGGGCAGTCACGATGCGGATCGAGGTGCAGGGGCCGGATCCCGGCGGCGAGCGCGCCGTCCACGTCGATACGGGCGGTGTCCCCGACGTAGACCGTCCGCTCGGGTTCGGCGTCCAGTTCCCGCAGCGCGAGGTGGAAGATCCCGGGATCCGGTTTGGCGACGCCGACCAGCGCGGAGTCGATCACCAGGGACACCGGGGTCCCGGTTCCCGGCCCCACCTGGCAGATACCGGCCTGGCGCAACTGTTCGGCCACCACCCCGACCGAGTTGGACACCACGCCGAGTGCGACCGGCAAGGAACTCAGTGCGCGCAACGACTTCGCGGCCCCAGCCAGCTCGCGAGTCCACTTCGGACCGTCGATGGCGATGGCGAGTTCGACGACCACTCGCTCGACTCGGTCGTCCTCGACCCCGCACGCCCGGGCGAAGGCGTTCAGGTACAGCAGGCGATTCCGCGGCGGGAACGCGTCGTTCGCCGCGGTGGCCGCGTAGTGAGCGCGGTCGATCACACCCACGTCGGCCTGCACACCTCCGGTCCGCAGGATCGCGATCACGGCTTCGGCGGCCGGCATGATCAGCACTCCCCCGGCATCCAGCAGTACGGTCTCGACCGGTTCGCGCGGGCTCATCCCGGCCCCTCCCCGGAACCGCCGTACCACGCCGGTTTCGCCGATTCCTCGTAGTACACCGTTCCTCCACCGAGATATCCCTCGACGCACGAGCGAACCCGGCGTTCGGTGTGCGGTTCCACCTCCGGTAGCGCCGACACCGGGAAGAAGCCGAATTCGGCGATCTCGCCGGGGTCGGGTTCGATGGCCGCCCGAGCGGTCTCGGGCAGACGACCCGCGAACACGAACAGGTTCGACGCCGCGCGGCGAGGCCGGGACGGGAACCACACCACCCCGACCAGCCGCTCGAGCACCGGTGTGATGCCGAGTTCCTCCCGCACCTCGCGAATGCACGCGGCCAGCGGGGACTCCCCGGCTTCGATCACACCTCCAGGCAGGTCCCAGACCGGCTTGTACCCGGGCCGGACCAGGAGCACCCTGCCGGTGCCGTCGAGCTGCACCGCCCCGGCGGCGCCCCTGGTCCGGGCGAGTTGCGCGTAGTAAGCGCTTTCGGCGGAACCGTCAGACATCCGCGAGCTGCTGTTCGACGGCCAGCCCCGCCTTCGGGAACAGCAGGTTGGGCTCGATCCCGGCCAGACCGCCGCGCAGGATCGCCTGGAAGACAGCCGTCCGCGCACTCATCTCCACCCTGGCCAGGTTCTCCACCGCCTCGGTCAGTCCACGGGCGAAAGTGAAGGCACCATGGCGATAGAGTACGCACGCCAGGCCGTGGCGCTTGAGTTCGTCCGCCCGCGGGCCCAGTTTCTGCTTCAGCTGCGGGATGAGCTGGTAGGTGTCGACAGCCGCGATCTCCGGCCGCTGGGCGATGCCGTCGGGCAGCTTGACCTCGGGCCGGTCCGACTCACCGCTGAGCACCCCGCCCTTGACCGCGGTGTCGTCGGCGATCAGGCAGGGCACCTCGCCCAGGGTGTCCAGCTGGTTGACACAGGAGGGAATGCCCATGCCCAGTGAGGCGAACGCGAGCACATAGGCACTGTGCGCGTGCACGATCGCGCGGCAGTCGGGGAACATCTCGTAGGCGGCCATGTGGATCAGCGCGCCCACCGGCGCCACTCCCCCGGTGCGCTCCCTCAGTTCGCCGGTCGCCGAGATCACCGTCATGTCGCGCGGTGTGACCCTCCAGCGGGCGAACGCGGAACCGGTGGCGGTGACGATGATGTCGCCGTTGTCGGCCCGGACGCTCAGGCCGCCGCCGGTGGTCTCGATCATCCCCCAGCGGGCCATGTCGTTGATGCTTTCCACGAGCAGCTGCCGTTCGGCTTCGTACAACATGTTCTCTCCTTTGTCGTTGGCTACCGATCCGGAAACTCAGCGATGCCGGCGAGCCAGTTGTCCCGGGGTCGTGCTCTCCTTGCTCTGGTACCTCTCCCGCGGTCCCAGCCCGAACTCGGGCAGTGGCTGCTCGCCGCCCTCGATCAGGTCAGCGGTGTACTCACCGAACGCGGGACCGAACTTGAAGGCGTGCCCGCCCCCGCCTGCCAGCCAGCCGCCAACCGATTCCGGCACCGGCGCGAGCAGGAAATGCTGATCCGCGGTCAGCTCGTATTGGCAAACGTGCCGCGACACCAGCGGAGCGCCGGCCAGCGCGGGAAACCGGTGGGCGAGCGCCCAGCGGGCGGCTTGCTCGGCCGCCGGATCGGGAGGGCGGTCGGCGAGATCGGGATCGATGACCGGAGCGGCGCCAAGCGCCCCGCCGACCTTGAAGCCGCTGTCGTCGATGTCCCCGGCACCGTATGCGCCGCCGTCGACCCACACCGGGAGGCCGGGCGTCCGCCAGTGCGGTTCCACGCCGAAGTAGAAGACGTTCTGCCGGACGGATTCGATCTCCGCCAGATGCGGGAACCAGCGTCCCAGCCACGGACCGCAAGCCCAGATCGTCTGATCGGCGGGCAGCACCTTGCCGTCCACGATGGCCCTGCCTTTCGCGTCCGGCCGGGCCTTGGCGATGCGTAACCTCGCACCTGCCCGCAAAGCACGGCGCATCAGGGTCAGGACGCCCAGCCGAGCCCGCAACACGCCACTGCTCGGTTCGTGCAACACGAATTCGAGGTCGTCGCAGCGCACGTCGGGGAAGAAGTCGCGGGCCGCCTCGGGGGCCAGCCGCTCGACCGGGAGGCCCAGCGCCTCGAGACTGCGAGCACTCTGTTCCTCGAATTCGGCCTCTCCTTTGGCGAACCAGACGACGCCCACGTTGTGGAAGAGCTCGATTCCTTCCTCCACCCCGATTTCCTGCCACAGCTGCCGGGCCCGCCAGGCCTGGCGGGTGTACCAGACGTCGATGTCACGGCCTCCGCCGTAGGACAACCGGAGCACCCGGGAGGTGTCGTGGCTGGAGCCCCGCACATGTCCCGGTGTGTATTGTTCGACGACGGTGACCGACCAACCCCGCTGGACAAGGCTGTGGGCGATGGACGCGCCGACGATCCCAGCACCGACCACCACCACCGTAGGTGCATCAGGCATTGGACCTCCTTCCCCGCCCGGCCGGTCGGCCGAGCTGTGCGACGGCATGGTCGATACAGGACAACAGCGCTTCGGCGTCGGCGATCTCGATCGCCGGGAACATGCCCATGCGGATCTGGTTCCGGCCGAAACTGCGATGGGGCTCCAGGTCGAGAATGCCGTGCGCCCGCAGCCCGGCGACCATGTGCGCAGCGTCGATGTGCTCGGCGAACTCGATCGTCGCGACCACTGGCGACCGCTGTTCCGGTTCGGCGACGAACGGTGCCGCGTAAGGCGAATCCTCGGCCCAGCCATAGACCAGCGCGGCCGTTTTCGCCGCCTTGGCCGCGGCGCCGCTCAGCCCGCCGAGGCCGAGCAGCCAGTCGATCTGCTCGCTCAACAGGAACAGCGACGCCACCGACGGGGTGTTGAACGTGAGGTCACGAGCCGAGTGGTCGATGGCGGCCGGCAGGCTGAAGAACTCCGGAATATACCGGCCGCCGGCCGCGATCTCCTCGGCGCGGGCCACCGCCGCCGGTGACATCAGCGCGATCCACAGCCCCCCGTCGGCACCGAAGCACTTCTGTGGTGCGAAGTAGTAGACGTCGAACGCCTCCGGCCGCACGAGCATGCCCCCAGCCGCACTGGTTCCGTCGACCAGCACCAGGGCATCGGCACCGGCACCGGGTACCCGGTGGATCGGCATGGCCACGCCGGTCGAGGTCTCGTTCTGCGTCAGCGCGTAGGCATCGACTTCCGGCTCCGCGCGCGGCTCCGGGTGGGTTCCAGGCGGACTCTCGATCACCGAAGGCTCGGCCAGCCACGGCGTGCTCCGGTCGACCGCGGTGAAACGGCCGGAGAACTCACCGAAGGACAGGTGCTGGGCCCGGTTCCGGATGAGGCCGTGGGTGGCGATGTTCCAGAAGGCCGTGCCCCCACCATTGCCGAGCACCACCTGGTAGTCCGCGGGCAGCTCGAACAGCTCCCGCAGCCCGGCGCGAACCCGCCCGAGCAACGCGCGCACCGCGCCACGGCGGTACGAGGTCCCGAGGAAGTCCGCACCGCGCGAGGCGAGCGCGTCCAGTTGCTCGGGCCGCACCTTGGCCGGGCCGCACCCGAATCGCCCGTCGACGGGCAACAGGCCTTCCGGGAGACTCAAATCCACTGCTTCATCGTCAGGCACAACACCGGATCGTAAAGCCTCCCCGCGGCGGGGGCAGCTCACCGACGGCTCTCTGTGGGACATTTATGGGGGCTGTATGGAAACTGTGTGGACCTTTGAAAAAGGGCCGCTTATCAGCCGATTCACACTTGACCTTGCCGAGCGGGACGACGCAGTATCGGACTGGCAGCCCGTGCCACCGAGGGGATCCCAGCCATGCGAATCACCGTTCTCGGGACCGGCTATCTGGGTGCCACACACGCAGCTTGTATGGCTGAAATGGGGTACGAAGTACTCGGCATGGACACCGATCCAGAAAAGATTTCCGCACTCTCCGCCGGAACTCCGCCGTTCTACGAGCCGGGCCTCGAACGTCTTGTCCGAAGACATCTGAAATCCGGCCGACTGCGATTCACCTCCTCGTACGGGGAGATCGAAAAGTTCGCAGGCGGCACACTTACCGTACATTTCCTCTGCGTCGGAACGCCGGAGAAGAAGACCGACAGGGCAGCCGATCTCCATTTTCTCGAACAAGCGATTCACCGGCTGGCCCCCACTCTGCGCGGGCCGGGTCTGGTGGTCGGGAAATCGACGGTCCCGGTCGGGACAGCGGAGCGGCTCGCCGTCAGCCTGAGCCGGTGCGCGCCGGCCGGCGCGCACGTCGAGCTGGCCTGGAATCCGGAATTCCTGCGCGAGGGCTTCGCCATCGGCGACACACTCAGCCCGGCCCGGCTGGTGTTCGGGGTGAGTTCCCCACAAGCCGAATCCCTTCTGCGCGAGGTGTACCGGATCCCGCTCGCCCGCGGTGTGCCGCTGGTGGTCACCGATCTGCCCACGGCGGAACTGGTCAAGGTGTCCGCCAACGCGTTCCTGGCCACCAAGATCTCGTTCATCAACGCCATGGCCGAGGTCTGCGAGGCCACCGGCGCCGATGTCACCCACCTCGCCCGCGCGCTCGCGCACGATCCGCGCATCGGCGAGCAGTATCTTCTGCCCGGCCTCGGTTTCGGCGGCGGCTGCCTGCCCAAGGATCTCCGCGCCTTCCAGTTCAGGGCCGGTGAGCTCGGCGTCGGGCACACGCTGGGTTTCCTCCGCGAGGTGGATGCCATCAATCTCCGCCGTCGGCGCCGGATGGTCGACCTCACGCGCGAGCGGTGCGGTGGTTCCTTTCGCGGCAAGCGAGTGGCCGTCTGGGGCGCGGCGTTCAAGCCCGGCTCGGACGACATCCGCGATTCACCCGCACTCAGTGTCGCCGCGTCCATCCAGCTCCAGGGCGCCGAGGTGACCGTCTACGACCCGAAGGCGGCCGACAACGCGTGCAAGAACTTCCCGAACCTGAACTACGCGAGCTCCGCTGTCGAGGCGGCGACCGGTGCCGACGTGCTACTGCACCTCACCGAATGGCAGGAGTTCCAGGAACTCGATCCGGAGGCGGTCGGCGCCGTGGTCGCCACCCGCCAGGTCATCGACGGCCGCAACACCCTGGACGCTCAGCGGTGGAGCGCCGCGGGCTGGGCCTACTACGCACTCGGGCGCCCGCCCGCCGATGACCGTGACCGCTCGGCCCTGTCGGTGCCGACCAGCCCGGACTCGTAGGCAATGATGACGAGCTGGGCCGGTCGCGGGCGTGCGGCCTTCCCGAGCAACAACGCCAGAAACGGGACCGGCGGCATTCTGGAACACAAGAGGCCCCGTGAACAGACGTTCACAGGGCCTCTTGCCGATCGTCCGGCTGTTACCAGCCGCGCTCGGACAGCCGGTGGGGCTCGGGCACGTCGTCGACGTTGATGCCGACCATCGCTTCACCGAGACCGCGCGAAACCTTCGCGATGACGTCCGGGTCGTCGTAGAAGGTGGTGGCCTTGACGATCGCCTCGGCGCGCTGCGCCGGGTTGCCGGACTTGAAGATGCCGGAGCCGACGAACACGCCTTCGGCACCGAGCTGCATCATCATCGCGGCGTCGGCCGGGGTCGCGATGCCGCCCGCGGTGAACAGCACGACGGGGAGCTTGCCCTTCGCCGCGACCTCCTTGACGAGGTCGTACGGGGCCTGGAGTTCCTTCGCCGCAACGTAAAGCTCGTCCTCGGGCAGCGAGGAAAGGCGGCGCAGCTCCGCGCGGATCTTGCGCATGTGCGTGGTCGCGTTCGAGACGTCGCCGGTGCCGGCCTCGCCCTTGGAGCGGATCATCGCCGCGCCCTCGTTGATGCGGCGCAGCGCTTCGCCGAGGTTGGTCGCACCACAGACGAAGGGCACGGTGAAGGCCCACTTGTCGATGTGGTTCTCGTAGTCGGCCGGGGTCAGCACCTCGGACTCGTCGATGTAGTCGACGCCGAGCGACTGAAGCAGCTGAGCCTCGACGAAGTGGCCGATGCGGGCCTTCGCCATGACGGGGATCGAAACGGCCTCGATGATGCCGTCGATCAGGTCGGGGTCGCTCATCCGGGCCACACCGCCCTGCGCGCGGATGTCCGCGGGGACCCGCTCGAGCGCCATCACCGCGACGGCGCCGGCGTCCTCGGCGATCTTCGCCTGCTCGGCGGTGACCACGTCCATGATCACACCGCCCTTGAGCATCTCCGCCATCCCGCGCTTGACCCGGCCGGTGCCGGTGAGCGAGGTGGTGGCCGTGTTCGTGGAGTCGTCAGACACTGCTGGACCTTTCGGAAAGCGCACGAGGTGGGGTGACGCCTTCGAGGGTAGGCCGCTTTTGGACCTCTGAACCAGGCCAGTTCGCGGCGATTTCAGCAGTCCACTGGGTGATCTGGCCCGCATTGGCCCGCAATTCGGCACCTGTTTGCGGTAGTTCGGCGTCGAACTACCGCAAACAGGTGCCGAATTGCGGAAGAGGGGCTAGCGGGCCAGGCCTTGGGTGAAGGCGAAGAGGCCATCCGGGTCGTACTTCCGGGCCACCCGGCGCAGTCGCGGGAGGCTGTCGCCGTAGTACGCCTTCGCCCAGTCCGGCATCTCCGGATCGATGTAGTTGACGTACCCGGCCCGCCCGTACTCCCGGCCGAGTTCGTCCCGGACCAGGCCGATCGACCGGCGCGCGTACGCCTCGCCGCCATCCAGGCCACGGGTGATCTGGATGCTGCCCAGCGCCGACCGGTACGGGAAGCACGACTCGCTCGACGGCACCCGCGCGATCGCGCCCCCGTACGCGTCCACGATCGAATACAGCTTCGGATCGCTCGTCAGCAACGACGCCAGCGCGCCGGGGTCGGGCACCGGATGGGTCAGCATCCTCGACGTGGCCACGTACTCGCCGCGCTGCGCGACAGCGGCGGGGAAGGCGGCCTCCTGCGCGAAGGCGCGCATCGTGGCCAAGTGGCCCTGTTCGGTCACCTCGCGTTCGGTCGGCTGAGTGCCGACGCGGCGGATCAGATCGTCCAGTAGCGGGTTCACCTGCGCGGCGGAGCCCACGAAGCAGCCGCCACAGTTCGCGACGGTCGCGCCGAGACCCATTCCGGACCACAATTCGTCCGGCATCGCGGGCTGCCATTCCTGCCAGGCCGCGACCAGCGAGGCCAGCGCGGCGGGCGGGAAGATCAGGTTGAAGTTCGTCAATGTCCTGGCCGCCGCCGTGCGGAAGGTGAACGACGTGACGATGCCGAAGTTGCCGCCACCGCCGCCGCGCAACGCCCACAGCAGGTCCGGCGCGGTCTCCGCCGACACCAGACGCGCTTTCCCGTCGGCGCCGACGAAGCGCACCGATTCCACGTTGTCACAGGTCAGCCCGTACTTGCGGGCCAGCACGCCGATTCCGCCGCCGAGGGTCAGGCCCGCGATGCCGACCTGAGGGCAACTGCCGGCCGGCAGTGCGCGGCCCGCCGCCGCCAGCGCCTCGTACACCTGGCCGAGCCGCGCGCCCGCGCCGATCGCCGCCCGGCCGCCGGGCAGGATCTCGACCGTGTTCAGCCGGGACAGGTCGACGACGAGCCCTCTGTCCACAACGGAATAGCCGCCGTAACTGTGCCCGCCCGAGCGGGCCGCGATCGGAATCCGCTGCCTGGCCGCGAAATCGACGCAATTCCGGACGTCGTCCTCGGTCGCGCAGACCGCGACACCGGCGGGCAGCCGATGGTCGTAGAGGCTGAAGAATCCGAGCCTCACTTCGTCATAGCCGGGGTCGCCGGGCCGGAACAGCTCACCCGTCAACCGGGAACGCAGCCGTTCCCACGGACCACCGCCCTCGGGGATCGCCGCGGGCGCCGCCGCGAGCACCGGAACCGCGCCTGCCAGCCGTAACACCGTTCGTCTGTCGAGCTCCATCGCTCATCCCCCACCGTCGGATCCGCCTCCGGGTGTCCGCCATCGAGCATAACGGCGCTTCGACATTCGGGGGGTCCCTCGCCGGTCGCCTTGCCGCGACGGCCGTCGCGGGTGTGTGATCGAGGACACACCTGTACGCGGCATCGTGTGGTGAGGAGACCGGCATGGCCGACAAACAGAGCAAGAACGGAGACTCCGGGGCCGCCGTCGCTGTGGACGACCCGGCGAAAGTACGCAACGTCGTCCTCGTCGGCCCCTCGGGATCAGGCAAGACGACACTCGCCGAGGCACTGCTCGCCGCCTCCGGCACGGTGACGCGGGCAGGCTCGGTCGTGGAGGGCACCACCGTATGCGACCACGACCCCGCCGCGGTCCGGCAGCAGCGGTCGGTCGGCCTTTCGGTCGCGCCGGTGCTGCACCAGGGCCACAAGATCAACCTCATCGACACCCCCGGGTACGCCGATTTCGTCGGCGAACTGCGGGCCGGGCTCCGCGCCGCCGACGCGGCGTTGTTCGTGGTCTGTGCGGCGGAAGGCGTCGACGCGGCCACGGTCGCGGTCTGGGAGGAGTGCGCGGCAGTCGGGATGCCGAGGGCGGTGGTCGTCTCGCGGCTCGACCATCATCGCGCCGATCCCGAAGGCGAGATCGCCGCTTGCCAGGAGGCCTTCGGCGCCGGAGTCCTGCCGCTGTACCTCCCCGCTCGCGATGGGCTCGTCGGACTCATCACGCGCCGCTACTTCGACTATTCGAACGGCTTCCCACCCGAGGTCGGCGAGCCGGACGAGGCCGATCTCGCCCGGATGACCGAGGCCCGCAACGAACTGATCGAAGGGGTCATCGCCGAGAGCGAGGACGAGTCCCTGATGGACCGCTACCTCTCGGGCGAGGAGATCTCCGAGGACACGCTGATCGCCGACCTCGAAACCGCCGTCGCCCGCGGCTCCTTCCATCCGGTGATCCCGGTGTGCGCGACGACCGGGGTCGGGCTCGCCGAGGTCCTCGACGGGATCGTGCGCGCTTTCCCGTCACCGCTGGAGCACGTCCCGCCGGAGGTCACCTCGCCCACCGGCGAACCGCACGCCGGTCTCCGCGCCGACCCCGACGGCCCCCTGGCCGCCGAGGTGGTCCGGACCGCTGTCGACTCCTACGTCGGCAGGGTTTCGCTGGTGCGGGTGTTCTCCGGGACGCTTCGACCGGAACGCCCGGTGCACGTCTCCGGCCACGGTCTCGCCGAACGCGGCCACGAGGATCACGACGCCGACGAACGGGTCGCACATCTGTACTCGCCGCTCGGGGCGAACCTGCGTGAGGTGCCGTACTGCGTCGCGGGTGACCTCTGCGCGCTCACCAAGGTCGGCTCGGCTGAAACGGGCGACACCGTCTCCTCGCCGGAAGACCCGCTGATCATGAAACCGTGGGCGATGCCGGAACCGCTGCTGCCGGTCGCCGTCGTCGCGAAGACACGCAGCGACGAGGACACCTTGGCACGCAACCTTTCCCGGCTCGTCGCGGGCGACCCGACGCTGCGGCTGGACCGCAACGCCGAGACCAACCAGCTCGTGCTGTGGTGCATGGGTGAGGCGCACGCCGACGTCGTGCTGTCGCGGCTGCGCGCGGGAGGCGCCGACGTGGACACCGAGCCCGTCCGCATCAGCCTGCGGTCGACCTTCGCCGGGCCGGGCCGCGGCCACGGACGGCACGTCAAACAGTCCGGTGGCCACGGCCAGTTCGCCGTCTGCGACATCGAAGTCCAGCCGCTGCCGAGGGGTTCGGGCTTCGAGTTCGTGGACAAGGTCGTCGGCGGCTCGGTGCCCCACCAGTTCATCCCGAGTGTCGAGAAGGGAGTCCGGGCCCAGGCACAGCGAGGGATCGTCGACGGCCATCCGCTGATCGACATCAGGGTGACCCTCGTCGACGGCAAGGCGCACAGCGTCGACTCGTCGGACGCCGCGTTCCAGACGGCGGGCGCGCTGGCGCTGAAGGAGGCCGCCGCGGCGGCCAAGATCGCGCTGCTCGAACCACTCGAAGAGGTGGCAGTGCGGCTGCCGGACGAGCACCTGGGCACCGTGCTGGGCGACCTCTCGTCCCGGCGCGGCCGCGTCCTCGGTACCGAATCGGGTGAAGGCGGCCGCACGGTCATCCGCGCCGAGGTGCCCGCGGTCGAGCTCCTGCGCTACGCCATCGACCTGCGTTCACTGACGTCGGGCACGGCGACGTTCACCCGCAGGCACGCCCGGTTCGAGCCGATGCCGGAGGGAGCGGTGGCCCACTGAGCCCGCAATTCGTCATCTACTTGCGTTGGCCGGGAACTCGAAGCCGCCGGGTCGGCCGTTCCGGTCGGCCAGCAGACCGGCCAGGGTGGCGATGGCGATCTCGGGTGGTGTGCGTGAGCCGATGTTCAGCCCGACCGGGCGATGGACACGGGCGATCTCCCGGTCCGGGACGTCCAGTGCCCGGAGCGCGGCGACGTGCGGGCCGGCGTGGCGCGGATTGCCGAGTACCCCGACCCACCGGGTGGGGCGGTCCAGCACGGCCTTGAGCACGTCGCCGAGTTCGGGCCGGTTGTGGTCGGTGACGACGACGTCGGCGTCCGTGCCGAGTTCCGGCACCGTCGTGACGGCCTCCAAGCCGTTCTCGACGTCCGTCACGCGGGCGCCGTCCGGATCGAACAACACCGCCCGATAGCCGAGATCCTCGCCGTAGCGCAGGAGGAACGACGCCACCGGCGTCGCGAACACAGCCACCAGCAGCCGCTCGCTCATGGGTTCGTCCTCCTACAGATCGGGCTCGGCGATCTCGAAGTATTCCGGAAGCCGGGCTGTCCCGGCGAGACCGAAGTACCGGACCTTCCGCCGCCGCCGCAGGTGCAGGGTGTCCCGGACGGCGTCGTTGTGCACGCGCCGGGCGATGACGACACGGTGTTCGGCGTCGGTCAGCTCCTCGGCCAGCGGCGGCGGCAGGGTCGCGCGGTCGACCCGCGCCAGCCGCAGCGTCAGCTCGCTTTCCTCGGCTTCGCGATCCTGCCTGCGCGCCCGCTCGGCACGCTCGGCCAACGCGCGCAGCTCGTCGTCGCCCAGGATCGCGGCGGCCGCCCTGGCGACGACGGCACGCCGCGCGAGGGCCGCGTCGAGCGCCGCCCAGCCCGCGTCCGTGCGGACGTGCAGCCGGTCCAGCCGATTCGCCGTCGCGAGCAGGAAAAGCCCGCCCAGCACCACGATCGCGGCCACCAGACCGCCGATCCACACCCAGGTCGTCATCGGCTGAACTCGCGGTCGCCCGCGCCGACCCGGCGGGGATCGGCGGCGATCGCCGTCTCGTACACGCGCAGCACCTGCGTGGTGACCACGGACCAGTCGAACATCGCGACCCGCTCCCCCGCGGCCGCCGCCAGCGACACCCGGCGAGCCGGATCTCCGAGCAGCTCACGCAATCCGTCGGCCAGTGCCCCCGCGTCGCCGGTCTCGGTCAGCATCCCGGCCTTGCCGTCGTCGAGCACCCGGCGGAACGAATCCAGGCCGCTGGCCAGCACCGGCGTTCCCGCCGCCATCGCCTCGGTGAGGATCATCCCGAAACTCTCGCCGCCCGTGTTCGGGGCGCAGTAGACGTCGACGCTGCGCAGCGCCCGCGCTTTCGTCTCGTCGTCGACCTGGCCCAGCAGGTCGATATGCGGCGCGAGCTCCGGCCCTGCCTCACGCCGGAGCTGATCGGCGTCGCCGCGGCCGACGACCAGCAATCGCAGCTCCTCGAACTCCGGCAGCAGCATCCGCAACGCCTCCAGCAGCACACCCATCCCCTTGCGGGACTCGGTGTACCGCCCGACGAAACCGACCGTGCCGCCCGCACGCGGATAGCCGTCCAGCGGAAGCGCCCGGGAGAAGAAGTCGACGTCGACGCCGTTGGGCACCTCGACCGCGTCCCCGCCGGCGTGCTCGACCTGGACCCGGCGTGCCAGCGCCGACACCGCGATCCGCGCGGTGATCTTCTCCAGCAGCGGGCGCAGCACCGGCTGGAACGCCGCCAGCGTGCGCGAACGGGTCGTCGCGGTGTGGAAGGTCGCCACGATCGGGCCGTCCGCGATCTTCAGCGCCAGCAGGGAAAGACTCGGCGCGGCGGGCTCGTGCAGGTGCAGGACGTCGAAGTCGCCGTCGCGGATCCACCGCCGCACCCTGGAGTAGGACACCGGGCCGAACTGCAACCGCGCGACCGAGCCGTTGTACGGGATGCCGAGCGCCTTTCCCGCGGGAACGACGAAATCCGGGACGTCGGAGTCCTCGTCCGCCGGAGCGAGGACGGAGACCTGGTGCCCGCGCGCCAGCAGCGCCTTCGCGAGATCGATGACGTGCCCCTGCACGCCACCCGGCACGTCGAACGAGTAGGGGCAGACGATCCCGATCTTCATGACCCGCGCCTGAGCCATCGGCTCAACTCGCTTCGCCGAGCTCGGCCTGTTCCCCGGCTTCGAAATCGGAGAGCCAGAACTTCTGCATCATGTGCCAGTCGGCCGGATGCGCGGCGATGTCCCCCGCGAAGATGTCCGCCAGCGCCTGGGTGGCCGCCGGGACCTCGGACCGGTTCGTGACCCGGATCCGCGGATGCAACCGGATCTGCCAGCCGTCCTCGGTGAACCAGCAGCCCGCCGGGATCAGCGCGGCGCCGGTGGTGGCGGCCAGCCTGGCAGGCCCGCCGGGCATCCGGGTCTGCTCGCCGAAGAACTTGACGGGTACGCCCGAATTCGTCAGGTCCCGGTCGCCGACCAGGCAGATCGCCTTGTTCTCGCGCAGCCGCTTGAGCAGTACGCGCATCGCGGAGCTGTCACCGGTCAGCGGAACGATCTCGAAACCGAGCGACTCCCGGTAGGACACGAACCGCTGGTACAGCGATTCGGGCTTCAGCCGTTCCGCGACCGTGGTGAAGCCGCCGAGGTAATCCGCGAGCCAGACGCCCGCCGCGTCCCAGTTCCCGCTGTGCGGCAGCGCCATCACCGCGCCGTTGCCCTCGGCGAGGGCGGCGTCGAGGTTCTCCACGCCGGTGATCGACTGGGCGACCTTACGGCTGACCTCCTTGTGGTCCATCGAGGGCAGCCGGAACATCTCGTGCCAGTAGCGCGCGTACGAACGCATCGCGCGGCGGGTCAGTTCGTCGAGTTCGACGCCGTCGGCCTGCGGCACCACCCTGGCGAGATTGCGCCGCAGCTGGCGGACGCCACCGCCGTCCCGCCGGACCGCGAGGTCGGCGCCCAGTCCGAAGGTCACCGCGCCCGCGGACTCCGGCAGCAAGCGCGCGAGCCGCCAGCCCGCCGCGTAGCCGAAGTCACTGAGCCGCTGGGAGAATCCGCTCATGCCCCACCCTCCGCGGCGGGTGGCCCGGCCGCTTTGGCGGCCCTCGCCGCCTTGGCCACCGCGGCCGTCCGCTGCAGCAGGGTGATCACCGAAAGCACCGCGAGCAGCCAGAGTGTGATGTCCACGGTGTACGGAACGCCCAGACCGTGCAGTCCGGTTCCCACGAGGGCGATGATCAGGCGTTCCGCGCGTTCGACGAGCCCGCCGTCGGCCTCCAGCCCGGAAGCCTCGGCACGGGCCTTGACGTACGAGATGACCTGCGCGAGCACCAGGCAGATCAACGCGGCGGCGGCGGCCGGGCGGTTGTCGTCGTGGACGAAGCACCACCAGGCGATCGCGGCGAACAACGCGCCGTCGACCAGCCTGTCGCAGGTCGCGTCGAGGACGGCCCCGAACGCCGTGCCGTACCCGCGGGCGCGGGCCATCGCGCCGTCGAGCAGGTCCAGCATCGCGAAGCCCCAGACGGTGAAGGTGCCCCACAGCAGCATGTCGTTGGGAAAGAACGCGAGCGCGCACAGCACCGCCCCGGCCGTGCCGATGACGGTCATCGCGTTCGGGGTCAGCCCGGCACGCACGAGCACCTTCCCCATCGGGTCGGTGACGCGGGAAACGGAGGCGCGCGCGAAAATGTTGAGCATCGGTTCTTCAGGTGCACCTAAGCAGCAGGGTCGGGTGGCCGCCCGAAGCCTATCCACCCGCACCGACGCCTGTCGTCGTGCCCGCCCTGGAGCGGCTCCCGGTCAGTCCGCTTTGGCCAGTTCGGCTGGCTCCTCGAGATCCGCGAGCGTCCCTTCCCGCAGCGCCAGTTCCGCCTCGGCGGCGGCACATTTCGGCGACAACCGCTCCAGCACGGCGGCGCTGATCTCGCCGAGCGCCTTCACCTGTTCGGGGGTCAGCGGGTCGAAGAGGCTCTCACGGACGGCCTCGACGTGCCCGGGCGCGGCCTCCTCCAGCGCGGCGAAACCGGCGGGGGTGAGCACCGCCCAGGAGCCGCGTTTGTCGGTGGGACAGGACTCACGGCGCACCCAGCCATTGGCCTCGAGCCGTGCGACCGCGTGCGAAAGCCTGCTGCGCGACGCCTTGCGCGCATCGGCGAGCTCGCTCATCCGCAGCCGCCTCTCCGGCGCCTCGGACAGGGCCACGAGCACTTCGTAATAGGTGTGGGGCATGCCCGCCTCGTGCTGGAGCTGGCCCTCCAGATGCGCTTGCAGCATCCGCGTGGCCGCGGAGAAGTCGCGCCAGACTTTTTGCTCCTCGTCGGAGAGCCATCGGGGTTCGGACATGCCACCCATTCTACCCCTGGTTGAACGCTCAACCAAATTGCGCTACAGTCACGGTTGAGCGCTCAACCAGATGAGGGTTCACCACAGCCGCACCCAGACTTTTGGAGATCGACTTTCATGACCACCACCGAGATCCCCGGCTACGTCACCGGCAAGTGGACGATCGACACCGCCCACTCCGACATCGCCTACACCGTGAAGCACCTCGGCCTGGCGAAGTCCCGTGGCAACTTCACCGCCTTCACCGGCGAGGTCGTCACCGCCGACAACATCCTCGACTCCTCGGTCACCGTCGAGATCGACGCCTCTTCGGTCGCCAGCGGTGTCGACGGGCGTGACACGCACCTCAAGTCCGAGGACTTCTTCCACGTCGACGAGCACCCGGTCGTCACCTTCCGCTCGACCGGCATCCGCGAGGACGGCGGCGACTACGTCATCGACGGCGAGCTCACCTGGCGCGGCAAGACCGTCCCGGTCTCGCTCGAGGCCGAGTTCAACGGTATCGGCACCAACCCGGCCAACGACAACGCCACCACCCTCGGCGTCTCGGCCAGCACCACCGTGAACCGCCGCGACTTCGGCATCGGCCCGGAGGGCAACGCCTTCCTGTCCGAGAAGGTCAAGATCGACATCGAGCTTCAGGCCGCGCTCAGCGCCTGAGTCTCGCTTCCGGCTGACGGGTGCCGGGGCAACCGGCGCGCGCAATGAAAGGTCCTTTCCTTGCAAATTTCGCAAGGAAAGGACCTTTCATTGCATTGGACCGGGACCGCCTACCAAGCGTCCGCCAGCAGCTGCCGTGTCTCCCCCAGCAACTGCGGCAACACCTTCGTGTGGCCGATCACCGGCATGAAGTTCGCGTCGCCGCCCCACCTCGGCACCACGTGCTGGTGCAGATGCGCGGCGATTCCCGCGCCGGCGATCACGCCCTGGTTCATCCCGATGTTGAACCCGTGCGCCGAGGACACCTCGCGGATCACCCGCATCGCGCGCTGGGTGAACTCCGCCACCTCGACGGTCTCTTCCGCCGTCAGGTCCGTGTAGTCCGCGACGTGGCGGTACGGCACGGCCATCAGGTGGCCGGGGTTGTACGGGTACAGGTTCAGCACCGCGTACACCGTCTCCCCGCGCGCGAGGATCAGCGCGTCCTCGTCACTCTTCTCGGGGAGACGGCAGAACGGGCAGCCCTCGTCGGGCTTCTTCGACCCTTGCACGTAGGCGAGCCGATGCGGGGTCCACAGGCGCTGCAACGCGTCCTGGACCCCCACACCGTCCTGTCCGACGACTTCAGGGCCATCGGGGCCCGTCACCGGAGGACCGCCTCCAAGCCCGCCACGGTCGGCGAGGAGTTCTCACGGCGCTGGACCCAGCCGGCGATCGCCTCGACGGCGTCGGCCACCGGGACACTGTTGATCTGGCCACCGTCGCGGAACCGGAACGACACTGCGCCCGCCTCGACGTCCTTCGCGCCCGCCAGGAGCATGAAGGGCACCTTCTGCGTGGTGTGAGTGCGGATCTTCTTCTGCATCCGGTCGTCGCTCGCGTCGACGTTGACCCGGATCCCCTTGGCGCGCAATGCCTTCTCGACGCCGCGCAGATGCTCGACCTGGTCCTCGGTGATCGGGATGCCGACCACCTGAACGGGCGAAAGCCACGCCGGGAACGCGCCCGCGTAGTGCTCGGTCAGCACGCCGAAGAACCGCTCGATCGAACCGAACAACGCGCGGTGGATCATCACCGGACGCTGACGGCTGCCGTCGCCCGCGGTGTACTCCAGTTCGAACTTCTCGGGCAGCATGAAGTCCAGCTGGATGGTCGACATCTGCCAGGTGCGGCCCAGGGCGTCCTTCGCCTGCACGGAGATCTTCGGCCCGTAGAACGCGGCGCCGCCCGGATCGGGCACGAGCTCCAGCCCGGAGTCCACGGCGGCGGTGCGCAGCACCTCGGTCGCCTCGGCCCAGACCTCTTCGGACCCGATGTACTTCTCTTCGTTCCGAGTGGACAGTTCGAGGTAGAAATCGTCGAGACCGTAGTCGCGCAACAGGTTCAGCACGAAGTCCAAAAGGGACTTGAGCTCACCGGGGACCTGCTCCAGGGTGCAGAAGATGTGCGCGTCGTCCTGCGTCATCCCGCGCACGCGGGTCAGGCCGTGGATCACGCCGGACTTCTCGTAGCGGTACACGGAGCCGAACTCGAACATCCGCAGCGGCAGTTCCCGGTAGGAACGTCCGCGCGACCGGAAGATCAGGTCGTGGAACGGGCAGTTCATCGGCTTGAGGTAGTAGTCCTGGCCGGGCTTGCGGACCGAACCGTCCTCGTTGTGCTCGGCGTCGAGGTGCATCGCCGGGTACATGCCGTCGCGGTACCAGTCGAGGTGACCGGAGGTCTCGAAGAGCGCGCCCTTGGTGATGTGCGGCGAGTAGACGAAGTCGTACCCGGCCTCGACGTGCCGCTGGCGCGAGTAGTTCTCCATCTCCTGCCGGATGATCCCGCCCTTGGGGTGGAACACCGGCAGCCCCGAGCCGATCTCGTCGGGGAAGGAGAACAGGTCCAGCTCGACCCCGAGCTTGCGGTGGTCGCGCCGCTCGGCCTCGGCGAGGCGCTCCAGGTAGACGTCCTGCGCCTCCGCGGATTCCCAAGCGGTGCCGTAGATCCGCTGCAGCTGCGGGTTCTTGTCGTCACCGCGCCAGTAGGCGGCGGCGACGCGGGTGAGCTTGAACGCCGGGATGAACTTCGTGGTCGGCACGTGCGGGCCGCGGCAGAGGTCACTCCACACGCGCTCCTTGGTGCGCGGGTCGAGGTTGTCGTAGATGGTCAGCTCACCGCCGCCGACCTCCATCACCTCGGAGGTGTCCACATCGGACTTGATGTCCACCAGTTCGAGCTTGAACGGCTCGTCCGCCAGTTCCTTCTTGGCCTCGTCGACCGAATCGAAGACGCGGCGGGAGAACTGCTGCGCGCCCTTCACGATCTGCTTCATGCGCTTTTCGAGCGCCTGCAGGTCTTCCGGAGTGAACGGGGTGTCGACGGCGAAGTCGTAGTAGAAGCCGTCCTTGACCGGCGGCCCGATGCCGAGCTTGGCCTGCGGGAACTGCTGCTGCACTGCCTGGGCGAGCACGTGGGCGGCCGAGTGACGGATGACGCTGCGGCCGTCCTCGGTGTGGGCGGCGACGGCCTCGACCTCGACCTCGGACTCCGGCGCCCAGGACAGATCGCGGAGATTCCCCTCGGCGTCGCGCACGACGACGATCGTGTCCGGACCCTTGGTCGGCAGCCCGGCTTCGCGGACCGCGGTGCCCGCCGTAGTGCCCGCCGGTACCACCACGCGCGAGGCGGTTGCGGCTGCTACTGACGACGGCTGGGACACGATGGACTCCTCGCGGTATAGCGGATGGTTCCCGTGATGTTAGTCGTCAGGTGCGGCGAGGCTCACGCGCATTACCTCTAACAGCACGAAGGCCTCCTTCCCATCGGAAGAAGGCCTTCGCGTATCGCGGGACAAGGTCAGACGGTCTCGACGACCTCGTCGAAGTCCAGCCGCGGCAGGCGGTCGAACCAGGGGTTGTCGCCCGGCTTGCCGACGTTGATCACGACGAGGGACTTCCACGGCTTGTCCGCGAAGAACTCCTTGTCGATGCCCTCGGCGTCGAAGCCGGTCATCGGTCCGGCGGCCAGCCCGGCGGCGCGGACGCCGATGATGAAGTAGCCGACCTGCAGCAGCGCGTTGAGCTTGGCGGTCTCGACGCGGCCCGCCTCGTCGGCGAACAGGTCCTTGGCGCCCGGGAAGTGCGGGAAGGTGCGCGGCAGGTTCTCGTGGAACTCGGTGTCGGCGGCCAGCACGACGGTCACGGGCGCGGCCTCGGTCTTGGCGCGGTTGCCCTCGGCCATCAGCGGGGCGAGACGCTTCTTGCCCTCTTCGGTGCGGATCACCAGCGCGCGCAGCGGCTGGTTGTTCATCGACGTCGGGGCCCATTTGACCAGCTCGTAGATCGCGCGGATCTGCTCGTCGGTCACCGGCTCGTCGCTGAAGTTGTTCGCGGTGCGGGCCTCGCGGAACAACAGGTCCTGAACGTCCTGCGGGAGATTCAAGGCTTCGGTCGGCTCAACGCTGGTGGTCATGGGTGGATCTTCCTTCCGTACGCGTCCTGTACCGGTCCCAACCTAGTTGAGCGCTGAACTATTTCTCGTTCAACTATCGCTGCGTGTGGTTCCGGTCACAGGAACGCCTCAGTAGGCTCCTCGCCCCTGCACCACGGCACGGAAGGTCTTCCAGAGGATCACCAGGTCGAGGGCGAGAGACCAGTCCTCGACGTAACGCAGGTCGAGACGGATGCTGTCGGCCCAGCTGAGGTCACTGCGGCCACTGACCTGCCAGAGCCCGGTCAGCCCCGGCTTGACCAGCAGACGACGGCGCGCGTCGGGGGCGTACTTCGCGGTCTCCTCCGGGAGCGGCGGCCGAGGGCCGACGAGCGACATCCGCCCGCCCACGACGTTGAACAACTGCGGCAGTTCGTCGAGCGAGTACCGGCGAAGCAGACCGCCGACCCGCGTGATCCGCGGATCCTTGCGCATCTTGAACAACGGGCCCGCGCCTTCGTTGTCCGCCTGGAGATCCTGCTTGAGCTTGTCGGCGTTCGTGACCATCGTGCGGAACTTCAGCATCGTGAACGTGTGGCCGTCCCGGCCGACACGCCGCTGCCGGTAGATCACCGGCCCGCGGTCGTCGAGTTTGATCGCGACCGCGATCACCATCAGCAGCGGGGAAACGAGGGTGAGGAGCAGGGCGGAGCCGAACCGGTCGAGTGCTTCCTTGACCAGACGGCGGCCGCCGGTGAACATCGGCGCGGTGACCCGCAGCAGCGGCATGCCGAGCACACCCGAGACGTTCAGCCGAGGGCCGGCGACCTCCATCAGCACCGGCGCGACCACCATCTCGGCGGACGTTCCTTCGAGGTCCCAGGCGAGCCGCTGCAAGCGTTTCGGGTTCCAGTGCTGATCGGCGGTCACGGCGACCACCCGGTAGCCGCCGCGGCGGACGTGGCTTGCCAGGTCGTCGAGCTTCCCGACGACCGGGACGCCTTCCACCTCGCCGCTCCCCCGCTCCGCGCCGGCGCCGGAGTACGTGCACACTGCTTCGACCCGCCAGCCGACATGGGGGTCGGCCTTGGTGCGGGTGATCAGATCGGCGACCGTGTCCGGACTTCCCGCCGCGAGCACCGGCAGCAGACATTCACCGAGCCGTCTTCGCCGGTGCAGCACCTGTCTCAGCGCGTACCGCTGCAGGAACATGAAGACCGAGATCATCGGGACGATGATGAAGACCCAGGGCTGCACGGCGAGTGCGCCGAAGAGCAGGCCGCCCAGCGCGACGAGGACGGCGGTGGTCACCAGTCCCCGGCCCAGCGTCCGGTACTCCTCCGCGCCTTCGCCCAGCACGCGCGGACTCCACGCACGGCAGACCGACAGGCCGAAAAGGAACGCCACGGCGGTACCGAGCGCGTGCATGTCGTGCGGATCCGATCGATCGATCAAGAAGGCGCTCATCACGATGAGCACGAACGCGGTGAAAACGTCACTACCGATGACCCAGGCGCGGTAGCGCGATTCCCAAGCCGCGTACGGCGGCCGCGCCGACGTGGTGTCGACCGCGGCGACATCGCCCGCACCCCGTCGAGGGGCAGGCGGGATCGACTGAAGGTCGATGTGCTGCGGCGTCCCGTTGACGGTGGACGACGGCCGCACCGACTCTTCCATCAGACCTCCCGGAGAGGGAATTCCCGAACGCCGGATCAACACGCTGAGTAAATGAGAGCGATTTCGAAGAGTGATCGATTCTCAAGATCCCTCAGCGTCCGATGGGGCGACACACGCCAAGGTATCGGCCACTCTCCGGCCATCGTTACAAGGATTTCCAGCCACACCCTGCGCGAGCATCCGGCAAATGAATGCCCTGTTGATAACAAGATGGTGACGATGCGTAATAGACCGTATCCGCCGAACAACTACCCAAAGTAGTCACGAATTCCCGGTCTTCACGGCCACTTGGAGCATCGCGTCCCCGATCGGCCGAGCAGCCCGGAAAACTCCAAAGTGGACGGTCTCGGGAAATCGATCTCCGGCCGGTCCATTGTGGATTTCACGGGCCCGGAGGACCACGGCGGGCCGGTCAGGTTCACCGCGCACGGACCTACCTTGTCAATCGGTCACCGGAGTGGCGTTTCGTCACATCACGTCAGCATCACGGCGACCCCTCCACCGGAGCCGGATGGGTGAGCTCGCCGACCATGCCCCACATCACTTTCCACATGGTCTGGACCTTTCGACGGCCACTTCGTGCCGAGGATCACAAAGATGTCTCAATGGCCGGACGATGCGACACTTTCGCGACGTGACACGAGGTTTTAGGCGAATGTCCACACCGGCCGGCAGGACAGGCTTCGTTGATCTTCGAACCGGCGGCCCACCGCGACCACGCCGCACCCGATGGATTCAGCCGTGCCTTCCGCGATCTCCGCGACGGCAGAAGTACCGTCCCCACATAACCCGCGTCCGACCTGGGGATCGAATGCCTCCGGACGGCTCACCGCCGACGGTCCCCGGAAATGAATCAAGGCCCCGGACCGATGGTCCAGGGCCTTCATCCGGTGGGCGATACTGGGATCGAACCAGTGACCTCTTCGGTGTGAACGAAGCGCTCTCCCGCTGAGCTAATCGCCCGCTCGCGGTGTCCGGCAGACTCTACCCCAAGACTTTAGGGGGCCTGCAAACGGGTGGTTCCCGCCGACCACACTCCGCTCACCAGCAAATACGGAGCGAACAACCACGAGCTAGCCGGGGTTGTCGCGGCCGGGGGGCGCCCGCGACGCGTTTCGACATTCATGCGACGGTGCTATCGCGTGACGACTAAACCGCGCAGTATGTACATGTGGACTGCCTGCAGGGCGCATGGATGGCTGCGCGTCGCGCGGGTGATGATGGGGTGACGGAGCATGGACCCGGGGTCCGATGACCCCGTCCGGGTGATCTGCGGCAAAACCGCGTTCCGATCACCTGGCCGATGCGTCACATCATCGCCACTCGGTTCGACCGGGCCGGGAAGGAGACGAAGGGTAGGACGATGCGCAACGATCACGTGACGCTCCGCTCGACGGCGGTGTTCGACCTCCTGGCGCCGCGGACGCCCGCGGTCCCTGTCAAGGTGGAACTGCGATACGACACTCGCGACCCCTACGCGGTCGTGGCCGCCTTCCGCACCGGCCGCGCCGGCTGGGTCGAGTGGGTTTACGCGCGCGACCTCCTCGCGGACGGCCTCCTTGCCGACGCGGGCGACGGCGACGTACGCATCCGCCCCTCCGTCGAAGACCCCGAGTCCGTCCTCATCGAACTGAACTCGCCCTCCGGGCACGCCATGTTCGAGGCGTCCGCTCAGGAGCTGGCCGACTTCCTCGACCGGACCTACGACGTCGTGCTCCCGGGCAACGAGCATCTGTGGGTCGACGTCGACGACGCCCTGACCCACCTGATCCCCAACGATCTGGCCTGATGACGGGCTTGCGAACAGCAAGTGGCACCCCGGTTGCAGGGGCGATTTCGGGGTTCGATAGTGTTCACACACACCACGGCGACGGGGTGAGAGACAGAACCGCGAGGATCTGACCTCCCATCCAGACCGAGGATGTGCGGATGTAGCGCAGCTGGTAGCGCATCACCTTGCCAAGGTGAGGGTCGCGGGTTCGAATCCCGTCATCCGCTCGGAAGGCCCTCTCGGGCCTGACACGGTGGAGTGGCCGAGAGGCGAGGCAACGGCCTGCAAAGCCGTGTACACGGGTTCGAATCCCGTCTCCACCTCGCGCGATTAGCTCAGCGGGAGAGCGCTTCCCTGACACGGAAGAGGTCACTGGTTCAATCCCAGTATCGCGCACCATCTGTTTTCGCAGGTCAGAAGCCCTGCTCCTCCTCGGAGGGGTGGGGCTTCAGTCGTAAAATGGCGATGGCCCTCGGAGCCGTCTCCAACTGACCATCACGGAACGTGGCGTGCAGGTGCGGGAACCACTCCCCCAGCTTGGTCCGCTCACTCGGGGTGAGCGCGACCAGCGACGACATCCTGGAGCGATACGTCAGCGCACGGCACCGCGAGCGCGGCAAGTTTCCCGCGCTGACCATGCTGGCCCGGCTTCCGGCCTGGCTGAAGTCCGCCAAGCACCGCACCGAGATCCTGCGGATCATCGGCCGGCTGCGGGCATCCCTCTCTCAGTGACACCGGGCGAGCGGCTGTCCGACGAAACACGATCTACAGCCGCTGGCCCAGAAGCCGACCACCACGTCCGTCGTCCAAGCCGACAATCTGCCTCTGCTCTATCTCGGCGTCGGTGCCGGCGCGGCACTGCACGGACTCCTGGCCGGACCGGAAGCCGCCTGGATCACCGAACTCTTCCCGACCCGCCGCCGTTTCGCCGGCGCTTCCCTGGTGTTCCAAGGCTCTTCGATCATCGCCGGCGCACCCGCGCCCCTCATCGCCGTGTGGCTGGCCGAAAAACAGAGCCCCACGGCGGTCGTGCTGTACCTCGTCGGCACAATCGCCGTCACCCTCGTCGCACTGCTCCTCAGCACCGAAACCCGAGGCACCGACCTGAACGCCGACAGCAGGTGACCAGGCGCGACTCAAGCCGTCCGGCCACGTTCGGTCACCCCTTTCAACCGGCGCAGGAGGAAACTAGTCACACTCGCCAGGACGAACAGGCACGACGCCACGAAGATCCGCGCGGCGGAGGGGTCGTCGTCGAGGGCGGGATGCACACTCTTGAGCACCACGTGGACGTAGAAGAAGACCGCGGGCGCGTACAACGCCCACCACGCGACCTTGCTCCAGTCTTTCAGCGCGTATCCGTCGAGCGGCTCGATCGGGAGCAGTCCGAAGACGACCACCTGGATCCCTGCGGCCAGCACGACACAGATCGCGAAGGCGATCCCGTAGGCCACCGACTTCGGAGCCGCTTCACGCCCGGCGACGACGAGAGGGGCGAGCGCCGCCCAGAGACCGACGCAGGTCAGGAGGACGGCGATCCCGCCGCCGAGCGTCGCACGTCCTCGCGCTCTCGTCGAGACCGCTCCCACCGCGAAGAAGGTGATGACCAGTCCGTAGACGTAAGGAACGGGAGAGCCCAGCAATCGGAACACGGTGGCCAGTACCGCGGCCAAGAGGAACCCCAGCCAGATCGCCCGGAGGTGGCCGCGGCCGCGGTCCGGGCTGAGCAGCGAATCCTTGAGTTTTTCGTAGGCGGCGACGACCAGTGACAAGGAGATCGCGCCCGCCGCCGCTTTCAGCGCGACGACACCCCAGTCCCAGGTACGGGCATTGATCTCGGCGTCGGCCCAGACCAGCAGCACCCCGCCGATCGCCGCGTAACCGAGTGTCCGCACCACCGCGTGGCCACGGGGCGACGCCGTCTCCAGCCGTTCGAGGATGCTCTTGGTCCGGCGTACTTCGAGGATCTTGTTGACCAGGTCCGCCGGGAACGCCGCCTCCAGCAACAGCACGAGCGCGAGGATCGCCGCCGCCTCCACCGCGCTCGCCGCCAGCGACCGGAGATCGGTCAGGACCTCGCTCGGCACGGGAATGTGGAGAAGCCCGGGCGGTTTCGGCTCGGATGGTTCCGGAGGAGGCGGCGGGGAACCGGGTGGCAGTTCCGTGGGCGGCGGGGCCGGTGTGGTGGTGGCCGGCTTCGCCTTCCACGTCAGCTCGAAGGTCGTCAGCCCCGGGCCGGTCGGCAGTCTCATGGTCCCGGCGGGATAGGTGGTCCCGCCGCACCGGAACTGCACGGGACGGACGCCCGCCGCCAAGCCGTCAGGAAGGTACGCGTGCAGGTCGATGAACTCCCAGTTCGCCGCGCCGCCGCGTCCTTGCTCGGCGTCGTCGAGCCAGGTGTCCAGGCTCTTGCCGCCGACGATGAGCGGACCTGCCCGGCATTCCGCCGGATAGCCGTGCAGGTGGACGGTGACCTCGGGGCGGCCCGACGGCTGGTCGCCGGTCGGCGAGGGTGCCGGCGTGGCCGACCTCGGCTGGACCGCGATGGTGACGGTCGCGTCCGCCGCGTCGTTCTGCGGGTCCACCACCCGATAACCGAAGGAATCCGTTCCGGTGAAGCCGAGAGGCGGCGCGTAGTCGAATGAGCCGTCGGGCCGCAGGACCACCCGGCCGCCTCGTGCGGTGACACCGTTTCTCATCGTGGTCCGCGCGGTCATCCGTTCCCCGTCGGGATGACTGTCACCCGTCAGCACACCGGGTGCCGGAACCTTCAGCAGCACACCCGTGGTCGCCTGATAGCTGTCGTCGTGCGGATGCGGGCCGATCCGCACCCCCGCGGACACGGTCGCCGTATTGCTCCGGTTCCCCGCCATGTCGACGATCCGGTAGCCCCACTGCGCGGTCGTCGAAGTTCCCCTGCGCCAACGGAATCCGACCGGGCTCGTAGTCGGCTCCACCACGCCGTCCGTCGGGCCGGACACCAGCTCGACGGCACGGACCTGCGCGCCACGCGGGGTGTCGTTCGCCAGGACGTCGACCGTGAACCAGCCGCCTGCCGCCTGGTTGCTGGAAAAGACGACGCGGTCGTCGACCGCCACCGCGTGCGCCACGGCCAGGCTTAGAAAGGCGCCCAACCCCGCTGTCAGCAGCACCAGGGCGCGTTTCATACGCGTCAGAAGTTCCAGACCCGGACGGCGAGATCCCACCGCCCGCTGTTGTCGACGGTCCTTTCGTCGTTCTGCGCCAGCCACAGCCAGGTCTCCGGCCCGCGGTGCACCACGCATCCGCTGTCGGCCCCGATCGGGAACGCGGTCCCCGTCGAGACGAAGAATCCGTAGAGACCGTACGACGGTGCCGAAATCCCGCCCCAGAAGGTCCTCGTCCGTTCGACCGGGTGGCCCGCGGGCGAGTACGACGGCCCCCACGGCCAAGAGTCGATCTTGATCGAACCGGTCGCCCGGATTCGTACGACATCCCCGTCCCGCAGGGGAATGCCGGGGCCGATGATCGTCCGGTCCCGGTAACCGAAGCTCGTCGGCTGCCCGTTCAGGACGGTCAGGGCCGTGTCGCGGATAGAGCCGATCTGGTTGCCGCGGCAGAGCTGCTGGGACAGCTCCGTCCCGGCGTACGCGGGCAATGGCCGGAGCAGGGCGAGCACGGCCACCACCACCGTGATCGGCACGGTGTACCGAATTACTGTCATGGTCGGTGGACTCCCGTCGTGACGGCGTTTCCCGGTGTCCTCGAGGATCGGGCCACGCGCCGGTCCTGGTCGAAGTCGTTGTGGCTATGCGGCGATCAGCCGGGGCTATACCGGCAGTTCGGCCGTGATCCGGGCCGCCAGCTCGCAGAACAGGCGGGGCAGCGCGCGCCGGTCGTCGCGGCGGCGGGCGACACCGGTGGACGAGCACGGACCCCCGCGCAACTCCACGGCGTGGAACCCGTGGACGGAGGCGGTCTTGACATACAGGTACGGGGCCGGGCAGACCACGCTGTTCAGGACGACGGACAGCGCCAGCTCCGTCACCGTGCCGACCGGTTCGCCCACCGGCTCCGGGTACTCGCCGTTGCGCGAGTCGGACAGCAGCCACCACCGCTTCATGGACTCGGGCACGGCGTCGCCGACGTTCGGCATCGGCTCGTCAAGCACGTCGGAGACCTCGACGGAACCGAGCTCCGACAACGGATGCCCGACCGGAACCGCGAGACCGCACGGCTCGTCGACGATCGGCTCCCACAGCACCCGCTCGATGTCCACCGGCAACCGCAACAGCGCGACATCGACCTCGTCGTCGAGCAGCGGCCGCTCCGGGTCGGGCAGCGTGGTCTCCTGCCACGACAGCCGGACATGCGGATACGCCGCCGAGAACGCGCTCGCGATCGGCACGTGCAGCGCGCGCGGGATCGGCGGCGCCCAGCCGACTCGCAGCACGTTCGGCTCCGATCCGGCGCGCCGAGCCGCGCGGGCGGCCTCGTCCACCATCCGCAGCACGGCCTCCGCGTGCCCGTAGAAGACCTCACCGGCGGCGGTCAGCCGGACCCCGTCCGGCGCGCGCACGAACAACGGCACGCCGAGCTCCCGCTCGAGCGCGCGGATCTGCTGGCTCAACGTCGGTTGCGAGACGAAGAGCATCGTCGCGGCCTTGGTGAACCCGCCCTGCTCGGCGACCGCCGTGAAGTATCTGAAATGACGCAGCTCCATGCTCCCCGCCCCGCGGTCGACACCCATCCCCTTCGAGCTCGTCCACGATTCCGCAGAACGGCGCACCCGGACACGGCCAGCTGGATGAAGCCCGGCAACGATCCGGACACCGCAGGCTACGCAGAGCCCCGTTCATGCCCCACTGCGATGCAGGCGATCGCGGGCCTCACTCTCGGACAATGCGGTGCTGGGTTGCCCGACCGTGTGCTGATGCTTGGCGTCGTAAACCCTGGTCCAGACGCCGGCCGCCCACGACCGCTCACGTTCGTCGGCGCTGAGCTTCCGGCCACGAGAGTGGCAATACGCGTCGAAGAACCGCTCCGTGTCCTCGACGCTCGCCAGCTCGCCCACACTGCCGGTCGAGTACAGCGCGGCGGCGAAGCCGACGATGACGGCTTCGCTCTCCACGATCACGCTGTCCCAGTCATGCACCACCAGCAATGTGTCTCCGGTCCAGCGCGCCTTACGTTTCGGAAGTTTATCGCTCCTGAGCTGTCAAACCTCACGAGCCGGCGGACGAGATGTGCGTGCGGCGCAAAGCCCGCGCCGCGCCCCTGGTTCCCGCCGCGACTTCGCGGTCAAGCAGATCCAGCATTCCTTGCTCGGCCAGCAAGTCAGGCAGTCGCGCGGCAGAGTAGTGGTCGCCGTTGTCGGCGCGTTGGCGCGTTGGCGCGTTGGCGCGTTAACTCAACGTTGCCCCGCTTGGCTAGCAAGTCAACCAGGCGCAAGGCAGCGTGGATGTCGCCGTCGTCGGTGAGCTGGCGTAGCGCCTCGACGTCACCCCGCTCGACCAGAAAATCAGCCACTCGTCTGGCGGCGCGACGGTCGCCGCTGTCGGCGCGCTCGGTTAACTGCTTAAGGTCCCCGCGCTCGGCCAGGAGACTCACCAACCGGTCCGCCGCTTGGCGCCCGCCATCCAGGACCGCTCGAACGCAGATCAGACCAGCGCCGACCACCACAGCGCCGCAACCGCCCAACTACGGCCATCGGCGGACTAATCACCGCGGCAGCGCGCTCGGCCCTACGCCGTAGCATTGTGCTGTGGCAGAAGGTGAATACAGCACGGCCGACATCGAGGTCCTCGAGTTCGACGAGTCCGTTCGCCACCGGCCGGGGATGTACTTCGGTGTCTCCCTCGACGACCCGCGGCTGCCATCCAACGTCGTCCACGTCGGCGTCGACCACGCCGTCCACCCCGCACCGCACCTGACTGCCCCGCACAGCCCCGTGGTGGCAGTCGAGATCCTCGACGACCTCTCCTTCTCGATCACCGACGACCAACTCTGCGCCGCCGAGGGCTGCCGCGTGCCGGACAGTGGCTATTTCGGCTCGCTGCTGGGCCCGGACCGATGGACGCTAGCGGCCGCCTCGGCGTTGAGCCGTCGGACCACCGTGAAGGTGTGGCAGGACGGGCGCGGCCTACATCAGGAACTGGCAGGCCTGCGCCCAATCGGACCGCCCGAGTCCTTCACCGCGCCCCGTGGCCGCGGCACGACGGTGACGATCGAACTGGATCCCGGCCGCCTTCCCCCGGGCGTGGCGATCGACACCAACGTGGAGACGATCGGCATGTGCCGTGGTGACGACTGCGTCGCCGAGGCACCTCAAGGTGTCACCGTCATCGATCGTCGCGGCAAACGGTGATTCGGCAGGAACTATCCCGTCCGTAAGCGGCGGCCCAGCGTGGTCCGAGAGTCTGGCTGTCACTGCAACGTCAAGGTGTTTGGCGTCGCCGGGACCTCGGGGCCAGCAGACCGCGCGTTGCGCCACCAACGGCACGCCCTCACTGCCAACGCTGTGACTGGCCAAAGGCCAGGGCCGAACGGCCGTTTCTCATCTCCACGAGTACCGGCTGGAACATCCACCGACGATGGCAACGTCCACGGGCGCGGCCGGGCCACCGAACTCGCTGACGAATCGATAGTGTGAGCGGAAGCGGCCTGGGCCACGAATACCGCGGCTATCACTCGCAGGGCACGCAACAAACCCGCGTCGCACACCGACGCGCCTCACGCTGAAAAACCCAGCGGAATTCGTCACCTGTACGACGTCAGACTGAGAATTACACTACAACCTCCGGGTGTTCCACAGTAAATCGCCAGACCCGAACACGCCGCCCATTCTGCCGCTTCCGACGCCGAACACGATACGTCACCGAATTTCGTACCGGCGACCATAAACCTTGTTTCACTGCAACACACGCAGTGTGCCGAATCCGTACACCGTAATCCAAGAAATTCCTGAACCGTTGTCACTCGATTGGCGGTCGTCGAACACCTGTACGGTTCGAGAGTCTTCAGCCCGGCAGTCCTTACCTGACTGCAGAACGGTGATTCTAGGGGAGGATCAACAATTGTGATACGTCTCAGACATGCGCTCTTGCCGTTAGGAGCTGTCGTCGCGCTAATGATGGGGGCGGTGCCCGCGCAGGCGATCGAGGCGGTGACCTACCGCTCGGAAATGTATGTCATCCGCGATCCGGCGCTGGTGCAGAATCCGGATATCGTCCGGAAAACGCTGGAGCGTGACGGAAACCTCGACGCACTCGGCATCCAGCCAAGCGCCGCGGCGGGACAAGCGCCGCCGCAGCAGAAGCCGCGGATCGCGGCGGCCGACCCGCCGTATGTCGTGGACAGCTCCCGATTCCCGGGAAGCAGCAAACCAGCCGACCCGTACGAATACATGACCCACGCCGACTGCCTGGCCAAGGCCGGCACCGCGGGGCAAGACGCGGGGTGGATCAAGAACCGGTTCTCCTACTGCCAGATCGATCTGGTCTGGGCGGTGGACCTCAAGTGCGGGCCGCGGGGTTGCCAGGTCATCGGTGCGATCGGCGCGACGAGTGTCGTGGTCGGCTACGGCAAGATCGGGCCGCATCCGGAGAACGCCACGCAGCGCTTCGCCGACTTCCGTCTGGAAACCACGATTCTCTACACCCAGGGCGCGTTCACCCAGCCCAACGCCACGATGCAGGTGACCATCCAGTGCGCGGGCGAGTACCGGGTCGATTTCGGGATCCCCAACGACCGCGCGTGCCACCCGGGCAAATTCTCCACTCGCAAGGCGACCATCCCGCAATGGCGCCTCGACCCGAATTCCTACCTCGACTTGTTGTCCGACGGATACCAGCCTGGCGCGGAGTTCGGCGAGCAACTTGCGCAAGGTGTGTTCAAGTTCGAGTACGAGTTCACCCCGAAACGCGACATCGACCTGAAGTCGGTCAGCCCCGAGGGCGGTCTACGGTTCGACAGCGCGTTCTACCTGCGCGACAAGCAGGGCAGCATCTTCGACCGCGCTGTGCCGGGCATGTCCTACGGCAAGAGCGACCCGGCCGTGGCCGGGCATGCCGTGCATGTCGAGGAGGCCCGCGCCAATCCCGATGCGACCGTGCCACCCAAGCAGGGAAAACGGCTCCTCGGTGGCTCACCCGCGCCCGGGGACACGCTGCACCGGCTGGCGTCCGGCCGCAGCGAGGCCTCGAGCACCCGCGCAGCCCGCAACCGCACCGTGTCGACGAACTTCTGCGCCACAGTGGGGATGCCGCCGCGGCCACCGACCGGTGGGCCGTTCGACTGCGACGAGTACGCCTTCGCCTCCACCTACGAGGGCTCCGCGCGAAACGAATACGAAGGCGCACAGTACGCACTGGACTACACGGTACGGTGGGTCAACCGGTCCCAGAACCAGGAGGCAGGCCGGCGGCTGTTCGGCTGGTACGAGAACGACCGCATCCTGGATCTGGGCAAAGACCCGGAACTTGACCCGAACGATC
>NZ_JAJPWQ010000006.1:0-545714 GCF_046549005.1 Amycolatopsis sp. lyj-108 | reverse complement strand
GACCCTCTCCTGAAACCGTGCAAACCGCCTGAAACGGCTTTGAGGATGGTCAAGAGTGGGCTGATCCTGACCGGGTGTGGCGAGGTCGCGACGATGGAGGAATCGGGACGTTGAGTGTCCCGATTCCTCCATCGTCGATCTCGGCAACGTGGATGTCGAGGTGGATGAGTGGGGAAGATTCCGGCCGTTGAACGTCCGGAATCTTCCCCGGCCGAGGTCTGCCGAGGGATTGAGGCTCGTCCTGAAAAAGGCGGAGCCCCGGACCTTCGAGAGGTCCGGGGCTCCGCGGCGGCCGGGCAAGCCGCCGGGAAGCCCTTCCGCCGCTGATGGGGGGCGGCGGCGGAAGGGCGGGTCCGGTCACTTCGCGACGAGCGCCGCCTCGTGGGCCGAGAGGGCGGTCTGCACGATGGTCGTGCCGCGCCGCGTCGCATACTGCGCGCGGCCGGGGACCAGGACGCGCGGCCGCACCTCGCCGAACACGATGCCTTCCGAAAGCGGGCACGAGAGCAGCATCATCGGGGTGTTGACCTCGGTGAGCCGCCGCAGCAGCGGATCGTTCGCCCCGCGCCCGATCCCGTTCGCGCCCCGGGCCACGATCAGGTGCAGGCCCAGCGCGTTGCCCTGCGCCAGCGGGTCGAACAGTTGCTGGAAAAGGGAATTCGACGACGACGCCACCATGTCGTAGTCGTCGATGAGGACGAACACCTGCGGACCGGTCCACCAGTCGCGCAGCCGCAGGCGCGCCGGCGTGATGTCCGGGCCGGGCATCCGGGTCTGGACCGCCCGCGCGACACCGTCGATCATGTCGTGCACCGAATCCCCGGAAACCGCGTAGCCCAGCTGGTATTCCTTGGGCACGGCGTCGTACAGGCCGCGGCGATAGTCGACGGTGATGATCCGGGCTTCCTGCGGCGTGTACCGCTTGGTGATGCCGTCGATCACCAGCCGCAGCAGATTCGTCTTCCCGGATTCCACGTCGCCGACGACCATCAGGTGCGGGTTGTCCTCGAAGTCGTGCCACAGCGGCTCGAGACGCTGGTCGTCGAGGCCGAGCGCGAGACGCATGTCCGCGTCCGGGTCGGGGAGTTCGGCCCGGTCCAGTACCGGCGGCAGCATCCGCACCGGCGGGGCGGACGGGCCGGGCCAGGCAGCGACGATCCGGTCCACCAGGGTCTCGACATGTTCGGCGACGTCGCGTTCCACCCCGTCGATCGACGGAAGCGCTGTGAGGAAGTGCAGTTCCTTGTCGGTGAGGCCGCGGCCGGGAATCTTCGGCACGGTCGCCGCCGCGCGCATGTTGATCACCGAATCGACCGGGTCGCCGAGCCGGAGTTCGAGCTGGGTGCCGACCAGGTCGCGGACGGCGCTGATGATCTCGCTCCACCGGCTCGACGCCATCATCAGGTGGATGCCGTAGTTGAGGCCGCGTGAGGCCAGCTCGACGAAGGTCGGCAGCAGATCCATGAAGTCCTGCCGGATCGTGGACCAGCCGTCCACCACCAGGAAGACGTCGCCGTGCCGCTGGTCGGCGAATTCCCCGGCCGCCCGTTTGCGCCGGTAGGTGGCCATCGAGTCGATGTCGTTGTCGGTGAAGAACCGCTCCCGGCGGGTGAGCAGCGCGGTGACCTCGCCGATGGTGCGATGGATGCGTTCGACGTCGAGCCTGCCGGTCACGCCGCCGACGTGCGGCAGTTTCCGCAGGCTGGTCAGCGTTCCGCCGCCGAAGTCGAGACAGTAGAACTGGACCTCGGCCGGGGTGTGGGTGAGCGCGAGCGCGGTGATGAGGGTCCGCAGGGCCGTGCTCTTGCCGCTCTGCGGGCCGCCGACGACCGCGACGTGTCCGTCCGCGCCCGACAGGTCGACGAGCAGCGGATCCCTTGCCTGCTCGAACGGCCGGTCGATCAGTCCGATCGGGACGGTCAGCGCCCCGCGGCCGGGCCATTCGAGCGCGGTGAGCCCCTGCCCGTCGGTCTTCACCAGCGGCGGTAGCAGTTCACCGAGGGAACTGGGCGCGTCCAGCGGCGGCAACCAGACCTGGTGGGCGGGCGGGCCTGCGTCACGGAGCCGGTCGACGGCCAGTTCCAGCAGGCTCGGCACCGAACCTTCCGGCTCGGGTTCGGCGATCACCGGCTCCGGTTCGGGCACCGGTTCGGCGCGGGCGGCGAACCTCGAGGTGAACGGCACGATCTGCTGCGCCACCACCGCCTGTTCGACGTTCCGGCGGACCACCCGGTGCGGACCGGACACATAGGCCGCCTTGAACCGGTCCAGCGCGGCGGTGCCGCTCTTGAGGAACCCGTTCCCCGGATCGGAGGGCAGCTGATAGGCGTCCGGCACCCCGAGCACGCCGCGGCTTTCCATCGCCGAGAAGGTGCGCAGGCCGATCCGGTAGGACAGATGCGATTCCAGCTGGTGGATCCGGCTTTCGTCGAGCCGCTGGGAGGCGAGCAGCAGATGGACGCCCAGCGAGCGGCCGAGCCGTCCGATCATGATGAACAGGTCCATGAAGTCGCGATGCGCCGAAAGCAGTTCGCTGAACTCGTCCACCACCAGGAACAACGTCGGCAGCGGATCGAGCGGGGTCCCGTTCGCCCGCGCCCGTTCGTAGTCCAGCGCGGAGCTGTAGTTCCCCGCTTTGCGCAGAAGTTCCTGACGTCGCACCAGTTCACCGTTGAGCGCCTCGCGCATCCGGCCGACCAGCGCGGCCTCGTCGGCGAGGTTCGTGATCACCGCCGAGGTGTGCGGCAGCCCGTCGAGGCCGAGGAACGTCGCGCCACCCTTGAAGTCCACCAGGACGAAGTTCAGGATCTCCGACGAGTGCGTGAGCGCCAGCGCGAGCACGAGGGTGCGCAGCAGCTCCGATTTACCGGAACCGGTCGCCCCGATCAGCATGCCGTGCGGGCCCATTCCGGCCTGGGCGGACTCCTTGATGTCGAGGTCGACCTTCTGGCCCGCCGGGCCGATACCGAGCGGCACGCGAAGCCTGCCGCCCGGCCGTTTCGCCGCCCAGCCCGCGGCGACGTCGTAGGTCTGGATGTCGTTGATGCCCAGCATGGCCGTCAGGTCGAAGTTCACGGCCATCGGTTCGGCCGACTTCCGGCGCGCGCCGACCCGGTACGGCGCGAGCCGCGTCGCCAGCGCCGTCGCCGTGTTGAGGCCGATCCCGTCCGGGCGGCCGAGGTCACCGGCGACCTCCTTGTTGTGCTGGTCGACCGTGATCAGCTTCAGCGTCCCGTCCTCGAGCCGGAGCCGCAGGGTCAGCGGATCGTCCTGAATGGACAGTGCCGAGGAGAGGTCGACGAGGGTGGTGTTGCGGTAACCCTCACCGGCGAGCCGGGAGGTCGGGGGCAGGGTGACCCCGTCCACGAACAGCATCACGCAGGGCTCGTGGAGGTCGGGAAGGGCGTCCGGATCGAACCCGGGCCGGACGGCGAATTCGTCCCCCATCGCGGTCTCCAGCTCCGCGACGGACTCCACCACCAGGCGGGCTTCCCCGGCCCCGTCGGTCTCACTGGGATGAAGGTTGTGCGGCAGCCATTTCACCCATTCCCAGGCCGCCCGGCGTTCCGGTGCGGTGAGCACGACGATCCGCAGTTCCGCGGGCGAGTGGAAGACCGCGATATGCGCGATCATCGACCTGGCGAGCGCCCGGATCCGTTCACCCTCCTCGTCGGCGGCCTGCACCAGGATCCGGGCGAACGACGGCAGGAACACCGCCACCGGCTGATCGGGCACCGTGCCGTAGGCGTGGATGAACCGGCGCAGCGCGTGCGCGGACAGCGGTTCGAGGTCGTCGACAGGCTTGGTGGACAACGGGTTCAGCCGCCACGCGAGGCGTTGCGGGCCCCGTGCGACACGGATCTCGCCGAAGTCGTCGTCCTGTGCGTCCCGCTCCCACATCCGGGTCGTGCCGGGCAACGACCACAGCGAGGTCGGGTCGGGGTGCCGCCAGGCCAGTGCCTGTCGCTGGCTGGTCACCACTTCCCGGACCTTGCGCCTCGATTGGGCCAGGTAGCGCAGGTAATCGCGCCTGGCGTCGTTGAGTTTCTGTTTGCGTTCGCCCGCGCTGCGGCCGAGCTGGCCGACCAGCATGGCCATCGACGACACCGTCATCAGCCCGGCGGCCAGGTAGCTGAACGCGCCGTTCTCACCCGGCCGGACGAACAGCAGCACCGTCGCCGTCGACGACAGCGCCATCGGCAGGTACATCATCACCGCGCCGGCGCTGCGCTGGACTTCGGGCAGCGTGGGCGGTTCCTGGATACTCAGCTCGCCTTCGGGCATTTCCGGTCCTGGCCGTCGCGGCCCCTTGCGGAATGTGATTACACTCAAGCCCGGATTCCTTCCCTCTCGGACGCGCTGTGGTGGCGGCTCCACTAGAGGTGACGAAATCCGACCACGCGACGGTTCACTCACGATTCCGCGCGTCGGTCGCCCGATCGAAGGCGTGTGCCATGGCGACCACTTCAGGGCTGTGCAAGCTCCGTGTCCGTGCTCCGGCGACCAGTTTCGCACTGGCCGTCCCGGTGGACATCCCGTTGATCGAGCTGATGCCGACGATCCTCGGCCACGCCGGGCTGGATCTGGCGGAGGAGGGGGTGGACCACGACGGCTGGATCCTCCAACGGCTCGGCGATCCACCGCTGGACCAGGAGTCCACTGTCGACGTTCTCAAGCTGCGCGACGGTGAGACCCTGCACCTGCGGCCGCGGCGGGAACAACTGCCCGCGGTCCATTTCGACGACATCATCGACGGCCTGTCCACCGAGGCCCGCGCGCGGCCGGATTCGTGGAGCGCACCGGCCACCCGGTGGACGATGCTCGGCGGTGTGCTGGCCACGGTGGCGCTCGCGTTCTGGTCGCTGGTGACCGCGCCCCCGGCCTGGCCGGTGTTGCTGTCCGCCGGAGTGGCGGCGTTCTTCCTGCTGGTATGCGCCGCGACGGCCGCCCGGGCGCTGGGTGACAGTCCTGCGGCGCTGGCCTTGGCGCTGGCGGCGGTCCCGTTCGTCGGCCTGGCCGGTTCGCTCGTCCCGCACGGTCCCGAGGGCCCGGTGCTGACCGGCGCGCGGCTGCTGGCCGCCTGTGTCGCGGGTGCGGGAGCCGCCGCGCTCGGGATGGCGGCGGTGGCGGGTTTCGCGCCGGTGTTCGTCTCGGTCGCGACGTTCGGGCTGCTGTGCGCGACCGGTGGCCTGGTGCTGATGCTCGGTGGCGGATCCGCGGCCGCTTCGGCGACGATCATCGCGGTGATCGCCGTCCTGCTCGGCGCCTTCGTGCCGAGGATCGCCTTCCGGCTGTCCGGGCTGCGGCTGCCGGGCCTGCCGACCACGGCCCGGGAACTGCAAGAGGAACTCGACCCGCATCCCGGCGACGAGGTCGTCGGCAAGGGCCTGATCGCGGACGCCTTCGTGACCGCGTTGTTCGCGGCGATCGGGTTCGCCTGCCTGGTCACGCTCGAATTCGTGGTCCGCGACCGGTCGTGGCAGGCCGTCACGTTCTCCGCGCTCCTGAGCCTGTTGCTGCTGGTGCACGGTCGTGCGCTGGGCAGCGTCTGGCAGCGGCTTTCGGTGATCGTTCCCGGCGTGTACGGCGTGTTGCGCCTGCTGTCGGCGACACAACCGGATGCGGCGACCCCGCTGCCGATGGTGGCGGGTTTGTTCGCGCTGGCCGCGCTGGTGCTGGTGGCACGCTGGACCTTGCCAGGGCGCCGGATGCTGCCGCAGTGGGGGAGGCTCGCGGACCTCGCGGAGACCCTCGCCGCGGTTTCGCTGCTGCCGCTCGCGTTGTGGCTGATCGGCGTGTTCGCGTTCGTCCGCGGTTTCGGGGGCTGAGGATGAACGCCAAAACCGATCAGGTCCAGGCACACCGGTTCATGCTGGGCCGGTTGACCTCGGCGCTGCTGCGGGTCGATCCCGACGCGCCGGAGAGCCCGTTGCACCGGACCTACCGCGGCAGCGTGATCGGCGTGCTGATCACCGTCCTCGTCTGCCTCGGCCTGCTGGTGTTCGGGCTGATCTCGCCCGGCGGGAACAAGTCCTGGCGGGTGGAGGGCGCGCTCGTCGTGGCCGACTCGTCGGGAGCGCGGTTCCTCTACGCGGGCGGAAAGCTGTTGCCGGTGCTGAACTTCGCCTCGGCGAAACTGGTCGCCGGGAAGCAACTCACGGTCAAGCACGTGTCCGAGGCTTCGCTGAAAGGCGTCCCGCGTGGCGAACCGCTGGGGATCATCGGCGCGCCGGACTCGCTGCCCGTGCTCGCCGGTGATCCGTGGGAGGTGTGCACGTCCGTGGACCGCGATCAGGCCGGGCCTGCCGCTTTACGCGTCGGCGGCGCGACCGCGGCCCCGCTCGGTGACGAAGCGGCGGTCGTCGCGGTCGCCCCGGACGGGACGACGTTCTTGCTGTGGAGGGGGAAACGGCACCGGGTGGCGACCGATCGCGGCGCGCTCGACGCGGTGGACGGGGTGCTCCAGCCGGTCAAGGTCCCGGTGTCGTTGCTGGACGCGCTGCCCGCCGGGCCGGATTTCGCGCCGCCCGTCATCGACGGGCTCGGCGGTGCCGGACCGGCGCTCGGCGGAACGGAATCGCGGATCGGCAGGCTCTACACCGTCTCCGGGGAATCCGCGCAGCGTTACGTGCTGACGAAGGCGGGCCTCACGCCACTGTCCGAATTGGACACCAGGCTGCTGACCGCCGATCCGGAGGTCCGCCGGGCCGCGTACGGCGGCGGGGACGTCGCGGTGGCCCCGTTGCCAGGACGGGTGGCCAGCGAGCGGCTGGCTTCGGTCGAGCAGCCGCCGCCCGCGAAACCGCCGAAGGCCACGACACTCCACAGTGGTCAGGGACTGTGTGCTCTCGTCACCCCGGACGGCGACGCGCCGCGAACCCAGGTGGCGGTGACCGACAGGTTCACCCCGGCCGGACAGGTCCCGGCGGGCAGTCCCGGTATCGCGGCACCCTGCTCGCGGGTCGACCGGATCGCGGTGCGGCCCGGCGCGGGCGCCCTCGTACGAGCCTCGGCGACGTCGGGGCGGGCCGGTGACGCTCTCTTCCTGGTGACCGACACCGGGGTGAAGTACCCGGTCCCGGCCGAAGGCGCGAAGGCACTCGGCTTCGAGGCGGCCACCTCGAACGGGTTGCCCACCACGTTGCTGAACCTCCTGCCGACCGGGCCGTCACTGGATCCGGCGACCTTGCGTGACGGCGGGACGGTCCTGCCCGCGGCGACGGCCTGCGGTTCCTGACCGGAGGAATCCGCGCCGTCGACTTCTGCCGGTCGTTCCGCATGGTCTGCCGGTGCCGGACTTGGTGTCCTTGCTGTGGACCGGTGAAAGTCCGCGAGACCGCGAGGAAGGACGAGCGAGAAGATGAACATGCAGTTCCAGAAGACCGACACGGGGATGAAGGGCGGTATCACCGCCATCGAGGACTGCGAGTCCGCGTGCAAGAACATCCACTCGGGAGTGACCTCGGTCCGCAGCGACCTGAGGGCGGGCTGGCAGGGCGCGGCGTCCCAGACCTTCCTCAACCAGCTCGAAATGTGGGAGCAGGACTACCTCCAGGTGCAGAAGATGCTCACGGAGATCAAGAACATGGTCAACGAAAGCGACAAGACCATGAACACCAACGAAGACGACGTCAACCTGACCGCGGTGACGGCGTTCGGCGGCAACGAGGGCAACCGCATCTTCGACGCGCTGGCCTGAGGACTTCTTCCCCGATTTCGAAAGGAAACGATCATGAGCGTCCCCTATGACGGTTTCGCGGTCAGCGGCAACGTTCCGCACCTCGCCGAGCGGATGGTCGGGCTGAGCAAGCAGATCGACGCCGCACTGGTGGACCTGGAACAGGCCATCAAGCCGATGACCAGCAGCTGGATCGGTCAGGGTGCCACGGCCTACGAGGACCTGCAGCGTCGCTGGCACGCCACGACCAAGGCGATGGAAGGCCGGTTCACCAAGGGGCACCAGACGCTGGCCCTGTCCTTCGAGAACTACCAGCGCACCGACCAGAACATCGGGGCGAAGTTCCAGATCTGATTCCGGGCTGCTTTCGGGGAAGGGAGTAGGGACGTGGCGGACAAGCCGGACAGCGGCGACATCAAGATCACGGTGAGCTTTCTGCGGGATTTCCAGAGCAAGGTGCTGCAGAAGATGGTCGACGAGCTGGAGACCGATCCGCACGTCGCGGAACTGGCTCTGACCGTGGGCAGCGCCAAAGGGCAACGACGGCTGCTGGCCGGTTCCGAGGCGTGGGAGCCCGCCAGGCTGCTGATCGAGAAGTACGAGAAACCCACCACGGGCACCGGCCCGTCGCTGCACGCGCAGGTCGACGCGATCAAGAACCAGCTCGTCACGTTGAACGACCGCATCATCCAAGTGGTGGGGATCGCGATGAACGGCGAGGACGAGAACATCAAGCTGTCGACCGAACTGAACATGAGTCAGCTCGGGGAGATCCTCGCGACCGCTCCCGCCCCCACTCCCGCCCCCGGCGGCGGCACGGGAACCTGATCCGCGATGACTTCCACCGAGCCCAAGGTGGGGAAGACGCCTTGGGAAGAAGCTCTCAAGATCTTCGTCGTTCCCGACGCGCCGGACACCCACGTACCGGACCGCGAGACCATCACCGGGATCCAGTGGCTCAAATGGGACGTCTACGCCAAAAGCCGCGGCCTCCCCGACCCCAAAGGCTGGGACTTCTTCGCCTCCACCGAGACCTGGTGGATGGAGTACTGGGCGGTGGGCAGCGCGAACTACGAGGCGTTCACGCCGGTGATGACCAAGTTCTACGGCAACATGGACGACATCCTCGAGTCCATGCAGGGCTACTACAACACCAATCCGGTGGCGCAGCCGTGGACGTTCACCAGGGCCTTCGACGCGTTGAACGGCACGAAGTCCCTGCTCACCCGGCAAGCCGGGGACCTGACCGTCTGGAAGGACAAGGTCGGGAAGAAGGGCGACGACTTCCAGGGGACCGGCGCCGGTGCGTTCCGGGACGTCCTGGACGGCCTGATCTTCAAGAGCAACGACCTGGTCAGGCAGCTGGGTGCCCGGCCGGACGCGCTCAAGGACGCGTTGGGACACAAGGACGATCCCGCGACCACCGCGAACGAGGGCAAGAGCGGACTCGAGTGGGCCTTCGCGAAGCTTCAGGAAGCCCACGCGAGGTGGATGTCCTCCGAGGTGTTCACCAGAGACACCGGCGTGTTCGGCCCGCTGAGCCTGCCGGGTAGCCAGCTGGCCTGGCCGGGCGGCTGCCTGTCGGCGATCTGGACCTCTGCGAAGTTCAAGGAAGATCTGAGCAAGGCCAAGGACGACGACTGGAGCGGGACCGGCGGCGAGCGTTACCCCAGGAGCACCCTCCTCGGCGCGGACGCCAGGAACCCCGCCTTCTGGAACGGAATCGCTTCCGCGGCGCAGAAACTGTGGATCGACCACATCGTGAACGTCCTGGATCCCGCCGCCACCACGGTTTTGACGAGCCTCCCGACGAGCTACAACGCCGCGAAGCTGCTTCTGCCACAGATCAGGGAACCGAGGCGGCTCAACCTCCACAAGGCACCGCCGAAGCCCCCTCCCGGATCGCAGGGGCCGCCCCCGCCGCCTCCTCCGCCCGGGTCGGGTGGTGGCCCCAAACCGCCACCCGGTTCGAAGGCGCCGCCGAAGATTCCGGATCCCACCAAGGACACCAAGGGTTCTCAGGGCGACAAGGACAAGAAGGGACCCAACGGCGGGCCTCCGCCGCCACCCCCGCCGGGTCCGTCGAAGGGCGGCCCCAAACCGCCACCGGCCCCGCCGAAACCCGACGAGCCGCTCAAGGTGCCGTCCGGTTCGTCCGTCGGCACGGACGGCGTCGTACTCGGTCCGGACAAGAAGCCGCTGCTCGACCCGCTCGGACGGCAGATCGTCGTGCCGCCGGGCTCCCGGGTCGGGCCCAACGGCGAGATCATCGGGCCGAAGGGCGACAAACTCGCGGAGAAGGACCGGCTGGCGCGGGCGGAGCCGGTCAAGAAGGACGAGTCACAGCAGTCGGATCTGGACCGGTACCTGAAGTCCTTGCGCGGCGGCAATGCCCCGTCGATGCCGACGTTGCTCGGATCCCCGGCGCTGTCGACATCCTCCGGTGGCGCGCCGACTCTCCACAGTGGACCGTCAGTGCCGAGTACGAGCGTGGGGTCGATCGGTACGCCGGGTGGCCTCGGTGCCACGGGCGGGCACGAGACGCCCGCGCCGCCGGTGAAACCGGTGACGACCGAGGGCGGCCCGTCACTGATCAAGAACCAGCAGGGCACCGGGGCCCAGCAGCCCGGCATGGGCGGCGTCCCGTTCTATCCGCCGATGGCGGGTGGTGCCGGTGCCGGGGCGGGTGGTGGCGACCAGAACAAGGGCGAACGCGACCGGACCACCTGGCTGACCGAGGACGAGGAGACCTGGGGCACCGATCCGAAGCTGCCGCCTTCGGTACTCGGCGGTCGCAGGCGAAGAGGCAGGACGGCGGGCCGGGGTGCCGGCGGCTCACGCGACTACGGACAGGGAGGAAACGATGGCCGACTGGCTGGAGGAACAACTTCACCAGACCATGGTCACGCTCAGGGATCAGCGTGACCGGATCGAGGCGGCGAAAGCCGATCTCGCGTCCCGGACCACCTCGGCGACCTCGCCGGACCGGATGGTCACGGTGACCATGGACGCGCAGAACTCCGTGGTGGGACTCAAGTTCAACACCACGAAGTACCGCTCCATGCCGCCGGAGCAACTCGCCAGGACGCTGCTCGACGTGCTGGACCGCGCCCGCCGGGAGATGGCGGACACCGTCGTGGAGGTCTTCGGCCCGCTCATGGACCAGCGCGACGACCTCCGTGCCGCCATGACGGGCGGCACCGATGTCGACAAGGCGTTCTCGGCTCTGTGGAAAGAGGCGCCTTCGGACGTCTTCGGCAGGGGAAGGGACTGATCCCCGGTGGCGCTGGGTGGGCCGGACACGACGAAATGGGTGTGGGAAGAAGCGCTCAACATCTTCACCCGCGATTCCGAGGTTCCCGTGGTGCCGCCGCGGTCGACCGTCCTCGGTGTGCCGTGGTTGTCGTGGCGCGTTTACACCCATCTTCGTGGCCCCAGCAACAAGGTGCCGACGAATCTGATCCACGCGGAAGGCATGACGTTCTTCACGTCCTGGTACGCCGTCGCCGACCCGAGCAAGGAACTGGAGACCGCGGCCGGGACCTACTTCTCCACCGGGAACAAAGTCGTCGACTCCCTGCGGGACGAAACGAACCCGGTCGGGAAACACTCCACCTTCGAACGAGCGTCGACCACCGTGGGCGGGGTGGCGAACTGGCTGACCGCGCAGGTCGCCCCGCTGGAAACCTGGCGGGACAAGACCGGCCACCGCGGCGACGCCTTCCAGGGCACCGGTGCGGGTGCGTTCTGGACCGTGCTGGACGGGCTCGCCGGTAAATGCCGTGGCCTCGTCGCCCAGCTGACCAAGGACCTCACGACCTGGGAAGTGCTCCACCTGGCGAGCGGCTTGCTGAAGCGGGCCGGAGAAATGCTCGACGAGGGACGCGCGCGGTGGCAGGGCGGCGAAAGCTTCACCTATGACACCGGCCTGGGGTTCGCGGTCACCGCGCCCGGATCGGCGCTGTACACGCCGAGCGGCGTGGTACGCGCGATCTGGCAGTCGCCCGAGCTGGCGGCGGATTTCGCCAGTCATCCGCCCCCCAAGTACACCAGGGAGGCGGACGGCTGGCCGAAAAGCACCTACCTTGGCGGAGTTCTGGACGAAGGCAACACCGCTCCGCGCGAGAAGCTGGAGTTCGCCGCGCAACGGGTCTGGCAAGAGCACCTGAAGGTCGCGGATGCCAACGGTGCGGCGGTGGCCTGGTTGCTCGACCTGACCTATCGCCAGTCCCTTCCGTACTTGCCGATGCTCCGGACGCCTGTCCAGCTGAATCTCTCGGGAGGCTCCGGCGGCACCGAGGACGGCGGACCGGGGACCGGAGGCGATGGCGCCGGCCCCGGTGGAGGGGACGGATCGACCGGAGACGGCGGCCCCGGTCCTAACTCGTCATCGCCACCGCCACCCCCGGTCACCCACGTCGGTGTCAACGGTCCCGGCGGGCGGTTCCCGCCGCCGATCACCCGCGTAGGTACGCCGAACAACTTCCTGAAGGTGCCCACCGGTTCGTACGTCGGACGGGACGGCACCGTCATCGGACCCGACGGCAAACCCGTACTGGGGTCCGACGGCAGGCCGATCATCGTCCCCCCGGGGTCACGGGTGAACGGCAACGGCGAGATCCTCGGGCCGAGGGGCACCGGGAACCTGGAGCAGAAAGACCGGCTGCGCAAGGCATACCCACCGCCGGGCACGACCGTCTCCGGTGCTCCCGGAGAGTCGGCGATGGAGCGGTACCTCAAATCGTTGCGGCGTAACCCACCGTCGACCCCGTCGTTGCGTGCCCCCGACACGTTCCCCATGACCATGTCGAAATTCGACCCCCAGGCGAATTTCCACAGTGGACCGGGCGCACTCGGTGGCGGCCGGATCGGGGTGTCGCCGGATCCGCCGGCCCCGTCGACCACCTCGTCGCAGGGAGGGAAGCCCGCGGCTCCGCAGACACTCGGCGGCCCCAAAGGTGCGGCGGGAACCGGAAACGGGAGCGGGGTGCCGTTCTATCCGCCCTCGATGGGCGGGGCGGGCGGCGCCGGACAGGGCAAGTCCGAACGCGACCGGACGACCTGGATCGCCGAGGACGAGGAGACCTGGGGCACCGATCCGACGGTCGCTCCGGGCGTACTCGGCAGGCGTCAACGCCGTGCCCCCGGTCCCGGCAGCACCCGGCTGAGCACGGACACCCAGCGCGACCACACTTTCGGATTCGGCGGCGGCGCCGGCCAGAACACCGGTACCACCACGGGATGAGGACGTGACATGAACGATTTCAGAGCGGACCCGCGGGCCATGGAAGCCCTCGCCGAGGCATATCGGGACATCGGCGCGAAGATGCGCACGATCAGCGAACTCGGCGGCGATCGGCGGGATCTGATCTTCGACGCCGCGGGCGACGACGAGATGGGCGAAGAGATCAAGACCAACCTCGGCGACCCGGTCACGAAGATCGAAGGCGCCTTCGTCTCGATCGGTGAAGTCGTCGCGAACCAGACCAACGTGACCAAGGGGATGGCCGCGAAACTCGCCGTGGCGGAGAGCCAGAACATCGAGAACGTCCACAGAGGACTCAAACGCTAGTGACCTTCCGGCGGCCGTGTGGACGCCGTCGGCCAACCCCAGCCAGTAAAGGAAGCGGGAACACCATGCCCTCGGACGCAGCAGAGTCCACCGGCGTCGCGGTCGCCACGGCGGAAGCGGCGGCACCCGCCGCCCCCGAAACCAAGGCGGGCACCGAAACCAAACCGTCCCCGGAAGCCAAGACGGTCGCGGCCGGTGCGGTTCCGCCGGTCGTGGACGCCGGCGCCGACGCGGGATCGCCGTCACCGAGCCGGATGTCGAAACCGGTGATCGTGGCGGCCGCGGTCGCCGGTGTCGTGCTGGTCGCCCTCCCGATGGCACTCAGCGGACTGCTCGGCGCCGCCGAACCCGGCGAGGGGCCCGGAACTGCGGGCTACTCGAAGGACCTTCCGCCGGAGGGCGGGTTCGTACCGGGGCTCGCCGCGCCGCCCGCCGACAACGGCGGTGCCCCCGTCGGTCAGCCCGGTGATCGGTTGCCTGGGCAGGCGGCCGAAGGGGTTCCAGCAGGCCGGGCGGGTGTGCCCGCCGATCCCGGAACCGCGGGGCTCCCCGGCGGTCCGCCGCCTGCCGCGGGCGGCGGACCGGCTCAGGCGCCGCAGCAGCACCAGGGCCCGCCGCCCGCCCAGCAGCCCCAGGGGCCGCCCGCTCCGGGCGCCAAGACGGTGACCTACGAGGGCATGGCCGGCCGGGGATGCGGCGGTGGCACCGGATTCACCGGCGTCGGCGCCTACAGCGACGGGAGGTCGGGCTGGGTGAATCACGGAAACGGCGGCTGTGGCACGTCTTTCGTCTCGATTCCCATGTCCGGCGACGCGAACAAGGACGACACGAGCGCGTACGGGCTGTGGACGTTCAACACCGGCCCGGTGACCACCGGTTCGTGCGCGGTCTCGGTGTTCGTCCCGAACGGTGACGTGACCGTGGCAGGCGGCAGCCCGTCGGTCTACCGCGTGTACGACCGGTTCGCGGTCGAAAAGGGAACCCCGGTCGGGACGTTCCAGGTCGACCAGATCGGCAACCGCGGCCGGTGGGTGACCGTCGGCACGTTCCGGATCAACGGCGCGAAACTGGCCGTCCAATTGCTCAACCGGGGCCGTGACTGGTCGGGTTCCACCAAGACCTACGCGCATCACGCCGCGGCGATGGTGAAGGCCAAATGCCAGGCGTGACGGCGTTCTCGTGAGTGTTAAGAACGGTTATCGGGGGTGAGGCAAAGGTGGCGTCAGTTCGGGGTGTGTGGAAATAGGGATGTTGAATGTCCCTATTTCCACACACCCCTTCCGGAACAGGTGTTCACAGGACCTGTCACGCTGGACTGTGTGGATTTCGGGACATCTGACGTCCCGAAATCCACACAGTGAGGGACGCCGTCCGCCCCACACGCACCAGCAGTCACAACAGCTGCGCGTGAAGGCCCCCTTCCTTCGGCTCAGCCGAGGAAACTCGACCTTCACACCTTGCCCAGTACATGAAGGACCCCTTCCTTGCGCCTAGCGCAAGGAAGGGGTCCTTCATGTACCTCGGGAGGGCAAGGGGCACTGGTGCCGAGCCGGTCAAGTCTCCGGCGCGCTGGTCGCGGTGAACCGTTCTGGCACCGGGCCGCGTTGTCTCCGGTGAACCGGTCAGGAGGTGTCCGTGCCCATCAAGGTCGATCGTGGTGACTTCGGCGACGTGCCGGAGTGGGCGCGGACACTTCTCGAGATCCTCGGTGTTTCGTGGCCCGCCGCGAATCAGCACAAGTTCCGGCGGGCGGCGCAGGAATACGACACCGTCACGGAACTGCTGAACGAGCTTCCGGACGACATCGCCAGGGTCAAGCGGGCGATCGACGAGAAGCTGTCGATGCCCGAGGCGGGCGAGGCGTTCGACAAGAGCATGAAGCCGCTCACCGGCGGGTCACCGAACCTGCTGGGGGAGCTCGCCGAGGGAACGAAGGGTATCGCCGACGGCTGCCGCAAGATCGCGCTGGACGTCGAGTACACGAAGTTCTCCGCGATCGGCCAGCTTTTCCTGCTCGCCTACGAGATCGCGATGGAGTACGCCCTCGCCGTCGCCACCGGGGGCGCGTCGCTCGCGAACCTCACCTGGCACTACGCCCTCACCCGCGGCTACCTGCTCGTCCTGTTCAAAATGCTGGTGCGAGCCGTCGTGTTCGAGATGTTCGTCGGCATCACGGGTGGACTCATCATCGACGCCGCCGTGCAGCGCCTTCAGCGGGAACGCACCGAATGGGACGACGAAAGCACCAAGCAGACGGCGATCTCGGGGGCGATCGGTGGCCTGCTCGGCGGTGCCGTCGGTGAACTCGGGGAGAAGCTGGGCCGCAAGATCGGCGGCCTGCTTGGCAAGGACTTCGGCAAGATCGCCACCGACGACCTGCTGAAGCTCGTCAAGGATCTCAAACTTCCCAACGGGGACGCGCTCCCCGACAACTGGGTGCGTGATATCGGCCGGACGCTGACCGACCGGGCGGGCAAACAGTTCACCGATCCGGCGACCGCGTTCACGAAGCGGGCGATCGAGGGTTTCAGCGACGAGGTCGCCGACCGGTTCGTCACCGCGTTCGGCAAGACCCTCGGTGACGACGCCGCCCGGCAACTCGGCCGGGACTACGCACGCGCCTTCGTGGACAACTGGAGCAAACACGGCCTGGACGGCAGCGGCGCCTTCGACGACAGCCTGCGCAAGGTGCTCGCGCCGCACGGTGACGAGCTCGGCAAGGACGCCGTCGGCCTGCTCACCGGCAGCGTGCCGGATGTGCTGTCCCGCAACGCGACCGACCGGCTCGGGGGCAACCTCGCCGCCAAGGCCATGGAGTTCAGCACGGTCTTCCTCTTCGAAGGCGTTTCCGGCGTGATGAGCCAGGCGGCGATGGCCGCTCTCAACGGTGAGTCCGTGTCCGCCGCGGAATACGGGATGGGTTTCGTCGGTGGGGTGGTCGGCGGCGCGGTCAGTCACAAGATCGAGGGGATCGGGGAACGCGCGCTCGATTCGGCGGTCACGTCGATCAAGGAGAGCTTCACCGGCCAGACCGGCGGTCCGGTTTCCCCCGGCGGTCTTTCGGCGAATCCGCCTGCCGGAACGAACACCGGTACCGCCGCGCCGAACACCACGTCCACGTCCGACACCAGGTCCACTTCGGACGTCAAGTCCACTTCGGACACGAAGACCGTCTCGGAAGGCAAGTCCGCGCCGAAGTCCACATCGGACACCAAGTCGCCGCCGGAGGTCAAGACGAGCTCGACCGGCAAGACGGACGTCAAACCGGCGGAGCCGGAGACCGCGCCCGCCGTCGTGCAGACCTTGTCCGATGCCGGGGCGGTAGAGGACGCGCCCCCCGTGCGCACGGAGTCCGCGGCGTACGGCGAACAGCGGGAGGACGAGGAACGGCCGCAGACCCGTCCCGCTCCGCTGCGCACCACTTCGGAGGAGCAGGACGGCGGCTCGACTTCGGCCGCGGCCACCGAGTCCGTGCACGTCGAGCCGGCCGTGACCGAGACCGATCCGGCGCCCGCGATCGAACTGGACTTCGGCGAGCCGTTCGTGGAAGACCTCTTCAACGGCCTGGAATCGGACGTGACCCCCGCGCAAGGCCCGGCCACCACCGAAACCACTACCACCACTGAAACCACCACCGTCGAGACGGTCGAGAACGAGCAGGACCTGACGCGCGCGGATCTGCCGCCGTTCCTCGCCACCGGCCGGGCGCTCGGCTCGGCGCCGGTGCTGGAGGTCGCGGGGACGGACGCACTCCGCGACGAGCTGACCCGGCTGCTGCCCGGTGCCGGACCGGATCAGCTCGACGCGATCGAGGCCGCCGTCCACGACGATTTCGAATCCGCGCTCAGCGGACTGTATTTCCCGCTTCCCATGGGCAAAGGCTGGCGGGAGGTCCGGATCAGGGCCACCATCGGCGGTGACGTGGTCAGTGAGCCGAGGGAGAAGACCAAGGCGGATCTCACCGTTCAGGGCGGTACCGCCAACTCGGAGAACCTCGCCGTTCTCCGCGCCGGTGACCTCGGGGCGGCCTTGACCGTGCAGGCGCCGACCGGCCCGTATCTCACCGTCGGCGGCAAGGTGGCGCTCGCGGCGCCCGGTGCGACGCAGACCGACTCCGTGTCCACTTCGGACCAGCGGGCGATCCGGTCCGGCGAGGGTTCCCGCCGGGTCGGCCTGGCCGTCGAGTTCACCGTCAGTGTCCACGACCAGACCGGCGCCGAGGTCGGTCCGCCCGACGGCGAGGACCGGGCGAGGCCGGTTCCCGGACGGGTCGTCGTGCGGCTCCCCGACGACCTGGTCCGGATCGAGGCCCCGGCCGGGCTGACCGTGAAGGAGCTGAACGCCGACGTCGGGCGCGCACTCCGGGATCCGGTGCCCGAGGCGGTCACCGATCTCGCCGAGGTGTTCACCGGGACGGCGGGGCTGCTGCACCGGTCGGTCACCGCGTTCGGCGCCCCCGGCAGGGACGCGTTGCGCGCGTTCCTCGGCAACGCCGGTATCCGGGAGAACTTCGGCGCCATGCTGGACGGCTGGGTCAGCTCGCCGGCCCTGCTCAGCGCGGACGGCGGCGAAGTGGCGGCGGTGCGGATGAAGGCCGTACTGACCAAGGCCGAACTCGTCGGCCCCACCACGGGGGCACAGCTCCGGCTGCACGAGTCCACGACCACCAGCTCCGCCGTTTCCGCCTTCACCAAACGCGGGTTCGACGCCTCTGTCTCGTTCGGCGGCGGTGGCGGCGTCAAGGGCGCGAAGATCGCCGCCGGGGTCGGTGCCGGGTACTCCGCTCGGACGGTGGACACCGTCGTGTCCGGCCGGACCTCGACGGTGAAATCGGGTATCCAGCTCAAGGGCGACGTCGGCCTCTACCGGTTCGACGCCACGATCGCGGTGCAGGCACTGGACGGCAGGGAGACCACCACCACGGCGACGGTCTACGCCAGGTTGGGGATGGCCGAAGCCGCGGCACAGGGCCTGCCGGTCCCGGACGGCACCGGTGACGGGATCACGCCGCCGTCGACCGAGAAGTTCCCGCCCGCGCATCTCGCCGCGGGGCTCGCGGCGGGCAACGTGCGCGTCGGCGAATTCACCGGCGCCGAGGCGGTGCTGACGCAGATCCGCGGCAAACTCCAGGAGACGAGCCGGTACAAGGACTTGCTGCCCGGCTGGGACGACGAGAAGGGCGCGCGGGCGAACCGTGCGGGGGCGGCGCGGACCTTGGAGATGCTGGCCAACGAGCATCGGTTGCAGGCCACCTTGTCCCGGACGGCCTTGCGCAACCGGGTGGACGCGCTGCTGAGTTCCGGGGTGTCGGTGACGCTCAAACGCCAGGGGGCCCTCTGGCAGGACAACGTGACCATCACGGTCCGGTTGGAAACCAAGCGCCCCAAGCACATCGGCCGCGCGACGGGACGTGTGGTCCGCAACGCCACGACCACCGGTCCGGCGCTCGGCGCGTCCTCTGCGACGAACAAGGGCTGGACGGCCGGACCCGAGGGCAAGGTGACCCTCGGGGTGACCGGGACGGCCTCGGCGAAGTACGGCAGCGGCGTCGGCACCCGGACCGGCGCGGGGCCTGTCACCGACGCGACCGACCTCAACATCGGCAGCGCCGACTCGGAGGGTTTCGAGCACGAAGGCCGGTTCGTCGTCACCATCACCGGTTTCTCCCGGTTGAACGCGACGGTCCGGCAGATGCTGCCCGGACTGCCGGGTATCCAGGTGCCGGACGTCCAGCGGATCTGGACCACACCCGAGAAGCTGGAAGACGGGTCCGTCCCGCTTCCGGCGAACTTCACCCTGTGGATGTCGGACAGCCTGACCCTGCCCGCGGAAGCCGATCAGGTCGCGCCCGGCGAGCCGCGGGTCCGCGAGCTCGATCCGCCGCGATCGATCACCGGCTATTTCCAGGAGCTCGGGCCGCCCACCGTCGGGGACTGGATCGGTGTGGAGAGCATCGCCCACACCGGGCATGTCGGCTCGGCGGCGTTGGAAGCACTGGTGGAGGCGTCGGACGACGACCGGGCGCTCGCGCTGCCCGGCAGCGACGCCTGGACCAGCGTCCAGGCGATGCTCGGCACCGACAACATCAAGGCGGCGTTGCGGTCGTTCACCCGCGGTGTGGTCAGCGCCGATCTCGTGCATCCCCGGCGCATGGCGGACCGCGTGGGCAGGATCGGCGTCCACGCGAAGCTGAGTGAACCGGTCTTGGTCCGGATGGCCGACGACGCGGCCTCGGAACGGTCCACTTCGGGCGGGTTCCGGTTCGACGGCGGCACGAGCGAGAGCACGGGCCCGGTGATCACCGCGGGCGTGGCCGTCACCGGTTCGGTGAACGACGATCCCACCGGTTCGGCGACCGGCGGCCTGTCCGGCAAGCCGTGGGCGAAGACGACCACGAAGGCGGCCGGCCTCGACATCTCCGCGGTCGTGGACCGCAACCTGACCACCGCGGCCGGGACACCGCGGGTGCTGGCGCGGTTCGACCTCGACTTCACCGTGCTCGCCGAGGCACGGCAGCAGACCGCGCTGATCCGCCCGGACGCCAGGGTCGCCGCCCGTTCTGTCCACCTTCCCGGCGCGGTGCTGGTGTGGCTCACCGAAGACCAGGCACGGGAACACGGTCTCCTGCCGGCCAAGCCCACGGCTGCGCGGGAACGGGACGAGCGGCTCGTGGCGCCTTCGACGCTGCCGAAGGGGCGGCCGGGCACGCTGGGACTGGGCGCCGTCGAGCGGCTGCCCGACCTTTCCGATCTCGTGCCGAAGCTGGCCGCGGAGCTGGCCAAGGCCAAGATCCCGTTGCTGCCGGGCGTTTCCTTGAACGACGCGATGCACAACTGGGCGAGGCTGACCGGCCTTGTCTCGCCGGACGGCGTGCGGGGACTGGTGGACAGCGCGCTGGACGGTGGTATCCCACTGCACACGCATCTGCCGAAACTGTTCACCGACAGCGGTTACCAGCTCCTGCTGACCGCGAAGACACTGGGAGAGCCGGCTTTCCGCGAGGTGGTCAACGACGGCCGGACCATCGAACACAGCACCGTCCGCGCGGTCAGGACCATCCACACCGACAGCACGGCCAAAGCGTGGTCGGCCGCGGTGCGGGCCGGTGGGCAGGAGAAATACCAGGAATCCGGCGGTGACACGACGACTTCGGTCGGCGGCGCGGTCACCAGGGGGATCGGCGCGATCAAGGTGACCGGGACCACGGAGGTCCGCACCGAACAGGAAACGTGGCTGCGGACCGGGGCGGGGCCCGCCGCGCTGTTCGACGTGCCGATCGAGTTCACCCTCGATGTGCGGCGAGACGGCGAAACCGTCGCCTCGGCGGGTACGGGCGAGCGGATGCTCGGTATCCGGCTGGTCGCCGACAACCTGACCGCCGGCACCGGCCGAAAGGCGGACACCGGCGAGGACACCGAGCCGGATCGGCTGTCCGCGCGGGACGCCACCCCCGCCGCGCTGGCGAAGTGGCGGCAGGGGAGTGTCACCGAACTGCCGGACATGGCGTCGGTCGAATCCGTGCGCGCCGCGGCGCGGCTGCGCGACGTCGTGCGGGACGCGCTCACCAAAGCCGGGGCGGGCAGCGGGATCACCGGCTACGGCACCGGACCGGTCAACGCGCTCTGGTCGAGCCTGAGTCCTCAGGTGCTGCAGGCGTTCCTGCCAACCATGACGGTGAAAAGCCTGCCCGTGCCCGCCTTGCGCGAGGCGGCCGTCCTGCGGGGACGGCGGGCGGACGTCGAGGTGCACGCCCGGCTCGTGAAACCGCGGACGATCGCGCTGAGCGACAGCGTCAGTCTGGAGAACCCGAAGAACTCGACGGCGGCCAGCTCGGCGGAACGAAAGGTCGTCGAGGCGGGCGAGATGGGCATCACCGGACCGACGGTCACACCGGTCGACGAGAAGGGCAACGTCGGTGGCCTGATCACCGGCATCGACGCGCGGTGGACGAGCGAGCCCGCCGACACCACGGTCGACGGCACCACCGTGTCCGCCATCGCGAACCTGAAACCGGTCGGGCGGACCGCGCTGGTGCGCTTCGACGTCGACTACCGGATCGTGGTCAAGGTCGACGGCCGGACCGAGGTCGTGGATGTTTCGCTGCCCGCCTCGGCGGACGTGCGGATGCCGATCGAGGGGCTGGCGGACGTCACCGGTCAGAAGACGCCGCGCATTCTGAAGGCACGGCAGGGGAGGGTGGCCAGGACCGCGAAGGCGTGGCGGGACGCCGAGACCGGCGCGGAGGGCCACCGCCGCCAGGCCGGACGGCTGGCTGAGAAGCTCGGCGTCGGCGTCGACTGGAGTGCCACGGTCGACGCGGCCCGGATTCGCCGTCCCGGCCCGCTGGAGGAGCGGCACCACAAGTACGCCCGCGAGACCGAGAAAGCGTTGCGGGAGGCCGAAAGTCTCGCCGACGCCGCTCAGCTTCACCACGATCGGGTGGCTGCGGCCGCCGACGTGGCGATGGCCGGACTGGGGGCAAGGACCGTCGATCTCGACGACCTCGCCCGTGGCGCCGCCGACGCGGAGCGCGTCTTCCGGATGCGCTCCTCCGAACTGGCGGCGGCGCGCGGACGGGTGGACCTCGCCGAGGAGAACCAGGACCTCGCGGCGGCGCTGGACGACGTCCGGCGGCTGACCCGGGAACGGGCCGACGCGAAGATCCGGCGTGACCTGTTCCGCGAAGTACTGGCGGAACAACGGGAAACACTGGCCGCCGCCGAGGCCGAGGCGGTGGAAGCGAGGGAGCAGCAGGTCGCCGCGGCCGAGCAGGTGATCCGCACCCAGGCCGCGCTGCAGGCCGCGTGGCTCGATTTCGTGGACGGCAAACAGGACGCCTGGTGGCTGGCGAAGGGCGCGCTGGACGACGAATTCGCCCGGCTCGCGGCACCGCCGGGGTCGATCGAGGACGAGAAGTGGCGGCACAGCCGGGCCACCGACGCGCCCTGGTTCTCGGTGGCGGAGCCACTCGACCCCGCGCAGTGGGAGCCGTTGCGGGCGACCACGCCGAGACGGACGGTGGCCACCGAAACCGCCGACGTACTGACCACGCTCCTGTCCGAAAAGGACAAACGGTACGACGGCGTGATCCGGTACGGCGTCAGCCGCTTCAAGGTCGGCGAGCGCGGGGTCACCGAGTTCACCGTGCCGATCAACCTCGTCCCCGGTCGCGGCGTCACCGACGAGCAGCTCGCCCGGCTGCGGGAGCGCGCCACGGCCGGTGTCGAGAGGCTGATCAACAAACGCCACGGCCTGCCCAACGGTGACCAGCTGCACGTCCGGGTCGAGTTCACCGACGACCGGCTGACCGGCCGGGACGGCGATCCCCGGTACCGCGCGTACGACGTCGTCGCCGGTGACGACGAACGCACCACCCAGACCAGCTGGCGGTCCGACGCCACGCCGGAGGAACTGGCCCACGAGCTGCTGCACTACCTCGGCGCGGCCGACGAGGAGCACGACAAGGACCGGGTGTTCCTCAGCCGTGAGGACGACGGCACGACCGGCGTCGTCACCGGCGGCGAAAGCATCATGGGCAAGGGCGTGGTCACGCCCGGCATGACACCGAAACTGCTGCCCCGCCACACCTGGATGATCCAGCACGTCCTGCACAGCCAGCTGGGCCCCGGCCACCGCCTCACCGACCCCGGCCAGGACGTGCTGCCGGGGGTCCGGCCCGCCGCGGACGCCGGTCTGACGGACGCGCAGCGCATCAAGCTCGGCCAGGAGCGCAGGGAGGCCGTCAAGGTCGGCGGTGATACCCTCGCCGCGAACCTCGTCGAGGCGATCGCCCGGACGCTCGCGCCCGGTTCCCCGGACCGCCGGGCAGCACTGCGGGAACGGGCCGCGTCCCCGCGGCACGCCACCCCGGAGGAGATCGCGGTCGCGCTCGAGGTCCGGTTGCGGCTGCTGACCGAGGACGGAACGACCGTCGAGCTCGGCCCCGAACACGGCGAACCGGTTTCGGTGATCTTGTCGCCGTCGGCCGACTTCCTGGCCACGACGTCCGTTCCGGAGCACCCTGGGCTCACCACCGCGCAGCAGGAAACCCTCACCCGGCTCGGCAAGACGGTCGTGCCGGTGGGTGGGGAGCCGGTCACCGGGAACCTGATCGCCGCGGTGGCCGCCGCCGTCGCGCCCGGATCGTCGGTACGGCAGGCGGAACTGCGGCGGCTGGGCGCGACGCTGCGGAACACGACCGCGGCGAAGATCGCCGAGGCCTTCGGAGTCCGGCTGCATGTCGTGACCGAGAACGGGGACGACCTCGGGTACGGCGCGGCCGGGCCACGGCCGGTCCGGATCGTCCGGACGGCGGGCGGGGAGTACCTGGCCACTCGCGATTCGGAGGCCAGGGCGGCTTCGAGGCCCGCGCCGGACCAGCCGGGAACGCCCACGAGCGCGGCCGTCATCAAGCCGATGCTCGGCGCGGGTGGCAAAGTCGTCGGGATCGCCTTCCCCACCAAGAAAGGCGACGATGTGGTCGCTCGCATGTGGTCGGGCGCGACCGCCACCCGGCCCGTCGTCGAGTACAACAGCCTGAGCCCGAAGCCGGAAGGCGAGGAGACTCCGTCGAACGTCGAGGCGCCTGAAGCAGTGAGCCGTCCCGCTCCCTGGGCCGCGAAAGAGCTCGACAGGCAGCCGATCTTCCTCTACCTCCATTCCGGTCCCGACAGATTCCGGGTCAAGATCCCCGGACGTTTCCTCGCCCAGCGGATCACCGGTGCGGAGCTCGCCAAGAGTGCCTTCGAAAACCCGGAATTCCGGCAGGCGCTCGAGTCCCGGCCCGAAGCGCCGATCGTGTTGCTGGCCTGCGAATCCGGACAGCGGAACGAGCCCGGCGGAGGTGGCCACGACTTCCGCCGTGAGCTCAGGTCGCTTGGCCACCACCGGACGGTGTACGCGCCCACCGAGACGATCAACCTCGTCCACGCGCTGGCGGGCGTCAACGTGGACAAGCGCGGCGAATTCGTCGAGATCGCCGACCACCCCGACGACGGCACCGAGCCGGTCGCGGAGCCCGCCGTTCCGGCCGTCGGCACCGCGGTCACCTTCGCCAAGGGGGCACGCGTCCTGGACGACGACGCCCTCGCCGCGGTGGAGCGGTTCGCCGACTGGGCACCGGCGGCGGCCGAAGCGATGGTGAGGAGCGACGAATCGCTGCCGTCACCCTGGATCCAGGTCACGGGCGACGGCAACGCGAGGATCGGCCGGACCGAGACCGCCCTCGCCAGGGCGAACGCGGTGGCCGCCGCACTGCGGGCACGGCTGCCCGAGGCGGCCGGGGCGCCCCTGATGGTCAAACCGGTCGCCGCCGGCCCGGGCAGCCTTCCGCCGCTGGTGTCGAACGACCCCGCGGCCCGGCGGCGCTCGGTCACGATGGCGCTCGTCCGGACCGACGACGGTGACATCCGCTCGGAACTCGGGCTCCTGCCGGACGAGACGGTGACCTCCTGGCTGTCCAGGACGGCGGCGAGACTCGGCGTGGACCCGAAACCCTGGGCATCGTCCCCGCTGGTCGCCTATCTCGATCACCATCTGCCGCTGGACACGGCGCGGGAGAGGAACACCGTGCTGCGGTTGTCGGTCGACCCCGGCGACTCCGCGCCGCGGCTTTCCCAGCTCGTCGGCGCCCGTGGTCATGCCTGGGTCGAGTTCGTTCTGCCGAACGGCGACCGGGAGACCATCGGTTTCCACTCCGACGGCGACGGGAGCCCGGCGGTACGTCTCGGCGGCACCGGGCACACCGCGTCCGCGAGCTACGAGGTGTGGATCTCCGCGGAGGGCGCGCTACGGGCCCTCGAACATTCGTTGCGGAACCTGCGGACCCCGTACCGGGCCTTGTCGTTCAACTCCCTGCATTTCGCGGGCGGGCTGTTCGAACGCGCCACCGGTACACCCGCGCCGTCGGCCGGGTGGCTGATGACCGGGCCGGACGACCTCGGCAGGCGGTTGCGAGAGGCGGTCGGCGGCATCGCGGAGCTGGACGACGTCGAACTGCTCGAGCCCTACGCGAAGGTTTCGTTCGCTCCCGGCTCGGACGTCGTCGACCCGATCGCCTTCCGGGGCTTCGTCCGGGCTTTGGCCGAGGAACTGCTCACGCGGCCTGTCGCCGGACGGCGGATCGAGATCGTCGTGAAGCGCGGCCAGGACGAAGACCTGGCGAACCGCCGCGGAACGAACCTGGGAGCCGCGTTGCGGACCGCACTGGGCGCCGCGACGGACGAGCACGGCGTCGTTCTCGAATTCCGGCCGATCAAGGTCTCCTATCAGCAGGACGACACGGCGGCCGATTCGGCGATCGCCGGGTTCGTCGCCGCCGAACAGGGTGAAGGTGTCCTGCCGGGGCGATCGGTCCAGAACTGGTTGAACGACCAGGCCGCCCGATCGCAGGTGGTCCAGCAGCGGACCGTCGCGCAGTACTTCATGCGTACCGATCTCCCCGACGCTCTCGACCGGATGCGGCTGCTGAACCCGGACCGGCCGGCGTTCCGTTTCCAGGTGAAAACCCGGCACCGGGATCTGCGCGCCCAGTACTCCGGCCACGCGTGGATCGAGATCCACGACGCTTTCGGCGGTGGAACACTCATCGATTTCGCGCCGGAGAATCCTCCTTCGCCGCAGTGGGCGACAGTGCCGGGCACGGTCCATGTCGGTCCCGCGCGGGAGAAACCCACCACGTACACCGCGGAGTACCTGGCGAGCGCGAACGACGTCATCCGGGGACTGGAGCGGGTGCTCGCCCTCTCCGGCAGGCAGTACAAGCTCACGAGCCACAACTGCACGACCTTCGTGCAGGACGTGTACTCCGCGGTCCTCGGCGCGCCCGCTCCCCGTGCGGGCCGCTGGGTCCAGGGACCGACGGACCTCGAGCGCACGCTCCGGACCGGCGCGTCGCACATCACGGTCCGCCCGTCCGACGCGGCCTTCCCGACCGGCCCTGTCCCGGACGCTCCGCCGCGTCGTGCCGCACCCGTACCGGCCACGGACATCGCGGCGGGCTATCGCGAGACCACCGCGAGCCTTCCGTGTTTCCGCTTGTCGGACAGGGATTTCGACATCGCTCTCGCCGAGTTCTCCCGGCTGGTGGGCACCGGCGACCTCAGGTCGGTGTCCGATCTCGAGCTTCCGCTGGGCAGCCTGGACAGCGCGCTCGGGGAACTGGAGTCCCGGGCGCGGGACGCGGAGACCACTGAGGAGAAGTCACGGCTTCGGCTGCTCTCGCGGCAGGTGCGGGCGTTGGCCAACGACGCCGTCCTGCTCGCGGGCCTGGCACCGACCCGCGACACGGTCTTGGCGCCGGTCACGCCGCAAAGGCTGCGGCGCGCGTTGTCCGACGTCGCCGCGATCGTCCACAGTGGACAGGATCCGTTCACCGCGGAGGATTCGCCGTGGCGGGGTCTCGACTACGACCGGAACGCCCCGTTGCCGCGCAGGCTGGTCGAACTCGTCCTGATGGACACACCGCCGGTCGTGGTCGAAAGCCTGCGTGAAGACCCGCTCTTCCAACACCTCATGCGTGATCCGGAGGCATTGGCCGACGCCCTGTTCACCGCCTCCGGCGGATTCGAGCAGGCCTTGGCGGCAGCCGAAGCGGACGAGAACGCCGTCCCGCCGTCGGCGACGCAGGACCGGCTACACCGCGAGATCGCCCGCCGGGCACCCGACGCCTCGCCCGAAGACCTGACAGCGCTCGTCCGCCAGGCGATGGCGCTGCTGCTCGCCGCCCCGGTGCCCGCGGATCCGAAAGCACGCCTCGCCGTCGGTGGATCTCCGCGTTCGGTCATCCGTCCGGCGGGGCGGCCGTGGACACGCGACGGTGCGACGCGGGATTGGTGGCGGGCGGCGGATCCGGCGGTGACCGTCGAGCACCGGGTCGCGAATCCGGTGACCAGGACGGATATCGGACCGGAGCATCGGGAGACCCCGCCGGTGCCCGTCCGGTCCGAAGACGGCGGGCTGAGCCGGTCGGGACGGCCGTGGCAGGCGACGATCGGCTACGACCTGCGCCGGTTCACGGTCGAACGCGACGGCCACGATCCCGCCCCGGTCCGGCTGCACACCGTCCGGCTGCGGCTGGACGACACTCGACTGTCCGAAGTGGACATGGTGGCGTTCCGGGCCAGGGTCGAATCCGGGGTGGACAGGTACTACAACCAGGGCTATCGGCTGCCCGGGGGCGAGCAGCTGCTGGTCGAGGTCGAGTTCACCGACCGCGACGACGCGCACGGCGTGGTCTTCGTGACCGCCTCCGGCACCTCGGTAGACCAGCGGCACTGGCCTTCGGACGGGACCGAGGTCGAGTTCGCGCACGAACTCGGGCATTTCCTGGGTCTGTACGACGAATACTTCCTCGGTTCGGACGACGCGCCCGTCTTCCAGCACGCCGTCGGCGCGGGCCGCGTCGCGACCGGTCCCGGCCTGATGACCGCCACCGCGATCACCGGAGACGTCGTCCTCGAACCGCGCGATCTCCAGCTGCTCGCGGACCGCACCCACGCGCTCGTCGGAGACGACCCCCGGCCGGATCCGCGGCCGCCTCGCGGTACCGAACACGAACCGGGTTACCTCGCCTCCGAGGCGGACGAGCAGGAGTTCCGTTCCCACGACGAGATGGCCGGATACCTGCGTCAGGCCGCCGAAGTGCTGAAGGAGAGCCCGCATCTGGCGCCGGTGGGAGAAGCGGAGCTGGCCGCGATCCGCGCGTACAGCCACTCGCATTCCCCGGACATCGACAACCACCTGAAGAACGGGACAGGTCCGGCATACGCGGCGTCGTTGTCCCGGCTGCTGGCCTCCGCGGTGACCCGCTTCCCGGCTCGCCACACCGGGCGCGCGACCAGGGCCATGGACCTGACGGTCGCGGCGGGCAAGGAGATGTTCAAGGCGGAGCAGCGGTTCACCGACCGGAGCTTCTTCCGCGCCATGCAGGACGACGGCGTTTTCGACAAGACCCGGAAGGTGATCGTCAGCGCACAGGTCCACGACGCCGCCTATATCCAGTCGGCGTCCGTGCGTCCCGGAGAACGGGAGATCCTGCTCCCGCCGGGAACCACGTTCGAAGTGCTCACGGTCGAAGAGGCGGACGGCAAGCTCCACGTGACGGTGCGCCAGGTCGGTACCACGCCCACCCGGATCGGCACACCGTTCACCGGATTCCCCGGCGACGGCCCGGCAGCGGACGTCTTCGACGACAGGCTCATGCTGAGCAAGGTGGTCAGGGAGGCGCGCGAGCTGGCGCCGGACCTGGCGAGCCGTGACACGCGTGCGCATCGCGACAAGATCGTGTCCGCCACAAGGCATGCCCTGCGCGATGCCGGGGAGCGGAGCCGGATCACGGTGAACACGTGGCGGTCGGCCGCGGAGCTGGACGCGTTCCGGAAGGGTGGCTTCGTCACCGAACCGACGGTGCTGGTCGAGGGGGGCGAGCCGGGCAACGTCGAGTTCGTCATCGACGACGCCTTCGCCGTGACCGTGGACGGCACCCGGATCCTGCCGCCGAACAGGACTTTCGAGGTCATCGAGGTCAGCAGAGCGGCCGAGTGGCACGGGCCGTCGGTGATCCATTTGCGTCAGGTCGACCCATACTCGGTGGCCGGCCGGCCCGGGGCGGGTCCGGCCGCCGGGCTGCTCGCCGAGGCGGGTGTCGAGTTCACCCTGCCGAGGCTGGCCGCGACGCGGGCGCTGATCGACGTGGCACGCGCCGACCTGTGCTTGTCCGAGCAGGCCACGATCACCTTGGACCACCTCGAGCTGACCGCGGCCAGGCTCGGCTGGACCAGCGGTCTCACGGAGGTGCTCGCGCACATCGAGACCATCAGAGGCGGCGTGACGGCGGACGCGGTCCGCAGACCGACGGACGAAGACACCGTGGTCGCGGCGAGCCCGGCCGCCGGGACCGTCCCGCTCGAAGGAAATCGCGGGATCAGGCTGGACGACCCTCGGCTGGCAGGAGTCCTCGGCGGCTACCCGGCGGATGACAGGTTCTTCACCTTCCTCGCGCACGGTGGTCCGGACGGCGCACCGGTGCACGGCGAATCCGAGACCGGGAGTACGTCGCTCACCCCGGCGGAAGTGGCCGCGACGTTGGCGCGTGCCAAGGACGAGGGCCGGTGGGACGGCGTGAAGCCGTTGATGTTCGCGTCGTGCGGAGCCGGCAGCGGTGGCCGTAAGTCGTTCGCGGCCCAGGTGCTGGCCGAACTGCGGAGGACGGGTATCGACGTGGAGGCCGTCGCTCCCGACGGTCCGGTGTACTTCGTGCCCGACGCGGCCGATCCGGCCGGAACGGGCCACCTCGTGGTGACCGGGCAAGTGGGGGTCGACACGGCGGGGCGCGCGGTGGTGGCGCCGAACGGGAACTGGGTGCGGCTCACCGGCTCGATGGGCGGGGCGGACCCGATCGGCGCGCACATCGTGGTGGAGGAAGGGGAAACCCGGCGTACGGACGATCTCCCGCCCGGCTATGCCGCCGGTCTGCCCGTGGCCGACCTGGACGGGGCGACACGGCTTTTCGACGAGGGACGACAGGACGCCGAGACCGCGCGGCGCGACTCGTCCGCCCGCCGCCGGTTGACGGCGGCGCAGCGGAACGCGCTGGCCATCGCCGCGGAGCGCGGAGAACGCCTCCACGAGGCCGACCGCGCGGCCGCGATCGAACGTATCCGCGAGCTGAACACCAGAGCGGGGACGCGCTACCCGGTCGGGGACCCGGTCGCCTTGGGCCTGCTCCTGGACTCCGCGCATTGGCACCTGCAGTCGATGGCCCTCGTGCGCAACGTCGACCTCGCGCGCGCGCCGGCGGGTATGCCGAAGGACCCGGATGGGCATACGCCCACCTGGGCGGAGTTCTTGACCGCTCGTGAACGGTTCCCCACGTACTGGGAGACGGGGCTCACGACGGGGACGCCGTTCCGCGCCGGTCGTGGCTGGGTCGAGGAACGACTCGGCTACGCGGACGTGCTGAACCGGGTCAAGGGTGATCCGGCGATACCCGGCGACCGAACCGCGGACTTCGCCCCGACCGCTCCCGGCGAGATGCCGCTTTACGCCGCTTTGAACTCATCGCTCCAGAAGGGTGGCGCCTATCCCTACGGCACCACCGTGATGTACCTGAAAGAGGAGGTGCGAGAGCGTTCGACGTTCACACCGAGGGACAGTGCCGCCGAGGGACTCCGGGGCGTCGAGTCGGCCACTGACGGCCAACACCTGTTCGGGTTGCTGGCGCACGGCCACGAGGACACCGTGCGGCTCGCCCTTGGCGGCATCACCGACTTCAAATACGACCGCGAGCTTCGCAGGGAAGTCGAAGAGACCGGCTTCGCGGCGGTCGGAAATTATTTCGAGGCGCAGATCCACGGCGGTCTTTCGTGGAAGGACCTGTCCAAGGTGGTGGTCAACTGGGGCGACCTCTACGGACGAGCCGCGAAGAACACGACCAGGGCCGAAGCGGACGACCTCGTCACGTACCTCGAGACGTTCAAAAGGAAGGAGGGCCACGATTTCGACGTGATCCTCGGCAGGGAGATCGGCAGGCCCGGCGGGATGGAGACGGCCGGGAGCGAACGTCTGCTCGCCCTGTTCGGCATCTTCACGCCCGCCCCCGGTGACCAGGAGATCCTCTCGGCGCTCGACCGGCTCGCCAAACCGGCGCCGTTCTCCAGCCGGGCCTCCGAGGCGGAAATGCTCGACCTCGCGGCGCGTGCGGGTATGGACATCGATTCCCCCGAAAAAGCGCTGGAGGAACTCTGGGAGCTCGCCAAGTCGGCGCCGCTGGACGGAGGGCTTCCGGCCCTGCGGGAGAAGCTGGGGCTTCCGGCGGCCGGTGAGCCCGCCGAAGCGGTGAAGGACCTCGGTGGTGATCGCGTCTGGCTCGACGATCCGTCCCTGACCGATGAACAGCGGGCCGCGTTCGAGTCCGCCGCGCGTCGCGTCCGGCCGAGTGACACCTACTTCACCTTCGTGGTGCACAACACCGGCTCGGACGGCGCCTCGATCGGATGGAACGGCACGCGGATCTCCGGTGCCGCACTGGGCGGGTCGCTGCTCCGGCTCAGGGAACGCGGGATGTGGGACGGCAGGAAGCCGGTGAGGCTGGTGTCGTGCCGGGCGGCGGACGGCGGGGCGGATTCGGTCGCCGCCGGAATCGCGAAGGAGCTCCTGCGGCACAACGAAGAGACCGGCGACGATGTGCACGTCGAGTTGTACGCGTCGACCGGTCAGGTGTGGTTCGTTCCGTCGCCCGCCGATCCGGACGCGGAAACCGGAGAACTGGTCGTCGCCTCGACGGTGGGAATGACCGAGTACGGCCCGGCCTTCGTGCGACAGGGCCATTGGACGGTGTTCACCCCGTCCGAAGACGGCGGCGTCGAGGCCGTGGCCAAGGGGGCGTATCTGCCGGAGAGGGACGAACCGGCCGACGTCCCGTTCGGACTGGAATCCGGACCCGGGGAGCCCGAGCCGGCCCCCGGAACTCTCGGTGCGCTGGCTTTCGGTAACCAGCTCAGCCGTCCGCCCGGACAGCAGGAGCCGGCCGGGGCACTGACGGACGACGTCGACTCCGCCTTGGTGCGGGACGAGATCTACTTCGCCGAGAGGAGCAGGGAGCTCGACGCGGACGCCCTGGCGACGATCGACCGGATCGCGCGACAGGTGGCCGAGAACGCGGTGCGGCAGCACGAGCGTGGGCTGCCCGTTCCGGTGGTGAACGTCGCGGGGTTCGGCAACGGAGCCTTGCTGGGGACAGGGCAGGCTGTGCGGTCGGGGGACGCGCGTGCCGAGGCGACGGTGAAGTCGTTGCGCGCCGCCGTCGGTCGTGAGCTGGCGAGGCTGCGGGCCGACGCCGGAGTGCTGCCCGCGCACAATGTTCAGGCCGTTCCCGAACCGGACGGGAGCCCGGCGCGGCGGGCCCGTCGGCGTGCCGTGATCACGGTGGATCTCCGGCCGGCGTGGACGTCGCCGGAACCGCCAGTGATCGGTCTGGACCCCGAGGACGGGCGAGGCTCCGATATCCAGGCTGAGCTCGAGTCCGAACACCCTGACCTGTGGCCCGCCGAAACCCGGGACGAAACCCGGTCCGCCGAGGACTCTTCGCTGTCCACTTCGGACGATGACGCGCTCGACCTGGTGGACGCGGAGGACCGGGACGACAGTGGCGCCGTGAAGGTCTACGACGGCCTCGCGTCCGGAGTAGCGGTCGAATTCGCGGAAGGTTCGGACGAGCTGGACTTGACGGGCGCACAACAGGGCGAGTTGCGCCGGATCGTGGGGCGGGTGGCCGACTGGGTCCAGGAGCACCGGCTGCGGCCCGACCTGGTGGTGGCGCCACCGCCGATCGAGATGTCGAGCCTTCCGTCCGGCGACGAAGATCTCGATGAGCTTCGCTACCAGGCTTTGGAGTCGGCGTTGCAAGAGCTGATCGGCGAGGAGGTCTTCGGCAGGGAAGATTTGACCGAGAACGAGCAGCTGGATCTCGCCGGAGAGATCGTCATCTCCACCGGCACCGCGTCCGCGGCCGAGCCTGGGCAGTACTGGATCCGGGTCGACGATATGCCGACGGCGCATCTTCGTGCTCCCAAGCCACAGCCTGTCGTGACAACGTCGTACCGGTTCGAAAAGGGTGCGGACGCGCTGGGTGACCCGGTCTTCAGTCACCCGTCCGGATATGTCCTGCGGGAAACGGACAGGTCGGCTCCCTTTTCGGTGCCTTTCCAGGAGAAGGTGACCGCTGACGATATTCCTGTGCTGATCTCCGCTGATGTTTCGATCGCTGTCGGCTATCCCAAGCAGTCGGCTCAGGAGTTCTTCGCCGTCCCCGAAGTCATCGCGAATTCCCGAGCGGCGCTGCTGAAGGCCAACAGCAACATCAAGCTCGTCGTGCACGATGTCGTGCTGGTCATCGAGCGCGACGGAGCCGAGCACAGGCTGAACAGGGTGACGGTCGAATTCTGGGACAAGCCCTCCGAAATCTGCCGTGACATGGCGCAGGAGATCTTGGGTGGCCTGCCGGACAGGGCCGTCTTCAGGGACGCGCGGGGACTGGCCGCCGCGGGAAACCTGGATTCCACCAACGGCGTCGAGGTGACGGGTACTCGCACGCTCGCCGAGGCACTCGCGGAGCTGGCGGATGGCGAGCCGGGAGAACTCGACTCGGTCGAACCGCGGTGGGCGGTGACTCAGGTGGCCAAGGACACCCGGCCTACCGGAGGCGGGCCGGGTGCACCACGGCCGGGACGCGAGTACGGCGGTGCGATGAGCTATCGCCCGACGAACGCGGCTCGCCGGGCGAAGATGGGACGGCTGGCACGGAAGACCGGCGTCAACGAGTATGCCTGGCCGTCGGTCGGGGAGGCGTACTGCGGCAACTCCATGCCCTATGACGACGACGAGGGCTTCGTGTCCATGGACGTCGACTTCGCGAAGGGCGGGGTGTCCACCCAAAAGTCGTGGGGTTATCACTTCTCCGCGGTGGTCGCGACGAGTCTGGACGGCCAATGGAACATGGCTCTGGAGAACACGCCGCGGACCAGCGGCCGGACCCGCGTGATCGATGGTGCGATCGCACAGGCCCTCGATGAGAACAGCGGGAATTGGGACGCGATCGAAGCGGAACTGGCCGATGCGCTGCGGAGAGCGAAGGAGAACGAAGACTCGAACGCCATCAGAAATGTCGAATTGAGGCTGTATGCGGCGCGGAAGTTCAAGGAGCTGGCCGAACTCCGAGCGGTGCACGGACCCGATGACCTTCGTGTCGAAAACGCCTTGAACCAGGTTCGTGGCGCCGTCTACAACCTCGCTATTTGGCCGAAAGAGCGTGACCTTTGGTATTTCCACGCGTACGGCAAAAGGCTGGGCGACACCTTTCACGAGGCTATGGCGGCATACCACCTCCCGAATGTCGTCGGTTTGCCGAATACGCTCACCGTCGTCGTCTCGGCCGGTCAAGGCCCGGCCACCGACTGGTCCGCTCACGTTTCTTTCGACGAGGGGTCGGCTGTGCCGCGAGAGTCCGACGCGCAGACGTTCGCCTCTGTCGCGACCAGGGTGGCGAAGGCCGCGCTTTGGCTGCACGACAACCATCTTCCGCTGCCGGTGGTGACCGTGACCGGGTACGGCAACGGCCGGTCGATCGCGCCTGGCCAGGCGATCAAGAAGGGGGAGCGACGCGCCGGCGCCGTCCGGGACCGGATGGTGCTGGAGATCGGTGAAGAGCTGGCCCGCCTTCAGGGGGAAGACCAGATCGTCAAGGTGGCGCAGGAGAACGACCCGGTCGCTGACGGCGTTCCGGCGATCCGTGTGGCGGCGCGGTCGCAGGGGCGTGACCTCGCCGGCGCACCGGACGATCCGCGAGCGACGCCGGAAGAACGTCGTCGCCGGGCGGTCATCACGGTGCGGCCGGATCAGACCGCGCGGGGAGACCGGCTCCCGGTCGACGGGGCCGATGGTGTGACGCGGACGCCTGCGACCGAGTCGACGACGGCCCGGGTCTTCAACGATGTCGCGACCGCCTTCGAGGTGAATCTGTTCGAGCTCGAGATGCGGACGATGGATCCGTTCCCGGTGTTGTTCTCGGCTTTCGAGCAGGACCCGAACACGCCGGTGGCCGAGATCTATCGTTCGTTCGCCGACGGTGACCTCACGGGTGTGTGCGGTCAGACGGCCAATCTGTTGTTCGATCTGGCGCACGATCCGGTCGATACACCGGTGGAAGTGACCGTGTCCGGACTGGCGGACGTGCTCAACGGTGGCGAGGACGTCGGCGTGTGGGTGAGCACGGGGTCGACACACGCGTTCTACCTGGAGCTGCGAGGTGACCAGGCGACCCTGCATCAGAGCTATTTCGGCCAGTACGGTCTCGCAGGCAGTTTCGGCGCTCGCCGGTCTTATCCGCGAACGGAGCTGGCGGTCCGGCTGTGTTCGGTGCTCGCCGGATACCAGGGCGGCGGCCTGCCGGACGCGCAGGAGAAGGACCTGTTCGGCGGGAGGTTGCTGGAACCCGCCCGGCGCGACGAGTACGAGCGGAACGACTGGCGGGTGTTCCGGATCAAGGTCGCTCCGTTCCGCACGGAAGAGCGGCAAGCGGCGAGCTTGACCACGATGGTCGCCGGACGGCATCAGCTGTGGAACGAGGTCAAGGACTCGTCGCAGACCGTCGCCCAGTATTTGGGTATGGACATATCGGAGTCCGGCCAGGACGACGGCACACCGGCCCATCCGGTGGAGGAGCAGGCCGAAACCTCGGCGGCGGACAGCATCTTCGAGGCGCTCGTGCCCGCGGCGACCGAACCCGAGCCTCCGGCCCACGGTGACGACCGGTTCGAGGAGTTCCCGGAGCGGGACTGACCGAGAGGAACCGGCGGGCGTTTCTGCCACCGTTCCTGCCTGGCGCGCGGTGATCCGGTGCGGTGTGCTGACGTGGCGAATCCATGCCCGTCAGCAGGAGGTACCCGGTGACCACAGCGGAAGAGTTCACCCTGGCCAGGGTGTTCGACGTCGTCGACCCCGAAACGGGCCCCGGGTTCGCGCCCGGCCATCCGCTGATCGAGGACCCGGAGGAACTGCGGGCGCTCGTCACGTATCTGGCCAGTGGCACGCCGGTCCTGGTCACGCCGTCCTTGCTGGACGACGTCGTCGACTCGGACCGGACCGCGGTCGTGCCGTCGAACTTCCTCACCGACGGGCAGTGGATCTGGACCGACACCGTCACCTACTACCTGGAGCGCCACGGGTTGGCACCGGAGCCGGAGCTGCTCGGCCACATTCGGGCACGGGGGCGGTCCGCGGAGCCGGTGCCGCCGGAAGTCGTCCGGCGCGCGGCAGGTTTCGTGCTGGAGCCGCCGGGTGCCGCACGGACAGCGGTGTGGAGCGCGGGCTGACCCGGCGGGACTTTCCTTCCGGTTCTTCTGCTGGTGGTTGTTCATGGTGACCGGGACGAGGGTGCCGTTTACTGATTCCAGAGTCGCAGAACCGCTCAACACCAAGGAGTTGACGTGTCGCTACGAATCCAGGGTTTCCGAGGCCGCCCCGCTCGGTCCGAAGAGGACATGGTCGCCGTATACGTCTCCCGCGACGACATCCGTGACCTGGAAGCGGGTGAGCTCGGCGGCCGGATCGCCGCGGCCGCCGGGGTGCCGAAGGCAGGCGGGTCCGCGGCCATCGCCGAATTCGAACCCGCGCCCCGCTACACCATCCAGGACGTCCTGCTCGGGCACATCACCTGGGAGGAACTGACCCGCACCTCCGCCTGACCGGGCTACGAGGCGTCGAGGCGTTCGGCCAGCTTCTCCCGGAGCCTGCTGCCCTCGGAGCGGCCGAGCCGGTCGCACAGGGCCATCGCGCGCTCCCGGTCGCCGCGTGCCGACGCCGGATCGCCCGCCTTCTCGGACCGGGCCGCCTTGTCGCAGAGCGTGTCGATCTGAGCCTGTGTCATCCCGATGCGTTCGTAGAGTTCTTCGGCCTCGTTCAAGTGGCGGCGCGCGTTCGCGTGGTCGCCCACCAACCCTCCGATGGCCTGGAGCGCGCGGGCCTGACCCATGGTCGCGCCGTGGCGACGGAACAGCTCGAGCGCTGTTTCACAGTAGATGAGTGCGCGATCGGACGAGTCGAGCGCGGTCAGGTTCTGCGCCGAGCGCAGCAGCAGGTACGCGTAGTTGGTGTCGTCCACGGGAGTGCGCGAGCCGCCGTGTTCCCGCGCGAAGTAATCGACGCAGGCGTCGAACTCTTCGGCGGCGTCGGCGAACCGGCCGTTCCGGTACAAGTACGACGCCAGCATCCCCCGTGCCATATGGACCCCGAGGGGATAGCCCGCGTCTTCGAACAGGCGCACCGCCTCGTCGAACAACTCCGGCGACGTGGTGCGGGCGGCGTCGCGGGCATGGGCGCTCATCAGGTACAACCGAGCCCAGCCCTGCTCGCGGCGATCACCCGCCTGCACCGCGGCTTCCCACGCCCGCCGGGCCATCTCGCCGGACTCTTCGGCCTGGTCGCACAGGGTGGCCAGCACCCAGGACAGGTAGTTCCGATGGACGGCCTCGTCCCGTTTGCTGCCGAGCGCGATGGCCGAAGCCATGGCGAGTTCGAACACGTCGTACCAGGTGCTCGCGGTCCCGCCGATCTCGGAGTACCAGTGCATGGACTCGGCGAGGTCGAGGACCGGCTGGTGGTCGCCGCGCGCGGCGACGCTTTTGACGGCGGCGAGCCAATTCTTCAGTTCGACCTCGAGCCACCTGCCCGCTCCGGAGTGATCGGCGAACGACGGGGTCGCGACCGGGAGAGGGCTGACCCCGTCGGTCGGATGGAAGTAGCGGCCCGCCGCCGTCGCGGTGGACACCAGCCAATCGGCCAGCCGGTGCTCCGCGGCCTCGACGGCTTCGGGGGTTTCCTCCCTGTTGAGCCGTTCGGTCGCGAAGACCCGGAGGAGGTCGTGGAACTGGTACCGGCCGTTCTCCTGCGACGTCTGCAACAGGCTCGCGTCGGCCAGTTCCTCCAGGAAGACGGCGTCGTCCTCGTCGGCGGCTTCGATGAGCGTCATCGCGGCCTCCAGCGAGAAGTCCGCCGCCGGGACGAGCGACAGCCGCCGGAACACCGCGGCGGCGTTCGGGCTGAGCTGGCGGTACGACAGTTCGAACACGCTGCGCACGTCGAGATCGCCGGCGGTCAGCGTGGTCAGCCGCCTGTTGCGGTCCCGGAGCTGGTCCACCAGCCGCGACAGCGGCCAGGTGGGGCGGCTCGCCAGCCGGTTGCCCGCGATGCGCAGTGCCAGCGGCAGCCGCCCGCACAGTTCGACCAGTTCGAGCGCCGCCTGCCGCTCCGACGCGACCCGGCCCGCCCCGATGATGGTCGACAGCAAGGAGACCGCGTCGTCTTCGTCGAATACGTCGAGGGGGAGCCTGCTCGCGCCCTCCAGCCCCACCAGCATCTGACGGCTGGTGATCAGGGTGAGACACCGCGGTCCGCCGACGAGGAGCGGACGGACCTGGGCCTCGTCGGCCGCGTCGTCGAGGACGATCAGGGTGGCCCGGTCCCGCAGGAGGGAGCGGCACAGGTTCACCCGGTCCTCCGGGTCGGCCGGGATGCGGACGGCGTCCACGCCCAGCGAGCGCAGGATCAGGTGCAGCACGTCCGCCGGGGTCGTCGGCCCGGCGGACGTCCCGCGCAGCTTCAGGAAGAGCCTGCCGTCGGGGAAGTCCTCGGCGAGATTGTGCGCCGCGCGGACCACGAGGGTGGTCTTGCCGGTGCCGGGCGGTCCGCTCAGGATCGCGACCCGCCCCGCCCGGCGGCGGCCACCTCGCAGGTCGGCCGAGAGGGCGCGCAACGCCGCGAGATCGGTTTCGCGTCCGGTGAGGTCGTCGACGTCCGTCGGCAGAACGCCGATCAGCGGTGATTCGCGGATCCCGGCCGTCACGGGCGCGGGTGCGGCGATCGGCTGGACGCGGCCCTGCCTGGCGACCTTCTGCAGGGTGGTCAGCTCGTCATCGGTCAGGGACAGCGGCGCGGCGAGCGCTTCGATCGTCCGGCGTTGCGGGCTCTTGGCGATCCCGCGCTCCATGTCGCTGATGGCACGGACGCTCACCCCCGATCCCTCGGCGAGGTCCTCCTGCGTGAGGTTCGCGCGAACGCGGTAACCCTTCAGCAGCGCCTTGAAAGTCGTGGCTGCCTTTCCCCGGGCGGCGTTCGTCATGGGCCGAATTATCCACCTCCGCCCGGTGGGCTCAACTTGACCTTCGTCTCACGAGCGCGGCCGCACTCGGAAGACTACGGCCGCGAGAACACAGTGTTGACAACGGGTTTCGCGCTCGGGCCGCGTGAGTGGGTCGTTCTCGAGAGGTAAGGCGCCCTAGGGTGAGGACGGCTCTTCGTAGCGGCTGGTGATGGCGGCGGCGCGGTCGCGCAGGGAGACCCGCAACCAAGGCGGGGCCAGGGCTTCCGCGTCCGTGGAGAGCTGCCACAACGCCCATTCGGCGTGGCGCGCGTCCTGGAACGTCACCTCCAGCCGCAGCCTGCCGTCCTCGTCGGTTTCCTCGGCGAGGATGGCCAGCGCGGTGCCCACGAGCTCTTCCCGTCGCCCCGGGGCGACGCGCACCTGCACGGCGACCTGGTCCCCGCCGGTCCGGAACCGCGTGCTGCGTTCCTGCCAGGCCCGGTCCAGATCGACCCGGTCCGGTCGTTGCGCCGGTTCGGGGAGTTCCTCGGCGGCCCGCAGCCGGGACAGCCGGTAGGTGCGGTCCTCACCGGATCTCGTGGCCAGCAGGTAACCCCGGTCCCGGACGGTGACCAGCCCGATCGGGTCCACCGTGCGCCACTGCGCCGCCCGCCCCGTCGGCGCGTAATGGATGCGCAGCTTGTGCCCGGCGAACACCGCCCGCCGGACCTCGGTCACGATCGCGTCGGACACCTCCTCGGCGGCCTCGCGGCGGGAGAGGAGGTCGATCTCCGGGTCGACGAGCAGCCGCCTGGCCGCGCCCGCCGCGGTGTCCCGCTGGCTTTCCGGCAGCGCGTCGATCACCTTGAGCATGGCCGAGGCGAGGGCCGAGCCGAGGCCGAACGCCTGCGCGCCGCGTCGTGATCCGGCGATCAGCAGCGCGAGCGCCTCGTCGTGGTTCAGCCCGGTGAGTTCGGTCTGGAAACCGGGCAGCAAAGCGAAACCGCCGTGCCTGCCGCGTTCGGCGTAGACCGGGACACCCGCCGCGGACAACGCCTCGATGTCGCGCAGCACGGTGCGGGTGGAGACCTCCAGCTCGCGGGCGAGCGTGGTCGCGGACAGCCGGCCGCGGTGCCGCAGCAGCAACACCAGCGAGACCAGCCGGTCGGCACGCATGGGAAAACTCTAGCGGAATACACGACACAGGATGTCGTGATTCGCTGCGAGGCTCATCCCCATGACAAGCAGGACTGTGGCCACCGAGCCGAACGATCTTGGCAAATTCTTCATCGAGCGAGGCAACGCGGGCGATGTCGACGGACTGGTGGCGTTGTACGAACCGGACGCCGTACTGGCGTTCCCGCCGGGCAACATCGCGACCGGGCACGCGGAGATCCGCAAGGTCTACGAGGAGTTCGTCGCGGCCGCGCCGGAACTCCTGCCGGGCAGGCAGCATCCGGCGCTGGTGGGCGGCGACCTGGCACTCACCGCGTCCACGCTGACCACCGGTGAGACGACCATCGAGGTCGCCCGCCGTCAGCCGGACGGATCCTGGCTCTGGGCGCTGGACCAGCCGGTGTTCGTGCCGTAGGGAAGGCGGGGGAGGTACGTGAAGGCCCCCTTACCTCGGCTGAGCCGAGGGAAGGGAGCCTTCGGTCCAGGTCAGGCGCGAGGGGTCGTGAGTTCTATGGAGGGGTAAGGCAAACGTGGCGTGATGCCAAGGCGTGTCGCGAAAGCCACTTTCGCGACGTGAGATGTCCCGAAAGTGGCTTTCGCGACACTTCCGCTGGGTGGTCGTGAGTGTTTCGGGTCGTTAGAACGACACAGAACACTCACGACCACCGGCCCCGGCGTCAGATCGTGCAGTTCCTGGCCGTACCCGTGTTCACCTTGGCGCCGGTGAACTCCTCGATGATCGCGATGTTCTCCGGGGCGTAGTTCTTGGCGACGATCTTGGCCACGTCCGCACTGCCGAGTTTCGCGGCGTGGGGCGCGGATTGATCCAGCCAGTAGGCCGTCCGGAGGAATTCGATGAGCACGAATTCGCGCAATTCGGGCTGGGCCTTGATCTTGGCCCAGTAAGCGGGATGGTTCGCCTTGGCCACGCGAAGGTAGAGCTGGAGGTAGCGCATGTTCGTGGCCGCGATGTCCCGCGAATTGCTCGCGCCCACTCCCTGGATGTACTCGGCGACGACGGTCGCGGCGGGCAGTCCCATGAGCCCGGCGTTGAGTTCCGCGATGACGCCTTGCATCTTGTACGAGCCCTGCTGCTGGTCCCGCAGGTAGATGTCGTCCATCGAACGCGTCAGACCGTCCGTGATGAGCGGCAGTATTTCGCGGCGCGGGAAGCCGCCGTGGATCGGCACCTTCATCGCCTTGCGGGAAGCGTCGATCCACGCGGAGACGTACACGTCCCAGGAGGTTCTCGAAGGATCCAGATCCCACATGTGGGTCTCTTCGTGGATCGCCACCATCAGGGATTCGGCGAGGGCGTTGAAGCTGGTCTTGTTCACGAACTGGCTGAAGTACTTGTCCTTGGCCTGAGCGATCGCGAGGCCTTCGCCGCTGGGCCAGCGCCGCTTGTACACGGCTTGGATCGTCTGAAGCCACTTCGTGGACTGGAAACCGGCCTTTATGTCACTTACATCGGCTTTCGGTTGTACGGGTTCCTCGTAACAGAAGGGAGCGCGGGCGGTCGCCGTCTCTTGGGCGGAGACGGGGAATGGGGTGAGGGACAGGGCGAGGCACGCGGTCAGCACGGTAATGCCATATCGGCGCATAAGGACCTCGGTTCACGGTAGGGTTTTCCGTGGGTCGGACGGAAGTGTCCCCTACCGATCACCGTTAATTCAATGATCCGGCTCGTACTACGGCTGTACAGGCTAGGAATTATGGCGGCGAACGGGCGAATCCGCGGCGAGCCGGGACCGGCGCATGCTGTAACCGAAGTAGATCAGCAGGCCGAGCGCCATCCAGCCGGCGAAGACGATCCAGGTCGCGCCATCGAGGCTGAGCATCATGTAACCGCAGCACAGCACGCCGAGGATGGGCGTGACGGGGGAGAACGGCACGCGGAACGAGCGCGGGGCCTCCGGTTGCCGCTTTCGCAGCAGCAGGACGGCGACGTTCACCAGCCCGAAGGCGAACAGCGTGCCGATGCTGGTGGCGTCGGCCAGCTTCCCGAGCGGGATGAACGCGGCCAGTGTCGCGACGAAGCCCGAGACCACCAGGGTGTTGATCCGGGGAGTGCCGGTCTTGGAGTCCACTTTGGACAGCGAGGCGGGGACGAGGCCGTCGCGGGACATCGAGTACAGGATGCGGGTCTGTCCGTAGAGGACGGTCAGCACGACGCTGGAGATCGCCACGATGGCGCCGACGGCCAGCAGTCCGGCCCACAGCGGGTTGCTGGAAACGGCGCCGAGCACGTGCGAGAGCGCGGCCTCCTTGCCGTCGAACTCCTGCCACGGCAGCGCGCCCACGGCCGCCACGGCGACCAGGCAGTACAGCACGGTGACGATCGCGAGCGAGAGCAGGATCGCCCTCGGCAGATCCCGTTGCGGGTTCTTCGCCTCTTCACCCGCCGTGGAGGCCGCGTCGAAACCGATGTAGGAGAAGAACAGTTTCGCGGCACCGGCGCTCAGCCCGGCCAGGCCGAGCGGCAGGAACGGGGCGAAGTTCGCCGCCCGGACCGCGGAGAACGCGATCGCGCAGAACAGCACCAGCGTACCGACCTTGACCACGACCATGATCGCGTTGGCCCGCGCACTCTCCTTCGCGCCGGACAGCAACAGGAACATGGCGAGCAGTACGACGACGATGGCCGGGACGTTGACGATCCCGCCCGAGCCCGGTGGCTGGCTGAACGCGTCGGGGATGGCGAAACCGAACGCCAGCCGCAGCAACTCGTTGAGGTACTGCCCCCAGCCGACGGCCACCGACGCCACCGAGACGCCGTACTCGAGCACCAGGCACCAGCCGCAGACCCAGGCGACCAGTTCGCCGAGCGTGGCGTAAGCGTAGGAGTAGGACGAACCGGACACCGGGATCATTCCGGCGAGTTCGGCGTAGGAGAGCGCGGAGAACAGCGCGGTGATCCCGGCGAGCACGAACGACAGCACGACCGCCGGGCCTGCCACGGGCACCGCTTCGCCGAGCACGACGAAGATCCCGCTGCCCAGCGTCGCGCCGATGCTGAGCATGGTCAGCTGCCCGAGCCCGAGGGAGCGCTTCAGCGTGCCGTGCTCACTGTCGGCGATCAGATCGGCGACCGGTTTCCGCCGCACCGCCGCGGCTCGCAAAGTCATGCCGAGGACCGTATCCGCCGTGCCGAACCCGCAGAACAGGAGATCGTTGCTTGGTTACCTGGATTACAGGCGATTCGTTGAACGGTACCGGTCGATCGTGAAGAATCGTTCTACCGGGTGGTCCCGTCCACCGGGCTGACCGCCGCGCCGCCGTTCGTCACCGCCAGTACCGTGTCGCCGCAGCGTACGACGTCGCCGGGAGCGAGCGGGACCGGCCCCGCGACGCGCTCGCCGTTGTGGAACGTCCCGTTGCGGGAACCGAGATCCGCCAGGACGGCGCCACTCTTACCGACGGTGATCTCGGCGTGGTCGCGGGACACGGCGCCGTCATGGCGGAGGGCGACGTCGGCATTCGCGTCGCGGCCGATGGCCAGCCGTCCCAGCACGGGCAGTTCCCGCAGGCGGGCCCGCCCCGAACCGTCGACCCAGGTCAGTGCCGGTCGCCCGGTCCCGGCGGCACCCGGGGCGGCCACCCGCAGCAGGGTCGCCGTCCCGGCGTGGGCGAGCACCGCGCGTTCCAGTTCCCGCAACGCCGGCCCCGGATCGACGCCCGCCTCCTCGGCCAGGATCCGCCGCGCCTGCCGGAACCGGTCCAGGGCCTCGGCCTGTCGTCCCTCCTGGTAGAGCGCGACCATCAGCTGGCCCCAGAACCGTTCCCGCAGCGGATGTTCGGAGACCAGGTCCTCGAGCTCCCGCACCAGGCCGGGAACGTCACCCGCGCGCAGATCCGCGGCGATCCGCGCCTCCAACGCCTCCCAGCGCATCTCCGCGTAGAGGGCGCGGGCGGGGTCGAAGGCGGTGTGATCCGGCAGGTCGGCGCAGAACGGGCCCCGCCACACTTCGAGTGCCCGCCGGTATCCCGCCGCGGCGCCGCCGGTGTCGCGTGCCCGTTCGGCGGCCCTCGCCCGGCCGATCGCGTCCTCCGCCTCGCGGATGTCGGCGCGGACGCCGAGAAGCCGGTAACCCGCCGGTCCGTGGAGCAGGGATCCCCCGTGTACCCCCAGGTTCTGCCGCAGGTTGTGCACGTGGACCTGTACGGTGGCGCGGGACGCGGGCTTGCCGGTGTCGGAGTAGATCGCCTCCGCCAGCCTGTCCGCGTTCACCGGCGCCTCTCCGGAAGCGGCAAGCACGGCGAGTACCGCCCGCGGCCGCAGACCACCAGGTGTGGCGGGTACGCCGTCGACGACCAGCTCCACCGGCCCCAGCAACCGCACCTCCACTGTCACGGGGCCGATCATCTCAGGTTCCGCCGGTTGCTTGAAGCGACCTTGAAGCGAGACGGGCTTAACTGATCGCCATGACCACATTGACCGCACTCGAAGACGTGGTGGACCGGCACGGACGCGACGCGCTTTCCGACCCGATCGTCCTCACCGGCGCGCTACGCAGTCTTCCCGACCCGCCTCCCGACACCGAGATCAACGCGCTCGCCGCGGCGGCGGGGGCGGGCGCGGCCCAGCGGATGCGCGCAGTACTCGAAGACGGGGGCACTCCCGCCGAAGCCCATCGGGCGGCGATCGAAGCTTGCGGCGGTGACGCGGGTGCGGAATGGGCGTGCGGGCAACTCGGCGCGGCACTCGGCTTTCTCCCGAGGGACACCGCTGCCGACGAACCGACCACCGCGTTGACCACCGTCCTGACCGGGGAAAAGCCGAAGCGTGCCAAAGGGTTCGCCGTGATCGGCGGAGCCGTCGCGGCGGCGGTCCTCGTCGTGACCGTTGCGAACCTCGTGCTGGTCGGTGGCGACGAACCGAAGCGTCCCGCCGACCCGCCGACGGTGCCGCCGTCGTGGTCCGAGACCACTACGTTGCCCATGGGCTCGGCACCCCAGCGTGAATCCTCCCCGGCGCCGGTCCCCGAGGAAGCGGCCGCGGTCTTCAAGGATCCGGATCTGCTCGCCGCGGCCAAGCCGTACCTCGATCACCCCGACGTCCGCTGCGAGGCGGCGAAATCCATCGTGAGTGTGCGGGAAACCGTCAACTGCGAGCTGGGTTCCGGCATCATCGCCAGCTTCCGCGTGCTGTTCTTCCCCAAGCAGCTCACCGCGCTGCGCACGGTGCTGCAGACCGACAACGACGGCGCGCGGCCCGGTTCGATCCGGACGCTGCGCTGGGAGTACGTGCCGGGGCGGCCGGGTATCCGCGCGGGCATCCCGGTCGGCACCCCGCGTACCGGCGACGGCACCCGGATCCGTTTCCTGGAGCCGGAAAACGGCTACGCCCGGCTCTACTTCGACGAGGACTCCACGGGCGTCGCCGTCTACATGCAGGCGAGTACCGACGATCAGCAGGTGCTCCGCAAGTTCTGGGCGGATCCGGACGCGTGATGGACGACCAGGATCCCCGCCTCGCCGAAGTCGTACGCCGCTTCGGCCGCCACGCGCTGACCGATCCGGTGGCGCTCCGGTCCGCGCTGGAGCAGTCCGGAAACGCGTTCAGCGCGGCCGAAATCGACTCGCTCGTGGCCGCGCTGCGCGATTCGGGAACGCTGGAAGCGGCCCTTCCACGCGATCCCGAGCCGACCGGGCCCCCGCTGAACCCCACTCGCGTGGAGAACCGGCTCACCTGGGAGGGCCGCACGACTAGGCTGCTTCCCTCCGGCGCACGCAAGAGGTGGCTCCTCGGCGGGGCGGTACTGCTGGTGGCCGCGATCGCGACCGGGGTAGTGGTCTTCGTGCAGGGCAAGGAAAAGCCCGCCGCGCCACCGCCGGACCGCTACGCGCTCGACCAGGTCGCCGGCCGCTACCGCGCGCTCGGCGCCCGGTTGCTCGACGGCGCGGTCCGATGCGCTCAGCAGCCCGCGAAGCCCGGCGAGATGGAACGGGTCGGCTGCGACGCCGGGCTGTACGCCCTCACCCTGGTCACCTACGACGTGCCGGGCAGGCTCACCGAGTCCAGGGCGCTCGCGAGCGCCGCCGGAGCGGTGCGTTCGGCGGGCAACCTCGGTCAGGGCGCGGCGTTCGCGATGCGGGAACTCCCGTCCGGGGAATCGACGGTCTACTGGGACGTCGACAGTCCCCGTCCGGTCAGCGCGACACTGACGGCGCGGAAGACCGGACTCCCCGCACTGGTGGAGTTCTACGACGCGCGTCAATTCGGGGTGCTCAAACGCCCCGAGGTACCGGGGGCCGCGTTCTCCTCCGGCGCGCTGTGGGATTTCGCGCAGGCACACGTGCTCAACGAGCAGTCCGCGAAATGCCAAGCGGTCCCCGCCACGACCGGCACGGCCGAGACGGTCAAATGCCCGCTGGCCGACGGCGCGATGCTGGTGTTCAGTTCGGCGTCCGACCACGACGCGCTGATCAAGCTGCGCTCGGAGAACTCGGCGAACGGCGGTGTGGTGCCGGGAAGTGTCGAGGTGCGGACCTGGAACCGCCTCGGCGGTCCGGTCGTCGGCCAGTTCATCCGGTTCGTCACGGCGGACGACCGCAGCCCGGCCATCTATTTCGACGACGACGCGAAACTGATCTACGGCTGGTTCTTCGGCGCACCGGGTTCGTCGCCGGAGGCGCTGATGGAGCGCTGGCAGCGCGGCTCGCGGTGATTCAGCCGAACCGGATCGCCGCGAAGAAGTCCTCGACTGCGCGCAGGTCGGCGGGATAGGGCGTGCCGACCCGGCCGTCGAGCACCGACACGGTCGCGTGCTCGTCGTCGGTCCAGGCGTACCGCGTGGTCGTGCCGAGCACCGTGCACACCAGCGTCCCCTTGTGCCCGTCGCGCGACCAGGACTGCTTGGCGGGCAGGTCAGCGGGGCATTTACCGGCGGTGAGACCGGCGGGATCCGTTCCGGCGCCGGTACGCAGGTAGGCGGTGGCCGCGTCGACGTCGTCGAGGGCGGCGATCCGGAGCTCGCCGGTCTCCCCGCCGGTCTGGCAGACGACCTGCGCGCGGACGCCCTCGTCGGCCGCCGTCACCGGTGAGCAGGTGAGCCCGGCCGGTGTGCTGCGGCCGATCCGGTCGGCGGCCGGCACCCCCGGCGACACCAGGAAGACCGCCGCGAGCACGATCGCGATCACGAGTGCGGCACCGGCCACCAGGCCCGCCACCAGACCGGTCCGGCGGCGGCGAGGCTGCTCGACGACGACGCCGGCGGGTGGCGCGTCGGCGCGGATGGCCCGGATGCGGTCACGTACTTCACGCACCGTCGGACGGTCACGGGGATCCTTGGCCAGCAACGACTTCAGCAGACCGTTGACCGCGGCGGTGCGCGGATCGCCGACCACGAGCTGGGGGATCGGGGCCCTGTCGTGCGCCACGATCACCTCGGGCTGGCTGCCGTTGTAAGGCAGCTGACCGGTCAGGGTCACCCACAGCAGACAGCCCACCGCGTAGACGTCCGAAGCGGCGGTGGCGGGTTCGCCGCGAAGACGTTCGGGCGCCATGTAACCGACGGTGCCGATCACGCCGCTGGTCTCCGCACCGCGGTCGATCTCCGCTGACCGCGCGATGCCGAAGTCGCACAGGTAGGCGAAATCCTCGTCGTGGTGCGCGGCACGCGGCCGCAGCAGGACGTTGGCGGCCTTGACGTCCCGGTGCACGACGCCGATGGCGTGCGCGTCGCCGAGCGCGGAGACCACCTGGTCCACCACCGCCAGCGCCCGGTCCGGGTCCATCGGCCCGGCTTCGAGCACCTTGGCCAGATCGGGCCCGTCGACCAGCTGCATCGCCAGGTACAGACAGCCGTCCACCTCGCCGTGGTCGTGAACCGCGACGACATGCGGCGAATCGAGCCTGGCCAGCGCCGCCGCCTCTCGGCCGAAACGCTCGCGGTACACCGGGTCTTCGGCGTAGTGGGGCGGCAGGACCTTCAGCGCCACCGGCCGCCGCATACGGTGCTGCCACGCGCGATAGACCACGCCCATCCCACCGCGGCCGAGGATGCCGTCGATCCGGAATCCCCCGAAGTCTTCACCGACGCGCGGCGTCATGCCGTTCCCCCTGTCACGCGAGCCACTCTAACCCGCGCGATCACCCGCGAGTTGCCGATCGTGCACCCGGCGCCAGATCAGCAGGGAGAGCACCGCGCCGCACAGGCAGAGGAACATGTCCCACTGCGTGTCCCAGACGTCTCCCTGGGTGCCGAGGAAATCGTCCGCACCCGAACCGGCGACGAGCGCGCTGAACCACTCCACGAACTCGAAACCGGCGGCGATCGTCACGCAGACGCAGACGGTCAGGAACGCGACCCAGGCACCGGGCCGCAGCGGGGTCCGGCGCAGCAGCACTTCGCGGACGGCGATCGCCGGGACGAAACCCTGGACGACGTGGGCGAACCGGTCGTAATTGTTCCGCTGGGTGCCCATCAGCCCCTGCACCCATTCCCCGGCGGGGGTTTCCGCGTAGGTGTACTGGCCGCCGTAACACAGCACGATCGCGTGCAGGGCCAGCAGCCAGCACAGCAAGCGGGTCAAGGGGAAACGTTTGCGCAGGGCCACCACCAGCGGCAACCCGATCAGCACCCAGACGACTTCCAGCAGCCAGGTGCCGGGGGACCTGGCCTGGATCCCGGTCACCACGAGCACCGCGACGACCACGCCTGCCAGCAGGAATCCTTCGGTCCGGCCGACTCCGCGCACCATGCGGAAACCCTACAGCGGCGTGCGGATCACCGCCGGTCCGCGCATATAGGTGTCCATTGTGGACAGCAAGGAGTCAAGGGTGCCGGCGGTCACACTATTTCACTAACTTGGTTAGCGACTTATCTAGTAAGCTTCTTGGCATGACTTCAGCAGGCTCGTGGCAGGTCGACTCCCCAGGCGTGGGCAACTCGGTGATGGAGCGCCTCCAAGAGGTCGGCACGCTCACACGGGTGATCGAGAAGCGCCTGAGCGGAGCGCTGGGCATCAACTCCACCGACCTGTCGGCGATGGAGCACCTCGCCAGCGAAGGACCGCTGACGGCGAAAGAACTCGCGGATCGGCTGCGGGTCTCGACGGCGGCGAGTACCCATATCGTCGACAGGCTCGAGAAAGCCGGGCATGTCATCCGTAAGCCACACGCCACCGACCGCCGCAAGGTGCTGGTCGAGCCCGTCCAGGCGTCGATGGCCAAGATCTTCGAGCGAATTCATCCGCTGCTCAGCGGCGTTGAGAGCCTTGTCGAGGCCCTGAGCCCCGCGGACCGTGACGCCGTCGAGAACTTCCTGACCGGTGTCGTGCGGATCTACACCGGCACCGCGGATTCCCTGCCCGAAAGCTGAGTCTTCCCGCCCACACCGGAGCGCTTCCGCCCTCCGGCGTACCAACACGCCCAGATCCGGAGTGAAAACGTACATGACCGAGGAAAAGATCTCGCCACGATCGGTGTGGTGGCTGCTGGCCACCGTGCTCGTCGTCGAACTGATGGACCTGCTCGACTCGACGATCGTCAACGTGGCGGGTCCGTCGCTCGAACGATCGCTGGGCACGAGCCCGGTCGGCCTGCAGTGGGTGATCGGCGGGTACGCCCTGACCCTCGGCGCGGGTCTCGTGCTGGGCGGGCGGCTCGGCGACCGCTACGGCCGCCGCCCGATGTTCCTGTTCGGACTCGTGGCCTTCACCATCGCGTCGCTGCTGTGCGCGATCGCGCCGAGCGCCGGCCTGCTGATCACCTTCCGCCTTGTCCAGGGCTTGGCGGGCGCGATGATGCTCCCGCAGGGGCTCGGCATCCTGCGAGACAACCTCGCGCCCCGCGATCTCACCAGGGCACTCGCCGTTTTCGGGCCGGTGCTGGGACTCGGCGGGGTGCTGGGGCCGGTGCTGGGTGGCGCGCTGGTCGACTGGGACCTGTTCGGCCTCGGCTGGCGGCTGGTGTTCTTGGTCAACGTCCCGGTCGGACTCGCCGCGCTGGCCCTGGCGTGGCGGCTGGTTCCGCGCGGCGCCGGAACACCGGGGCTGCGCGTGGACATCGCCGGCGCCGTGCTGGTCGCGGCCGCTTCCGCGCTGCTGGTCCTCCCGCTCAACGAAGGACAGGCGGCGGGATGGCCACTGTGGACCTGGCTCTCCCTGGCGGCCGCGGCGCTCGGGTACGTGGCGTTCGCGTTGTGGCAACGGCGGATCGTGCGCCTCGACCGCGCTCCGCTGGTCACCCCGGCCCTGTTCGGCAAGCCCGCGTTCACCGTCGGGCTGGCCGCGGTCGCGCTGTTCTTCGGCGGACTGATCGGCACCCAGCTGGTGCTGACGTTCTTCCTGCAGATCGGTCAGGGTTTCACCGCGGGCGAGGCAGGGCTGGGGAATCTCCCGGTCGCGCTGGGCACCGCCGTCGGTGGCGGCATCAGCGGTGGCCTGCTCGCCGCGAAACTCGGGCGGGCCGTCCTGCAGGCCGGTGCCGTCGTCCAGTTCGGCGGCGTCGCCTGGCTGTGGATCGCCCTGTCCGGCAGCGGCGAGTTCACCATCTGGCGGATCGTGCCCGGCGGCGTCGTCGCCGGGATCGGTGCGGGCATCGTGATCGCGGCGGTGTTCAACACCGTGCTCGGCGCCGTCGCCGACGACGAGGTCGGGTCGGCGTCCGGAGTGCTCACCGCCGTACAGGCGATCGGGGGCTCGGTCGGGGTCGCGGTGTTCAGCACGGTGTTCTTCGCCGATGTCACCCGGCCCACCGAGAGCTTCCGCGACGCGCTGATCGTCCAAGCGGTGGTCATCGGGCTGTTCCTGCTGATCTCGCCGCTGTTCCCGCGCCGGGCCCGGCCCGACGAAACCGAAGCCGTCGTCACCGCGGCGCCGGTCGGTGCCCGATGAGGAACGTCCTGATCTCCGGCGCGGGCATCGCCGGACCCGCGCTCGCTTTCTGGCTTCGCCGCCACGGCATGACCGCGACCGTGGTCGAACGCGCACCGGAGCCGCGGCTCGGCGGACAGACCGTCGACCTGCGTGGCGCCGGCCGCACCGTCGTCGAACGCATGGGCCTCGAACAAGCCGCCCGGGATCGCGTCACCCACGAGGAGGGGCTGCGCTTCATCGACCGTCGCGGCCGCGTCCGGGCGTCGTTCGCCACCGACGCCCTCGACGGCGACGGATTCGTCACCGAACTGGAAATCCTGCGCGGCGAGCTCGCCGACCTGCTCCACCAGAGCACTCGCGAGGACACCGAGTACGTCTTCGGTGACGAGATCACCGGCCTGACCGACACCGGCGACGGCGTGGACGTCGCCTTCCGCACCGGTTCCGGGCGGCGTTTCGACCTCGTCGTCCTCGCCGACGGCTTCCGCTCGCGGACCCGCGGCCTGGTTTTCGCCGACCTCGTCCGCACCAGGTTGTTCGGCCTCTACACCGCCTACTTCACCGTCCCGCGTGAGGGATCCGACGGCCGTTGGGCCCGCTGGTACAACGCGCCCGGCCGCAGGGTCGTCGTCCTGCGCCCCGACAACCAGGGCACCACCCGGGCCTCGCTGTCGTTCCTGCTCCCGCGGCCAGGGCTGGAACGGCTGGACTTGCCCGCACAGCGCGAATTCCTGCGCCGTCACTATGCCGACGCGGGCTGGGAGACCCCACGCGTGCTCGACGAACTGGGCGGCTCACCCGACTATTTCTTCGAATCAGTCGGCCAGATGCGCCTGGAGCAGTGGTCACGCGGCCGGATCGCCGTCGTCGGCGACGCCGCCTATTGCGCCTCTCCGCTCAGTGGCATGGGGACCAGCCTCGCCCTCGTCGGCGCTTACGTTCTCGCCGGAGAACTCGGCCGTCATGCGGGCCACATCGACGCCTTCCGTTCCTACGAGGCGATCATGCGGCCTTACGTCGACCAGGCCCAGAAGGTCCCGTGGATCGCGCCGAGGCTGGCGGCTCCGAAGAGCCGCGCCGGTATCGGCCTGCTGCACGCTCTCGCGGGCCTCGCGGCGGGTCCGAGGGCGGGCCGCGTCGCGGCTCGCTTCACCAACCCGCCCTCGGACGCCATCGAGCTACCCGGCTACGGGGAGCACTGAGTTCAGTTCAGCTTGCGCATGTCGGCGGGCAGGCCGCCGCCGGCGTAGACGTCCTCGGTGAGCTTCGCCAGCGCGGTGAGCGCGACGTTCTGGCTGAACGGCCCGTAGGACACCCGGGAGACGCCGAGTTTCTGCGCGGTGGCCAGCGGGATCGACCCCGGGACGCCGATCAGGTTCACCTTGCGCTCGCCCAGCGCCTCGACCAGCTTGGCGACCTGGGTTTCGTCGAGTTTGCCGGGCACGAAGACGTTCGACGCGCCGGCGTCCAGGTACGCGCGGCCCCGGGTGATCGCGTCGGCCAGCACCTCTTCGGGGTCACGGTCGCCCGCCCGGAGGAAGGCGTCGGTGCGGGCGTTGAGCACGAAGTCGATACCGGCGGACTGGGCGGCGGCGACCGCGGCCTCGACGGCCTTGACGGACTCGTCCAGCGGTTTCATCTGGTCTTCGAGGTTGCAGCCGACGGCGCCGACCTCGATCGCGCGGGCGACCGTGCCGCCCGGGTCGCCGTAGCCCGCTTCCAGGTCGGCGGTGACCGGCAGATCGCCCGCCGACCGGACGATCAGGGCGACCTCGGCGATCATCTCGTCGCGGGGGATCACCTCGCCGTCGGGGTAGCCGCGGGCGGAGGCGATGCCGTGGCTGGGGGTGGCGAGCGCCTGCGTGCCGGGCGTTTCGGCGACGACCTTCGCGGTGATCGCGTCCCAGACGTTGACGACGAGCAGCAGTTCGGGGGCGGCGTGCAAGTCCTGCAGCCGGGTGGCCTTTTCGGCGGGGGAAACCATGCCTCCAATCTAGAGGCCGACGCAAGGAGGGGAGCAGTCACGACGCCGCGGTGAGGGCGCCGAGCCCGCTCGCCTGGGTCCGCCAGCCGGTCTGATCCGGTGTCCCGCCCGCCGATGCGGTTCAGCGGGTCGCGAGTGGACGTCCAGAGCGAGTCGGCCTGCCGCCGGGCGTAGTCGCGGTATACCGGGGAATTCGTCGCGGCGGCCAGGTCGGCGAGGAACCGCATGAAGATGCCCTTGAACTGCTTTTGGTTGTCGTCGGAGGAGTTCTGGCCGACGTCGCAGGGCCGTTGAGCAGCCGGTCGGGAACCGGGAGCGTGTCCTGCCGCGCGGCGGTCACCGGTTTCCCCGCTGGTAAGGGAATCGCCGTCAGAATCAGGCAAAGGACGAAATGGCGCAGCGATGACATCGTTATCCGCCCTCGGGATCACCGGTCAGACCTCAGGACAGGATTCCTGTTACGCCCCGGGCCAAAGCCGCGACTGGTAGGGATATCGCGTTTCGAGGGAGGTCCCGTGGAGCTGACGATCAACGCCGCCGGCGACGAACAAGCGCTGAAAGAGTTCTACAACTGGCTCCGTGACGATGCCGACGTGGTGCGGTCCGCGACGATCAGCACCGCGGAAGCCGGCGACGCGGGCGCTTTCGAGGTCATCCGCATGTCGACCGGCTCTCTGACCGGGCTGGCGAACCTGGGGATCGCTTGGGGCAACTTTCTGCGCTGCCGCAAGGAAACGCCCCAGTTCACCATCACGGTCGACGGCGAGCCGACCGCCGAACAGCGCGCCATGCTCCGGAACCTGGATCTCCCGCGGGTGGTGAGTGGCGATTCGGGTTATTGACGGGAAAGGCAAAGGTGGCGTGGCGTGGGGCCGGTGTCGCTTCTGCGTAGGCGTTTTCCTGGTAGTGAGGGCCTCTTTGCCTACTCTGACAGTAGGGAAGGAGGCTTTCGCTACCGTCGGATGTGATCCTTGGTGACGGTGGGGCGGTTGTGGCTTCGGTGGCTGGTCGTGAAGTACATGAAGGCCCCCTTCCTTGCGCCTAGCGCAAGGAAGGGGGCCTTCATGTACTTCCGCAAGGCGTGACTCGTGTGCTTGGGGACGTAACTCGCGAGTTCCGGCTATGAACACGCGAGGGCGGTGTCGCGTCACCCAGCCCGCCGTCTCGCCCGAGACACGACATGTTTGCCTTACCCGCCCACTTCGCCGGCACTCACGACCTCAAGCGCCGCTTCCCAGCCACCGCAACGTTTCCAGCGCCACCGCCACGTTCACCGCGTTCTCCGCCAACGGACGGGGGAGTAGTTCGTCGGCCCGCGCCAGCCGTCGGACGACGGTGTTGCGATGGGTGTAGAGCCGTTCCGCGGTCCGCGTCGTGTTGCCCAGTTCGTGCACGTAGGTCCGGACGGTTTCCCGGGTTTCGGCGTCGGCGTGCCGGAGTTCGCCGAGGGTGTCGGCGATGAATTCGCTTGCCTGCGCCGGGTCGCCGGTGAGCAGGGCGAGCAGCTGGATGTCCTGGTACCGCGCGATCTGCTGCGGTGAGGTGAGCCTGGCGAGCATCCGCTGGGTGGCGGCGGCGTCCAGATGGCTGCGGCGGAAGCCGTCGATCCCGCTGCCGGGCCGCCCCAGCGCCACCCGGACGTCGGGATGCGGCGCGAGGTCTTCGGCGAGCCGGTCCGCGCGTGGCGGGGTCCGGCCGGGCAGCCAGACCCACAGGGCGGCGGCGCTGGCGACGACGGTCAGCCGGTGTGAAGCGCCGCTGGCCCGCATGAGGGTTTCGGCGGCGCTTTCGAGCTGCTGGGACGACGGCGTGGCCGAGCCGCTCCAGACGATCGCGGCCGTATGCGGGCCGGCGAGCGGATAGCCGAGCTGGGCTTCGGCCCGCGAACGGCTGATGGGCGCGCCTTCCAACAGGAGGGTGACCGTGGCCCGCCGTTCGGCGTGGGCGCCGCGGGTCAGCTCCGAGCGTTCGGCGGCCATCCGGTCGGACACCGCGGCGACGGTGTCCTCGATGAACGTGGTGATCGACAGCGAAGAGACGTCCAGCAGTTCTCGGAGCAGCACCGGGTCGGACGTGAGGTCGAAGCAGATCTCGATCCATCGGCGCCAGGCCACCCCCTGCGCCCGCCGGTAGGCGTCGAGGCCGCCGGAGTCGAAGCCGCGGCGCACCATGTCGCGGGCGCCGTCGAGCACTTCCTGGTTCAGGTTGGCGGACACCCGCTCGCCGGGGCGCTGCACGTTCGCGGCCGCCCAGTGCAGCAGATTCGCCAGATTCGCCCGTTTGGTGCCCTCGGTGAGGACGGGGTCCTCGGCGACCGCGCGCATACTGCCCCCGCCGAGCGAGGCCTCGTGCAGTTCCTCGATCCACTCGGCGCGCGGATGCAGCACGATCTCGGCGCCACGCCGGAAGAGATCGCGTGCCTCGGGGGACAGGGTCGGCCACGGCGATGCGGCACTTTGCACCATCCATACATCATGATGGTGCAGATAGTGCTAGCGCAATTCCTCGGTGGACCCGCATCGTGGAGACAACCGAGACGAGGCTGGAGTACCGCATGACGACGAGCACACCCGTCGAGCACCTCGACGTGGTCATCATCGGTGCCGGGATTTCCGGGATCGGGGCCGCGCGCTACCTGAAGACCGAGAACCCGGGCAAGACGTTCGCCATCCTGGAGGCCCGCGGCACGTCCGGCGGCACCTGGGACCTGTTCCGCTACCCCGGCATCCGGTCGGACTCCGACCTGCACACCTTCGGCTACGAGTTCAAGCCGTGGCGGGACAAGCAGTCCATCGCCGACGCGCCCCGGATCCTGTCGTACCTGCGTGAGACGGTGTCCGAGAACGGCCTCGAGCCCAGCATCCGCTACCACCACAAGCTGCTCTCGGCGGCCTGGTCGAGCGACGAGGCGCGCTGGCTGCTCGAGATCGAGCGCACCGACACCGGCGAGCGCACCCGGCTCAGCGCGGGCTGGATGTTCAACGCGGGCGGCTACTACCGCTACGACGAGGGCTTCACCCCGCGTTTCGAGGGCCGGGACCGGTTCGCCGGCACGATCGTGCACCCGCAGCACTGGCCGGAAGACCTCGACTACGCGGACAAACGCGTCGTCGTGATCGGCAGCGGCGCCACCGCGGTCACGCTGATCCCGGCGATGGCGGGGACCGCGGCGCACGTGACGATGCTGCAGCGCACCCCGACCTACGTCATGCCGGTGCCGCGCGAGGACAAGATCGCCAACGGCCTGCGCAAGATCCTCGGCGACGAGCGGGCGTACGCGCTCACCCGCCGCAAGAACATCCGCAAGGGACTCGCGGTCTGGCAGTTCTGCCAGAAGTTCCCGAAGACCGCCCGCGGGCTCATCCGGTACGTCAACAAGAAGCAGCTTCCCAAGGACTATCCGGTCGACGAGCACTTCAACCCGCCGTATGACCCGTGGGACCAGCGGCTGTGCGCCGTCCCCGGCGGCGACCTGTTCGCCGCCATCCGCAAGGGGCAGGCCGACGTCGTCACCGACAAGATCGCGACCTTCACCGAAAAGGGGATCCTGCTCGAATCCGGGCGTGAGCTGGAAGCGGACATCATCGTCACCGCCACCGGCCTGAACCTCCAGGTGTTCGGCGGGGCGAAGCTCAGCGTCGACGGCGAACCGGTGATCCTGCCGGAAACCGTCGCGTACAAGGGAATGATGCTCTCGGACGTGCCGAACGCCGCGTTCGCGATCGGCTACACGAACTCGTCGTGGACGCTCAAGATCGGCCTGCTGTGCGAGCACTTCTGCCGTCTGCTGGCGCATATGGACGCCCACGGTTACGACGTCTGCCGCCCTGTCGTCGCCGACCCGGACATGCCGAAGAAGCCGTTCCTGGACTTCGCCGCCGGATACGTCCAGCGCGCGCTCGACCAGCTCCCGCGCCAAGGCGACCGCATGCCGTGGCTGACCTCGATGAGCTACCACTCGGACATCAAGCTGCTGCGCGCGGACGACATCACCGATCCCGAGCTGCACTTCACCCACGCCAACGTCCGGGAAGCGGTGAGCTCGTGACCGACAGCTTCGCCGGCCTGCCCGGCGGCCCGAAGATCTGTTACCGCGAAGACGGCCCGGCCGACGGTGTGCCGCTGGTGCTGATCGCCGGTCTCGGTCTCGATCTCACGTCGTGGCCGCTGCCGATGATCGAGGGGTTCACCGGCCGCGGTTTTCGGGTCGTCCGGTTCGACAACCGCGACGCGGGCTGCTCGGATCGCATCAAGGCGCCGAATCCGGGCAAGCTCCGGCAACTGCTGGCCCGCCCGTTGCCGGGCGCGTACGACCTGGGGGACATGGCGGCGGACACCGTCGGCCTGCTGGACCACCTGGGCGTCGAGCAGGCGCATCTGGTCGGCATGTCGATGGGCGGCATGATCGCCCAGACCGTCGCCGCCCGGAATCCCGGCCGGGTCCGGTCGCTGACGTCGATCTTCTCCACCACCGGGCACCGCCGCGTCGGGCAGCCGGCGCGGTCGACGTTGCTGCGCATGGCGAGGCGGCCCGCGCGGACGGCCGAGGAGTCGGTGACCGGGCATCTGGCGATGATGGGCCACCTCGGCTCGGCGACGTTCCCGCTGGACAAGGACGTCGAAACGGCCTGGGCCACCGCTCTCTGGGAACGGGCCGGCGGACGGCGCGCCCGCAGCGGCATCGCCCGCCAGATCGGCGCGATCCAGGCCAGTGGCGACCGCACCGCCGAACTCGCCCGCATCACCTGCCCGACGGTCGTGGTCCACGGGGACACCGACCGCATGGTCCACCACAGCGGCGGACGGGCGACGGTCAAGGCCATCGGCGGTGCCCGTTATGTCGAAATCCCCGGCATGGGCCACCACATCGCCCCGGACCTCGTCGAGAGGCTCGTCGAGCTCACCGCCGAACTGGCCCTCGACCCGGCAGGAGAAACCCGATGAGCGGCGTTCGCGGCAAGGTCGCCGTCGTCACCGGTGCCGGTTCCGGCATCGGCCGTCAGCTGGCCATCGAACTCGCGCGGCGCGGTGCCCGGCTCGCACTGTCCGATGTGGACGAAACCGGGCTGGCCGGGACCGTCGCCGAGGTCAAGGCCCTTGGCGCGGAGGTGCAGGGCGCCGCGCTGGACGTCAGCGACCGGGCGGCCGTCCAGGAGTACGCGGCCACCGTCGCCGGGCAGTTCGGTGTGGTGCACCAGATCTACAACAACGCGGGGATCGCAGGCGGCGGGCAGACCGTCCTCGACGCCGATTGGGAACTGTACGACCGCACGCTCGCGGTCAACCTCTTCGGCGTCATCAACGGCACCAAGGCGTTCCTGCCGCATCTGATCGACTCCGGTGACGGCCAGGTCGTCAACGTCTCCAGTCTCAACGGTTTCATGGCCCAGCCGACGTTGAGTGCCTACTGCGCCAGCAAGTTCGGCGTCCGCGGTTTCACCGAGGCGCTGCGTACCGAGATGATCGCGGGCAGGCATCCGGTGCGGGTGACGGTCGTCCACCCGGGCGGGGTCAAGACCGGCATCGCCTCGGCGGCGTTGAAGGAGGCCCAGGCCCGCGGCATCGAACCCACCGCGGAACAGCGGGAACGTGTCCGCCTGTACAACGAAAAGCTGCTGAAGATGCCGGCCGACAAGGCCGCCAGCATCATCATCGACGGGGTCGAGGCCGGGAAACCGCGCGTCCTCGTCGGAAACGACGCGAAACTGGTCGACCGGCTCGTCCGGCTGCTCCCGCGCCGGTACCCGAAGCTGATCGTCGAGTTCGAACGGCGCCTCGCCCGCTAGACGTCGACGCTCCGGTGCCCCGACAAGCCGAGCAGCCAGGTGTAGCGGACGGCCTCGCGTGCCTGGCCGTAAGCCTCTTCGGTGCCGATCCAGATGGCCTGCGTGATCAGTTCGATGGTGGCGGCGACCACCGTCCGCGCGGTGAACGGCGGCGGCGCCGGCAGCGTGGGATCGGTGGCGCGCAGCCATTTCGCCGTCCGGTCGAACACAGCCTCCCCGGCGCGCAAGGTGTTCTCCCGTACTTCGAGTCCCGCGTCGCCGAGTGCGTAGATCTCCAGCAGGACGGCGCGGACGGCGGTGGGCCGCCGGTGCACGTAGTCGACGAGGAAGTCGCAGCAGGCGGTGACGGCGTCCAGCGGAGTCGCGGCCTGTGCGCCCGCGGCGACGCCTTGGGTGATGAACTCGCCGGTGAGCTCGCGATAGGCGGCGAGGAACGCGTCCTGTTTGCCGGCGAACTGTTCGTAGAACGAGGTCCGTGACACGCGCGCGGTGGCGGTGATGTGGCCGACGGTGGTGGCGACGTAGCCGCGTTCGCCGGTGTTCTCGAGTACCGCGTCGATCAGCCGGGCCCGCTGGGTTCCGGCGACCTCGTCACGGCTGAGATTGTGCGGCCCCTTCGGCAGCTTGCGGTGCTCGGTCACGTGCCGCACGGTACCGGTCCCGGTGGTTGGACCAGTGGTCCGTGAGGGCCTCCTTCCCTACTGTCAGGGTAGGGAAGGAGGCCCTCACGGACTTCCGCGGTCAGCTGACCGGCACCTCCGGAGCGAGGGAGTTGCCGGGTGCGATCTTTCCGCAGGTGGACGGCGCGGGCTTGCCCGCGAACCGGTCGTTGAGCCAGCCGATGGCCTGCGGCGCCCAGGCGACGGCCGCCCCGACGTGGCTCAAGGTGTTGTACTGGTCGTACTTGATCGACTTGTTGCCGGTGTCGCAGTACTGGCGCGCGAGCGACCGCACGTCACCGGCGACCATCACCCCGTCGCCGGTCCCGATCCCCGGTGGGTTGCCGAAAGTGCCTTCCACGACACCGTTGTTGCCCTGCGCGATGTAGCCGGGCACGGTGGGTGTCGGCGCGGAGCCGAGGTTGATCTTGTTCACGGCCTCGACGTACGGCAGCACCTTGTTCGGGTTGACGTACTCGGGTTTGACGAACTTCTCCCACGTCAGCCCGGGATAGCGGCCGAGCGCGTCGGCGATCGACGCGTTTTCCATGTCCTTGAGCACCTGAAGGCCGTAGGAATTCGCGTACGGCTTGAGATCGATACCGAAGGATCGCGAGACGCCGATGAGTGCCATCGGAATGACGCCGGTCCACGCGACGCTTCCGTTGACGTACTTGAGGTTGTGCGACGGTTTGACGAGCACGCCGCCTTCGGTGAAACCGACGAGATTCCTGTTGACCTCGGGGGCGTAATCCGGCGCGAGAGCGGCGGCCCAGCCGGTCGCGATGGCACCACCCGAATAGCCGATGAGACCGAACCGGGTCTTGTCGTTCATTCCCGTTTCCGGTGCCCGTGTCGCGGCACGGACCGAATCCAGGGTGTTCGTCCCGTATTCCGGCCCGGCGGCGAAGTTCGCCTTCTGGCCTTCGGTGTCGGGAATGACGACGTTGTAGCCCAGCAGCAACGCCGGTGCGATGAAGAGCGACTCCGCGTTGGCGATCAGGCCGCCGAACGAGACATCACCCGCGATCGCCCTCGACGGGCCGTGCTCGGGATTGAGTGAATCGTAGAACGATTGGTACGAAACGGCTTTCGTGCTGTCGCCGGTGAGGCTGCGCAGCACCGAAGTGACGTTGGCGGACGGCTTTCCCTGCGCGTCGGTGGTCCGGTAGAGCAGCTGGGTCACCTTGAGCGGCGTGGAAATGCCGAGGACGTGGTAATTGAGCGTCCGCGTCTTCAAGACCGTTCCGGGACTGTACGAGGACAGCGGTTCGCTGCCGTCGTAGCTGTAGAACGGATCGGTCGCGGTGGCGGCGGAGGCGGCGGGCGCGGCGGCGAAAGTGACGATGAGGGCGATCGCGACGGCCAGCAGACGAGCGGGCTTTCGGGTCATGACTCCCCTTTGAATCATGAAGTGGATCACGTTTTGGATGCTCGGAACCTACCAGCCGGTAACCGATGATGTACAGGGCCGTACATCATTTACAGACGCGTTTTTGACATTTCTTCTTCCGCGGCCGTTCCGGTTTGGACGGAGTACGGCTCCGACAGGGTGCGCGTTGTGATCCAGCACAAAAGCGGCAGCGCGATCAGCGGCAGCAGCGCCGTCTGGAGGGAGGTGTGGTCCGCGACGGTGCCGATGACGGGGCTCGCGAGACCGCCGATACTGACCGCCAGGCCGAGAGTGACACCGCTGGCGGTGCCGACGCGACCGGGGAGGTAGTCCTGGGCGAGCGTGATCTGCAGGGAGAACGGGATGTACAGGCACACCGCGGCCAGCAGGACGAACGGGAAGAGCGCCGGGCCCGGCACGAACACGACGCCCGCGACCGCGCCGATGGTGGCCGGATACGACCGGCGTACCACGGTGACGCGGTCCCGGCGTCCGGCCAGCCTGCTGCCCAGCAGGGTGCCCGCGGCGCCGCCGAGGTAGAGCAGGAACAGCGCGGCACTGCCCGTCGTCGTGCCGCCACCGACCCGCTGCTGGGCGTAGAGCGAGACGAACGTGCTCAGCCCGACGAACACGATCGAACGGAAGACCACCGCCACCGACAACCTGATGAAGGACCTCCAGTCGTCGACGCCCGCGGCGTCCGCCGACGAGCCGCCGAAGCGGGCGGTTCCGGCGAGCGCGCGCAGGACGGGCAGGCAGAGCACGGCGCCCGCCAGCCCGGGCACGACGAGCAGTGGCGACATCCGGAGCCCGCCGAGGGACATGACCGCGGCGACGAGCACGGGCGCGGCGGCGAAGCCGATGTTCCCGCCGAGGGAGAACCAGCCCATGGCCGTATGCCCGCCGCCGCCGGCGATTCTCGCGACCCGCGCCGCCTCGGGGTGGTAGGCGGCCACGCCGATTCCCGACACCGCGACGAAAACGAGCGTCAGGGCGTACGAGCCGAACAGTCCGCCGAGGCCGATGCCTAGCCCGCCGAGGAGAGTGGCCGTCGGCAGCAGCCACGGCATCGCCCATCGGTCGGTCAGCGCGCCGAACACCGGCTGCGCCACCGACGACAGCAGCGACGCGGCGAGCACGATGCCCGACACCGCCGCGTATCCGTAGGCGCGCTCGGCGGCGAAGAACGGCACCAGTGCGGCGACCGAACCCTGATACACGTCCACGCACGCGTGCCCGGCCGCGAGCAGGACGATCGCTTTGTTCTTCGGCATCCCGCCATGTTCGTCGCGGCCACGGCTGTCGCGCTTCCGATAAAATGACAGGTGATGACGGAAATCCGCCACTTGCCCGCGGCGCCGACCCAGGTCCGGTCACTGGCCTCCGGCACGACGGTCGACGCGCACCGGCACGACGATCACCAAGTCGTCTACGCCGCCCGTGGCGTACTGGCCATCACCACCGACAGGGGCTCCTGGGTCGCGCCCGCCACCAGGGCCATCTGGGTGCCCGCCGGGACCGTGCACGCCCATCAGGCGCACGGCGACCTCGAACTCCGGTTGATCGGCCTGCCCGCCACGGTGAACCCGTTGCGGCTGGCCGAGCCCAGCGTGCTCGCAGTCGGCCCGCTCCTGCGCGAACTGATCCGTGCCTACACCGACCCGCCGCACGACGACACCCCGGAGCGCCGACGGCTGCGGGCGGTCCTGCTCGACCGGCTTCGTGCCTCGCCGCAGCAACCCCTGCACTTACCGACGCCGGCCGATCCCCGGCTGCGTGCCTTGTGCGAGGTCCTCAGCGCCGATCCGGCCGACAACCGGACCCTGGCCGCCCTCGGCGCCCGCGTCGGGGCGAGCGACCGCACCCTGGCCCGGCTCTTCAAAGCCGACCTCGGCATGACGTTCCCGCAATGGCGCACGCAGCTGCGGCTCTACCGCGCTTTGGTCCTCTTGGCCGAGAACACCCCGGTGACCGCGGTGGCGCACGCTTGCGGGTGGTCGTCGACCAGTGCGTTCATCGACGTCTTCCGCCGCGCCTTCGGGCATACGCCGGGCACGCACTACGACGCGCGCCGGTCCGGCGGGTCGTGAGTGGCGTTTCGGGTTCCAACCCGAAACGCCACTCACGACCAACCCGACCCGCCACGTTCCGATGCCCTTGCCACTCACGCCCCCCCAACGAAAGCGGGGCCGGTCCACAGTGGACCGGCCCCGCTTTCGTCGTTCGTTTCTTACGCCTCGCTACGGCGACGGCGCACCAGCAGCACCATCAGCACACCCGCGCCGAGGAGCGCGCCGCCGATCACCAGCGGCATGGTCGCGGAAGCACCGGTGTTGGCCAGCTCGTCGCCGCCACCCGACTCGGCGCCACCGGGGGTGGTGGGGGCCGGGGTTTCGGTGACGGGCGCGCCGCCCTGCTTCCAGCTCGCGGTCGCGTTCGCGACGACCGAGGTCTTCTCGGACTCCGCCACGATCAGGGACTGGGCGGGCACCTTGGCGTAGTTCTCGCCCACGAACAGGCGGCCGGTGTCGAGGTGGCCGCTGACCTTCAGCGTGAAGGAGCCGTTGCCGTCCTTGGCGTCCTTGGGGACGTCGACGTAGACCTTGGTGCCGTCCTTGATGGCGGCCGCCTTGATCTCCTTGCCGTCGGCGTCGGTGACCTTGACGCCCTCGGGCAGCTTGCTGGTCAGCTCGGTGATGTCACCGGTGGTGGCCACGCTGAACGGGCCGATCCTGGAGCCGGTCGCGCCGGAGGCCTTGGCCGGGCCGATGTCGAGGGTCGGCTTCGGCTGCTGGCCGATGCCGACGTTGTCCTTGCCGACGAGGTAGTCGTAAACGGCCAGCACGTCGGCGGACTCTTCGGCGCCCTCGTGCGGCAGCGGCTTCTTGCGGTCGAGGTTCTTGCCGTCACTGAAGTGCCAGACGGCGGCCTGCGTCGCGGTGACGGCCTCTTCGACGGACAGGCCGCCGTTCAGCTTGACGTCCTTGCCGAGCGCGCCCTCGATCTTCTTCACGGCGACCGCCGGGTAGCCGTGGTGCAGCACCCAGTTGATCTTCGCGTTGTTCTTGTTGAACGGCGAAGCGGCGTCCGGGTACTTGTTCCAGGGACGTTCGATCATGTCCTGGTCGGTGCGCATGCCGACCTCGACCTGCACGCAGTACATCTTGAGCTTGCTGCCGTCGGAGAGCTTCAGCCCGAACAGCTTCGTGACGTACTTCTGCCCGCCCTCGAAGTTGACGCTGAAACCGTCGGTGCCGCTGCCTTCGACGACCCGGCCGCGAGCCGCGCCGTCGTCCGCGAGGGCGGCCGGGGCCGCCATCGTCAGCGCGACGGCCGCGGTGGCCACCGCGATCCCGCCGCGAACCAGAACTGACCTGCCGTGCATGTGTCTCCCATCCGAATACGGACCACGAATGCCAGTGCCGAATGCGACCACAGGCCCCGACCGCAACGGCTCGCCCAGATGGGGGATGACTAATCCCATCGAGCGAGAGCGGAGCATACAGAGGTCATACATGTGGCTACTCAGGGGTATGGCTCATGTCCGAATTGCCCCGAAAGAAGAGTGAACGCCGAGAAAACGATCTTGGGCGAGTGGGCAACGGGGCTCCGGCGGAAAGAAACCGACGAAAAGCTCGCGGATGGAGGTACCGCCGCTGCTCCGGCCGCGCTTGAATTGGACCAGACCATTCAACGGCGATTGGAGTCCACATGACGCGACGGCACCTCCGCCGGGGGTTGTCCCTGGTGGCCGGGCTCGCCTTGGCCGGAGCGCTGCTCCCGGCCGCGAGCAGCGCGGAAACCGTGGAAGCGCGGGGTGTTCCGCTCGGCGAACTGACCGCCACGGCGACCAAGGTCGCGTCCGGGCTGGTGAACCCGACCGCGATCACGGCGCTCGACGACGGGAGCGGCCGGATCCTCATCGTGGAGAAGAGAGGCGTCGTCCGGGCCTACCATCCCAGGACCGGGCTCGCCGCCAAACCGGTTCTGGACATCAGCGACAAGGTGAACGGCGCGGACGTCGAACGCGGGCTGCTCGGGCTCGCGATCGCCAAGGACAGGCGCGCGTACGTCGCCTACACCCGCAAGTCCGACAGCGCGGTGACGCTGGCACGGGTCCGGCTGGACACCGGGGAGCTCACCGAACTGCTGACCCAGCCGCATGCCGAATTCCCCAACCACAACGGCGGCCAGCTGGCCTTCGGCCCGGACGGGTACCTGTACTGGGGGATCGGTGACGGCGGCGGAGGCGGCGATCCGCTGGCCAGCGGGCAGCGGCTGGACACGCTGCTCGGCAAGATCCTGCGCGTCGACGTCAACCGCGCTTGCCGTCCGCTGCGCTACTGCGTCCCGGCGGGCAACCCGTTCGTGGGTGTCGCGGGCGCGCGGCCGGAGATCTGGGCGTACGGGCTCCGCAATCCGTGGCGGTTCTCCTTCGATCGGGCCGATGGCTCGCTGTGGATCGGCGACGTCGGCCAGGGCCGGTTCGAGGAGGTCGACCACCTCGCGAAGGGCAAGGGCGGCGCGAACCTCGGCTGGTCCTGCAAGGAAGGTCCGGTCGTTTTCGACGAGACGCGCTGCAAGGACGGCGTGACCTACACCGACCCGGTCTTCCACTACGTCTCCGGCACGGAGGGCTGCGCGGTGATCGGCGGGCACGTCTACCGCGGCAGGAAGTACGCCTCGCTGGCGGGCGGGACCTACCTCGCCACCGACTTCTGCCAGGGAACCGCCTGGGCCGTCCGCAAGAAGGCCGACGGCACCTACGAAAGCGCCCGGATCGGCGAGTTCCCGCTCGACGCCACCACGTTCGGCACCGATCTGAACGGAGAGCTGTACCTGGCCGACGAAACACCCGGCGGGCTGCACCGGATCTCGTTCGCCCGTAAGGGCTGACACCCGCTTCCCGGCCGCGTCCGCCCGGCGCGGCCGGGATCCGTCCCCACGCGTTTCATCAAGTTTTCATCATCCCTCCATAGCGTCATGCCGTCCGGTGAATTCAGTGATGGAGGGCGACGTGGAGCAAACATTCCCACCCGGAGGCGCGCAGTGGCCGCCGCCGCAGGGCTGGGTCCCGCAACCGGCACCGGCGCCGCCTGCCCGGAAACCCCGGTGGCTGCTGTTCGGCGGTATCGCCGGGCTGGTGCTGGTGCTCCTCGCCGGTCTGACGACCTGGCTGCTGTGGCCGTCGAAAGCCGGCCGCGAACCCTTCGAGCAGGCGTTGGCAGGCCTTTCCTCGGCGCCGGCCGTCCGCAACAGCACCTCCGCGGTCGGCGGGATGATCGAGACGGACGTGAAGACCACCGCGTACGGCGAGACGTCCGGCACGATGTCCTTCCAGGGCAAGAAGATCGAGCTCCTGGTCGTCGGCGGAAAGGTCTTCTTCAAGGCACCCGACGGCCTGCTGCCCGGCTTGGGCGCGGACTCGGCGGGTACCGAAGACCTCAAGGACCGGTGGATAACCGGCGAGGAAGCGCTGTTCGGCCCGGTCCTGCAGCAGTTCGAGTCCCCGGAGAAGCTCGCCGCCCGCCTGCGCGAGGCGCTGGAGCGGGCGGAGGACATCCCCGGCGACCAGAACGAGACCGTCCGGGACGTCCCCGCGCTCAAGGCGAGCACGCCCGCCGGGGACCTGTACGTCTCGAAGGAGGCGCCGCATCGGCTTCTTCGCTACTCGGTGAAGATGCCGTCGATGCCCAAGGTCCCGACGATGCCCGACGCGGGGTCGCTGCCGCAGATGCCGCCCGGCGCGGGAGTCGGTGACTCCGATGTGGACGCTTTGTCGCCGTCGGAAACCGTCGAAGTCTACGAAAACCTGATGGTGAACACCCAGAAGCTGTCCGACGCCGTCGACACCGGTGTGCGGTTCGACATGGACGGTGCGGCGACCGTGGCGTGCAGCAGTTCGGGCTGCACGGTGACCGCGAACGTGTCCAACTCCGCCTCCGCGAACAGCGGCGGGAAGGTCACCGGTCAGGTCAACGCCACGATGACGGCGAACGTGACCATCGGCGGCCGTTCGGCGGGCAGTTGCCGGGAAACGGCGACCCTGCCGCTGAACGGCTCGGGCTCGATCAGCTGCGTCAACGGCGGGGCCGGGAGTGTCTTCAGCGCCGTCGAAGCGGAGAAGAAGGCGGAGGCCGAAGCGCAGTCGCGGGCCTCGGGCGGGGTGCCGGTCCAGTACCAGATCGAGAGCATCGCGTCGGTCTCCGTCCTGGCCGAAGCGATCGGTCAGGTCGAGATCAAGCGGTTGATCGACGAACTGGGGCACCGGCGGTCCGAGCTCAGCGGCAAGTGAACGGGCCACCGGCCGAATGAGAACAGCGCCGGGCGAACGGCTTCGATGCCGCGCGCCCGGCGCTTTCGCGTCCCGGCTGTTCGGGTCAGTCCGTGCCGGATTCGATCGCGGCGTGGTCGAGCAGTTCGTCCTCGGCCGAGGCCTTGCCGCGGGAGGCGATCGCCTGCGCGCCGCCCGCGTCCATCGCCCCGATCAGCCCGGTCGACGCGGCCTGCGCGGCGCCGATCAGCGTCGGATGCCCGCCGCCGACCATGCCGAGCCCGGCGTACTGCTCGAGCTTGGCGCGCGAGTCCGCGATGTCGAGGTTCCGCATGGTGAGCTGGCCGATCCGGTCCACCGGGCCGAACGCCGAGTCCTCGGTGCGCTCCATCGACAGCTTGTCCGGGTGGTAGCTGAAGAACGGGCCGGTGGTGTCGAGGATCGAGTAGTCCTCGCCGCGCCGCAGCCGCAGGGTGACCTCGCCGGTGACGGCCGCGCCGACCCACCGCTGCAGCGACTCGCGCAGCATCATCGCCTGCGGGTCCAGCCAGCGGCCTTCGTACATCAGCCTGCCGAGGCGGCGGCCTTCGTTGTGGTAGCTGGCGAGGGTGTCCTCGTTGTGGATCGCGTTGACGAGCCGCTCGTACGCGGCGTGCAGCAGCGCCATCCCCGGCGCCTCGTAGATGCCGCGGCTCTTGGCCTCGATGATCCGGTTCTCGATCTGGTCGGACATGCCGAGCCCGTGCCGCCCGCCGATCGCGTTGGCCTCCAGGACCAGGTCGACCGCGGTGGCGAACTCCTTGCCGTTGATCGTCACCGGACGGCCCTGTTCGAAGCCGATCGTGACGTCCTCGGGCGCGATCTCGACGTCGGCGTCCCAGAACCGGACGCCCATGATCGGGTTGACGATCTCGATGCCGGTGTCGAGGTGTTCGAGCGACTTGGCCTCGTGCGTCGCGCCCCAGATGTTCGCGTCCGTGGAGTAGGCCTTCTCGGTGCTGTCCCGGTAGGGCAGGCCGTGGGCCTGCAACCACTCGGACATCTCCTTGCGGCCGCCGAGCTCGCTGACGAACGCGGCGTCCAGCCACGGCTTGTAGATCCGCAGGGACGGGTTCGCGAGCAGGCCGTAACGGTAGAACCGCTCGATGTCGTTGCCCTTGAAGGTGGAGCCGTCGCCCCAGATCTGGACGTCGTCCTCGAGCATCGCGCGCACCAGCAGCGTGCCGGTGACCGCGCGGCCGAGCGGGGTCGTGTTGAAGTAGGTGCGACCGCCGTTGCGGATGTGGAAGGCGCCGCAGGCCAGCGCCGCGAGCCCTTCCTCGACCAGCGCGGCCTTGCAGTCGACAGCGCGCGCGATCTCGGCGCCGTAGGCCTTCGCCCGGCCGGGGACCGACGCGATGTCGGGTTCGTCGTACTGGCCGATGTCAGCGGTGTAGGTGCACGGCACAGCACCCTTCTCGCGCATCCACGCGACCGCTACCGAGGTGTCGAGGCCGCCGGAGAAGGCGATCCCGACGCGTTCGCCGACAGGCAGAGAGGTGAGTACCTTGGACATGATGGAAGTATATGCATAGGTGTGTATGACCATGCAAGCCGGGGTGAGCAGGGCAACTCGGGCGGGTGGTAGGCCGGGGTGGTCGTGCGGTTGGTGCCAGGCCCCGGTCCGTGAAGGCCTCCTTCCCTCGGCTCAGCCGAGGAAACCCGACCTTCACACCTTGCCTAGGTACATGAAGGACCCCTTCCTGTACCTAGGCGCAAGGAAGGGGTCCTTCATGTACCTGGGCGGGCAGGCTCTCGTGAGCGGCACTCGCGCCCGTGTCCGATTCGTGACCCGTCCGCGAAGCCCTCCGCCACGAACACTTGGTGACCCCCTCTGCGAAAAGCGCCGGTTTCCCTTGCCGCAAAAGGAAACCAGTCCATAGCCCCGACGGCTGCGAATACCTGGCATGAAGACTTCGCGGGCCGACACCGACCAACGCCTCCCCTTCTTCGGAGCGGCGCTGATCGGTGTCGTGGCCCTCGCCGCGGCACTGGCGGCCGGTCATCTGGTGGCCGGGTTCATCAGCGCCAACGCTTCGCCGTACCTGGCGGTCGGCAACGGGGCGATCGATCTGACCCCGATCGAGCTGAAGGATTTCGCGGTCCGCACGTTCGGTGTCTACGACAAGCTCGTGCTGCTCGGCGGGATGGCCGTGGTGATGGTGCTCGCCGCGGCCGCGGCGGGGGTCGCCTCGCGCCGGTCGCCCGTTCCGGGGATCGTGCTGATCGCCGCCTTCGGTCTGCTGGGCGGTTTCGCCGTGTCGCAGCGTCCCGACCTCGATTCGGTCGCCCTGCTCGCGCCGCTGGCCAGCCTGATCGCCGGAGTCGGCGTCTTCTTTTGGCTGCATCGCCTCGCCATCACGAGGTCCCGAACCGTCGAGGAGGCTTCCGGCGCCGCTCCGTCGCGCCGGTCGGTGCTGCTGGCCGGGGCGGGTGCCGTCGTGGCCGCGGGGGCGGCGGGGGCCGGAGGGCAGCTTCTCGCCGGCACGCGAGACGCGGAGTCCTCCCGCGCGGCCATCGGGCGGCTCGTTCCCGCCGAGCCGGCGCCGCCGATCCCGGCCGACGCGGATTTCGCCAAACTGGGCACGCCGACGTTCCTCACCTCGAACCGCGACTTCTACCGCGTCGACACCGCCCTGTCGGTGCCGCAGGTCCGGGCCGAGGACTGGAGTCTCCGCCTGCACGGCATGGTGCGCAACGAAAAACGGTACAGCTACGACGACATCCGCAACCGGCCGCTGATCGAGCGCACGATCACCATGACCTGCGTGTCCAACGAGGTCGGCGGCACCTACGTGTCGACGGCGAACTTCATCGGCGTGGACCTCGGAGAGCTGTTGCGGGAGGCCGAAGTCCTGCCCGGTGCCGAGCAGATCTTCTCCACCAGCGTCGACGGCTGGACGGCGGGCAGCCCGGTCGTCGCCGCGCTCGATCCGGAGCGGGGCGCGATGCTGGCGATCGGGATGAACGGGGAACCGCTGCCGGTCGAACACGGTTTTCCCGCCCGAATGGTCATCCCCGGTCTCTATGGCTACGTTTCGGCGACGAAATGGGTCAAGGATCTGGAGATCACCACCTGGAAAGCGCGCCGCGCGTATTGGCTCGACCGCGGCTGGGGTGAACAGGCTCCGATCAAAACGCAGTCCAGGATCGACAGTCCGAAAGGATTCGAAACGGTATCCGCGGGCAAGGTCCGGATCTCGGGTGTCGCGTGGGCGCAGCACACCGGTGTCGAGCGGGTCGAAGTCCGGCTCGGCGCGGGCGGGAACTGGCAGCCCGCAATGCTTTCCCGTGAGGTGGGCCTCAACACCTGGCGGATGTGGTGGACCGAATTCGACGTCCCGGCAGGCAGCCATCAGGTCACCGTCCGCGCGGTCGACAAATCCGGCTACACCCAGACCGACGCCCGCGCCGGAACCGTTCCGGACGGTGCGACGGGCTGGCATGTCATCAGTTTCACCGCACGGTGATCGGGGTCACTCGAAAGAGTGGCAATCCGATTCCGTGGTGGTTCCGAATACCCGGTAAGAGTCCGAAAAACAAATGGAGTGATTTTCCGTGAACAAGCTTCGCGTCGCAGGAATCGGTTTCACCGCGGTCACCGCGCTGGCCCTGGCCGCCTGCAGCAGCAATGACAGCGCTTCGTCCGGCAGCTCCAGCAGCGCCCCCGCGCCCGCCCCGTCCTCGTCGATGTCGGCCCCGATGTCCAGTGCCGCCTCGGGTGACGGTGTCACCACCAACGCCGACGTGTTCGGCCCCGCGTGTTCGCAGTTGCCGCAGGGCAGTGCGGCGGGTTCGCTGGACTCGATGGGCCCGCAGCCGGTGGCCAGCGCCGCGTCGACCAACCCGCTGCTGACCAAGCTGGTCGCCGCGGTCAAGGCCACCAACCTGGTGGACACGCTCAACAGCCAGCAGGCCATCACCGTGTTCGCCCCGGCGGACCCGGCCTTCGCCGCGCTGGGTGACGCCAAGTTCGCCGAGCTGGCGGGCAAGCCGGACCAGCTGGCCCCGATCCTGCAGTACCACGTCGTCGGGAAGCGCTACGACGCCAAGGGCCTGGAGTCCGCCAAGTCCGTGGAGAGCCTGAACACCGCGGGCGGCCCGGTCAAGATCGAGGGCTCCGGCGAGAACATGACCGTCAACGGCGCGAAGGTCCTGTGCGGCAACATCCCCACCAAGAACGCCACCGTGTTCGTCATCGACAAGGTGCTGACCCCGGGCACCAACAAGAACTAGGTCCCCACCCCTGATCGCGGTGGCCATGCCCTCGGGCGCGGCCACCGCGATCTTCGTCTGTCAGGGAACGAGCGCGGCGGCGTCCACGTCGGTCACCACGAGACGCAGACTCGCGTTCTCCCAAGGGGTTCCGGTCAGCACCGCGCGCAAGGCGGCCCCGGCGGCCTCCGTGAGCGGCGGGATCGGCACCTCCAGCGCGACGACGCGGATCTCGACGACGTTCTCGGTGATGTCGACTGCCATCACGTCGAGATCCCACGGCACCGCCGAGGCGGCGGCCGTGGTGGACGGCGTCGCCGCGCGCAGCCCCGGTACGTCGCGGAGCGTGCTCAGCAGCGAAGCGGTCAGTTCGGAACGTGCGGTCACAACAGTCCTCCACGGATTTCGATGTCCAAAATGGACACCGAGACGGCCGAGGGGGTGAGCCCGGTCGCCTCGGTGACCGCCTGGCTGACGGCACGCTGCACCGCTTGCGCGGTCGCGGCGGCCTGGTCCAGCCCGGAGAGCGAAAGGTCGATCTCCACCCGCACGTCGCCCTGGTCGACGGCCGCACGGACTCCTTCGGTCGGCGCTGGTTCGAGGCCCTTGATCCGCTGTCGCGCGATCCGGGTCAGCGAGCCTGCCAGCCCGCGCAACCCGGGTTCCAGGCGTACCACGCCGGGGACCTTCGCCGCGGCGTGCGCGGCGACCGCCGCGATCACCGGCGGGGAGATCACCGTTTCGGTCAGTTGTCTGGCAGGGGCCTGATCAGGCGTCATAAATGTCCTCCACCACCAGATCGAGCCGGGCCAGGCGAAGACCGACCCTGGCTCCCGCCGCCGCCGTGACCCGCTCACGGACCACGTCCAGCGAGTCACCGTCGAAGTCATGGGCGATCGCCAGGCTCAGTTCCACGTTCACGGCCGTCAGGTCGGTGATGTCCGGCGCGGGCAGGACCCGGCAGCGTCGCGCGCGGACGCCGTCCACGGAATCCGCGGCGAACCGCAGCACCGCCGCGACCGCCTGATCGCTCACCTGGACTTCGCCCGGTTCCGCGCTGTCCAGCGGCACCAGGTCGCGACGCCGGACCTCGGCGCGGACCGCGGACATGATGCGGCTGGTGAGATCCGGCGACGGCTCGGTGTCGTCGTCGGCCAGCTCCCTGGTCAGTCCGCGCAGCACGCGGAGGCTCTCGTGGGTCGCCCGGCAGTGCGGGCATTCGAGTTCGTGCGCGTCCGCGTGGCCCGCGTCGACCTCGTCGAGCCGTTCCCACACCAGTTCGACGTCCCGGCCGCACGGGAGCAAGTAGTCCTGAGTCGCGTGGTTCATCGCCATGGAGCCATCACCTCCGCCAACTCCGCTCGTGCTCGTGCGATGCGTCCGCGCACCGCGGTGGTGGTCGTCCCGATCGCCTTCGCGATCTCCTCGTAGGAGCGGCCGTGGACCTCCCGCAGCAGCCAGCAGGCCCGTTGCTCGGCGGTCAGCCGGTCCAGCGCCCCGGTCAGCGCCGCCAGCTGCGCGCTCGTCTCGGCCGCGCGCTCCGGCCGCCCCGCCGAACCGGTGGATTCCTGCTGGTCCAGCTCGACGTCGGCCACCGGCTTCCTGGCGCGGATCACGTTCAGGCACCGGTTGGTCGTCGTCCGGTAGAGCCAGCCGACGAACGCCGCGTCCTCCTGCAGCTGATCGAGCCGCCGCCAGGCGACGAGGAACACCTCCTGGACGACGTCCTCGGCGTCCCCTTTGTTCCCCAGCATCCGCAGCGCCAGCCGGTACATCGGCCCCTGGAACCGCAGGACGAGCTGCTCGTACGCGCGGATCTCGCCGTCGCGGGCGCGCGCCACGAGTGTCGCGTCGTCCAGCACCGTTTCGCCGGCGGCGGGCGCGTCACTTCTCGCCGACGTCGTCATCGAGCGCACCTGTGCAGCGCCGTCATGCCGAAGCTCCCTTCACATCACCAAGGTCCGGTGACAATCGTTAAGACACGGCTTCCCCGGAAACGTCACGCGGGAAACCCAGCCGACCACGGCGCGGGGGATCCCGCACCCCGAAAGTCAGGTGATCGCCCGCCTTCGGAACGCCCAGAGACTCGCGGGGGTGAACACGGCCGGCGCCACGGCCAGCCCGAGCGCGCAGAGCCCAGGCGGGCAGGTGGGCGACCTGCGGGGTCAGCGCCCGGAACCAGGGGACGGCGGCGAGTTCGGGGAAGGGGAACTGCGCGGAACCGGTGAACAGCAACGGCGGCATCACCAGCGAGAAGGTGAGGCCGATCCGGGCGGGGGAGACCAGTGAGCCGATCGTCACCCCGGCCGCGCCACCGGCCAGCGCGCCGAGCACGGTGTAGCCGAACGCGGCCGGGAGACCGGCCGCCCGCCAGGACAGCTCACCGAGTACGAGCGCGCCGACCGGGACCATGAGGACGGCGGTGACCAGGCCCCGTGACGCCGCCGCGAAGATCCGCTCGACCACGATCCAGGCGAGTGGCACGGGGGCCCGCAGCCGGTTCTCGATGGTGCGGGTGGCGAATTCCATGGCGAGCGGGAAGGACGCGTTCTGTGCGGCGGCGAAGAACGCGTTCAGCGCGACCAGCCCCGGGAAGGAGCAGCCGCGCGTAGCCGGGCGGGGTGTAGCCGAGTGTGCCGAGGACCTTCCCGAACACCAGCAGCATCAGCAGGGGTTGCATGAGCACCTGCGCCAGCACCCCGCCGAGCTGTTTGCGGGTGATCAGCAGATCGTGCTCCAGCAGACCCCAGAACACACGCCACGGACCCGGAGCCATATACGAAGCGTACGCTTGCTTATAACGTGCTCCCACCTGGACTGGTCGCGAAAGAAGCAAGTGTTAGCGTTGTACTGTGAGTGAAACCACGCAGGTCGCGGAGTCGGTGCGCTGGGCCGTTTCGCGGTTGTCGTCCCGGCTTCGGGCCGAACAACCCGGGGAAGACCGCGGCTTGAGCAGGCTGGCCGCGTCGGTGCTGGCGAATCTGCGGCACAGCGGGCCGCTGACCGTCAGCGCGCTCGCCGCGATCGAAGGACTCCAGCCGCAGTCCCTGACCAGGGTGCTGAACGCGCTCGAAGCCGAAGGCCGCGTCGCGCGGCGCCCCGACGAGCACGACCGGCGGGCTCAGCGGATCGCGATCACCGGCGAGGGCCGCGAGGCCCTGCGCGCGCATGTGCGGGACGGCAACCGCTGGCTGGCGCGGGCCTTCGACGAAACGCTGACTCCCGCCGAACGGGAGATCGTGCGGGTGGCGGCGGGCCTCCTGCTCCAGGTCGTCGAGCACGGGGCCGGGGACGAGCGCGGCCAGGGCGCCGCGCCGGCTCTGTGAATCACCTCGTTGAATCGACACCACGGGCGAGCGCCGGGTACTCGTCGAGGGTGATGTCGGTGGCGAACTTGTCGGTCACCCACAGCATCCAGCGCAGCATGAACGCCCGCCGGAACAGCTGGTCGCGCAGCTTGATCCGCAGTTTCGTCGGCGGCGCGAGGAACGGGCCGGCGTTGGCGCCGCGGGCCACCTTGGCGTAGCCGCGGAACTTCTCGTCGTACCGCCGGAAGGCCACCTCGTGGTCGCCGTCCGCCGCGGCGAGTTCCCCGGCGATGACGTACGCGGCCACGATGGCGAGCCCGGTGCCGAAGCCGCCCAAGGTGTTGCCGTACGCGGCGTCGCCGAGGAGCGCGACGCGGCCGGTGGAGTAGCCGTCCATCGTGACCCGGCTGATCGAGTCCAGGTAGACGTCCTCCGAACGGTTCACCGCCTCCATCAGTTCGGGCAGCCGCCAGCCGCCGTCGGCGAACGCGGCGGTCAGGATCTCCTTCTGCTGCCCGGTGTCGTAACGGTCGTAGGCGATTTCGGGGGAGGCGAACACGAAGAACGCGGCCGCCTTGGGCCCGCCGGTGGCGGCGAGCCTGCCGGGCTCGTTGTACATGATCGAGTTGCCGCCGGGGCCGCGGAAGTCGTCGCTCTCCCCGGTCTCGACCAGGGCGTAGTAGTGGCCGAGGTGTTCCACGTAGTCGGCTTCCGGGCCGAACGCCAGCCGTCGCACAGCGGAGTGGATGCCGTCCGCGCCGAAGACGAGGTCGAACCGCCTCGGCGCACCGCGCTCGAAGGTGACGTCGACGCCGTCGGCCGTTTCGGTCAGCGAGGCGATGGAATCGCCGAAGACGTACTCGCAGTCCTGAGCGGTCCGTTCGTAGAGGATCGCGGCCAGGTCGCCGCGCCGGATCTCGACGTCGCCGCCGGTGAACTCGCCGGGCATGACGGCCAGCGGCCGCTCCGTGGCGTCGATGATGGTCTGGTCGTGCCCGCCGGTCTGGCGCCGGTACACCTCGTCGAGGATCCCCATCCGGTCCAGCACGGTGCGGTGGGTCGCGCCCTTGAAGTCGACCGCCTGGCCGCCGGTGCGGAGTTCCGCCGTCCGTTCGACGACGGTGACCGCGTAGCCCTGGCGGGAGAGCCAGAAGGCGAGGGCGGGACCGGCGATGCTCGCGCCGGAGATGAGGACTGTCCTGTTGGTCATGGCAGGAGCTTCGCGGCCGACGTTGACGAAGCACTGACAATCCGCTGACGGCCCTTCGTCAGCTCCAGCCGGGCAAGGGAAGGGTGAGCTGCCCGGGGTCGTCCGGTGGCGCGGTCTCGTATCGCGGCGGCGTCGCCGACAGGCCGATCGGGTTGCGGGTCAGCCGCACGGAGGTGCCGTCGGGCCGGGGGAGATCGACCGTCGGGTTCAGGCCGAGCCGTTCCGCGAGGGCGAACGCGCCCGCGACGTCGTTGACCTCTCCGGCGGGCACCCCGGCCGCGCTCAACTCCGCCGCCCACTCGGCCGCCGGGCGCCTGCCCAGGTGGTCTTCGAGCAGCGCGCGGAGTTCGGCCCGGTGCACGACCCGCGCCGGATTGGTCGCGAACCGGACGTCGCCCGCGACCTCCGGCAGGCCGATGACCTCGCACAACGCCGCGAACTGCCGGTCGTTGCCGACGGCGAGCGCGAGTTCGTGATCGGCGCAGGGGAGGAGTTCGTAGGGGGCGATGCTCGGGTGCCGGTTGCCCATCCGCGCCGGGACCGTCCCGCCGGAGGTGTACGCGCTGCCCTGGTTCACCAGCGCGGCGAGCAGACTGGACAGCAGGTCGATCTCGACACGCTGCCCCTGCCCGGTGCGGTCGCGGTGGCGCAAGGCGGCGAGGATGCCGACGCTCGCGAACAGCCCGGCCAGGACGTCGACGAGCGCGACGCCGACCTTCTGCGGCTCGCCCGCCGGGTCGCCGGTGATGCTCATGAGCCCGCCCACGGCCTGGATGAGCAGGTCGTAACCGGGCAGCGCGGCGCCGCCGCCGGAACCGAAACCAGTGACGGAGCAGAAGACGAGGCCGGGATTCGCCGCCAGCAGGACCTCCGGGCCGAGACCGAGCCGGTCCATCACGCCGGGCCGGAAGTTCTCGACCACGACGTCGGCCTCCAGAGCCAGCGCACGGGCATGGGCGCGGTCCTCCGGGTCGCCGAGATCCAGCGCCACACTCGTCTTGTTCCGGTTGACCGACTGGAAGTACGTCGCCTGACCGGTCGCGTCGTAGGGCGGCCCCCAGCTGCGGGTGTCGTCGCCGATGCCCGGCCGCTCCACCTTGATCACCGTCGCGCCGAGATCGGCCAGCAACATGGTGGCGAACGGGCCGGCGAGCACCCGCGAGAAGTCGAGGACGCGCAGCGGGCCGAGTGCGGTTTCGGGCATGGGCCCGAGACTAAGTGGTCACCATCGGAAGTCCTCCGGAGGTCTCGCCTCCCGGGTGTTGGCCACACTCGCGTGCTCAGACCCGGATCTCGCGTGTTCGGACTCCGCACTCTCGAGTGCGGCATCCAGGCACGTGAGTTACGTCCTCAAGCACGCGAGTCACGCCTTCCTTCACGACCGGCCGCCGAGGTCACAGCCGTCCCACTGTCACCAGGGACCACATCTGACGGTAGCGAAAGCCTCCATCGCTACCGTCAGAGTAGGCAAGGCGGCCCTCGCTACCAGGAGAACGCGAGCGCAGGAGCGGCAGTGGCCCCGCCGCACGACACGTTCGATCTTCCCCTCACCATCGAAAGCCGCTGACCGGACATTTCGCCGGTCGAAAGTGTCCCTTGTGGACAGTTTGGCGAGTACGGTTTCGGGCAGGCCTCACGTCTCCGAAGTTGTGATCACGCTCACGAAAGGCCGGTTTTCCCATTACTTTCCTCTAGGTACCTACTATCCCCGGGCCGGTAGCTTCGGCCGCGTCAACGAAACGCGAACCGAGGAGCGACCATGATCGTGGTGACCGGAGCGACCGGGAACGTAGGACGTCTGCTGGTGGAAACCCTTGCCGCCGCAGGAGAAGAAGTGACGGCGGTGTCGCGCCGGATCTCGCCGTCGGAGGTTCCCGACGGCGTGCGGACCGTGCGGGCCGACCTCGCCCGGGCCGACGGGCTCAAGGAGGTCTTCGACGGCGCGGACCGGGTTTTCCTTCTGACGTCAGGAGAATTCCTGGGGGCGGGCGGTGATGTCGCCGAGGTCGTCGCGGCGGCCGATGGCGCCCGGATCGTGCTCCTGTCCTCCCAGGGCGTCGGAACCGGGCGGCACGCGCCCGCGTACGAGGAGGCGGTCAAGGCGTCGAGTCCGGAGTGGACAGTGCTGCGGCCGGGAGGCTTCGCGTCGAACGCTTTCCAATGGGCACCGGCCATCCGGGCCGATCGGGTCGTCGCGGCGCCGTTCGGCGACGTCGAGCTGCCCGTCATCGACCCGGCCGACATCGCCGACGTCGCGGCGGCCGTGCTGCGGGAATCCGGTCACCACGGCCGGTCCTACGTGCTGACCGGACCCGAGCCGATCTCGCCGCGGCGGCAGGCGGCGGACCTCGGCGCCGCGCTGGGCGAGCCGCTGCGCTTCGCCGAGCTGAGCGAAGACGAGGCCCGTGCCGCGATGTCGGCGTTCATGCCGCCGGTGGTCGTGGAGGCCACGCTCGCGATCCTCGGCAGGCCGACGGAGGACGAACAGCGGGTCAGCCCCGACGTCGAGAAGGTGCTCGGACGACCAGGGCGGACCTTCGCCGACTGGGCGACGCGGAACGCGGCGGCGTTCAAGTGACTACTTGAGCACCAGCGACCGCGCCATCTGCTTGAAGGCGGGAAGCTGGTCGCCGTCCTTGGCCGGGTCGAAGTCGCCGCCGACGAGGATGTACCCGGTTTCAGTGAACGTCATGACGGCGTACGCGGTCTTGCCCTTGCTGTCGTGGCCGACGATCTCGAAACCGGGCATCCCCGCGATCGTCACCTCGGTCACCGTGTCGGCGGACGGCTTGGCCGGCAGCTTCCCGAACCTGTCGACCGCGTAGGCGCGCTTGTCCTCCGGCAGCCGCGGCTCGCCCATCGACGGTGCGGCGATGAGTTTGGGGCCGCCTTGCGCGCCACGGGTGAAGCTGAGGCTCGAGGTGCCTTCCTTCCGCTGGTAGCCCTCCGCCGGGGTCAAGTCGAAACCGATGTCGCCCGGCGCGGCCTCGGTGCTCCAGCGGGCGCCGGTGATGGCCTTCTTGAAGTCGTCGACGGTCAGCGGGTCGCCCGGTTCGAGGGTGCCGGTGATGATCACCAGCACGTCCTCGGCGGCGAGGATCGCGTTGACCTTGGCGAAGGTGCCCACCGATGCCCGCTGGTGGCCGCTGGTCAGGAAGGCCGGGAACCCGGCGATCGTGGTTTCGACCGGCTTTTCCAGGTCGAGCCCCTTCTGCCGAGCCTGTTCGCTGGTGAAGCCCGCCGCTGTCTCGGCCATCGCCTCGCGGGCCGGTTCGCCGTTCGTGGGCTGCTCCACGACCACGATGGAGGTCCGGGAGTTCGACCGGGCGAGGCCGGGCAGGCTCGGCTCCACCCGCATGCCGTCCGGAACCGGCAGCGAGATCCGGGTGCGCGGGATGGCCTGCTCGGTCCCGGTGGCGGCCGCCGTCGTCGCCGGACTCGACGCCGCGGTGCTCGGCACGGCGGCCTGGCCGGTTTTCTGCGTACTTCCGCAGCCGGCGACGAACAAGATCAAGGCAGCACACAACACGGACCGAAGACGCACGGATTCCCCCTTGGATTCAAGGGAACTTTACGCCATGGGCCGCAGGGGGAACGGTCCCTCTCACCTCGCGGCGAGCAGCACCTCGATGCCGTCGGCGGCGGCAGGGACGACGCCGGCTCGAACGCCTGCGCACGGGATGCTCTCGGACACCCTGAGTCCACGCCGGGCCTTGCGTTTAGACTGGAGGCCTATTTAAGGGGCCCCAAGTGGACCAACTCACTCTCGGCGTCATTTCCCACTCGCGAAAAGAAAACGAGTGGCGGCTTCCGATCCATCCGCGACATCTCGAGCGGATCGACCCCGATCTCCGTAAGCGCATTTTCCTCGAAAACGGCTACGGCGAACGCTTCGGCATTCCGGACGAGGACCTCGCGCCCCTGGTCGGGGGCCTGCGGTCCCGTGAACAACTGATCGCGGACTGCGACGTCATTCTCCTCGCCAAACCCCTCGCGGAAGACCTGGCCGAACTCCGGCCGGGGCAGACCCTTTGGGGCTGGCCGCACTGCGTTCAGGACGACAAGATCACCCAGCTGGCCATCGACCGGAAACTGACCCTCATCGCCTTCGAAGCGATGAATCACTGGCGTAGCGACGGTTCTTTCGGCCTGCACGTCTTCCACAAGAACAACGAATTGGCAGGCTATTGCTCGGTGCTGCACGCGCTGCAGCTGACCGGCTCGACCGGCGATTACGGCCGCCGTCTCCGCGCCGTCGTGATCGGCTTCGGCGCCACGGCGCGTGGTTCGGTGACGGCGCTGAACGCCCACGGAATCCACGACGTGCACGTGCTCACCCACCGTGGCGTCACCGCGGTCGGTTCGCCGATCCACTCGGCGAACATCGTGCATCTCGACCACGACCTGAAAGGCCCGGCCGACCTCCGCCGCAGCCACGCCATCACCGAGGACGGCCGCGTGCCGCTGGCGGAGTTCCTCGCCGGGCACGACATCGTCGTCAACTGTGTGCTGCAGGACCCGAAGGCGCCGTTGACGTTCCTCGTCGAGGAAGACCTCGCCGAGTTCCGGCGCGGCAGCCTCGTCATCGACGTGTCCTGCGACGAGGCGATGGGCTTCAGCTGGGCCAAGCCGACGACGTTCATGGAACCGACCTTCGAGGTCGGCGGCCTCACCTACTACGCCGTCGACCACAGCCCGTCCTACCTCTGGGATTCGGCGACCTGGGAGATCAGCGGCGCCCTGCTGCCGCATCTGAAGCAGGTGCTGGCAGGCCCGTCCGCGTGGGCCGCCGATCCGATCCTCGACCGGGCGATCGAGATCAGCGAGGGCAAGATCCGCAACACCGACATCCTGTCCTTCCAGCACCGCTCGCCGGAGTATCCGCACGCGCACCAGTGAGACGCGGGCTCGATGAGAAAGTTCTCATCGAGTCCTCATCGGTGGCTCACCGGCACCGGGCAGCCTGGTGTCATGCGAGTCCGAATCATCGTCCTGGCCGGGGTCGCCGCCGTAGTGGTGGCGGCCACCGGCACGTTCGCCGTCATCGCGGCCACCGCGGCCTCGCCGCCCGACCTCGGCCCGGCGGTCGTCGCCCCCGCGGGACGGGCCGTCACCGGGCCGGGGGAGCCGGGTGCGCCGCCCGCCGTCGTCCCGCCCCGGCTGGCCGGGCACGACGACGACCTCGATGATGACCATGACCATGACCATGACCGCGACGATGACGACCATTTCGACTTCGACCTCGACGACTGAGCGGGGCCGATGAGCGCCCGCGCCCGGATCCTCGCGTGGGTCCTGCTGGTCGTGCTGCTGGCGCTCGCCGGGTCGCTGCTGGCGACCCGCACCGTCCTGCACAACCAGCTGGACCAGCGGCTCGACAACGAGATCGCGCACGAGACCGGCAAGCTCCGCGCCTTCCTGGCGTCATCGGACGCCCGCCCGGCCGGGCAACCCGCCACCGTCGAAGCGGTCCTCGGCCGTCATCTGGAACGAAATCTGCCCGAGAAGTACGAGACGTTCTTCTCGATCAGCGACGGCGTGGCGTCGAGGCGGAGCGCCATCGAGCCGCCGGTCCGGCTCGACACCGACCCGAAGTTCGTCGCCGAACTGTCCCGGGCCACGAGCCCGGCCTACGGCACGGTCACCACCGCTGTCGGGTCGGCGCGCTACGGCGTCGTCCCGGTGACCATCGAGGGCTCACCGGGCCGCGGCGCGCTGGTGATCGTCGAGTTCGTCGACCACGCCGCGGGCGAGATCAACGACGTCGCCGGCGTGATGGCCGCGATGTCGGGGGCCGCGCTGGTGCTGGCCGGGCTGATCGGCTGGCTGGTCGCCGGCCGCATCCTCGCGCCGGTGCGGGAGGTCCGGCTGGCCGCCGAACAGATCGGCGAGACCGACCTTTCCCGCCGTATCGAGGTCCGGGGCTCCGACGACGTCGCCGCGCTCGGCCGCACCTTCAACACGATGCTGGACAGGCTCGAAAGCGCCTTCGCCGGACAGCGCGACTTCATCGACGACGCCGGACACGAACTGCGCACGCCGATCACGATCGTCCGCGGCCATATCGAGCTGATGGGTGACGATCCCGGGGAGAACGCGGCCACCCGGCATCTGGTCCTCGACGAACTCGGGCGGATGCAACGGATCGTCGACGACCTGCTGATCCTCGCGAAATCCGGCAGCCCCGACTTCCTCGCGCCCGGCGACACCGACCTCGCCGACCTCACCGTCGAGACCCTCGCCAAATCCCGACCGCTGGCCGACCGCGCCTGGCGGCTGGACGCGGTCGCCGAGCTGACCGTCCGCGCGGACGGTCAGCGCCTCGCGCAGGCCTTGCTGCAACTGGTCTCCAACGCCGTCCGGCACACTTCGCCGGGTCAGGAGATCGCCCTCGGCTCGGAAGTGACCGCGACGACGGCGCGGCTCTGGGTCCGCGACACCGGCGAGGGTGTCCCGCCCGATTCGCGGAGCCGGATCTTCGAACGTTTCAAACGCGGCAGCAACTCCAGCGGAGACGACGGGGCCGGGCTCGGCCTGGCGATCGTCGCCGCGATCGCCGAGGCTCACGGCGGCCGAGTCCTGCTCGACACCGCGCCCGGCGAAGGCGCGCGATTCACCATCGAGATCCCCGTCGCGGAAGGTGTGGACCGGTGACCAGTGTGCTGGTGGTGGAGGACTCCGCCCGGATCGGCGCGTTCGTCGAGAAAGGGTTGCGGGCGCAGGGTTTCGCGACCCGCTGGGTCAAGACCGGCGCCGAAGGGCTGACCGAGGCGTTGACCGGCGCGCACGATCTGGTCGTCCTCGACCTCGGGCTGCCGGACCTCGACGGTTCGGATCTGCTGCGGGCCCTGCGCGCGGCGGGCCGGACGGTGCCGGTGATCATCCTGACCGCGCGGGACAGCGTCGTCGACCGGGTCGCCGGACTGTCCGGCGGCGCCGACGACTATCTGGCCAAACCCTTCGCGTTCGAGGAACTGCTGGCGCGGATCCGGTTGCGGCTACGGGGAAATCCCGAAGCCGAACCGGCGGTGCTGCGCGCCGGGGAGCTCTCGCTCGACCTGCGCACGCGGAAGGTTTCGGTCGCGGGGGAGGAGAAGGACCTCACCGCCCGCGAGTTCGCGCTGCTGGAAACGTTACTGCGCAACCGCGGCCAGGTGCTCTCCCGCGAGCAATTGCTCGGCGGGGTCTGGGGTTTCGACTTCGATCCCGGATCGAACGTGGTGGACGTCTACATCCGGTACCTGCGCGCGAAGATCGGCGCCGAGCGGATCGAAACCGTGCGGGGGATGGGATACCGGCTCGGTGAGTCCTGATGAGACGGTTCTCATCATGCTCTCACGACGGTCTCTTCTTCCGGCGGCACAGTGGTTTCCATGACCACGACACTGCTTCATCTCGCCGTCGACCTCGTCGCCGCCGTGATCCTCGCCTACGGCATCTACGCTCGTCGTCATCACCGCGGTGACCTCGCCTGCGCGTACCTCGCGTTGAACGTCGGCGTCTGCGTTTCGGTCGCCGTGCTGCTTTCCGTGTCGACCGCGAGCGCGCTCGGGCTCGGCCTGTTCGGGGTACTGTCGATCATCCGGCTGCGGTCCGATTCGATCAGCCAGCAGGAGGTCGCGTACTACTTCGTCGCGCTGGTACTGGGTCTGGTGAACGGGCTGCCGTCCGCGGACTGGCGGATCGTCGCCGTCTTCAACGTCCTGCTGCTCGCCGTCATGTACGTCGCCGACCACCCGGCGCGCACCCGCGGTCCGCAGCGGCGGACGGTCGTACTCGACACCGTGTACCCCGACGAACAGACGATGCTGATGGAACTGCGGGCGCGCCTCGGCGGAACGGTCGTACGGCACAGTGTGTCCGAAGTGGACTATGTCCGCGAGGTCACCGTCGTCGACGTCCGCTTCCGGCCGGACGCCGCCGCGGTCGTCCACGGCGCCCCGGCGGGGCACCGGTGAGCGGGCGCGGAACGGCCACCGTCGCCGCGGTGGCCAAGGGACTCCCTTCGCTGTCGCTCGCGGAAGTCGTCGCCACGAGCGGGCTGATGAGCCGGACGGACCGCAAATACGTCCTGAAGCTCAACGACTTCCTGGCCGTCACCGAGGCGCTGGGGGCGTCACCGCGCTGTCTGGAGATCGACGGGCAACGCGTGTTCGGCTACTCGTCGACCTATTTCGACACCCCGGATCTGGCGATCTTCCGGGCGCACCGGCAGGACCGGCGGCGCCGGTTCAAGATCCGCACACGCACCTACACCGACTCGGCCGACACCTACTGCGAGCTCAAGGTCAGCGGACGGCGCGACGAAACGGTCAAGGTCCGCCGCCCGCATCCGGCCGAGGCGGCGCACGGCCTGACCGTGCCCGCGCTGACGTTCCTCGACGACGCCCTCACCGCCGCCTACGGCCGCCCCGCGCCCCGGCCGCTGACCCCAGCGCTGATCACCGACTACCGGCGAACCACCCTCGTCACCGCCGACGCGCGCATCACCTGCGACACGTCACTCGTCTGGCGGTCCGGGCCGCGGAGCCTGGCCGCCGGGGGCGACCTGGTGCTGCTGGAGGTGAAGTCGGCCTCCGAACGCAACAGCGTCACCGAAGCGTTGGCGAAACTGCGTATCCGCGAGCAGTCGGTGAGCAAGTACTGCGCGGGCCTGGTGGCGCTGGGGCTGGCCACCGGCGGGAACCGGTGGCGGCCGGCGCTGCGGCGGCTCGGCGTGGCGTAACGATCGCGACGCGGCGTCCGACCCCTGCTGTTGGGGGGAACAGAGGGAGGACGAACATGAGGACCAGGGAGAAGGCCGCGCTCGCCGTCGCCGGGCTGGCCGTCGCCGCCGCCGGGGGCACGGTGCTCGCCGGGACGTCCGGCGCCGTCGGCCCGTCGCCGGCACCGAGCGTGCAGGCCGCGGAGGCGTCGTGCGTGACCGATGGCGCCGGGATGTGCACCGTGCAGCACGCGTTGGGGACCGTCCCGGCGGCGGTGGTCGTCTCGGCGAACACGCCGGGACAGTTCAACGCGTACATGCTGAACACGGTGCAGGGTTCGTACACGGCGACGACCTTCCAGGTGCGGGCGATGTTCAACCAGACCACGCCGAAGGCCGGTGGGGCGATCTGGTTCAGCTTCGCGGCCTATGGCGGGGCGCCGGTGACGCCCACGTCGACGAAGAGCACCCCGCGCACGACGGTGCAACCGACTACGCCGACGTATCCGACAACGACAGCGACGCCCACGCCGGTTGATCCGACCACGACGGGCGGTTCGCCACCGGGCGGCGGATCGGGACTGGGCAACTGACCGTCCAAACAGGACCGTAAATCGGCTACCGCGGCGGCCGGTCGTCCAATTCGTCGGAGAAGATCGCGTCGATACGGAGACCGGCTCGCCGCAGTGCCCGGATGCTCGCCCTCAGTGACAACACGACGCCGATGACGACCACGACACCGAGCCCGATGGCGACAGGGTTCGCCACGAGCGCCTCCCTGTCCGATGGGCTTGATACCCCAGGCCCATCCCGATGGTCAGCGTGTCCCGGGCGGTGAGCCGCACGGCGTTGGTCCCTGCAACCTAGACGAGCGGACCCCGTCGTGTGCCGGAAACCAGCTGTTCGGCCTAGGCGATCGTGGCAGGTGAGCGCTGTGATAACTTGGAGCGAACTGGGACTTCTGTGCGTTCGCAAACCCGCTGTTCGGGCTGGGGCGGCTCCCGCGGAGGTGTCAGGTCACTCTTGGGGCCGGTAGCTCAGTTGGTTAGAGCAGGGGACTCATAATCCCTTGGCCGTCGGTTCGAGCCCGACCCGGCCCACCACGTCGATCTCGTTGCCACCTGCAGGGATGTCGGTCCTTCGGCGGCAATTTCGCCTTGGCGTTAAACGCGGTTGGGCTCCGTTTGCTCCGGTGTGCCGATAGTAGGAAGAATTGCTCAGCGGAGCCGGTTGGTGGCGTAGCAGCCTTTCTGCTTTCTCGTCCCAACCGCTGCAGTGGGGGAACTCCAGCAGTTCCGGAGTTCTTTGCTTCCACAGTTCGACAAGCTGGGTGCGGTCGCAGGTCGGCTGGGCGTGATCTCGAGCAGAAGGTCAGTGACGTCCACGGTTTAGGTGCGGGCTGGTCCAGCCGCATGCCCGGAGGTCCTCATAGCGGCATGACCGGACGCTCGGTGACTGCTGCGTCTCACCGGATAACCGGGAAGGATCATCGCCGTGAAACCGACGGACGAGGTTGACGATCTGCGTGCGCGTTTCGAGGCAAGGCTGTGCGCACTTCGGGGCCGCCGGCTCTTGGCGGTGGACTACTGGGATGTCCACAACTTCGCCTCCGAACCCGCGCGATGGGACTACGGCAACTGGCATCACGCTGTCATGGGCGTCGGACTCGGCACCGACACGGGGCCGGTGACCATCACCTGGACCGACACCTTCTACAGCTACGGGGTCGAAGTCCTCGACGGCCGGATCGAAGACCATCTCATCTTGGATGAAGAGGGCCCGGAGCGCATCGGGCCCGATGCCGGTTCCGGGAGCCCGTGGGACCGATACCTGCGGACGCCGATCCGCGAGACCGCCGTTCATTGGGAGCGACTGGAACTGGGACCGGGCAGGCGAGCCGATGGCAGTGTCGTCGAGCCCGCGCGCGCTGTGGACGTGCCGATGGCTGTGCGTCTCGACTTCGCCGCGGGAGCGGTGTGGTTTGTCGCTGCCATGCCGGAGCCGCCGGAGTGGCAGCGTGTATTCGTTGGGGGCGACGAGATCATGGTCGTCTTCTCGGCCGAGAAGATGCGTGACATGGGCTTCCCCGACACCCCATTCTTTCGATAGCACAGTCACACGCTCATCGGCATGTGAGTGCGTTGGGGGAGACCACAAAGGACTAAGGCTTCGGGTCAACTCCATCGCCCGGGTCACGGCCCGCGCCACGGACCATGTCACGGCCCGCTTGGATCACATTCGGTGTACCAATCAGGGCGACCTGCTCAAAATCACTACGCAGCTTCGCGTGAAGCGCATCGAACCGCTCTCGCGACTCCACCACCGCATCGTTCGTGGTAGCGCGAGTGAGCGACTCTGACAGGCGGGCGGTGCCGTCCCTGCCCGACCGAGCAGAAGCCGCGAAAGCCGCGAAGACCCCGAACACGGGGCCGTCGGTTGATACCGCGTCACTGGGCACGGCGCCTCGAAGTCGCGGGCCAGCGCGGCTCGGGCAGTGGCTTCGACGCACACGTTCGTCTGCAAGCCGGCAACAACGAGTCGCTGGACGCCGAGGTTGTGAAGCAGCGGATCAAGTAGATGACCTGCGGCTCCTGGGTTCGGGCAGCCGCCAGCAAATCCGCGCAGGCCGTGATCGTGTCCTCCAACCGCCAGATCGGCGGCCAGCCCAACGCGTCCCGGACCCCATCGCTCAACTCTCTTCAAAGTGAACGGTCCAACCGCTGATCGTCTTCACGCTCCGGCTCGGTGGCAGGAACAGTCGAAGCCGCATCGAAACCACAGCTTGCTCCTGCCATGGTGAAGCCACTGCAGCTTCCCGCGACCTCGCTGTCGTGGAAGCGTTGCCGGACCAGGTTTTGTACTCGGCCACGTCGCGAAGCCGTCTCCCAGGTCGCACAAGATCGACATGTCACGAGCGGCGAGAACCTATGGTGCTTTCGTTCGCTCCGCGCCTTCCTCGTGCTGGATCAGGGTGCGGCCGACGGAAGGTCCATGATGCCGGTGGCTTGTGACCAGACACAACGCCACGTGCCGCCGGCATGGGTGTAGACGTCGGTGTGCCAGGCCTCGTGCCGCGGGATGTCCGCGCCGTCGACGGTGAGTTCGATGACGCACCGGTAGCGGAGGACGACGACGTCGGTGCCGACGATGGCGTCCACGTCGCCGGTCAGCCCCAGTTCCCGGTAGGCGACCCGCCCGGTGGTGAGGAGATCCAGGTATTCGGCCTTCGTCCACACGGTGCCGGTCGGGTTGCACAACCGGTACTCCGCGGCGTGCAAGCGGTCGTAGGTGCCGCGATCCACGTCGAGGAGACATCGGATCCGATCCTGCTCGGCCTTGATCACTTGGCCGGCCACATCGTCGGTCATCCCCGCTCCTGTTCACTCGTTCGGTCCTGGTCGGCGACACGTGTGCCTGCAACCAGGTCACAAGGCGTAGAGGTGGTCTCGCGCTGACGCCATCTGTGCCGGTGCGGCCCCTTGAGCATGGCCGTCGACTACACCCTTTCACCAGGCAGGCAATCCGGAAGCAGCCGCGTCAGCGCACACGATCTCACCTCGGGCGGTGTGGAATGCAACGAGATGGTCCGCGGCCAGGCTCTGGCGCGGCCCTGGCCTCCCAGCTGCGGTGCTCGAGTTCGGCCGCCACCAGTACTTCCGCCGCGTTCACCGTGTCGGGCACGAGTTCCACCAGCGCGGCGACGGTGTGCTCGCCGATGAGCGGAAACCGTTTGACCGGGCGGAATCCCCACTGCGGATTCGGCTGGGAAACGCCGGTGTGGCCGCTGCACACCCACGTCCAGCAGGCCCGCTTTGACTGTGAAAGTCATGCCCGAACCGGGGCCGGCGACCGGACGGGAGCGCTCGCCGGGACCGATCAGCCGGGCCACTGGGTTTCGCCGAACGGTCCGGTGAGGACATTTCGACGGCGGCCCGGTGCTCGAGTTCACGGCGTTCGGTGCCGTAGAACCTCGCGGTGAGCGGGGTGCCCGCCCGTTTGCGCCGTTTGGCGCGCACGAGTTCGACCACCCCTACCGCCACCATCAGGACGCTGCCGGCCGGAATGCTCCCGGCCGGCAGCGTTTCACCGGGTCCAGACCGCGAGCTACCCGAATTCAGCCCAGGGTGACCGGAAGGACGCGGTGCCCGTTGGAGATGAAGGACGCCGTCGGCTCCAGCTCCGCCGGTTCGACCGCCAGTGCCAGCTTCGGGAAGCGCGCGAACAACGCCGGCAGCGCGATCTCCGCCTCCACCCTGGCCAGCGGGGCGCCGAGGCAGAAGTGCACCCCGTGCCCGAACGAGAGGTGGCTCTTGTTCGTCCGCGAAAGGTCGAACTCCTCCGGGTTGTCGCCGAACTCCGGCGCGCGGCCCGCGGCCGCGTACGAAGCCAGGATCGCCTCGCCCCGCTTGATCGTCACCTCGTCGTTGACAACGATGTCTTCGACCGCGTACCGGAGCGGGAGGTGCGCGACGGGTGCCTGCCAGCGCAGCGTTTCGTCGATGACGTCGCCCCATCCGTACTCGCCGTCGAGTACCTGGCGCAGCTGCTCCGGATGGGTCAGCAACGCGGTGATCGCGTGGTCGAGCAGGTTGACCGTGGTCTCGTGCCCTGCCGAGATCATCAGGATCAGCGTGTCGACGAGTTCGGCTTCCTGCAACGAGGAACCGTCCTCGTCGCGTGCCGCGATCAGGCCGCTGGTCAGGTCGTCGCCCGGCACGGCGCGCCGCAGCGCCACCAGTTCGCCGAGGATCCGGTACATCTGCTCGCCGTTGGCCGCCGCCTCTTCCGGGGTGGCGGTGGTGTTGAACACCCCGTCGACCGCCTTGCGCAGATCGGCGCGGTGCTCGTCGGGCACGCCGAACAGCTGGCAGATCACCTCGATCGGCAGCGGGTAGGCGAAGTGCTCGCGCAGATCCACGACCCCGTCGGCGCCCTCGATCCGGTCGAGCAGGCCGCCGGTGATCTCCTCGACCCACGGCCGCAGTGCCTCGGTGCGACGGAAGGTGAACGCCTTGGACACCAAGGACCGCAGCCGCCGGTGCTCGCCACCGTAGGCGGTGAACATGTTCTGCACGGCCACCCAGATCATCAGCGGCCAGTCCGCGGGTACCGTGCCCTCCCGCCACGCGGTCCAGTGCTGCCGCGGGTCCTTCGACACCCGCTGGTCACCGAGCAGGCGCTTGAGCAGTTCCGGATCGGTTACTGACCACGCCACCACCTGGCCAGGGAGCTCCACCAGCGTCGTGGTGCCGCGGGCGCGGAGTTCGGCGTTCTCGGCGTGGATGTCGGCGCCGGTGGGGTCGAGGACGAGGGGGCGGGGTGCGGCGGATTCCAACGGTGCTCTCCAGTCGGTTCGGTGGACGGAACTGGGGTGGGAACGACGGGGGTGAACAGCACGGGCAGCGCGGCGAGCGCGCGGTGGAACGGGCCTGGCCGCCACTGCAGCTGGTCCTCCGGCACGGCGAGGCGCAGATCGGGCAGCGCGTCGAGCAGGGTTTCGATGGCGGTGGTGGCGATCAGCCTGGCCGGGCCCTGCGCGGGGCAGGAATGCACACCGGCGCCCCAGGCGATGTGCGCCCGGTTGCCCACCCGCTGCTCGGCACGCAGCGCGGGATCGGTGTTGGCGGCGGCGAAGCTGATGACCACCGGTTCGGCGGCGGGCAGGTGGGTGCCCATGAAGTCGACCCCTGGCCACGGGTAAGCGGCGGAATAGTTGGCCATCGGCGGGTCGCCCCAGAGGATCTCCTCGAGCGCGTCCTCCACGTGCAGGCTGCCGCCGGCCAGGTCACCGGCGAAGCGGTCGTCGACCAGCAGCAGCCGCACCCCGTTGGCGATCAGGTTCTGCTGCGGCTCGGTGCCCGCGCCCATCAGCAGCACCAGCTGGTGCAGCATCTCCTCGTCGGTCAGCCGCGCCGGGTGCGCCATCATCCACGACGGCACGTCCTGGCCCGGCTGCGCCCGCTTGAGCGCGAGCAGTTCGAGCATGCTCGAGGTCAGCTCGGCGTTGGCACGCTCGGGATCGACCATGTCGAAGATGCCGCGCATCCCGGCCACCAGCCGGTCTCCGAGCGCAGGCGGGCAGCCGAAGAGGTGGTTGAACACCTGCAGCGACAACGTGGTCGCGTAGTCGGTGAGCAGATCTCCCTTGCCCTCGGCGGAAAATCGGGCGATCAGCTCGCGCGCGGTCTGCTCGACGTAATCGCGCAGCGCGTGCGGGTTGAGCCGCGCCAGGCTGCCGGTGACCGCGCTGCGCAGGCGCGCGTGCACCGCGCCGTCGGTGAACAGGCAGTTGGGGCGGTAGCCCATCATCGGCATGACCGGGTTGTCCTCGGGCTGGTTCTGCTGCCAGCGCCGGGGGTCGCGGGGAAAGGTCGACGGCGCGCGCAGCACTTCCAGTGCGGCTTCGTAACCGAGGACCAGGGTGGCGTTCACGCCAGGCGCGAGTTCGACGGGCGCGACGGGTCCGTGCGCGGCCCGCATCTTCGCGTAGACACCGGCGGGATCGCGGGCGAATTCTTCGTCGTAGAGGCGGGCGCGCTCGGCGTGCGCGGGGCAGCCGGGTGGTGGTCCGGCGGCGGGAGTGCTCACGAATGCTCCTGGCGGATGGGGTCGAAGAGATAGTCGACAAGGCTGATCAGCGCCTGCGCGGACGACCCGCGATCGCGGGCGTCGCAGCTGACCAGGCGGGTTTCGGGAAGCAGGTCCAGTGCTTCGCGAAGCTCGGCTTCGGGAAATCTCGGGGCGCCGTCGAACTGGTTGACGGCCACCGCGTACGGCAGGCCCAGTTCCTCCAGCAGACCCATCACGTCGAAGGACTCTTCGAGCCGGGTGGGGTCCACCAGCACCAGCGCGCCCAGTGCCCCGTAGGCGAGGTCCTTCCACATCTGCGTGAACCGCTGCTGGCCAGGCGCGCCGAACAGGTAGAGCACCACGTCGTCGCCGATGGTCAGCCTGCCGAAGTCCATCGCGACCGTGGTGGTGTTCTTGCCGCGCACCCCGGACAGGTCGTCCACCAGCGCACCGGCCTGCGTCATCGTTTCCTCGGTGCGCAGCGGGCGGATTTCGGACAGCGTGCCGACGTAGGTGGTCTTGCCGACCGCGAACGGCCCTACCACCAGAATCTTCACCGAGGTCCGGACGGTGGCAGGGACGTAGCCGTCAGGTGAGAGCACGGAGGCCATCGAGTACCTTCTGCAGGAGTAGGTGGTCGGGGACATCGGCCTGGCGCACGGCGGCGCGGGCTTCGATGTGACCGGAATCGAGCAGGTCGGACAACAGCACTTTGGTCACGCTGGTCGGCAGGTTCAGGTGTGCGGCCACCTCGGCCACAGCCAGCGCGCCGCCCCGGCAGAGCTCCATCACCCGCCGCTTCTCCGGGCTCAGCCCGGCCATCGGCGCCCAAGTGGCGGAAACGACGGTGGCCACGTCAAGCGTGTTGCGGGTCGGGTGGGCGCGGCCCTCGGTGACCACGTGCGGCCGCACCAAAGCCTGCTCGCGCCGGTTCGGGGTCATGCCCGGGAGCCTCCGGCGGCCGGGAAGCGCGGCGGCGCGGTCAGTTCCTGGCCGAGCCTCTGCACCAGCTCCTGCATGCGGGAGGAGACGCCTTCGACGTCGACCTTGCCGGTGGTGGACACCGCCACGTAGGCGCCCTGGCCGGCGGCGGTGAGGAAGACGAATCCGTCGTCGAACTCGATCAGCGTCTGCCGCCACTGCTCGGCGGGCCGGCGGCAGAACTCGCCGGTGGCGCGGGCGAGCGACTGCAGCCCGGACACCGCGGCGGCGGTGCGCTCGGCGTCGTCACGGCTGATGCCCTCGGAATGGGCCATCAGCAGGCCGTCGGCGGAGAGCAGCACGGCGTAGAGCGTCTCCGGCATCTGCAGGGCCTGGTCGAGCATCCAGCCGAGCCGGTTGGTGGTCGCGTCGGTGTTCGTGCTCACTGGGCATCCCTTTCGAGGTCGGTGGAAGTGGCGCGGCCGCGACGCGTTCCGCGTTGCCAGGCCGCGGCGGTGGCGACCGGGTTCGAGCCGGGCGCCGGAGCGGCAGGCTCCGGCGCCTGGGTGGCGGCCACCGTGCGGCGGCGGCGCCGGGGCAGGCCGTGGGCGGTGGTGCCCAGATCCGTGGTCTTCACCGGGGAAGCGGCCTCAGGCTCGGCAGGCCGCGCTGGTTCGGGCGTAGCGGCCATTTCGGGGGTTTCGGTTCGTGGGGCCGGGGTGAGCACGGCCGGGGACGGGCTCGGCGTGGTGATCCTGGTGAGCAGTTCCGTCGGCAGGAACAGCACCGCGCGCACCCCGCCATAGGGCGACCGGGTGTCCACCGAGACACGGAACCCGTACCGGTTGGCGAGCGCGCCGATCACCGCGAACCCGATGCGCGGCGGCACCCCGAGCGCGGCGATGTCCTGGCCGCCGTGGCCGCCGAGCAGCCAGGACGCACGCTGCACCGCTTCCACCGTCATGCCGACACCGGCGTCGTCGATGATGATGGCGAGGCCGTTGTGCGCCTGCTGGAAGGTGACCTGCACCGGGGAGCCGGGCTGGGAGTGGCGGGCGCCGTTGTCCAGCAGTTCGGCCACCGCAAGCACCACCGGCTCCACCGCCTGGCTGACCACGGCGGTGTCCGACGGCGCGGGGATCTGGACGCGCGCGTAGTCGCGGATGCGGCCGGTGGCGCCACGGGCCACGTCGGTCAGCGTGGCGGCCGAGCGCTGCAGACCGGGCCACGAACCGCAGAGCACCGCGGTCGCCTGCGCGCGGCGGCCCAGCTGCGAGTTCGCGTGGTCGAGGCCGAGCAGCCCCTGGAGCACGGACGGATCGTCGTGCCGGTCCTCCATCGCCGAGATCAGCACCTGCTGCTCACCGGCGAGGTTCTGCACCGTGCGCATCATCGCGCGCAGGGTCGCGGCGGCGGAATCGGCGGAATCGCGGCGGGTCTTGGCGAGCAGTTCGGTGATCGTTTCGAGCACCGCGCGGTGCGGATCGCCGTCGCCGTTGCCGCGCAGCGGGCCCGGCACGGTCACCGACGGATTCGCCAGCGACTCCACGATCGCCGGGAGCCGCACCTCGCGCAGGTGGCGCTCCTCGGCTTCGCGCGCGTTCAACTCGGCGACGGCGGCATCTCGGTACCGGCCGACGGTGGTGGTGACGTTGCGCTGCCGGAGCAGCAGCACGGCGAGCGCGATGGCGAGCAACAACAGACAGATCAAGCCTGCCAGCAGCAGGGTGTATTCCATGAAATCCTCACGGTCAGCTGAGCGGGGACCGACCAGCCGGCTAGGCGATCGCAGGGAGCCGCACCAGGTCCGCGCCGGGGCCGCGGCCGCGCTGCCGGGCGATGAGCATTCGGGCGGGCCCGGGACAGGACGGCATGTGCGCAGCTCCACAACGGCGGGGACGGACGTCACATCGCGCCTGGCGCGATGTCAGCAGCGAGTACCGTAGCGCAAACTGGGCGTGTTCTCCCAGACTTCGTGAAGAAGGGGCGCACCACCAGTGAGGACGGCTTCACCGCCGACGAACACGGCGAGCGGTTCCTCGTGTGTGACACGCAGTTCCGCGAATTTGGCGGGCACTGGCGGGTTTCCGGTCCGGTGCGCACGGTGGCGGTTCACCGCACACCGCGCTGACCGGCGATCTGATCGCGGGCTCGGCGGTGGAGAACGGCCGGGCTGGGCTGATCATCAACGGCGGTGCGGGACAGCGCGGTGCTCACGGAACCGCAAGGAACGTTCGAGGATCGCCATCGCGAGCAATTCTGCGGTCGGTTTTCAGTGGCCAGCCGGACTTCCCCGTGGACGGCCACTTGCGTACGGCAGTTCGATCCCCGCTGGCGGCCAGTTGCACGGTCAGTGATCGGCGGCAGGTTCGCCGGCCTCCGCGGCCGTGCTGGTCATGCCGCGAGGCTGATCGCGGCTCGTCTTCATCCACACCGGTTTCGGCGAGCATTACCGCACGGTGCTGTTGAGTTCAGCTTCGACCGCTGAGCTTGAACGCGATGTACGCCAGCAGGATCACTGCAATGGCGAGTAGCGCGACGATCGCGATCATGCCGAGCATGAAGCCATCCGGGGAACTGGTCACAATCACGTATTACTCCTGTCGATCTGACCTCGATCATCCTGGTGCGATCTTGGGCCGCGGTGCCCGGTCCGGCAGTGGGGTAACGCGCCGGTGCGCTGCCAGCCGTTGACGAAGCCACCTGTAGCGGCTCGTGGAGTCGGCCACTGAGGTCGGCTCCGTGATCGATAGGCAGGTCCAGCGCGGGCGTGAGGACTTCGAGATGATGCCGCCGGAAAAGTGGCTCATCTATCCTTTGTGGACGCTCCCGCTTCAGAAACGGGGCAGCTCCAGCAGGTTGTTCTTCCAGATCCCGTCCGCCCGCGTGCGCAGGAATTTCGGGCCGAAGGTCAGCTTGAGGATCTCCACGGCGACCCGGTGGATTCCCTCGTCCACGTAGGCCTTGCCGTCGTCGTCCTCGATCCACGCCACGATCGCCGAAACGAAACTCTCGCCGGTTTCGCCGCTGCCGGGATTGATCCAACGCAGTTTCGTGATGCTTTCGTGGAACTTCCCACCTTCGAGCCGGGCTGCGATGATCTTGATGGCCATGGTGCTTCCTCTTCGGCTGGTCGTCCTCGAAGCGAACAGGGGTAATGCGGTACTCGCCTCCTGTCCGCGCCTCGTTACGCCATCCGGCCGCCGTGCCTCGAACGTTACGAGTTCGAGCGCGGAGCTTCCGTTCTGAGTCAGATGACGCAGACTCCGCGTGTTCGGCCATGTCAAAGTCCTCGCGCCGGCCGGAAAACCTGCCGGAAGAGAGGGGAAACGAACATGTGCGCAGCCCACAAGACGACGACCGGGATCCTGGGCGCGGCGGGGATCGCGCTGGCCGCGACGGTACTGGCCGGTTGCGCTCCGGGCCCGGCGGCGGCACAGGTGTCGCCGTCGCCGTCCCTCGCGGAATCGGCCGTGGCGGTGGCCTGGATGAACGGATTCTGCGGCGCGGTCAAGGATTTCATCGAAGGCAACAACAAGATGACCTCGGCGACCGGCGACACCGTCGAGGCCATCAAGAAGAGCACGAGCGACCAGCTCGGGCACTACGCGACCATTCTGAGCAAGACCGTCGACGGCCTCAACTCACTGCCCGCCGCGCCGGTCCCGGCCGGAGAGACGGCGAAGAAGGACTTTCTGGGAAAGTACACCTCGGCACGCGACAAGACCGTGAAAGCGAAGGCCGATCTGGACGCGGCGGGGAAGAACGACACCGCGGCGCAAGCCCGTGCGGTCGAAGGACTCATCTCCGCCCAGAAGGACACGCACAGCGCGCTCGATCCGGTCGCGGCCATCCTCGGGGCACCCGAACTGAAGACGGCCGCGGCGACCGCGGAACGCTGCCGTCCGTGACTAGGCCGTGTCCTGCTGACCTGTGGAAAGGGAGCGGGGGACCGCGAACATGACTTGCAGGACACTAGTGCGAGGCGAGGTGTTCCTCGCTCACCAGGGCGCGCAGCCTGAGCGTCGCGAAAGCCACTTTCGGGACATCAGGCGTCCCGAAAGTGGCTTTCGCGACACGTCCAGACCACGTGTTCCGACCAGGTGAGACGGGGCTTCTGCACCCTGGCATCGGGACATACGTGCCGAGAAAGGGCTTGCGCCGTCGGCTCAGTTGCCGAGGGAGCCGATGTTCTCGTTCGCGTGCGCGACGCCGTATTTCTCGGCACTGGCTTCCTTCACGAGCTTGCCGTCGACCTCGATGGTCACCTTGATCGCACCCTTGCCGCTGCCCTGCGCCAGGATGCTCACCATCTGCAGGGCCTCGCCGCCCGGCAACTTGATCGTCTTCTCCCACGGGAGCTTGACGTCGGCTTCCTGGTTGGAGGTGGTCATTCCGTCGGTCGTGTAGGTGATGTTGCCCGCCTTGGCGCCGCCGGTACCGGTCACCCGGTAGACCACCGTGTGCTCCGCGGCCTGCTCTTTGGCGGGCTGCCCGGGCGCCGACGTTCCCGCGTCGTTGCCGAGCGGTGCGCCAGGTGCCGAGATCGGCGTTGTCGGGATCGAGTTCGCCGCGTCCACCACGGCCTTGCCGAACACGACGGTCCAGAGAATGCAGATGACCAGGCCGACAGCCGACAGGATGATGCCGGTCAGCGCGAGACCTTTATTGGTCGCGACGCCGCTTTTGGCGCGCGAGAAACCGATTCCGGCGAGGATGAGCCCGACGATGACGAGTGGCCAGGCGATGACGCCGACGAACGGAATCGGGGAGAACAGCAGCCCGACGAGGCCGAGAACGAACCCCGCGGTGCCCAATCCGTTGCGTGGAGGCGCGGCGACAGGTGCCGCTTGGTAGGGGTACGGCGAGGGAGTTGTCACGATGATCCTTTCGCATGTCTTCGCGTGGAGATCGGCGTGACGTATTCCCGTGTTACGCGGGAATCGATCGGCCGAGCGTTACGAAAACGGCGTAACGATCAGGCATCCGCGGATCTCACCAGTCTTCCGTGAGAATCTTGCGCAGCCGCGTCAAAGCCCGGTGCTGCGCCACTCGCACGGCACCGGCGGTCGAGCCGACCACGCCGGCGGTCTCCTCCGCGGAAAGGCCGACGACGATCCGCAATACGACGATCTCCCGCTGCTTGTCCGGCAGGATCCGGAGCAGTTCGCCCATCCGGTCGCTCAATTCGTTGTGCAGCGCGTGTTGTTCCGGGCCGGCGGAATCGGAGACGCCGTCGGGGACTTCGGCGACGGGTTCGGTGCGGTTGCGGGCGGCGGCGCGGCGGGCGTCGGCGACCTTGTGCTGGGCGATGCCGTAGACGAAGGCGAGGAACGGCCGTCCGCGTTCGCGGTAGGTGGGCAGCGCGCGGAGGATCGCCACGCAGACCTCCTGCGCGACGTCGTCCGCGGAGGCGTACGTCCGTTCCTGTCTGCCGATCCGCGCCCGGCAATATCGGATCACGAGCGGGCGGATGGTGGCCAGCAAGTGGTCCAGCGCCCGCCGGTCACCTCGTCCGGCGGCGGCGACGGGCTCGTCGAGGGTGTACCAGCGTGACGCCGTCACCTGTTCCGGCTCGGCCTTACCCGGCTCCACCAGTGCGAGTTCCCTGATCATCGCGCGGTTCTTGATCCGGGACAGGGTGTCGTCGGCGTCGAGCCCCATCCGCAGCGCGTCGATGAAGGCGGCGTTCGCGCTGTCCAGATGGTCGACGAACTCGGGGTCGTGCTCCGCCAGCCGGCCGCGCGCGTGACGCAGTGTCGCGCTGACGGCCTCCTCCGCGATCCCGAGCACCCCGGCGATCTCCCGCGACGTGTAGCCGTCCAGTGACCAGGCCATGCCGAGCTGCTGGCGTTTCGGCAGCCGCCCCAGCATGGTCAGGATGGACGACGCCTCATCGGCGAGAACGGTGAGCTTGTCCTCCCGGCCGGCGTCGGCGAAGGCCCAGTCGCCCCGGACCGCGGTCTGCTCCTTCGCACGCCGCTGCCCGACGCGGCGGACCCACGATTCCGGCTGGGTGATGCTCTGCCAGTCCTCGTAGGCGTTGAGCATCGCTTCGGCCGCCGCGTCCCGGGCCGGGTCCAGAGCGTGGCCCGCCTTGCAGAGAAAGCCGGTGAGCAGCGGAAATTCGGCGTGGAAGAACTCGTCGAACCCGTCGTGGCCCATCACCCGCACTCACCGCTCTCAGCCGCCTGACGCGAATGCCCTCACAGGACAGGTGCAGTGAGCGGGCCGCTGAGTGTAACGATTCGGTCAAGGTGATGTTTGCGCGGAGCGCCCGGGTGGATACCCCGCATCGAGGGAGAAGTCGTTTGACGAGGAAGGGAAAATCGGGAAAAGAGGAGGTGATAGGAAAATGGAAACGAGAATGGCGGCAAGCGACCTCGGTGAGGCCGCTTGCCGCGGTGAGGATCCCGAACTGTTCTTCCCGGTCACCGAAACCGGTCCCGGTGCACGGCAGGCGGCGAGGGCGAGGGCCGTTTGCGCACGGTGCCCGGTCATTTCCGCCTGTCTGGCCTACGCCGTCGACAACGGGTTGACCGATGGCGTTTTCGGTGGGCTGACCGGCAGCGAACGGCGCCGCCTGATTCGCGTCGGCAGTGCCGCCTGAAACCACTTGATCGCGTTACCGAATTTCCATCGTGTTCTTCGCGCGCGAAAAAAGAGGGGCCCGGTTCGGCGAACCGGGCCCCTCTGTCGTGGTGGTCAGGCGACGGTCTCCTCGGCCAGCCGCTCGTTACCCGACTGGGTCTTGAGCGGCTTGTGCTTGAGGAAGGCGACGGCGACGACGACCAGCAGCGCGATCGGCGCGCTGATCAGGAACAACTCGCTGGTCGCGTCCCCGTAGGCCTCGCGGACGACGTTCGCGACCGGCTCGGGCAGCGTGGCGATGTTCGGCACCGCGCCACCCTCGCCGCCACCGGGCAGCGGCCCGAGCTTCTCGCTCATCAGCGCGACGACCCGGTTCGCGAGCACCGCGCCCAGCGCGCTCACCCCGATGGAGCCGCCGAGGCTGCGGAAGAACGACAGCGTGGAGGTCGCCGTGCCGAGGTCGTGCGCGTCGACGTCGTTCTGCGCCACCAGGACCAGGTTCTGCATCAGCATGCCGACGCCGACCCCGAGCACCACCATGAACGCGCTGAGCACGACGAGGTTCGTGTGGGCGTCGAGCGTCCCCAGCAGGGCGAGGCCCGCGGTCATCAGCACCGAGCCGAGCAGCAGGTGGCTCTTCCACTTGCCCGTCCGGCTGATCAGCTGGCCCGAGACCGTCGAGGAGACGAGGAGGCCGAAGATCATCGGCAGGCTCAGCAGCCCGGCCACCGTCGGCGACTTGCCGAGCGACAGCTGGAAGTACTGCGAAAGGAACACCGTCCCGCCGAACATCGCGACACCGACGAGGAAGCTCGCGAGGGTGGTCAGGGTGACCGTGTGGTTGCGGAACAGGCTCAGCGGCAAGATCGGCTCTGCCACCTTCGACTCGACGTAGACGGCGAGGGCGAGGATGACCACACCGGCGGTCACCAGGCCGGCCGTCCACCACGAGCCCCACGCGAACTGGTGCCCGGCCAGCGAGGACCACACCAGCAGCGTCGAGACACCGGCCATGATCAGGAACGCGCCGAGGTAGTCGACCTTCACGTCACGTTTGATCGTCGGCAGGTTCAAGGTGCGCTGCAGGAGCAGGATCGCGGCGATCGCGAACGGGACCCCGAGGAAGAAGCACCAGCGCCAGCCGAGCCACGACGTGTCCACCATGAGGCCGCCGATCAGCGGGCCCGCGATGGTACCGACGGCGAACACGGCACCGAAGATCCCCGAGTACTTACCGAGTTCACGCGGCGAAACGATGGCCGCCATGATCACCTGCGCGAGCGCGGTGAGCCCGCCCGCGCCGATGCCCTGCGCGACCCGGCTGCCGATCAGTAGCTCGATGTTGCCCGCGAAACCGGCGACCAGCGAACCGACCACGAACAGCCCGAGTGAGAGCTGGATCAGCAGTTTCTTGTTGTACAGGTCGGAAAGTTTGCCCCAGAGCGGAACCGTCGCGGTCATCGCGAGCAGCTCGGTGGTGACCACCCAGGTGTAGGAGGACTGCGAGCCGCCGAGTTCGGAAACGATCCGCGGCAGCGCGTTCGCGACCACCGTCGAGGCGAGGATGGCGACGAACATGCCCATCATCAGCCCCGACATGGCTTCGAGGACCTGTTTGCGGCCCATCGCGCCCGGCGGTGCGTCCGGTTCTCGCGGTTCGGTCGTGGATACGGACATGGTGGTCCCCCTTCGTGTTCCTGTGGTGCCGGGCGCGGTCAGCGCGCGCGGCCGCCGGGCTCCGGGAGCCCGGCGAGAAGTGTTTCGACGGCTTCGTCCAGCAGATCGAGCGCGGACACCCGGCCGTCCTGCTGGTACCAGAGGATGAGCGCGGCGTTGACCGCGCCGCCGAGCGCGGACAGCAGCAACGTCGGGTAGAGATCGGCCTTGGAGTCCATGTCGACGCGGCGCGCGATCGCCTCGATCGTCTGCTCGGCGGTGTCGTGGTTCATGGCCACCGCTCGCGAATGCAGCGTGGCGTTCTCGTGGATCGCCTTCATCCGGCCGAGCCACTCTTCGCGGTTCTCGTCGATGTGGGCGAATTCCTCCTTCAGCGCATCGACGAAAGCGCGTGGAGCGCTGACTTCCTTCGGTGTGGCGAGGAATCGTTCAATGGTGCGCTGTGACCGCTCGGCGGTGTCGGCGTGCGCGATGACGACAGCGTCCTCTTTGGACGCGAAGTAGTTGAAGAACGTACGCGGTGAGACCCCCGCCGCCGCGCTGATGTCCTCGACCGTCACCTGGTCCAGGCCGCGTTCGGCGACGAGCCGGACGGCGGTGGTCGCCAGCGCGCGGTGGGTTTCCAGCCGCTTGCGCTCGCGGAGACCTTTGACGGGTTCGGGCATGGGCACCACGATACGCCCAAAGATGCAGAGACTGCAAAATTGCAGTTTGTGAACCGTGCCACTGCCGGGCGGCGACGAGCCGCCTGGCAGACTGCTTCTCGTGAGCGGAACGGTGCTGGTACTGGGCGGGCGCAGCGAAATCGGCCTCGCGGTCGCGGAGCGGCTCGCCAAGGGCGGGGCGCGCCGGATCGTGCTGGCCGCGCGACGGAGCGGGGACCTCGGCACGGAGTCCGAGCGGCTGCTGGCCGCGGGAGCGGAGACCGTCGACGTCGCCGAGTTCGACGCCGACGACCTCGCGGGCCACGGTCCGTTCCTCAAGAAGGTCGTCGCCGAGCACGGACCGCTCGATGTCGTCGTCACCGCCTTCGGGATCCTCGGCGACCAGGCGCTCGCCGAGGCCGACGCCGGCCACGCCGTCGCGATCGTGCACACCGACTATGTGGCTCACGTGAGTGTGCTGACGCATGTGGCCAATGTGCTTCGTGAGCAAGGAAGCGGAAGCCTCGTGGTGTTCTCGTCGGTCGCCGGGGTGCGGGTCCGGCGGGCGAACTACGTCTACGGATCGGCGAAAGCGGGCCTCGACGGCTTCGCGAGCGGGTTGGCCGACGCCCTGCACGGCACCGGCGTGCACCTTCTCCTCGTGCGGCCCGGGTTTGTCATCGGCCGGATGACCGAGGGGATGGCGCCCGCGCCGTTCTCGAGCACCCCCGATCAGGTCGCCGACGCGACGGTCGCCGCGCTCCGGAAGCGCCGGGATACGGTGTGGGTCCCGGGACTGCTGAGGCTGGTGTTCGCGGTGATGCGCATGGTGCCGCGCGCGATCTGGCGCCGGATGCCCCGCTGAGAAAGCGCTGCGCGGTCGGTCCGGCACTCGGTGTCGCGACCCGTTGTCTGCTTGATCACTTCGGCTGGTCCGAACGGGCTTTAAGACCTGCTTATGACACGTTTCTCAGGTAATTCCCAGCTAACGCGGTGATCCTCGATCGCGGGGGATCATTCACGGAAGCGGGGAGAAGGTCGTGCTGCTCACGTCGCGAGGACGGCGGATCGGCGGCCGCGTCGCACTGGGCCTGGTGTCGACGGCCGTTCTGGGGGTCACGGGTTTCGCGTGGACGCAGTTGAGCCGTTTGGACGACGCGATCGTCACGGCCGACGTGATCGCGCCCTCCGCGCAGGTGCCCGACGGCCCGGCGGGCGAGCCGCTGAAGGTGGCGCAGAACATCCTGCTCGTCGGAATCGACTCGCGGACCGACTCCAACGGGAATCCGTTGCCGCAGAACGTCCTCGACGCGTTGCACGCCGGCAGCGACGACGACGGCGGCGACACCACCGACACGATGATCGTGGTCCACATCCCGGCAGGCGGAGCGGGCGCGACAGCCATCTCCATCCCGCGCGATTCCTATGTGGACATCGCGGGCGGATTCGGCAAGCACAAGATCAACTCGGCGTACAGCCGCGGCAAGAACGCCGCGATGAACACGCTGCGCGCTCAAGGCTTGAGCGGTCCGCAGCTCGAGGTCAAGGCCAACGAAGCGGGCGCCAAACTCACGATCCAGACGATCGAGCAGTTCACCGGGCTTTCGATCAACCACTACGCGGCGGTGAACCTGGCCGGTTTCTCCGCGTTGAGCGAAGCCGTCGGCGGTGTCGAGGTCTGTCTCAACGCACCGGTGCAGGACAAGTTCTCCGGGGCTTCGTTCCCGGCGGGCAAACAGTTGCTTTCCGGGCCGCAGGCGCTCGCTTTCGTCCGGCAACGGCACGGGCTGCCCAGCGACCTGGACCGCATCGCGCGGCAACAGGCGTTTCTTTCGAGTATGGCCAAGACCGTCCTCGACGCCGGGACGTTCACCGATCCCTCCAGGCTGAGCGCACTGGTCGGCGCGATCCAGGGTTCGGTCGTGCTCGACCGCGGCTGGGATGTGATCGGCTTCGCGCAACAGCTGCGGGGGATGAGCTCGGGGGCGCTGAAGTTCCAGACCATCCCCGTCCAGAGCCTTTCCCTGCCGACGCCGTCCGACGGCGACGCGGTCAAGGTCGACCCGGCCGAGGTGAAGGCGTTCGTGAAGTCCGCGCTGACGTCGACGAGTGCCGCCGCGGTGGGGGAGCCGACCGGTGGGATCGGGATCAAGCCGGTGGCGGCCACGTCTTCGGTCGCCGCTCCGCCTTCGTCGAAGTCTTCCGCGCCGCCCGAGATGGCCGGCTGCGTGAACTGAGCGGTCAGACGGAGCTGCGGGCATGGCGAGGGGCCCGTCGCCGGTGTGGCTGGCGGGCTCCCCGGGTCACATGTGGTGGAGGGTGTTGCGTCGGGGTTTTCGGAGCGGGTCTCGGTGTTGGGGTGGGAATGAACTCCGGTAACCCATCGGCGGCCATCCGTACTTCCCAGTCGCCGTGGTGGATCAGCCGGTGGTGGAAACCGCAGAGCAGCAGGAGGTCTTCATGTTCTCTTGCGGTGGGGGGACTGTGTGGATTTTGGTGCGTTGGATGACCAGAAATCCACACGGTCGTGCGTGATCGGTCCGGTCACGCGGGTTGCTTCGGTCGGGCTTTCTGCTGGAACGGGAAATCTCGGTGGCACCGGCGGTCGCAACTTGAGCGCGTGAAGGGGCCCTTCACGCGGTCCTGGGTACATGAAGGACCCCTTCCTGTACCTAGGCGCAAGGAAGGGGTCCTTCATGTACTTCGAGCTGGGCATGGCGAGGGGCCCGTCGCCGGTGTGGCTGGCGGGCTCCTCGGATCACATGTGGTGGAGGGTGTTGCGCCGGGGTTTTCGGAGCGGATCTCGATATTGGGGCGGGATGAACTCCGGTAACCCATCGGCGGCCATTCGGACTTGCCAATCACCGTGGTGGATCAGCCGGTGGTGGAAACCGCACAGCAGCACCAGATTCCGGAGATCCGAAGAAGCAATTAGTCACCTACTTGCGAACGCCACCCCGAACCCGCCCAAGATTCTTTTGAACCGCGCCGCGCTCTGCTCCGTGTAGAGGACGTCGGAAACCACGGGAGACGGGGGATCGTGCGATGAAGTGCCGGCCTGCCTGGATGATTCTGCTGTGCCTCTGCCTCACCGCTTGCACCGCGACCGTGGGCGGAGTGGCGCAACCGGTGGATCCCACCCTGGTCGCCGGCCTCGAGATCACCGACGGCCCCAGTGGTCTCAAGCCCGGCGTACTCGACGCCGGTCTCCCTGTCGACGGTGGTGACGGCGGGGAGATCGACAGGCTCGCGGCCAACGCGGTCGCCGACGTCCAGCGGTATTGGCGGGAGCATCTGCCCGCGGTGTTCAAGCGCGACTTCCGGCCGCTGGCCACCCTCGTCTCCTACGATTCGGCCGGTCGCGGCCGGAAGATCTGCGGCACCTCGACGGCCGGGTTGGTGAACGCCTTCTACTGTGCCGGGCAGGACGTCGTCGCCTGGGATCGCGGCGAACTGCTGCCGATGCTCAACGACTCCATCGGGCAGGCGGCGGTCATGGCCGTGCTCGCCCACGAGATCGGCCACGCCGTCCAGTTCCGGCTGGGGTTGCCTGCCGCGACGCCGTCGATCGTCAAGGAGCAGCAGGCCGATTGTTACACCGGTTCATATCTCCGCTGGGTCGCCGAAGGAAAATCGCCGATGTTCCAGGTGTCCACCGGACGTGGGCTCAACGAGGTGCTCACGGCGCTGTTCCAGATCCGCGACTCCGCCGGCGTGGCTTTCGACGACGACAGCGCGCACGGCAACGCGTTCGATCGGGTGTCCGCGTTCCAGTTCGGCTTCACCGACGGGCCCGCCCGATGCGCCGAGATCGACGAGCGGGAAGTCGAAGGCCGTAGTACCCAAGGCGCGGCCGACGAGCGGGCGGCGGCGGAGAACGTCCGCCTCGACGACCGTCAGGCCTTGGCCGACCTCACCACCAGTTTGCGGCAGGCTTTCCGCCTCGCGGCCGCCCCGCCGACGCTCACCACCGGAGCGGCCTGCGGCGTGACGGCGGAGGACGCGCTCGCGTCGTACTGCTCGGAGTCCAATCAGATCAACCTCGACCTCGACGGCCTCGTCCGCATCGGCACCCCGCCGCGCAGGGGACGGCAGGGCGGCATCGGTGACTTCGCCGCGTTCGCGGAGGTCGCGTCGCGCTACACGCTCGCGGTCCAGCAGGAGGGCGGCTTCCGGCTCGACGGTCCGGTGGCCGCGCAGCGGACGGCCTGTCTCACCGGCTTCTGGGCGTCGACCATCGTGGACGGTGGGGCGCTCACGTTGTCACCGGGCGACCTCGACGAGGCGATCGCCGAGATGCTGACCCGGAACAGCCTGATCGCGGCGGACGTCCGGGGCCGGACGCTCCCGGCGGGCTTCGCCAGGGTTGCCGCCTTCCGCGACGGCTTTTCCTCCGGAAGCCAAAACACCTGCGGTGACAAATACCGCTAGCAAGTCCGTGAAGGCCTCCTTGAGGGACTCTGGGTCCCTCAAGGAGGCCTTCACGGACAGGCGGTCAGGTCACACGAAGGCGCTCTGGCCGGTGATGGCCTTCCCGACGATCAGCGTGTTCATCTCCCGGGTGCCTTCGAACGAGTAGATCGCCTCGGCGTCGGTGAAGAACCGCATGATGTCGTTGTCCAGCACGATCCCGTTGCCGCCGAAGATCTCCCGGCCCCAGGCGACGACCTCACGCATCCGCGAGGTCACGAACGCCTTCGCCAGCGACGAGTGCTCGTCCTTGAAGATCCCGGCGTCCTGCAACCGGGCGAGCTGCACCAGCATGCCCCACGAAGCGGTGATGTTGCCGAGGCTCTTCACGAGCAGGTCCTGCACCAGCTGGAACCGCGCGATCGGACGGCCGAACTGCTGGCGCTCCTTGGCGTAGTCCAGCGCGAGTTCGTAGGCGCCGATCATCACGCCCAGCGCCTGCCAAGCCACACCGCCGCGGGTCGCGCGCAGGATCTCGGCGACGTTGCGGAACGAGTCGATGCCCTGCAGCCGGTTGGCCTCCGGCACCCGGACGTCGGTCAGGGTGATCTCCGCGTTCTCCACGATCCGGAAGGCGAACTTGTTCTCGATCTTGACCGGGACGAATCCGGGCGAGTCCTTCTCGACGACGAAACCCTTGACGTGGTTGTCTTCCTCGTCGCGGGCCCACACGATGACCAGGTCGGCGAAGGTCGCGTTGCCGATCCATTTCTTGGCACCGTTGAGGATCCAGGTGTCGCCCTCACGGCGCGCCGTCGTCCGCATGCCGCCCGCGACGTCGGATCCGCCGAGCGGCTCGGTCATCGCGAAGGCGCCGATCTTGTCCATCGCCGCCATCGGCGGGAGCCAGCGGTCGCGCTGTTCCTGGTCGCCGCCCGAGTAGATGCTGTACATCGCGAGTCCGTTGTGGACGCCGAAGAAGGTCGCCACCGACGGGTCCGTGCGGGTCATCTCCATCGCCATCATGCCGCTGAGCAGGTGGCTGGTGGCCGGAAGGTGTTCGCCGTAGCCCTCGTAGGGCAACCCGGCGACACCGAGTTCGCGGAACTTGCCGACGAGTTCGTGCGGGAACTCGCCCTTGGCCCAGTATTCGTTCACCAGCGGCTCGACCTCGGTGCGCATGAAGTCACGCGTCTTGAGCAGCAGCTTGCGCTCCTCCTCCGGCAGCAGGTCCTCGTAGTCGTAGAAGTCGGCGGTCATTTCAGTTCTCCTCCTTGCGATTACGGCCGGCACTGTCCAAAGCGGACAGCACCGCGAGTTGCTTGCGGTCGCGCGCCTCGGCGAGTTCCGAGTACGTGGAGGAGCCGTAAGCGGATTCCACGGCTTCGATGAGCCGTTCCTGTTCTTCGGGGTTCTGCGAGGGCTGACCGAGGCCCGCCCACATCTTCTTCATCGACTTGCCGATGTGCTCGGCCATGTGCCGGTAGCCGCCGGGGCCACCGCCCAGATGCGAGCCGAGGAACGGACCGACGGTGGACCAGCGGATGCCGAGCGAATTCGTCATCACCGCGTCCAGTTCGGACGGTGACACCACGCCCTGTTCCACCAGGTAGATCGCCTCGCGGCTCAGCGCGTTCTGCAGCCGGTTGCCGACGAAGCCGGGGATCTCCTTGCGTTCCACCACCGGGGTGCGGCCGGTGAACCGGTAGAACTCGACGGCGCGGTCCACCGACTCGGCGCTGGTGCGCTCACCGGGTACGACCTCGACCAGCGGGATCAGGTGCGGCGGGTTGAACGGGTGTCCGATCAGGACTCGCGAAGCGTCGTCCAGCTCCGAAGCGAAAGCCGTCGAGGGGATCGCGGAAGACGAGCTGAGAAGGAGCGCGTGAGACGGTGCCTCGCGGACCAAGGTCGCGAACAGCTCCTTCTTGAACTCGACGTTCTCGGGTCCGTTCTCCTGCACGACATCCGCGTTCCGGACGGCTTCGGAGACGTCAGCGGCGAGGTGGACGCGAGGGGCGAGGTCCGCGGCGTCCCGGCCGAGATGCGGGGCGAACGTCTCCAGCGCGCCGGCGACGGCGTCGGCGAGATCCGGCCGCGGATCCGAAACCCAGACCTCCATGTCGTGCGCGGCGAACAACGCCGTCCACGACAGGCCGATGGTGCCCGCGCCGATCACCGCGGCGTTCCGGAAGGTCATGACCGTGCTCCCTTCAAGTAGTCGAAGACCGGCTTGACCGGGGCGAGTGTCAGGTCGGTGAGGATGTGGCTCGCCGAAACGACCTCCAGCACCGGGAGATCGGCGAGCGGGGCCAGCACGTGCTGGAACAGTTGCAACCGCGCCGGCCCGGTCCACGCTTCCTTGACCACCACGTCGGTGATCTCGGTGCGCACCAGTTCGAAGACCCGGGGCGAACCGTCGTAGTCCGGGATGGTCTTGAGCATGAACGTCGGCACGGTGATCTGCGCTTCGGCCTCGTGGACGTCCAGCCGGTGGTGCTTGTAGCCCATGGTCGCGGTCGCGACCCGCTGGCTGCCGTGGTCGAGCGTCCCGACGAGCGCGCCGTTCTCGGCGAACAACCTCGGCGATCCGATGGTCTTCGGGTAGGCGCTGATCTCCCGGCCGGACGCGGTGGCCGGGAAGTTGTCGAGGTACATCGCGTGCAGGTACTCGCCACGCTCACCCTCGAAGCTCACCGGGATCGCCTGCCCGGACTCGGTGTAGGGCCCGTAACCGCTGACGTCGCCCATCTTCATCACCTCGAACCGCACCAGCGGCTCGTCGATCTCCAGCGGCTCCGGCACGACGGCGCGCAGGGCGTCGGCGTCGGTGCGGTAGACGATGTTCAGGTACTCGCGATTCGTGAACCGGGGCACCACCGGCGCGTACGCCGGGTTCGTGAGCGGCGTGGTCACATGCCGGAGGACTTCTTGCTGCTTCATCTCACTCACCTGTCCACTGTGGAGCGCGACGTTCGGCGAAGGCCTGCATGCCCTCGCGGACGTCGGCCGACTTCATCAGCGCCGGAAGCTCCGCACGCTGGGTGGCAAACGCTTGCGCGTCGGGGACTCCGTCGGCGGCGCGGACGATCTTCTTGACCAGGGCCAGCGCCAGGGGAGCGTTGGCGGTGACCTGTTCGGCCAGTTGCAGGGCGACCGCGGCGGCCTCGCCACTCGGGACGACCCGGTTCACCAGGCCGAGGCTTCCGGCGCGTTCGGCGCCGATCGGTTCGCCGGTGAGCAGGAACTCAATCGCCAGGTGGTGCGGGATCCGCTTCGGCAACCGGATCACGCCACCTCCGGCGGCGATCAGCCCGCGTTTCACCTCGGGCAGCCCGAACTTGGCGTCTTCGGCGGCGACGATCAGGTCGCAGCCCAGCGCCAGTTCGAATCCGCCGCCCATCGCCCAGCCTTCGACCGCCGCGATCAGCGGCTTCGGCAGTTCGGCCTCGGTCAGCCCGCCGAACCCGCGGCCGGGGGACTCGGGCGACTCGCCTTTCAGCGCCGCCTTGAGGTCCATGCCGGCACTGAACGAACCGTCCGCGCCGGTCAGGACTCCGGCCCGCAGGCCCGGATCGGTTTCCAGGAGGTCGAGTGCTTCGGCCAGACCGGCGGCGACGGCGGCGTTCACCGCGTTGCGGGCTTGCGGCCGGTCGATCGTGATCAGCAGCGTGGCGCCGACCCGCTCGGTCCGTACTTCGTTGGTGCTCATGGTTCTTCCTCAGCGAGTGGTGGCGAGTTCACGCAGGACGTCTTCGGTGTCCTGGCCAGGCAGGGGAGCCAGGCGGCGCACGGAACCCGGCGTGGCGGAGAACTTCACCGGAATGCCGATGGTGCGGATCGCGCCCTCGCTCGGGTGCTCGACGACGTCGAGCAGGTGACCGTCGCGGACGTAGTCGTCGTCCTGCGCGGTGTCCAGTTCCAGGACCGGGGCCATCGGGATGCTGTGCTTCGCGCAGACCTCGGTCCACTCTCCGGTGGTCAGCGCCGGGGCGCAGTCCGCGATCATCCCGGCCAGCGCTTCGTGGTCGGCGCCGTCGATGGCGTCGCCGTTGACCCGGGGATCCTCGGCCAGTTCCGGCCGCCCGGCGGCGTGGAAGAAGTCGCGGAAGTTCTGCGGGTTGTAGGGGATCACGCAGGCCATCCCGTCCTTGGTGTGCACGGCCTGGTGGCCGGGGTTCAGCGACGGGCCGAAGCCGGTCGGGCTCTCCGCGGGCTCGAACACGTGCCCGGCCAGGTGCTCGACCAGGTTGAACGCGATCAGCGTGTCGGTCATCGGGATCTCGACGCGCTGGCCCTCGCCGGTCCGGTCGCGGTGCACCAGCGCGGCGAGCACGGTGTACGCGATGGTCAAGGAGGACACCTTGTCGCCGATGATCGTCGGCAGGTACACCGGCCTGCCCAGGGCGCGGTTCGCGACGTCGACCAGACCGGACGACGCCTGCACGGTCTCGTCGTAGGCGGCGTGGCCCGCGCGGTCGGAGTCGCTGCGGAAACCCTGCGCGTGGGCGTAGACCAGGCCGGGGTTGCGCGCGGCGACGTCGGCGTAGTTCATGCCGAGCCTGCTCAGCGCGCCGGGACGCATGTTGGTGATCAGTACGTCGGCGGTGTCGATCAGCTTGAGCGCCTGCTCGCGCTGCTCCTCGTCCTTGAGGTTGAGGGAGACGCTGCGCTTGTTGCGGTTCACGTTCAGGTTGAGCGGCGTCATTCCCGGTGTCGTGCGGAACTTACCGACCCGGACGGTGTCGGCCGGGGACTCGATCTTGATCACGTCGGCACCGAGGTCGCCGAGGATCTGCGCGGCATACGGGCCCATGACCACCGTCGAGAGGTCGATCACGCGAACACCGTCCAGCGGTCCGGTAGCGGTTTGTGTCATTTTGCTTCCCTTCGCCGTTGTTCGCTCTACAACCGAAGTTAGGCGCGAATAGCGGGAAAGGGAATGATCAAGAAAAGAAGAATGGTATGACCGCAGTGGTCATACCATTCTTGGGGTACATGAAGGACCCCTTCCTGTACCTAGGCGCAAGGATGGGGTCCTTCATGTACTTGGGGATGCCGTGAGGGGCCGCCGCCGGTGCCGAGGTCGTGAGTGGCGTCAGGTCGAAAGCGGTTCGGCGAAGATCTCGCGGGCCGCCTCGACCAGTCCGGCGAGGTCGCCCTCCGCGGCGCGGTCGCGGCGCCACACCAACGCGGTTTCCAGCCGAGGACGGAAATCCGAGAACGGGAGGATGGTGGCGCCGTCGACGAGGAACAGATGCATCGGGCTGGCCGGGTCGAGCATCGTGATCGAAAACGAGGAACCGTTCGCCACCAATTCGGAAATGCCCGAATATTCGGTTCCGCCGACTTTGAGCCTTTTCTTGATGCCCGCCTTCGACAACGTGTGGTCCATATCGTCCGAATAGGCCGGAATGCTTTCCGAGGCGGACGGGATGTAGGACAGATCACTCAATTCGGCGATGGTGACGGTCTCCCGCCCGGCGAACCGGTCGGCCGGGACGACGGCGCCGAGCCGCTCCACCTGCACCGGGACGATCTCCAGCGCGGGATCGGCGACCGGCATCCGGACCAGCGACAACGCCAGTTTGCCTTCGTGCACTGCGGCGACCAGATCGGGTGTCGTCCCCGGCCAGCGTTTGAGTTCGAAGCGGTCGTGGCTGCGCTCTTCGAGCTGTTTGACGCGTTCGCGCAAGGCCGGGTGCACACCGGCGGGCATGCCGATGAACACGGTGCTCCGCCGCGGTTTCACCGCTTCCTGAAGTCGCCAGGGGATCGCGTTGACCTGTTCGAGGACGTCCCGCGCGATGGGCAGCAGCGCGGAGCCCGCCGCGGTGAGGGTGACGTGATGCGTGCTGCGGTCGAACAGCCGGTGGCCGAGTTCGTGTTCGAGATCCTTGATGCGCTGGCTCAGCGGGGAGGCGGCCATATGCAGCCTGCGGGCCGCCTGGGAGAAGTTCAGTTCCTCGGCGACGGCCACGAAGTACCGCAGGTGCAACATCTCCACTCGTTCACCCTAGCCGCAGCGCCACGGTGAACGCGGCTCCGCCTTCCGGAGCCGGACCCGCCGTCAGCGTTCCGCCCATCCGGGTGACCAGGCCGTACGCCAGCGCGAGCCCGATCCCCGAACCGACCGGGCGGCTGTCGCGGTACCGCCGGTTCAGCACGCCGCGGTCGAACGCGACCGGATAGTCCTCCGGCGCCAGCCCGGGGCCGCCGTCGCGCACCGCCAGCCAGGCCTGTCCCTCGGCGGTCACCAGGGAGAACACGATCGGCGCGCCCGCCGGGGTCACGCGCAGCGCGTTCTCGGCCAGCCCGTCGACGACCTGCCGAAGCCGTCGCGGATCGGCGATGACCGGGACCTCACCGGCGGGCCGTTCGACCAGCAGCGTGACGTCCTGCCGTTCGCACCGCAGCCGCCAGACGTCGGCGCATTCGCCGACCAGCGTGGCGAGATCGAGCCGGGCCGGGTCGAGGCGGAACTCGTCGGCGCCGAGCCTCGCCAGCTCCAGCAGGTCGCTGACCAGACGTTCCAGTCGCACGGCCTCCCGATGGATGGTCTGCCCGGCGCGGCGCGCGTCCTCGCCTTCGGCCACGCCGTCGCCGATCGCCTCGGCGAATCCGGTGACCGCGGTCAGCGGCGTCCGCAGTTCGTGCGAAACCGAAAGCAGGAACTCGCGTTGCCGCGCCTCGCTGTACTGCAGGGCGTCGGCCAGTTCGTTGACCGATTGCGCCACGTCCGCGACCTCGGACGGGCCTTCGACCGGAACGCGCAGGTCACGGCGTCCGGACCGCATCCCGTTCGCCACCGACGCGGCCCGGCGCAGCGGCCGCGACAGCATCCGGCTCAGCACCAGCCCCGCCACCGCGGCGACCGCCAGCCCGGCGCCGAGCGCGAGCACGATGTTGCGCACCAGCAGCCGTCCGCGCGCCTCGCCGATCTTCGTCGACTGGACGAGCGCGAACGCGGCGCCCTTCGCGCCCACGGTGCGGACTTCGACGAGGTACTGCCGTCCTTCGACGAGCACCGTGTCCGAGCCGACGCGTGTCAATCCCGCTTTCGAAGCGGCGATCGCCGCGACCGTCCCGGCACCGTCGAGTGTCCCGTTCGGACGGCGGACGACCACGTCGATCCCTTGCCCGCGAACGACTTCCGCGACCTTGCCGACGGCGAGCCGATTGCCGATCCCGGTCTCGTCGAGCTGGCTCGCGACCACATCGGCCTGCGCCGAGAGCGACTGCCGGAGCACCTCGACCCCGGCGGTGCGGACGAGCCGCGCCGCGACCAGGCCGGCCACCACCACCGCGACCGCGGCGATCGCGAGGCACACCACGGTGATCCGCAGCGCGAGCGACGTCCGTTTCATCCGGCGTCCGCCGCGTAACCGATGCCGCGGACCGTCCTGATCGGACTGTGGGCACCCAGTTTCCCGCGCAGCTGGGCGATGTGGACGTCGACGGTCCGCGTGCCAGCCGACGCCGCGTAACCCCAGACCGAGCTGAGCAGTTGCTCGCGGCTGAACACCTGACCGGGCCGTCGCACCAGATGGGTGAGCAGCTCGAATTCGGTCGAGGTCAGTGCGATCTCGGTGTCGGCCGCCCAGACGCGGCGCTGGGTGACGTCGACGCGGACGCCGCCGGCCGTGTAGGTCTCGGCCGGTGACGGCGCTCCGGCGGCGCGGCGCAGGACGGTGCGGACCCTGGCCGAGAGTTCACGCGGGCTGAACGGTTTCGTCAGGTAGTCGTCCGCGCCGATCTCCAGGCCCAGCAAGCGATCCAGTTCGTCGTCGCGGGCCGTCACGAACAACACTGGCGTCCAGTCGCCGTCCGCGCGCAGGGTCCGGCAGATCTCGATACCGTCCATTCCGGACAGTCCGATGTCGAGGACGATCGCGACCGGGCGGAGCCGCCGGATCGTGGCCAGTGCGGCGCCGCCGTCCGCCTCCACGTGCACGCCGAACCCGTCCCGCCGCAGGTACAGCGAAGCGAGTTCGGCGATCGCGGGGTCGTCCTCGACGACCAGTACCAGCCCGCGTCCCGGTTGCGTCGTCACCGGCCGATCCTGTCACGGGGCAGGGTCGCCTGCCATGTCCTGCTCGATCGCGTCGAGGGTCCGCTGGACGTCGCTCAGCTCACCCGGCGCCGGGCTCGAAGCAGGCTTTTCCTCGGTGCAGGCGGCCGCGCCGAACAGCGCGAACGCGGCGAGGGACGCGGCGAGGAGCCGCTTCACTTGCCCGCCTTGCAGTGCGCGCCCGTGAACGCGTCCAGCTTCTGCTTCGCCGCGGCGAGTTCGGGAAGCCGTCCGCCGCGGGTGTCGGCCCGCTTCTGGAGCCTGTCGGCGGTGTCGTTGTGGCCCTTCTTGCGCTGGTTCTCGGCCCTGGCCTTGAGATTCGCCACGGAACCGCGGATCTCGGGGCCACCGTTGATGCGTTCGGTGAGCTTCGCGGTGCGCTGGGTGAGCTTGGGCAGCCATTCGGCGCACAGTTGCTGCGACTCTTCGGGGCTCAGGGTGATCGGGGCCTGTGCCGAGGCGGCGGGGGCGAGGGCGACGAGGCCGGCCGCGGTCAGGCAGACGGCGATGGTGTGTTTCAGCATGCGAAGAGCGTCGCGCGGCCGGATACGAGAATTGTGGGGACGATGTTCGGGTTTTGTAAGCGATACTCGGTCGATGGGGCTCAAGAGTGTGACCGCCACCGTCGTGGCGATGCTGCTGCTCACCGCCGCACCCGCGATCGCGACGCCCGCGTTCGTCCTGCGGGACGGCGTCAGTGAGCCGGTGTTCTCCTACGAGAAGGCCATCCGGGAGACCGCCTGGGTGGAGACCGGCCAGGACCTCGACCGCGACGGGCAAGCCGACCGCGTCGCCGCCGACATCATCCGTCCGGCCGAACCGGCCGCGCGCGGGCACCGCGTTCCGGTGATCATGGACGTCAGCCCGTACTTCGAAAAGATCGGCCGCGGCAACGAGCGCCAGCCGAAGACGTACCTTCCCGACGGCACGCCCTCGCAGTTCCCGCTCTTCTACGACAACTACTTCGTCCCGCGCGGGTACGCCGTCGTGCTGGTCGACGTCGGGGGCACCAATCGCTCGTCCGGGTGCTTCGACGACGTCGCGTCCGGCAACGGCGTCGTGAACTGGCTCAACGGGCGCGCGAACGCGTTCCGCACGCCGTTCGGGCCCGAGCGGGTCCGCGCGGGCTGGGCGAACGGGTCGGTCGGCGCGATCGGGAAGTCGCAGGACGGGGCGACGGCGATCGGGATGGCGGCGTCCGGGATCGAGGGCCTGAAGACCATCGTGCCGATCGCCGGGGTCAGTTCCTACTACGAGGTCCACAACGCGGACGGCGCCTGGTTCGGCTGGGCGGGCGGTCCTGGTTTCTACAACGAGCGTGCCAAGAAGCTCTGCCGTCCGTTCGACGAGGAGAACGCCCGGCGCGCGGGGACGGCCGGGAACTTCAACGAGTACTGGCGCGGGCTCGACTACGTCGCGAAGACCGGCAAGGTGCGCGCGAGCGTTTTCGCGTCGATGGGCTTCCAGGACGTCAACGTCAACCCGATCCAGTTCGGGCCATGGTGGGAGGCCCTGAACGCGTATGGCGTGCCGCGCAAGGCGTGGCTGCACCAGGCGGCGCACGTCGACCCGTTCGACCTCGACCGGTCGCTGTTCGTGAAGACCCTGCACCGCTGGTTCGACCGGTGGCTGCTCGGCGTCCGCAACGGCGTCGAGACCGAACCCGCGATCCGGATCGAGCACACGCCGGACCGCTGGACGGACGAACGCCGCTGGCCGCTCACCACGAAGTCGCGCGAGTTGTGGCCTTCGGCGTCGGGCGGGCTGACGAGCCGCCCGGGAAGCGGGGCGGCTTCGGTGACCGACGACCCGGCGCGCGGGGCGTCGCAGTGGGTCGAGAACCCGTCGCAAGCCCGCCCGGAGCGTCTGGTCTTCACCGGTGAGCCGGTGCGCACCGAAACGCGGATCGCCGGGACCGCCACCGTGACGGTGACCGCCCGTTCGGACAAGCCGAGCGCGCGGCTCGGCGCGGTGCTGGTCGACTACGGTCCCTCGACCGTCCGATACACGAAGTTCCCCGCGCTGGGCATCAAGAACTCGGAGACCCGCTCCTGCTGGGGCGCGGGTACCGCCGCGGACACCGGGTGCTTCCTCGACACCGTCGCGGATCTGACCACTGTGGACAAACGGATCGTGGCCACCGGCTGGGCCGACCTCGGCCACCACCGGTCACTGTGGCGGGGCGAACCGCTCGTACCGGGCAAGGCGTACACGATGACGTTCCGGCTGAGCAGCCTCGACCACGTCGTGCCGGCGGGGCATCGGCTCGCGCTCGTACTGGGCGGGACCGACGGGGACATGTTCGCACCGGCGCTGCCCGCGACCGGTGCCAAGGTGACCTTCGAGCTGGGCGGGACTTCGCTGTCGGTGCCGGTCGTCACCCGCAATTAGTCACCTGCTTGCGAGAGAGAAGGAGCACGTATGGCGAAAATCCAGCGCATATCCGTCCACGGCCACACGAGCGCGAGCCCCGAAGCGGTCTACGCACTGCTCGAAGACCGCGAGCGCTGGCCCGACTGGTCACCCATGGGGTCGTTCCGCCTGCTCGAAAAGGGTGACGAGAACGGTCTCGGCGCCGTCGGCGTCTTCAGCACCAATGGCGTCAACAGCTGTGAAGAGGTCATCGCGCTCGAACCAGGCAAGCGCTTCGGCTACACCCTCAAGAAGGGGCTCCCGCTGCGCGATTACCGCGCCTACGTCGACCTCGCCCCCGGACGGAACGGCACCGACGTCCACTGGCATTCCACGTTCACCGCGAAGATCCCCGGCACCGGCTGGTTCTATCGCCGGTTCCTCGGCCACTTCCTGGGGCGCATGGTCGAGAGCCTCGTGGCGCGCGCCTCGCGCGGCGCACCATAAAGTAGGCGCATGGCCGCACCACGACGCACGCAGGAGGAACGCAGCGCCGCGATGCGCGTCAGGCTGCTCGACGCCACGATCGACTGCCTCGTCGAGTACGGCTACGCGGGCACCACGACCACCCGCGTCGCCGATCGCGCCGGGGTGACCCGCGGCGCGCAGGTGCATCACTTCCCGACCAAGACCGACCTCGTCACCTCCGCGATCCGGCATCTCGCGGCCAGGCGCACCGAGGTCGCGATGGCGGAGATCGACCGGCTCAAGGCGTCGTCCGACCCGGTCGGCGACGCGTTGCAGCTGATGTGGGAGATGCATCAGGGGCCGGTGTTCTCGGCGACCGTGGAGCTGTGGGTGGCGTCGCGAACCGACGCGGAACTGCGCGCCCAGATGGCCGTGGTCGAGCCGATCGCGACCAGCAGCCTGGTCGAGTTCGGCAAGGCGCTGCTGCCGGACCACGCGGCGCATCCGGAGTTCCTGCACGCGGTGTACACGGCGATGGACGTCGTCCGCGGCATCCTCATCGCCAGCTGGGCGACCCGCGACCAGACCGAACTGGAGGCACGGTGGGAGCGCGGCCGCCGTCATCTGATCCTGCTGTTCGAGGCGCTGATGCAGCCCGCCCCCTCTCACTAGGCGTGTTACTCTCCCGGGGAGAGTGAGGAGGTCACGTGCTCGGAAACCCGTACGACCCCGACTGCCCCACCCGCGCGCTGCTCGACCGCATCGGCGATCAGTGGACCGTGCTGATCGTCGGCGTGCTCGGTGACGGCCCGCTCCGGTTCACCGAGATCGGCAAACGCGTGCGCGGCATCTCGCAGAAGGTCCTCACCCAGACGCTGCGCAGCCTCGTCCGCGACGGCATCCTGACGCGCACCGCGTACCCGGAGATCCCTCCGCACGTCGAGTACGAGCTGACGGAGCTGGGGCGCAACCTCGCCGAACCGCTCGACATGCTCGACAAGTGGGCGCGCGTCCACATGGGCGAAGTGCTCGACGCGCGCAAGAGCTACGACGGTCAGCTCACCGCCTGACCGGCATCGGGAGCCGAGCCGAACAGCCGGTCGAGGTAGTAGTCCACAGTGGACAGTGCCTCGTCCGGGGTGCGGTGCTTCATCACGATGTTGGTGCCCTGCGAATCGGCGAGCGCCCAGAGGATCGCGGACTCCTGCATCGGGTCGGCGGACTTGTCGACATCGCCCGCCTCCTGTCCCTGCCGGATCAGGAGGGCGAGCAGGTCGAACAACTGAGGGACGCCGTCGGTGAACGCGGCCGCGAAGGCGGGATCCGAGATCGCCCGGATGAAGAACGCGACGCCCATCAGCCAGTCGCCGCGCCTGCGCTCGTCGAGCGGCAGGATCTCGGTCAAGATCGCGCGGATGATGGCCTTCGGCGTCGACGGCAGTTCGCCGGCTTCCAGCTGGGCTTTGATGCGCGCTTCGTACACGTGTGAGCGGCGTTCGACGGCGAACAGCAGCATCTCGTCCTTGGTCTTGAAATAGTGCTGTACCAAGCCCATCGACATGCCCGCTTCGGCGGCGACGTGCCGGAGGCTGACTCCCTCGAGGCCTCGTGTGGCCGTCAGCCGCGTCAGCGCCTCGGCGATCTCCGCCCGCCGCGCGGCGTGATCCACCTGCTTCGGCACCTTCACCATCCGTTCCGCTGTTTGCAATGCGATCGCATTGCCACTACGGTCACATGCTATTACGATGCGATCGCATTGTAAACGATCTCGGGGGTGAACTCGGTGGAAGCCGAACGGGGGAAGGTGCGGTTGAGGCCGCCGCGGAACGCGCTGGATCAGCGGGTCGTCGGCTGGTGGCGGCTGCAGGGAACGCTTTTCTGGGGTACGCCGGTGCTGGTACTGGTGGTGCTCGGGCTGCTCATCACGCCCGCGCGGTTCTGGCTGCTGACACCGGCGGCGGTGTTCGCGGTGCTGGGGCTGGTGTGGGTGATCGCGATGCCGCTGTGGTGGTTCAAGGTGCATCGCTGGGAAGTCACGGAGACGGCGGTGTACGCGCGCTCCGGGTTCTTCTGGCAGGAGTGGCGGGTCGCGCCGATGTCGCGGATCCAGACCGTGGACACCCTGCGCGGGCCGTTGCAGCAGGTGTTCAAGCTCGCGACCGTCACGGTCACCACGGCCTCGGCGCGGGGCGCGGTCAAGATCCGCGGGCTCGACCACGAACTGGCCGCGAGCCTGGCGGAGCAGCTCACCGAAACGACGCAGGCGACGCCAGGGGACGCGACATGACCTCGGGCGAGTTCGAAGGCTGGAGCACCCTCGACAAACGCACGCTCGCCGTCACCGCGCTGATGATGACCGGCGTGGCCGTCGGTGCCGCGATCCCGACCACGCTCGCGATCGTGGGCGGCGGCGCGAGGCTGTGGGTCGCCCTCGCCTGGGTCGTCGCCGGCGGGGTGATCATCATCGGCGGCGGCGTGCTGGCGGAGCTGTTCTACTGGAAAGGGGTGCGGTACCGGCTCACGCCGGACCGGCTGGAGACGGCGTTCACCCTGGTCTTCCGCTCGCGGAAATCCCTGCAGCGCGAACGGATCCGCAACGTCGACCTGACGGCCAACCCGCTGCACCGCCTGTTCGGCGTCGCGGTGGTGACCATCGGCACCGGCTCGCACGAATCGGGCGGACAGGGCCGGATCAAGCTCAACCCCGTCTCGCGCGCCGAGGCCGAGCGGCTGCGCGCGGACCTGTTGCGCCGCGCGGAAATCACGGAGGCCGACGAGGACGCGCCGCTCGCCGAACTGGACCGGGGCTGGATCCGCTACGCGCCGATGTCGTTCCTCACGCCGACCCTGGGGCTCGCCGCGGGCGGTGGCCTCATGCAGATCTCCGAATGGGCGGGCCTGCAGAAAGGTCTGATCGACTGGGTGATCGGCCTGTTCCGCGGGATCCCGCTGGTGGCGGCGATCCTGATCCTGCTGGCGATCGCGATGGTCGTCGGCGTGGTCGGCGCGCTGGGCCTGTGGATCGAGATGTGGTGGAACTACCGGCTCGACCGCGAAGCCGGCGGCACACTGCGGGTGCGCCGCGGGCTGTTCACCACCCGCTCGATCTCGATCGAGGAACGCCGGATGCGCGGCATCGACCTCGTCGAGCCACTCGGGAACCGGATCTCCGGCGCGGCGCGCGTCGACGCGATCGCCACCGGCATGCGGCAGAGCGACGACAAGGACAAGACCGACTACCACACGCTCCTGCCCGCCGCGCCCGTCGCGATCGCCAACCGGGTCGCCGCGACGGTGCTGCGTGAACCCGTCTCGCCGACCGAAGCCGTCCGGCTCAACGGACATCCGCGCGCCGCGCGGGGACGGCTGCTGCGCTGGTGGATCGGTTCGGTGGTGGCCCTGCTGGCGATCTTCGCGATCCTCGGCCTCCTGCTGACCGACGTCCTGCTGGTGATCGGCGGCGCCCTCGGTGTCGTGCTGCTGCCGGTTTCGGTGCTGCTGGCGCTGGACGCCTACCGCAACCTCGGACACGGGATCACCGGGCGCTACCTCGTCGGACGGCACGGGACGGTGCGGCGGAGCACGTTCGCGCTGGAACGCGAAGGCGTGATCGGGTGGACGGTGAAACAGTCGATCTTCCAGCGGCGCAAGGGTTTGCTGACCGTCGTGGCGACCACGGCCGCCGGAGGCGGGGCGTACGCGGTGTACGACGCCGGAGAGGAGCAGGGGCTGCTGTTCGCCGAGGAGTCCGTGCCGGACCTGCTGACGCCTTTCCTGGAACGGGCCTGACGCTTCGCCTTGCGGGACGTGCCAAGGTCCGTGAGGGCCTCCTTCCCTACCCTCAAAGTAGGGAAGGAGGCCCTCACGGACTTCCCGCGCGGCAGGCCGGACACGTCGGCCACCGCCGAAGCGTCCGCTCGCTACCGTCGTGCCATGACCGCATTCGCCGCACTCCACGTCCCCGGGTCCCCGCTGCTCCTGCCGAACGTCTGGGAGTTCGGCACGGCCGCCTTCCTGACCGCGCAAGGCTTCCCGGCGCTCGGCACGACCAGCCTCGGGGTCTCGGCCGCCGAGGGCGAGCCGGACGGCGCACCGTCCTCCAAGGACGCCACCGTCCGGCTGGCGCGGCGGCTCGCCGAGCTCGACGTGCTGATCAGCGTCGACCTCGCGGACGGGTTCAGCGACGACCCGGGCGAGGTCGGCGCGCTGGCCGCGGAACTCGCCGAAGCCGGTGTCGCGGGCATCAACCTCGAAGACGCCCTCGGCGACCCTGTGCGGCACGCGGCCAAGGTCGCGGCGGCGAAGGAACACGCTCCGGATCTCTTCGTCAACGCGCGGACGGACACGCATTGGCTGGGGGAGCCCGACATCGGCACCGCGATCGAACGCTGCCGGTCCTATGTGGACGCTGGAGCCGACGGAGTGTTCGTGCCGGGGCTCGCCGAACCCGCGGACGTCGAGCGGTTGGTGAAGGCCGTCGCGAAACCGCTGAACCTGCTGTTCGTCCCCGGCAAGGTCACCGTCGCGGGAGCGGCCGAACTCGGCGTCGCACGGATCAGCCTCGGATCGCTGCCGTACCGGATGGCGCTGGCCGCCACACTGCGCACGGTGACGGCCGTTCGCGACGGCAGCGAACTCCCGCTGACCCCGCCGTCCTACGGCGACGTCGCGGCCCTGCTCCCGGAATCTCATTAATCTCGGGAGCATGCAGACCTTCGGAGCCGAATTCGCCGTCCCGCCCGGTTATCTGAACACGCCCAGTATCGGCATCCCGCCGTCGCATGTGGCCGACGCGGTGGCCGAGGCGGTCGAGCGGTGGCGGCGAGGCGAGGCCCGTCCGGCGGACTTCGACGAGCCCGTCGCGCGGACCCGGGCCGGGTTCGGCGCGCTGATCGGGGTCCCGGCGGAGCGGGTCGCGATCGGGGCGTCCGTTTCGCAGCTGATCGCGAACGTGGCGGCCGGATTGCCCGACGGCGCCAGTGTGCTGGTCGCCGGGAACGACTTCACGAGCGTCACCTTCCCGTTCGCGGCCCAGGCGCACCGTGGGGTGAAGGTCACCGAAGTCCCGTTGACCGAGCTGACCGAACGCGTCGAGGGGCACGACCTCGTCGCGGTCAGCGTCGTCCAGTCGGCGGACGGCGCCCAGATCGACCTCGGCGCGCTCCGCGCCGCGGCCGAGGCGGCGGGTGCGGCGGTCCTGCTCGACGCCACCCAGGCCGCCGGCTGGCAGCCGCTCGACCTCGGCTGGGCCGACTGGGTGGTCGCCGCGGGGTACAAGTGGCTGCTCGCGCCGCGCGGGGCGGCGTGGCTGGCCGCGCATCCGCGGGTGCTGGAGCGGGCCGTGCCGGTGGCCGCGAACTGGTACGCGGGGGAGGACCGCTGGCAGACCGTCTACGGCCTCCCGTTGCGGCTCGCGGAGGGCACCCGGTCGCTCGACCTGTCCCCGGCCTGGCTCTCGTTCGTCGGCGCCGCCGTCTCGCTGGACTACCTCGGCTCCCTGGACCTCGAGGCCGTCCGCGCGCACTGCACAGGCCTCGCCGACTCACTCCTCGAAGCGCTCGGCTCACCCGGTCAGGGGAGCGCGATCGTCTCGCTCGACGCCGACGCCGCCCGGGTGAAGGAAGCCGGCATCGTGGCCGGTACCCGGGCCGGAAGGCAGCGATTCGGGTTCCATCTCTACAACACGGCTGACGACGTCGAACGGGTGATAAGCACGTTCAGGTGAACCGCTCGAGCGGCGTGAACTACCGTATGTTCCCGTGGTTGGTGCGCAATTTACCCCGGGACCGACGGAAACGGCCCGGCTTCAGCCGGTGCGACCGGCAGGGCCGGGCGGGCCGCCGTCCGCGCCGTCGCCGTCGAGGGACACCAAGGGCCTGGCGCTGAAAGGCGCCGGGCTGGTCGCCATCGCGGTCGTCTCCGCGCTGCTCTGGTGGCTGATCCGGCACGAGCCCGAGCCCGCCCCGGTCGCGGACACGCCGACGAAGAGCGGCCAGTTCCAGTACACGCTGGTCGAAGGCCCGCAGGTCACCACCGACTGCGCGAGCAAGGCCTACGGCGACACCAAGGAGTTCTTCACGCAGACGCCGTGCAAGCGGCTGTCGCGGGCGCTCTACACAACGGAGACCGGCGGGAAGAAGGCGCTGGTGTCGGTCGTCCTCGTCACCATGCCCGGCGAGGTCACCGCGACCCAGCTCAAGGCGCTCACCGACAAGGACGGCACGGGCAACGTGTCCGACCTGGTGCGCGACGGCACCTTCAAGGCGCAGGGCGCCCCGAAGATCTCCGGACAGGACGCGGCCTACGACTCCCACGTCACCGGACCCGAGGTGGCCATCGTGCTGGCCGGTTTCTACAACAAGCAGACCGACAAGGCGATGCTGGAGCGGATCGCGACCGACGCTTTGCGGCTCTCGGGCGACTTGCGCCGCTGACCGGTCCCGTCACGCCCGCCTCCGGATGCTAGGAAAGGACCGTTCCTTGCAAAATTTGCAAGGAACGGTCCTTTCCTAGCGCGCGATGGGGACCGAAGCGGGCTGAAGAGGCTCAGGCCGACTGGCCCGGCATCGCGATCGCCACCGGCTTCGCGCCGAACTCGGCCCGCCAAGCGGTCCCTCGCCGCGCCGAGCCGATCAGCGCGTTCAGCGCCGTCGTCCGCAGAGCCGCGTCGTCGGTCCGGTCGATCACGCCGAGCCAGGCCGCCGTCGCGTCCGATTCGGCCGTCGCGACCAGTTCCATCGCCGAGTTCGCCTCGGTCACCGGCCTCGGCGGCACGTACGCGGCCTCCGGTCCGGTGGGGGTCCGCCCGGCCGCGGAAAGCATCCGCTCGCAGACGTTCCGCCGCTTGACGTGCTCGGCCGTGCCGCGGCTCACCGCGCCGGTGAAGGCGGCCGGCAGGTACGCGCTGACCAGCCCGTACACCCAGACCGCCGCGTGTTCGGCGGCCAGCGCCTGCTGGACGGCTTCCGTCGTCTCCCCGCCGAGCTGGACTCCGGCGGGCACCTCGACGGGTCCGGCGTCGTCGCCTCGGCCGAGTTTGTCCGAGCTCTGTTGCAGCGCCGCGCAGCCCGCCGCGATCGAGGCGACCATCCCGGCGCGGTAGCGGGGCAGCGAAGGCACGAGGCCTTCGGCCTGTTCGCGGGCCTGGGCGAGCCGTTCCTTGAGCCCGTCCACCGACGACGGCGGGTTCTCCGCCGGGCCCTGCTGTTCCGGTTTCGGCCGGTTGAGCCGGTCCACCTCGGTCTTGAGTGCCGCCGCGTGTGCGGCCCGCGCCGTCGCGACCGCTTCGCCCTCGGCGCCTGGCAACGCCTTCGCGCCCGCCGCGTCGGTCTCCGCCGCACGCAGCAACGGGCCCAGCGGATCAGGGGTTTCGTCGAAGCCGGGGGAGCAGGCGGAGGCCAGCGGCACGGCCACCACGGCCAGCGCTCCCATCCGCAGGAAAGTGCGACGGCTCGGCGAGGTGGGCTCTGTCGATCTTCCGGTCACGCCGCCCCATCCTGCCAGTACCCCGTGCGGGGCCGCCGCTCGCGCGTCATGCGGGGGTGACCGGATAAGCTGGACCACTACCGAACCCGGATCCACACCGCCGGGTCGCCCACAGCCGAACAGGAGCGCTCCACCGTGCCCAACGACCTCGCCAGCAGGCTGGAGCCCATCGTGGCCGAAGCCGTCAAGGCCGCGGGTTTCGACCTCGACTCCTTCGAGGTCCAGCAGGCAGGCCGCCGTCAGCTGGTCAAGGTCGTCGTCGACGGGGACGACGGCGTCGGGCTGGACGAGGTGGCGAGCGTCAGCCGGGCTGTTTCCGCCACGCTCGACGAGAACGAGCACGTGATCGCGAGCGCGTACACGCTCGAAGTCACCTCGCCCGGCCTCGACCGGCCGCTGACCGTGCGGCGGCACTGGCGGCGCGCGAAGTTCCGCCTCGTCAAGATCACCCCGGCCGAAGGTGCCGCCTTCGTCGGCCGTGTCGGGTACGCGGGGGAGAAGTCCGCGCGCGTGCTCGTCGACGGCGAGATCCGGGACGTCCCCTACGCCTCGGTGGCCAAAGCGGTCATCGAGATCGAATTCAAGCAACCACCTGCCGAGGACCTGAAACTGTTGGAAAACGATGCGTCGGCCCTGAACGCCGCCCCCACGGAGCCGAAGGAGGAGCCGAAGTGAACGTCGACATCGCAGCGCTGCGCGCGATCGAACGGGACAAGGACATCCCCTTCGAGACGGTGATCGAAGCGATCGAAACCGCGTTGCTCACCGCGTACAAGCACACCGAGGGCCACCAGCCGCACGCCAGGATCGACATCGATCGCAAGAGCGGCCTGGTCCGCGTCCTCGCGCACACCCTCACCCCGGACGGCCAGACCGACGAGGAATGGGACGACACCCCCGAAGGCTTCGGGCGGATCGCCGCGACCACCGCGCGCCAGGTCATCCTGCAGCGTCTGCGCGACGCCGAGCACGAGAAGACCTTCGGCGAGTTCTCCGCCAAGGAGAACGAGATCGTCGCCGGCGTGGTGCAGCGCGACGCCCGCGCCAACGCCCGCGGCATGGTCATCATCCAGGTCGGCGACATCGAGGGCGTGCTGCCCGCGATCGAGCAGGTGCCCGGCGAGACCTACGAGCACGGCGACCGGATCAAGGCCTACGTCGTCACCGTCTCGCGTGGCAACCGCGGCCCGCAGATCACGTTGTCGCGTTCGCACCCGAAGCTGGTGCACAAACTGTTCGCCCTCGAGGTCCCCGAGATCGCCGACGGCACGGTCGAGATCGCCGCTGTCGCGCGGGAACCCGGGCACCGCACCAAGATCGCGGTCCGCTCGACGGTGCCCGGCGTCAACGCCAAGGGTGCCTGCATCGGCCCGGTCGGCGCGCGGGTGCGCAACGTGATGAGCGAACTCGCCGGCGAGAAGATCGACATCATCGACTTCTCCGAGGACCCGGCGAGGTTCGTCGGGAATGCGTTGTCGCCCGCGAAGGTTGTCTCCGTACGGGTCGTCGACGAGCGGGCCAAGACCGCTCGCGTCGTCGTCCCGGACTACCAGCTTTCGCTCGCGATCGGCAAGGAAGGGCAGAACGCCCGCCTCGCCGCCCGCCTCACCGGCTGGCGGATCGACATCCGCAGTGACGCCGCCCCTGACCAGGGTGACGAAGCACACGCCGGGCAGCCGCGGCCCGCCGCGGCAACCGGTTCGGCTGAGTGAAGGTCGAAGCGGTAGACTTACCAGTGGTTCAGAGCCCGCGGCCGGGAACCGACCTCCAGCATGACCGGGAAACCCCGGTTCGCACCTGTGTGGGTTGCCGTAAGCGGGCCTTGATCGGCGAGTTGCTGCGAGTGGTCGCGGCGGACGGTCGGTTGATCGTCGACGAACGTCGGCGGTTGCCGGGCCGGGGTGCCTGGTTGCACCCCGTGCCGGACTGTCTGGCCAAGGCCGAGCGGCGCAGGGCGTTCCCCCGGGCACTTCGTGTTCCAGGGTCGCTCGACGCCCAGGGTGTCCACGAACGCCTGGAGCGGCACGCCGAAGGCTAAGGGCGCCGGGACATCCCCGGTGCCGGATGGAATCAGGAAGCAGGTCGACCCGTCATGAGTCAGCCGTGAAGCTGAATCAATGAACGCGCGACAATAGGACGAGGTCTGCGGGTCTGCCGCCGGCCTCCCCAGATGAGGAGAGCTGTGCCAGGCAAGGCCCGAGTACATGAGCTCGCGAAAGAGCTCGGCATCACCAGCAAGGAAGTTCTCGCCAAGTTGAAGGAACAGGGCGAGTTCGTGAAGTCCGCGTCGTCCACCGTCGAGGCGCCGGTCGCCCGCCGTCTCCGTGACGCGTACCCGTCCAAGGACGGCAAGAAGAAGTCGGTCCCGACCCCCGGACCGCGCCCTTCGCCCGCGCCTCCCGCGAAGCCCGCTGCCCCGGCTCCGGCCGCGAAGCAGGCCCAGCCCGCGCCCGCGGCGAAGACCGAGGCCCCGGCCGCTCCCGCGGAGTCCGCTCCGGCGGCGTCGGCCCCGGCCCAGCAGCCGTCCCGTCCCAACACCCCGGGTGTCCGCCCGGGTCCGCGCCCCGGCCCCAGGCCGCCGGCGCCCAAGGAAGAGGTCGCTCCGGCGGCGAAGGCCGCTCCGGCCGAGCCGAAGCAGCCCGAGCCCAAGGAAACCCCGGCAGCACCGGCCACCCCGCCGGCGTCCCAGACGCCGTCGCAGGGTTCTGTCGTGCCGCCGAAGCCGCAGGGCCCCAAGCCCGGCGGCCCGAAGCCCGGCCCGCGCACCCCGCGGGTCGGCAACAACCCGTTCGGTGTGGGTTCCGGTTCCCCGGCCCCGCGTCCGTCCGGCCCCCGTCCCGGTGGCGGCCAGCAGGGCGGCGACACCCGTCCTCCGCGTCCCGGTGGTGGCCAGCAGGGTGGCGACAACCGTCCGCCGCGTCCCGGTGGCGGCGCTCCCGGTGGTAACCGGCCGAGCCCGGGCAACATGCCCCCGCGTCCGAACCCCGGCATGATGCCTGGCCGCCCGGCCCGTCCGGCCGGCGGTCCCGGTGGAGCCCGTGGTGGTCCTGGCGGCGGAGCCCGTGGTGGCCCCGGCGGCGGCGCTCGTGGCGGTCCCGGTGGCGGCGGCGGAGGCTTCCGCGGCGGTCCCGGTGGTGGCGGCGGCGGTGGCGGTTTCCGTCCCGGCGGCGGCGGTGGCGGCGGTTTCCGTCCCGGTGGCGGTGGCCCCGGTGGCGGCGGCGGTGCCCCGGCCGGTGGCGGCGGTTTCCGTGGCGGCGGCGGTCGTGGCGGCCCCGGTGGCCGCGGTGGTACCGCGGGTGCCTTCGGACGTCCCGGTGGTCCCGCTCGCAAGGGCCGGAAGTCCAAGCGCCAGAAGCGCATGGAGTACATGGACAACATGCAGGCGCCCAGCGTCGGTGGCGTTCGCCTGCCCAAGGGCAGCGGCGAAACGATCCGCCTGCCGCGTGGTGCTTCGCTGACCGACTTCGCCGAGAAGATCGACGCCAACCCGGCTTCGCTGGTGCAGGTGCTCTTCCACCTCGGTGAGATGGTCACGGCGACGCAGTCCGTGTCGGACGACATCCTCGAGCTGCTCGGCGGCGAGATGAACTACGTCGTCCAGGTCGTCAGCCCGGAGGAAGAAGACCGCGAGCTGCTGGAGACCTTCGACATCACCTACGGCGAAGACGCGGGTGAGGAAGAGGATCTGCAGGTCCGTCCGCCGGTCGTGACCATCATGGGTCACGTCGACCACGGTAAGACCCGGCTGCTCGACACGATCCGCAAGACGAAGGTGCGCGAGGGCGAAGCCGGTGGCATCACCCAGCACATCGGCGCCTACCAGATCGAGACCGAGCTCGAGGGCAACCCGCGCCTCGTGACGTTCATCGACACCCCGGGTCACGAGGCGTTCACCGCCATGCGTGCTCGTGGTGCGAACGCCACGGACATCGCGGTCATCGTGGTCGCGGCCGACGACGGCGTCATGCCGCAGACGGTCGAGGCGATCAACCACGCGCAGGCCGCCAAGGCCCCGATCGTGGTCGCGATCAACAAGATCGACAAGGAGGGCGCGAACCCGGACAAGATCCGGCAGCAGCTCACCGAGTACAACCTCGTGGCCGAGGAGTACGGCGGCGACACGATGTTCGTCGAGATCTCGGCGCGGGAGAACATCAACATCGATGGTCTCCTCGAGGCGATCCTGCTGACCGCGGACGCGGCGCTCGACCTGCGGGCCAACCCGAACATGGAGGCCCAGGGTGTCGCGATCGAGGCGCACCTGGACCGCGGTCGCGGTCCGGTCGCCACGGTGCTGGTCCAGCGCGGAACGCTGCGCGTCGGTGACTCCGTCGTCGCCGGTGACGCGTACGGCCGCGTGCGGAAGATGGTCGACGAGCACAACGTCAACGTCACCGAAGCGACCCCGTCGCGTCCGGTCCAGGTCATCGGGTTCACCTCGGTGCCCGGCGCCGGTGACACGTTCCTCGTCGTCGACGAGGACAGGGTCGCCCGGCAGATCGCCGAACGGCGTTCGGCCCGTACCCGCAACGCGCTCAACGCGTCGCGTCGTAAGCGGGTCAGCCTCGAAGACCTCGATGAGGCCTTGAAGGAGACGAGCACCCTTAACCTGATCATCAAGGGTGACAACTCCGGTACGGTCGAGGCCCTCGAAGCCTCGCTGATGCAGTTGGATGTCGGCGAAGAAGAGGTCGAGCTCAACGTGGTCCACCGCGGTGTCGGTGGCGTCACGGAGTCCGACATCGACCTGGCGACCGCGTCCAACGCGATCGTCCTGGGCTTCAACGTGCGGGCACAGGGCAAGGCGACCGAGCGGGCCACCCGCGAGGGCGTCGACGTCCGGTACTACACGGTCATCTACCAGGCGATCGACGAGATCGAAGCCGCGCTCAAGGGCATGCTCAAGCCGATCTTCGAAGAGGTCGAGCTTGGCAAGGCCGAGATCCGCGGGATCTTCAAGTCGTCGAAGGTCGGCACGATCGCCGGTTGTATGGTCATCTCGGGCGAGATCCGGCGTAACGCCAAGGGTCGTCTCCTCCGTGACGGCAACGTCATCGTCGAGAACCTGCCGATCAACTCGCTGAAGCGCGAAAAGGACGACGTCACCGAGGTCCGCGAGGGCTTCGAGTGTGGTCTCACCTTGGGTAACTACAGCGATTTGAAGCTCGGCGACGTCATCGAGACGTACGAGCAGCGCGAAAAGCCGCGTGCGTAAGTGACACGGGCGGCGCTCCCTCGCATCTGGGCGGGGGAGCGCCGCTTCACTTCTCGACAACCCAGAACCCCTTATGTACGTAGGAGCTCTTGAGCTCGACATCCTGCTGGGCGACGTCCACTCGCTCAAGCAGAAGCGATCCGTGATCAAGCCGGTGCTGGCCGAAGTGCGCAGGCGTTTCGACGTCTCCGTCGCCGAGGCGGGTCAGCAAGACCTGCATCGGCGGGCACTGATCGGTGTGGCCGTGGTCGCGGCGACTGGCGTGCACGTCCGTGACGTGCTCGACTCGTGTGAGCGCTTCGTGGCCGGAAGGCCGGAGTTCGAACTGCTCTCCGCCCATCGCCGGCTGCTCGGCCCGGACGACTGACGAAAGATCTTTCGAGGAGACGAATCCCCATGGCCGACCCCGCTCGGGCTCGCAAGCTCGCCAAGCGGATCTCACAGATCGTCGCGCACGCGATCGAGCACGACATCAAGGATCCGCGGCTCAACCACGTGACGATCACCGACACGAAGATCACGGCGGATCTGCACGACGCCACGGTCTACTACACGGTGCTCGGCGAGAATCTGGAATCCACGCCCGATCACACCGGCGCCGCCGCGGCGCTCGAATCCGCCCGCGGTGTGCTGCGGACGAAGGTCGGTCAGGGCACGGGAGTCCGCTACACGCCGACGCTGGCCTTCGTGGCCGACAGCATTCCTGAGGACGCCAAGCGCATCGAAGACCTCCTCGCGAAGGCCAGGGAAGCCGATGCGGAGGTCGCCCGGCGGGCGACCGGTGCGCAGCACGCCGGTGAACCCGACCCGTACAAGCCGCCGCGGGAAGAGGCCGAAGACGATGAGTTCGCCGATGGGGAGACCCGTAGCTGAGGGAGCAGGCCACGCCGTCAGCCGGCGTGGCCTGCTGCTGGGAGCCGCGGCTCTCGGCGGCTCGGCGCTGGTTTCCGCTTGCGGCGCCGAGAACCCGCCCTTGGTGGGGCCGCCGCCGGCGGCCCCACCGTCCACCCCGACGCCGCTCACCGAAGCGGTCACGGTGCAGAAGATGCGGTCCGCGGCCCGCAACCGCGACGTCAACCTCGTCATCATCGCGCCGGACGGCGTGTCCCGGGTCGGGATGCCCGTCTGCTTCGCCCTCCACGGGCGGGGCGCGGACGCCCGCACGTTCCTGAACCTCGGTGTGCAGGACGCGCTGAACAAAGCCGTCGCCGCCGGCTTGCCCGGTTTCGCGGTGGCCGCCGTCGACGGCGACAACTACTGGGTGGATGTCGGCAAGGCCGATGACCCGCAGCGGATGCTGTCCGACGAACTCCCCGGCTGGCTCGCCCAGCGCCAGCTGCGGCCGGCGTCGGCGATCTTCGGGATCTCGATGGGCGGCTTCGGCGCACTGCGCTACGCCCGCGATCACAAGAACCTCAAAGCCGTCGCCGTGGCGAGTGCCGCGCTCTTCGTGAGCTGGCCCGATGCCAAGTCCCGCAAGGTCTTCGCGGATCGCGAGCAATGGGAATCGCACGAGCCGCTGCTGCACACCGGCGATCTCTCGGCGTCGTCGACCGGCGTGTGGTGCGGGAATTCGGATCCCTTCGCCCGCGCCGACCGCAAACTCATCAAGGCACTCGACCCCGCCGTCGCGAAGATGTCCGACGGTGAGCACAACGACGACTACTGGCGCGGCGTCATGCCCGACGTGCTGAAGTTCGTGGGGGAACGCATCGCCTGACCCTCGTGAGTGGTACGGACGGTTCTGGCGAGCCTCCTCTTAGGTACCTACTGCGTGACCTGCGGCGCTTCTTGCGCTGTCGTTGTAGCGCTGAGGCTCACGGTGGCGTTCCTGTCCGCCCGCGGCAGCAGGGCCGCCTCGGCCCGGGATGTCGTGAAGCTCACGTGAGCACTTGACGGGAGGCCTTCACGGACCTGGGGCCGCGATCAACCGCAGCCGGAATCACGTAGGTACCGAAGCCCCTTGGCTCTAACCGTCCGTACCACTCACGAGGCCGGTTTCGCCGCGACGATCAGGTCCCGCACGATCGCCTGGTCCACGCGGTGCGAGAACTCCGCGAACGGCCCGTCCTCGCGCACCCGCAGTCCAGCCTTGTCCAGGATCGCGGCGAGTTCCTCGCGCGGCGCGACGTTGGTGTTCCAGGAGATGCCGAGCGCGCCGCCGGGCCGCAGCACCCGTGTCCACACCGGGACGGCGGCCGCGAGCAGGTCCCGCGGGCTGCGCGCGAGCGACGCGTCCTGGGTGCGGTGGCTGCCGTGCTGCACGCCGTACGGGGCGTCGGTGACGATGAGGTCCACCGAGTTCGGCCGCAGCAGTTCGTCCGTGGTGAGCGTGTCGCAGTTGAGGTAGCTCAGCTTGCGGACCTCGCCGGCCTTGTACTGCTCCTTGGTGATCCCGAAGCCGATGTCGAGCCGCCTGCCGAGCCGGACCTTGTTGCGGCGCACCTGACCGGTTTCTGCGCTGTGCTTGACGCGCTTCTGCTTCAGCCAGGTCTTGATGAACAGTTCGTAGGAGTCGAAATCCTTGCCGTCGACGTCGAGACCGGTCGCGTCGAAGCCGTACATCATCGCCTGGTTCAGCGTGGTGCCGCGGCCGCAGAGCGGATCCAGCAGGTGCAGCGGTTTCTCCAGCATCGCGGCCGGGTCCGCGGTGGACAGCAGGGTGACGTTGACGAGCAGTTTCGTGAACAGCTCGTTCGTCTTGCCGGGGTACTTCTGAATGGTCAGCAGATCCGAGTCGAAGTTCGCGAGCGGGCTGATCGTCACCGGCTTCAGGACGCCGTCGCCGAGTTCGAACAGCGCGTACAGCGCGGAAAGGTTCGAAAGGAGCGCGAGATCGCGGTCGCTCAAGGGGGCGGGCGTGGTGAAGGTGAGGTAGCCGACGCCGCCGAGTTCCGTCTCGCCGATCTCGGAGACCTCGGTCTCCAAAGCGGACAGACCGAACACCGCCAGCTCCGCGCGCAGCAGGGCCGGGGTGGAGTCGGTGTAGACCCGGTTGGCGGACGGGTAGACCAGGATCGCGTACTCGGACATCCGGTAGAGCGTAGCTTGACTGATTGTGACAGCGACTCCAGTGCCGAACCTCAAGGAAGCCGCCGCCCTGCTGGCGCGCGCGAACGACGTGACCCTGCTCGGCCATGTCCGTCCGGACGCCGACGCGCTCGGCAGCGCGCTGGCGCTGGGCCGGGCCCTCCAGTCGCGCGGCGGCGTCAAGGTCCGCGTCTCGGTCGGCGAACCCGAGGAAATGCCCGAAACCCTGCGGGGCCTGGACGTCGGCGGGCTCTACGTCCCCGCGAGCGAGCTGCCGGAGAGTGAGCAGCTGTTGGTCGCGCTGGACACGCCCACCCCGGGCAGGCTCGGGAAGCTCGCGCCGCGGGTGGACGCCGTCCGCGCGGCAGGCGGCGACGTCCTGGTGATCGATCATCACGCGTCCAACGTCTTCTACGGCACGCACCACGTCGTCGACGACACCGCCGAAGCCACCGCCGTCCTCGTTTTCGCGTTGCTGCAGGAGCTGGGCACCGAGATCGACGAGCCGATCGCGCGCTGCCTCTACGCGGGGCTCGTCACCGACACGAGCGGGTTCCGCCGGGCCCGGCCGTCCACCCATCTGATGGCCGCGAAGCTGCTCGAAGCGGGCGTGGACCCGGACAAGGTGGTCCGCGAGATCGTCGACGACCATCCGTTCGCGTGGCTGCCGATGCTTTCGGACGTGCTCGCCGGGGCCCGGCTCGAGCCGGACGAGGCGCGCGGTTTCGGGCTCGCGCACGCGGTCGTGACGCTCGACGTCGCGCGGAGTGTGCGCGCGGAGGAGGTCGAAGCGGTCATCGACGTCGTCCGGTCCACCCGGGAGGCCGGGGTCGCCGTGGTGCTCAAGGAAGCCGAACCGACCGGGCCGAAGCAGCGGTGGCAGGTCTCGCTCCGTTCGGTGGGCGGCGTCGATGTTTCGGCCGCGGCAGGGGAACTGGGTGGCGGCGGGCATCGCCAGGCGGCCGGATGCACCGTGGAGGGCACGGCGGGCGAGGTGCTCGACAAGCTGAGGTCGGCCTTGTCGAGGGCGCCTTTGCTGTGACCTGAGCGCGGGCGGTGTCATCGTAATTTCATCGGTCGTCCCTAGCGTGGTCCTCACGATGAACGACAGAGCCTCCCTCCGCCGCCGGATCCTGGTCACGCTGGGTGTGATCGTGGTGTTCCGGCTGGGCCAGAGCGTGCCCGCCCCCTCCGTGACCGTCCGCGCACCGGAAGCCGATCACCCGCTGCGCTGGCTCCTCGACCTCCTCACCGGCGGCGGCCTGTTCACGCTGCCGGTGTTCGCTTTCGGTGTCCTTCCCTGCCTGGCCGCGGCGCCCGTCCTGCGCGCGCTGATCGTCCTGATCCCGCGGCTGGCCGCGCTGCGGGCCGAAGGGGAAGCCGGCGCCCGTGTGCTGAAGCGGTACCGGCGCCGGCTCACCGTCGGACTCGGCCTGCTGGGCGCGATCGGCGTGCTCGGGTTTCGCGGTCAGGACGCCCTCGACACGGTCGTCGCCGTGGCGTGCCTGACGGTGGGCACCGCGCTTGTCCTGCGGCTGACCGAGGTGATCACCGAGCGGGGATTCGGTGACGGCGTGCGGATCCTGCTGCTCGCGCAGGTGCTGGCCGTGCTGCCGCCGGAATTCCTGCGCCTGTACGAAAAGACGGGCTGGGCGGCCATCGCGGTCATGGCCGTGGTGACGCTGTCGATCACGGCGATCACGATCGTCGTCGCACAGGGACAGCGTCGCGTCCCGGTGCAGTACGCCAAGCGGATGATCGCCAGGCGGGCCTTCGGCGGGACCTCGACCTACATCCCGCTTCGGTTCCCCCAGTCGAACAGCCCGGCCGTGCTGGCCGCGGTGCTGCTGTCCGTGCCGGTGCTCCTGCCCGGCGCGACCTGGCTGGAGTGGCTGCGTGACGAGGGAGATCCCAGGCGGATCGCGGTCTACTTCCTGCTCGTCTGCCTCTTCGCCTTCACGAGGGCGGCCGTGGCACAGGACATGGACAAGGTGGCGAGCGAGCTGGTGCGGGTCGGCGGCTTCGTCCCCGGCATCCGGCCGGGGAACTGGACCGCCGAATACCTCGACTACGTGAACCGCCGGATCATCGCCTTCGGAGCTCTCTGCTCGGGAGTGGTCGCGCTGATCCCGGTCGCCGGGCTGGGCTTGCTGGACGTGAGTCCGCGGGTTCCCGTCGTCGGCGTGGCCTTGCAGGTGGTCCTCGTCTTCCTCGTCGGCGTCGCGCTCGACACCACGCGGCAGATCCAGTCACTCCGTCTCCAACGGAAGTACGAACCGTTCCTCCGCTGATCTTGGATGTTGGTACCATTGGGATGGTAACAACATCTAAGAGCGGGGCGGCATGGCGACGAGACACCTGTACGTGGTCCGGCACGGGGCCGCGGATCCGTTCGGCGAGTTGACGGAAGTGGGGCGGCGGCAGTGCGAGCTGCTGGCGAAGCGGCTCGCGCGCCTGCCGGTGGACGCCGTATGGCATTCACCGCTGTCACGTGCGGTGAAGACCGCGGAGATCATCGGCGAGCACCTCACGGGTGCGTCGGTGCGCGAGGCGGCGGAGCTGGTGGACAACGTGCCGCACGTGCCGGCCGATCCGCCTCCGGCCTGGCGTGGGCTGTTCGACGGCTACGACCCCGAGGAAGCGGCCGAGGGCGCGCGGATCGCCGCGGCGTTGACGGAGCGTTTCGCTTGCCCTGCCGACGTGGAAACGCATGAGGTGCTGGTGACGCACGCTTACCCGGTCGCTTGGTTGGTGTGTGACGCGCTCGACGCGCCACCGGAGCGCTGGCTGGGATTGAGCTGTGGGAACACCGCGTTGACGGTGATCGACCACTACGACGGCGCCGCCCCGTCGTTGCTGATGTACAACGACATGGGGCATCTCCCGGAAGAGCTGCGATGGACGGGTTTCGGGCCGGGTCAGCGCCCCTGAGCGTCGTGAGTGGCGATTCGTTTTCCAATCCGAATCGCCACTCACGACCGCGGCAGGCGAGCGTCTTCCTCGGTCCAGGCGAGGAAGCGCTCCAGATGGTCCCCGGTCTCCCTCGTGACAGTCGGTACGCGGCCGAGGGCGACCTCCCCGCCGGTTCCGTCGATGGTCACGAGCGTTCCTTCGTCGAGCGTGCGCCCGCCCACGGTGATCGACGCGTTCGTCTCGTCGACGGCGAGCGTGCCCATGCCGACCACGGCGGGTTTGCCGAGGGAGCGGGCGACGACGGCGGCGTGACTGGCCGGGCCGCCCCGTGCGGTGAGGATGCCCGCCGCCACGGCGAGTCCGTTCATGTCGTTCGGGGAGGTTTCGGGGCGGACGAGGATGACCGGGCCGTCGGCCGCCATCCGTCTCGCGCCCTCGGTGGTCGTGGCGATCCTGCCGGTGGCGACGCCTGGGCAGGCCCCTGTTCCGCGACCGAGCAGGGTCGTATCCGGCTGCGGGACGATGCGAGGCGTGCGCGCACGTTCGATCTGTCGGCGTGACACCCGGTGCACCGCCGCGGTTCGGCTGATGCGTCCTTCGTCGGCGAGGTCGACGGCGACCCTGACCGCCGCGGCACCGGTGAAGCGTCCGGGCCGTACTTGGAGGAGCCACAGGACCCCGGTTTCGAAGGTGAACTCGACATAGACCGCGTCGCGGTAGTGGCCTTCCAGCCGGTCCAGGGCTTCGGTCAGTGCCTTCCAGACGTGCGGTTCGCGGGTGGCGAGGCCGGTGAGCGGCAGGACAGGCGAGGTACCCGCGACGACGTCCTCCCCCTGATGGCCGAATAACACGTCGCCGAACGGGGTGGGCTCGCCGGTGTTGGGGTTCCTGCTGAAGGCGACTCCGGTGCCGCTTCGGTCATCTCGGTTGCCGTAGACCATTTCCTGGACGATCACGGCGGTGCCCAGATCGTGGTCGATGCCGTGCAGTTCCCGGTAGGTGCGTGCCCGCGGTGTCTGCCAGGAGGCGAAGACCGCCTCGACGGCCGGCTCCAGCTGCTCGGCGGTGGGCCGGAGATTCAGGATGGTGTCCATCATGCCGGGCATCGACACACTGGCCCCGGAACGCACCGACACGGTCAGCGGCGACGAGCCGGTGGTCTCTTCCAACGTTCGCGTCGCCGCGGTCAGCTCGTCACGGAGCCCGTCGGGGAAGTGGCCGTCGCGCAGGAAAGCGCGACACGCTTCGGTGGTGACGACGAATCCGGCCGGCACCGGCAGGCCGAGCCGGTGCAGATCGAGGAGTCCGTGCGCCTTCGCGCCGATGAGCCGGGGATCCTCCCGGGTGTCCGGAGTGAGCTCTCGCAGCCACTTCACCGCGGAATGCCCAGTGTCGCAAGGAGATCTTCGTGCAGTTCGGCCCAGACCACGTGGTACGACGCGGTCGAATCCGCGACGTAGGCCAGGTCGCCTGATCGGGCCCGGTCGAGGGCGCTCGCCAGCCGCACGCGGTATCGGCCGAAGCGCGGCAGCGCCGTTTCCAAGGCGTGGCACACCGGCATCGTGCGCTCGTGCAGGTCGGCGAAGCGATCGAGGACGCGGGCGTCGTAAGCCGGGTCGTCGTGGTCGTTCACGATCTGCTCCCCCTCCACGGGGCGGAGCTGCCATGCGGTGCAGAGGTCGAGCAGTTCCGGGTTGAGCACCAGGAACCGGTCGAACGCCGCCTTGACCGCCGCGCGAGCACCGGCGGCCTCCAGCTGTGCGGTGATGCGCTCGGCATCGGCTTCGCGTCCGGCATCGGTGCAACCCCAGGCATCAAGGCCGCTCAGCCGCGTGACCTGTCCCGCGACCGCGAGGTCGATCAGCTCCGACTCGAGTTCGGACTCGCTCAATCCGGTGGTCGCCGACAAGCGCGGCAATCCGGCGTAACCGCCGCAGCGCAGGGCATGCAGCACGAGCAGTCCGGTATCCGATCCGGCGCGGGTCACGTCGTGGCTCCTTCGGTACGAGCGGTTTCCGGTTTCGCGACGGCGTACGCGGCGCCCCGGCCCTCGGCGCGGGCGACGACGGCCTTCCCGCGGACGCGCACCGCGGCTTCGGTACTGTCGCCGGCTTCCGGCAGACCGACCGCGGCCGCGACGCGACCATCGTCGTCGAACACGAGATGCAGGTGCTCCGGCAGCGGGGAAGGAGAGACCTGTCGCAGGCAGGCCACCAGGTCGCCGACGCGCAGGCGAATGAGCTGGCCGGTGTTCGCGGCATCGTCGGTGACGACGACGATGGTGACCTGCTCACCGGGCCGCGCCGACCGCACGGCCTCTTCTGCCGCCTCCAGCCTCGCGCCTCCCAGCACGACCACCACGCCGTCCGAGGTCAGATCGACCATGTCCGCGGTGAGCGGATCGCGGACATCGGCGGGCGGCGCCCATGGCTCCTGCACCCGAGCCGCGGGTGTCACGTAAGGCAGATGAGCCGGTGCCCAGACGTCTGTGAGGTCGAGGCTCGCCAGGTGTTCGCACGCGCGTGCCCGGTCGAAGGGGTCGCCGAAGCCGGGAGCCTGTTCCGCGATGAGACTCGACCCGCCGAGCAGCGTCAACGCCAGCTCGGCCAGGCGAACACGGCGCGACGGCGGGTCTTCGGACGCGCAGGACTCCAGCGTCAGCGCCAGCAGCAGCGCTTCCAGCCGGGCGGTCTGGGCGAGGACTGCTCGTCCCGTTTCGTCCTCGATGACACCGGTCAGGGAACGCAAATGCAGGCGTCCGCCGGCGGCGGGGTCGTCGACCAGGGGCAGCCTGTCCAGCCAGACCCGCGCGAACGTGCTCAGCGCTTCGCCCGCCGACCCCGGCTCCTCGGCGGCGAGCGGGGTGTCCGCCTGCTCGACCAGGTCGACCAGCACGGCGAGATACAACGCGCGTTTGCCGGGAAAGTTCGAATACACCGCCCCTCTGGTCAGTTCCGCCCGCTCGGCGATGCGATCCACTTTCGCCGCGCCGTACCCGAATTCGACGAACTCCGCCCGCGCCGCCGCCAGGACCGCGGCACGGGTCCGCGCCTGCTGCTGCGCTCGTGTCAGCCGGACCATCACACTTCCTTCCCTCGCCTCGACAGCAGGATACCAACACCATTCCGATGATTGCGACATCTGGTTACTTGATTTGCTATATTCGGAAAATGCTGAATATGAGCCAGGTGCTGCACCGGGACGGTGGAGAGTCGCGCTACGGCGACCTGATCGCCCTGCTCGATCACCTCGAGCTCCACCGGCCGATCCTCATCGGGCACTCGCTCGGCGGGAACCTCGCGCAGGCGCTCGTCCGCCGCCTTCCCGAACGCGCCCACGGCCTCATCGTCGTGGGATCCACCTGGAACGCCGGTCCGCTCGGCCCGGGGGAGCGGCTCCTGCTGAAGCTCGCCGCCCCGGCGCTGGCGCTGATCCCCGCGTCGCGGCTGCCGGGCATCATGGCCCGCGCCTCAGCAGAGACGCCGGAGGGGATCGCGGACTGCGAGGCGGTGTTCGCCCGGATGCCCAAACATGTGTTCCTCGACGTCTGGCGAGCCACCGTGTCACTCGTCGACCCGGAACCGGGGTACCGCTCGCCGGTTCCGCTCGGCCTGGTTCGCGGCGACGGCGACCGCACCGGCAACATCGCGTCCGCGATGCCCCGCTGGGCGCGGGCCGAAGGCGTGACCGAGCACGTCATCCCCGGTGCCGGGCACGTGGTCACCCTGGACGCGCCGGAGGCGACGACCAAGGCCATCAGGGCCATCATCGACGGCTGGGACGCGGAGTCCTCGGCATGACACGCCGGGTTCGTCACGGCCATGGGCGACTTCCTCGGGTCGTGGAACCTGCTCCGAACGACGGGCCGGGTCTACGGACAGCTCCTGCTCGGCTCCGGATCCGTGTCACTGGACGAGCTCGGCGCGGCACTCGGTCTCAGCAAAGGAGCGGTGAGCGTGGCCGTCCGCGAGCTGGACTCGCCAGGACCATCCCGCAGCCGGGGAGTCGCCGTCTGCTCATCGAGGCGGTGAGCGGATTCGAGCAGCTCCTCGCCGCCAGCCACGAACGGACCCGCGCCTTCGTCCGCGTGCTCCGGAGTGGAGCCCGATCCGCCGAGGGCGAGCCCGCCGAGGCCAGACTGGAGGAGGTCGCCGAATTCTTCGAGTCCTATGTGGACGCCGGAGACCGGATGCTGCGCGGCAGACGGACGTGATCACCCCGTTCGCCACGCGAGGACGGCCAGTCCCGCCGAGACCGCGGCGGCGATGGCGGCGACCGACACAAGGCCCGAAGTCGTCGCCGCGTCGGCGACCCGTAGGAGGTCCGCGCCGATCGACGGTGGCAGCTCCGCCGCGACCGCCGCCGTCTCGGGGTGGCTCTCCCGAGCGACCTGCGCGGTGCCCGCTGGGAGGTGGGCGCCGACTTGATGGCGATACAGGGCGGCGCCGAGGCTTCCCAGGATTGCGACGCCGAGCGCGAGCCCCAGTTCGGTGCCGGTCTCGGACAGGGCCGACGCCGCGCCCGCCTTGCGCGGTGGCGCCGAGCCGACGATGAGATCGGTGCTGAGCGCCATGATCGGCCCTTGGCCCAGATAGACGATGACGATGCCGAGTACCACCACCGGCAGCCCCGACGTCGCGCTCGACGAGATGAGCACCGCGAAGCCTGCCGCGGAGACCAACAGTGAGACGGCGACGATCCGCCCGGCTGGGAACCTCCGCGCGAGTGCGGGCCCGAGCACGGAGGTGACGATCATCGCGCCGGACGAGGGAAGCAGCCATAAGCCCGCCTGCAAAGGGGAAAGCTTGACGACCTGCTGCAGATAGTTCGTCACGAACAGGTAGACGCCCGCGGTGACGGCGATCCCGGCCGTCATGACGATCATCGCCGCCCGGAACCGCCGCTCGCCGAACAACCGCAGGTCGATCAAGGGGTTTTCGAGCCCCCGTTGCCGCCGTGCGAACAGGACGCCGAAGACGATGCCCGCGCCGATCGAAACGATGCCCGCCAGGAACTCTCCACCCGCCACGGCCATTTTGATGCCGTAGATCGCCGGCAGGGTCGCCGCCAGCGACAGACCGACGCTTGGCAGATCGATCCGGCCAGGCGCGGGGTCGCGGTGCTCAGGCAGTACCCAGGGCGCCGTGACCAGCAACAAGCCCATCACCGGCACGGCGATCAGGAAGACCGAACCCCACCACCAAGACTCCAGCAGCGCGCCACCGACGAGCGGGCCCAGCGCCACGCCGCCCGAGAGGCAGGCCGCCCAGATCCCGATCGCCATGCCGCGCTGCGCCGGATCACCGAACAGGGAGCTGATCAAGGCCAGCGTGGAGGGCATCAGCGTCGCGCCCGCGATCCCCAGCAGTGCCCGTGCCGCGATCAGCGCTTCCGCCGTCGGCGCGTAAGCGGCGGCGACGGACAAGACGGCGAAGGCCGTGGCGCCGATGAGGAGCAACCGGCGGCGTCCGATGCGATCACCGAGGTTTCCCATCACCACCAGGAATCCGGCGATCAAGAACCCGTAGCCGTCGATGATCCACAACAGTTCGGTGCCGGTGGGTCGCAGGCTCGCCGCCAGATGCGGCGCGGCCAGGTACAGCACCGTGATGTCCATCGCGAGCAAGAGAGTGGGCAGCGCGAGTACCGCGAGCCCGAGCCAGGTCCGCAGACTCGCGCGCCCCGGTTCCGTGATCGATCGACTTGTCATACGGCCGACGCTAAAGTCTCACATCTATGGCAGAGTCAACTGGAGAATTGATGCGGATCGGCGAGCTCGCACGCCGGACCGGGGTCAGCCAGCGGTTGCTGCGTTACTACGAAGACCAGGGCCTGCTCGCCCCGATCCGGCGTACGAGCGGGTACCGGGAGTACGCCGGATCGGACGTCATCGTGGTGGCGCACATCCGGAATCTCCTCGCCGCCGGCCTGTCCACCGCCACGATCGCCGACGTGCTGCCGTGTATGGGCAGCAACGGTGTCCAGCTGATCGCCGATTGCCCGGAACTCGTCGAAGACCTCCTTCGTGAGCGTGCACGGATCTCCACGTCCATCGACACCCTCGAAGCCGCCCGCGCCACCCTCGACACCATCATCGCGACCGCGCCGCCGTCTCTCGTGACCGCGGCCGACCTTTAGTCTGCGGTGGTGCCTGAAGCTTCCGAACTCGACGAGCGTGTCCCGCCGAAACGCGTACTCGGCCTCGCCGTGCCCGCGCTCGGCGTCCTCGCGGCCGAACCGCTGTACGTCCTGGTGGACACGGCCGTCGTCGGGCATCTCGGCGCGCTGCCGCTGGCCGGGCTCGCGGTCGGCGGTGTCGTGCTGTCGCAGGTTTCGAGCCAGCTGACGTTCCTGTCGTACGGCACCACGTCGCGGACGGCACGGCTGCACGGCGCCGGACGTCGTGGCGACGCGGTCCGCGAAGGTGTCCAGGCGACCTGGCTCGCGGTGATCGTCGGGCTGGTCGTGATCGTCGCCGGGCAGCTGCTGGCCGCGCCCATCGCCCGGGTCCTCTCCGGGGACGCCGCGATCACCGACGCCGCCGTCTCCTGGCTGCGGATCGCGCTGTTCGGGACGCCGTTCATCCTCATCACGATGGCGGGCAACGGCTGGATGCGCGGCGTGCAGGACTCCGCGAAACCGTTGCGCTATGTCCTGGCGGGCAACGGGATCTCCGCCGTGCTGTGCCCGCTGCTGGTGTACGGCGCGGACTGGGGACTGGAAGGTTCGGCGATCGCGAACGTCGTCGCGCAGGTGATCTCGGCGTCGCTGTTCATCGTGGCACTGGTGCGAGAGCGGGTCGGGCTGCGCCCCGAGCCGAAGGTGATGCGCGCCCAGCTCGGCCTCGGCCGCGACCTGGTGCTGCGCAGCCTCGCCTTCCAGGCGTGCTTCGTCTCGGCCGCCGCGGTCGCCGCGCGGACGTCCACCGAGGCGGTCGGCGCGCACCAGGTCGTACTCCAGCTGTGGACGTTCCTCGCCCTCGTCCTGGACTCGCTCGCGATCGCCGCGCAGTCGCTCGTGGGCGCCGCCCTCGGCGCCGGTGCGAGCAGACGGGCGCGCGGTGTGTCGAACCAGATCACCCTGTACGGCCTGATATTCGGCTGTTTCCTCGGTGTCGTGTTCGCGTCGGTGGCCGGGGTGCTGCCGCAGGTGTTCACCTCGGACGCGGCCGTGCTCGGGCAGATCCCGCACGCGTGGTGGTTCTTCGTCGCGCTGCAACCGATCGCCGGGGTGGTGTTCGCGCTGGACGGCGTCCTGCTCGGTGCCGGCGACGCCGCCTTCCTGCGCAACGCGACGTTGCTGAGCGCGGCGCTGGGGTTCCTGCCGCTGGTCTGGTTGTCGCTCGCGTTCGGCTGGGGGCTGGCCGGGATCTGGACCGGGCTCTCGCTGTTCATGCTGCTGCGGCTGGCGACCCTGCTGGTGCGGTGGCGCTCGGGGCGATGGGCCGTGGAAGGCGCCGTCCGCGCGTCCTGACCCCCGCAATTCGTCACCTACTTGCGGCCCGGACCGATGCAAGTATTGAGGGGTAAGGCAAACGTTTCGTGGTGCGGGGCCGGTGTCGCTTCTGCGTGGGTGTTCTCCTGGTAGTGAGGGCCTCTTTGCCTACTTTGACGGTAGGGAAGGAGGCCCTCACTACCGTCAGATGTGGTCCCTGGTGACGGTGGGACGGCTGTGACCTCGGCGGTCGGTCGGTAAGGCGTAACTCACGTGCTTGGGGACGTAACTCACGTGCTTGGGGACGTAACTCACGTGCCTGGATGCCGCACTCGCGAGTGCGGAGTCTGAACACGCGAGTTACGTCTCTGAACACGCGAGATCCGGGTCTGAGCACGCGAGTGCGGTGTCGCGTCACCCAGCCCACCGTCTCACCCCAGACACGACACGTTTGCCCTACCCCTCAAGTAGGTGACGAATTGCAGGGGTGGCGGGCGGACCTGTGGCGAAAACCACCCGGGTAACGGCTATGTTTCGTCGTTGCTTAGGAGCTACAACTATATGAGGCGGCAGCGCGGGCGTCTCTTGTTGCCCGGAGCCGTCCTCGAGGAGGAATCACTGTGACAGGCCGAGCCACCCGCCGGTCCTGGTTCATCTGGTTCGCCGCCGTCACCGTCTATCTTCTCGCCGTCTTCCACCGCACGTCGTTCGGCGTCGCCGGGCTCCAGGCCGCCGACCGCTTCGGCGTCGGCGCGGCCGCGCTCGGCACGTTCACCGTGCTGCAGGTCGGCGTCTACGCCGCGATGCAGATCCCCACCGGCGTCCTCGTCGACCGCTACGGCCCGCGCCGCGTGCTCACCGGCGCCGTGTTCTTCCTCGGTCTCGGCCAGCTCCTGCTCGCGGTCGCCGATTCCTACCCGCTCGGCCTGCTCGCCCGCGGCGTCGTCGGCTTCGGTGACGCGCTGACCTTCGTGAGCATCCTGCGGCTGATCGCCGCGCATTTCCCCGGCCGCCAGTACGCGCTGCTCGCCGCGTTGACCGGGGCGATCGGTTACGTCGGCAACCTCGCCGCGACCCTTCCGCTCGGTCTGCTGCTCGACGGCCCCGGCTGGACCCCGACGTTCCTCGCCGTCGGCCTGGTGACCGCGCTGTACACCGCCGTCGTCGCTCTCCGCGTCGAGGACATCCCGCACGGTGTGCCGGAGCCCGTCCGCGAAAAGGTGCATCCGAAGGTGCTGGGCCGACAGGTCGCCGACGCGTGGCGCACCCCGGGGACCCGGCTCGGATTCTGGGTGCACTTCAGCACGATGTTCGCCCCCAACGTGCTGACCATGCTGTGGGGAGTCCCGTTCCTGGTGCAGGGACAGGGATATCCGAAGTCCACCGCGAGTTCGCTGCTGATCGTCTTCGTGTTCGGCTCGATGATCGGCGGCCCGATCGTCGGCGGCCTGATCGGACGGCGGCCGTCGCTGCGGATGCCGCTCGTCGGCGGGTACATCGGCGGCGCCGCGGTGATGTGGGCGGTCCTGCTCGGCTGGAACGGGACGGTCCCGGTCGCGGTCCTGGTCCCCGCGTTCGCGTTCCTCTCCCTCGGCGGCCCCGCGTCGATGATCGGCTTCGCGCTGGCGCGGGACTACAACCCGCTCTCGCGCGTCGGCACCGCGACCGGAGTCGTGAACGTCGGCGGGTTCGTCGCCACGACGATTTCGGCGCTCGCGGTCGGCGTGCTGCTGGAGTGGACGGGCGGCACGTTCCGCCTGGCGCTGCTGTCCGTCATGGTGGTGCTCGCGTTCGGCACCTTCCGGATGCTCGTGTGGTGGCGGCGCACCCGCGCCGTGCTGTTCGAGGCCGAGGCCCGCGGCGAGGAGATCCCGGTGCAGATCCGGCGCCGCCGCTGGGACGCCGAAGCGCCGATGCCCGTCTCGTCCTAGGCGAAGGCGGCTGAAGGACGCTTTCCCCGCATGCCATGGGGCGAAAGCGCCCTTCGCCGCGTGAGACGCGGGGAAAGTCCCCTTCAGCCCCGCCTGATCCCGAAAGATAGGGTTCGGCCCGTGTCGCGCCCCAATCAGGTTCCCGCCAAGAAACGTCCCGCCCCGCCGCCCGGTCTCGTGATCGTCGACAAACCGTCCGGAATGACCTCCCACGACGTCGTCGCCAGGGCACGGCGCTTCATGGGCACGCGCAAGGTCGGGCACGCCGGCACCCTCGACCCGATGGCCACCGGCGTGCTGGTGCTCGGCATCGAACGCGCGACGAAACTCCTCGGCCATCTCGCGCTGGACCGCAAGACCTACCTCGCGACCCTCTCCTTGGGACTGTCCACCACGACCGACGACGCCGAGGGCGAGCCGATCGCCGAAGCCGCCCCGGAGGCGGTCGAGAAGATCACCGACGACGCGATCGCCGCCGGGATCGCCTTGCTGACCGGCGACATCCAGCAGGTACCGAGCGCGGTCAGCGCGGTGAAGATCGACGGCAAACGCGCGTACGCCAGGGTCCGCGCCGGCGAAGAGGTCGTGATCCCGCCGCGGCCGGTCACCGTGCACCGCTTCGATCTGCTCGCCACCCGCCGCGAGGCGGGCCGGATCGAACTCGACGCCGTCGTCGAGTGTTCGTCCGGGACCTACGTGCGGGCGCTGGCCCGCGACCTCGGCGCCGGGCTCGGCGTCGGCGGGCATCTGCTCGCGTTGCGGCGCACCACGGTCGGGCCGTTCACGCTCGCCAAGGCCCGCACTCTCGATCAGCTCGAAGACAAGCCGGAACTGTCGCTGGACCTCGACGCCGCCGTCGCCGCCGCGTTCCCGCGCCGCGATCTGGACGTCCGCATGGCACAGGCGGTCCGATATGGACAGAGGGTGCCCGCGGCCGGGATCGAGGGCACCTACGGGATGTTCGGACCGGACGGCCGGGTGCTCGCACTCGCCGCGGACGAAGGCGAACTGGCCCGCTCGGTGGTCGTGTTGCTGCCCGCTTAGGGTGGTGCACGGAGCAGGCCTGGAGGAGACGGGGCACAAGTGCAGCGTTGGCGTGGTTTGGGTGACCTTCCCGGGAGCTGGGGACGGTGCGTGGTGACGATCGGCGTCTTCGACGGCGTGCACCGCGGTCATCAGGAGCTGATCTCGAGGACGGTCCGCGCCGCCGCCGAACGCGGCGTGCCGAGTGTGGTGCTCACCTTCGACCCGCATCCGTCGGAGGTGATCCGGCCGGGCAGCCATCCCGCGCAGCTGACCACGTTGCGCCGCAAGGCGGAACTGGTCGAGGGCATGGGCGTCGACGTCTTCTGCGTGCTGCCGTTCACGCTGGAACTGTCGAGGCTGACAGCGCACGAGTTCGTGCACGAGGTCCTCGTGGACAAACTGCACGCGGCCGCGGTGATCGTCGGCGAGAACTTCACCTTCGGCGCCAAGGCCGCCGGTGACGTCAATCTCCTCCGCACCCTGGGGAAGCGGTTCGGCTTCGTGGCCTACGGCGCGGAATTGCAGGGGCTGCTCGCGCAACAGCAGACCGAGAACGAGATCACCTTCTCCTCGACTTACGTCCGCTCGTGCATCGACGCCGGGGACGTCATCGCGGCGTCCGAAGCGCTCGGCAGGCCACACCGGCTGGAGGGCATCGTCGTCCGGGGCGACGGCCGCGGGCACGATCTCGGTTACCCGACGGCGAACCTGTCGACGCCGCGTTTCGCGGCGGTGCCCGCCGACGGGGTCTACAGCGCCTGGTTCACCCGTTCGTCGGATTCCAGCCGACGGCTGCGCGCCGCCGTGTCGGTCGGGACCAACCCGACCTTCTCGGGCCGGGAGCGCACCGTCGAGGCCTTCGTCCTCGACATCGACGAGGATTTCTACGGGCAGCACGTCGCGCTCGATTTCGTCGCCAAGCTGCGGGATCAGGTCCGTTTCCCGACGTCGGAGGGTCTGGTGAAGCAGATCGACGAGGACGTCGCGCGGACCAGGGACCTGCTCGGCGAGCAGGACTGATCGTTTCGGCCTTGGCCGGATGACAATCGGCAAACATGCCCGCCCACGTGCGTTCCGGTGGCAAGATGTCACGGACCGCGCATGGCGTTCGATGGGGTTAGGGGAGCGGACCAGGTGGAGGACCACAAGATCGTCCAGCGGAACATCGCGCTGCAGAAGGAGTGGTACGGGGAGCCGCTCGGCGATCGCGTGCGGAGACTGGTCGTCGCCTTCGACATCTCCCAGGCCTTCCTCGCGGAGGTCCTCGGCATCAGCGCGCCCATGCTCAGCCAGGTGATGAGCGGGCGCCGCGCGAAGATCGGGAACCCGGTCGTACTCGCCAAGATGATCATGCTGGAGCGCAAGGTCCTGGTCCCGGCGGTCGCCGCGGGGGACCGCAAGGCCATGCAGGAGGCGCTCGAAGACGTCCGCGATTCGCGGCCGACGGTGGGCAGGGACAGCATCCCGGTCGGCGCCGTCGCCGACGACCAGGGTGTGCTCGTGGCGCTGCGGGACATCGGCGAGGACGAAGACCTCACCGAAGCCGCGAAGGTGCTCGACGACGACTTCCCCGCGCTGGCGGACCTGCTGCGCCGCGCCGCGAGGAACGGATCCTGACGCGAGTCACGCGCCCATGACCCTCTTCAGTGCGTTGATCCCGCCGGACGGTGTCCTCGACGAGGTCGCCGCCGCGCTGGGTGCACCCGAAGACGAAGGTTTCCGCTGGACAACGCGGGAAAGCTGGCATATCACCCTCGGTTTCTACGGCGAGGACGACGCGGACGAGCGAGGCGAATGGCTCGCCGGGCGGCTGGCAGACGCGGGCCCGATCGACCTCCGGCTGGAAAAGGCCGCGACATTCCCCGGGGTGCTGTGGTTGAGTGTTGCCGGAACCGGGCTCCACGAGCTGGCCACGAAGGCCGGTGCGGGGAACGAAGGCAGGCCGTACGTGGCCCACCTGACACTGGCCCGCTTCCCCCGCGACCGGCCGGAAGCCGGAAGCCGCGAGCGCGTGGGTGGAGCGGCTGGCCGGGTTCACCAGTGAGACTTGGACGGCGACCGAGGCCGTTCTGATGAGCAGTGACCATGAGCAGGGGTCGTCGCGCTACCGGGTGATCCGGTCGTACGCGTTGGACCACGCCCGCGACTGAAGCCGCTGATCACGAGGCTGGTAGCCTTGACGATCGGGTCCGGCTGCAGTCCGTGGCGGCCGTGACCGTCTCACCCGGCGTGAAGACATCGTCCGGGCCGCACGGCACAGATATCTAGGAGCACCACAGTGGCGTTGTCCACCGAAGAAAAGAAGACGATCCTTGCCGAGTACGGCGTGCACGACTCGGACACCGGATCCCCCGAGGCCCAGGTCGCGCTGCTGACCAAGCGCATCGTCGGCCTCACCGAGCACCTCAAGGCTCACAAGCACGACCACCACTCCCGTCGCGGGCTTCTGCTGCTGGTCGGCCGCCGCCGCCGGCTGCTGAACTACGTGATGAAGGTGGACATCGAGCGTTACCGTGCGCTGATCCAGCGTCTCGGCCTGCGCCGATAGCTTGAACCCGAGGGGGAGTGACCACGACGGTCGCTCCCCCTCGGTCCAAGTACACAGGAACACGCGGCGCGAGCGCGCACGAGGAACCGTCCGCCGGTCCTCGGTAGTGGTTCCCGGGCAACGGCCCGGGGGCTTCGATCGAAGACCGGCATCACTCCTCGAGCGTCCGCAGGCGAAACAGGTCCCAGGGTGGGAGACTCGCGCCGTTACAGAGGATCAAAAGAGGAGATACACCATATGACCGACTCCACCGGAGTCACCGTGCACGAAACCGAAGCCGTGATCGACAACGGCCGTTTCGGCACCCGCACCGTCCGCTTCGAGACCGGCCGCCTTGCCCGTCAGGCCGCAGGCGCGGTCGTCGCGTACCTCGACGAAGAGACCATGCTGCTCTCGGCGACCACCGCGTCGAAGCACCCGAAGGACCACTTCGACTTCTTCCCGCTGACCGTGGACGTCGAGGAGCGGATGTACGCCGCCGGACGCATCCCCGGCGCGTTCTTCCGTCGCGAGGGTCGCCCGTCGACCGACGCGATCCTGACCTGCCGCCTGATCGACCGGCCGCTGCGCCCGTCGTTCACCGACGGTCTCCGCAACGAGATCCAGGTCGTCATCACCGTCCAGAGCCTCAACCCGGACGACCCGTACGACGTGCTCGCGATCAACGCGGCTTCGGCCTCGACCCAGATCGCCGGCCTGCCGTTCTCCGGTCCGGTCGGCGGCGTCCGCGTCGCGCTGATCGAGGGCCAGTGGGTCGCGTTCCCGACCTGGAAGCAGCTCGAGGACGCCACCTTCAACATGGTGGTCGCCGGCCGCATCGTGGGTGACGACGTCGCCATCATGATGGTCGAGGCCGAGGCCACCGACAAGACGCTCGACCTGATCGCCGACGGCGGCAAGTCGCCGGACGAGATCGCCGTCGCCGAGGGCCTCGAGGCCTCGAAGCCGTTCATCAAGGTGCTGTGCGAGGCCCAGCAGCAGCTGGCCGACGTCGCCGCCAAGCCGACCGGCGAGTTCCCGGTCTTCCTCGCCTTCGAGCAGGACGCGTTCGACGCCGTCGCCGCCATCGCGACCGACGACCTCGCCAACGCCCTGACCATCGCGGGCAAGCAGGACCGCGACAACGCGACCGACCAGGTCAAGGCCGCGGTGCTGGAGAAGATCGGCCTTGGCGAGGGCGAAGCCTTCCAGGGTCGCGAGAAGGAGATCGGCGCGGCGTTCAAGGCCCTGTCGAAGAAGATCATGCGCAAGCGCGTCCTCACGGACAAGATCCGGATGGACGGCCGCGGCCTGACCGACATCCGGTCGCTCGGCGCCGAGGTCGCCGTGATCCCGCGGGCGCACGGTTCCGCGCTGTTCGAGCGCGGTGAGACCCAGATCCTGGGTGTCACCACGCTGAACATGCTCCGCATGGAGCAGCAGATCGACTCGCTCTCCCCGGAGACCACGAAGCGGTACCTGCACCACTACAACTTCCCGCCGTTCTCCACCGGCGAGACCGGCCGCGTCGGTTCGCCGAAGCGGCGCGAGATCGGCCACGGCATGCTCGCCGAGCGCGCCCTGGTCCCGGTCCTGCCGAAGCGTGACGAGTTCCCGTACGCGATCCGTCAGGTCTCCGAGGCGCTGGGCTCCAACGGCTCCACCTCGATGGGCTCGGTCTGCGCCTCGACCATGGGTCTGCTGAACGCGGGTGTCCCGCTGAAGGCGCCGGTCGCCGGCATCGCCATGGGCCTCATCTCCGACGAGGTCGACGGCGAGACCCGCTACGTCGCGCTGACCGACATCCTCGGTGCCGAGGACGCCATGGGCGACATGGACTTCAAGGTCGCCGGCACCAAGGACATCATCACCGCGCTGCAGCTGGACACGAAGCTCGACGGCATCCCGTCGGAGGTCCTCGCGGCCGCGCTGAAGCAGGCGAAGGACGCTCGCCTCACCATCCTGGAGGTCATCGCCGAGGCGATCGACGGCCCGGACGAGATGAGCCCGTACGCCCCGCGCGTCACCAGCGTGAAGATCCCGGTGGACAAGATCGGCGAGGTCATCGGCCCGAAGGGCAAGATGATCAACTCGATCACCGAGGAGACCGGCGCCGACATCTCCATCGAGGACGACGGCACGATCTACGTGGGCGCGGCCGACGGCCCGTCGGCGGAGGCGGCGATCGACAAGATCAACGCCATCGCCAACCCGCAGCTGCCCAAGGTCGGCGAGCGCTTCCTCGGCACCGTGGTGAAAACGGCCGCGTTCGGCGCGTTCGTCTCGCTGCTGCCGGGCAAGGACGGCCTGGTGCACATCTCGAAGCTGGGCAACGGCAAGCGGATCAACAAGGTCGAAGACGTGGTCAACGTGGGCGACAAGCTCCGCGTCGAGATCGCCGACATCGACAACCGCGGCAAGATCAGCCTGATCGTGGTCCAGGAAGAGGACACGGCGGACGCCAAGGCGGCCGAAGGCGAGAAGGCCGACGCTCCGAAGGCCGACGCCCAGTAGGTCCGGCCAGATCGATGTGAAACGTCATGAAAGGGTCGTTCAGGACATTTTTCGTCCTGAACGACCCTTTCATGACATGTGAGTAAGGGATCCGTTGGCTCGTCAGATCTTTGGGCACGAACAGCCCGTCGGCAGCACCCGCACGCTGGAGTCCACTTCGGACGGTGCGGTGGTCAAGCGCAGTGTGCTCGCCGGAGGGCTGCGGGTCATCACCGAACATGTGCCCGCCTCCCGGTCGGTGACGGTCGGGCTGTGGGTCGGGGTCGGATCCCGTGACGAGCCTTCGTCGGTCGAGGGCGCGGCGCACTACCTCGAGCACCTGCTGTTCAAGGGCACCACGAACCGCGACGCCACCCAGATCGCCGAGGAGATCGACGCGGTCGGCGGCGAGTTCAACGCCTTCACCGCGAAGGAGCACACCTGCTACTACGCGCAGGTGCTCGACGAGGATCTGCCGCTCGCGATGGATCTCGTCACCGACGTCGTGTTCGAGGCGCTGTGCACGGACAAGGACGTCGAGACCGAGCGCAGTGTCGTGCTCGAAGAGATCTCGATGCGTGACGACGACCCCGAAGACCTGCTGCACGAGACGTTCGTCGGCGCGATTCTTGGCGACCACGCGCTGGGTCGTCCGGTGCTCGGCAGCGAGAAGTCCATCGTGGAGATGTCCGCGTCGGCGCTGCGCGGGTTCTACCGGCGCCGCTACACGCTGCCGCGGATGGTGCTCGCCGTCGCGGGGAACATCGAGCACACTCAGGTGCTTCGCTTGGTGCGCAAGGCTTTGCGACACAAGCTGACCGGCACGGCGACACCCGTGGCGCCGCGCGGCGGCCGTGCGCGGATCGCGATGGCACCGAAGCTCGCGCTGCACACCGACGACACCGAGCAGGCGCACGTCATGCTCGGCCTGCGTTCCCTTTCGCGGCACGACGACCGCCGGTTCGCGCAGTCGGTGCTCAACGCCGCGCTCGGCGGCGGCATGAGTTCGCGTCTGTTCCAGGAGGTCCGCGAGAAGCGCGGGCTGGCATACCAGGTGTACTCGTCCGTCGCGAGCTACGCCGACGCCGGGCACATGGCGGTGTACGCGGGCTGCCAGCCGGAGAAGCTCGGCGAGGTCGCCGGGCTGATCCGCGAGGTGCTCGAAGTCGTCGGCAAGGACGGGCTGAGCGAAGCCGAGGTCGCGCGGGCGAAGGGGCAGTTGCGGGGCGGGCTCGTGCTCGGTCTCGAGGACACCTCGTCGCGGATGTCGCGGATCGGCAAGAACGAACTGAACTACGGCCGCTATCTCGGCGTCGACGACACGGTGGCGCGGATCGACGCCGTCACCACCGAAGAGGTCTGTGCGCTCGCTCGCACTCTGCTGCGCCGCCCTGGTGGCGTGTCGGCGGCGGCGGTGGTCGGGCCGTACGCTCACGCCGACGACCTTCCGGACGATCTGCACGAGGTGATCGCATCATGACCGCTGGAATTCGCGTCGGCGTGCTGGGCGCACGCGGCCGGATGGGCCAGGAAGTGGTCAACGCCGTCAACGGCGCCGACGACATGGAACTCATCGCCGCGCTCGACGCCGGTGACGACCTCTCGGCGCTTAAGCAGGCGCAGGTCGTCGTCGACTTCACCCACCCCGACGCGGTGATGGGCAACCTGGAGTTCCTGACCGGCAACGGGATCCACGCCGTCGTCGGCACCACCGGGTTCAGCGAGGGGCGGCTGGAGAAGCTGCGCTCGTGGCTCGCGGCCGACCCGTCGCTCGGCGTGCTCATCGCGCCGAACTTCGCGCTCGGCGCGGTGCTGGCGATGCGGTTCGCCCAGCAGGCGGCGCGGTTCTACAACTCGGCCGAGGTCATCGAACTGCACCACAACCGCAAGGCCGACGCGCCTTCCGGTACCGCCGCGCACACCGCGCGGCTGATCGGCGAGGCCCGTGCCGCGGCCGGTCTCGAACCGGGCGACGACGCGACGACGTCCGAAGTGGACGGTGCCCGCGGCGCACTCGTCGACGACGTCCGCGTGCACTCGGTCCGGCTGCCCGGGCTCGTGGCGCACGAGGAGATCCTGTTCGGCGGCGAGGGCGAGACCCTGACCATCCGGCACGATTCGCTGCACCGCACGTCGTTCATGCCGGGCGTGCTGCTCGGCGTGCGCTCGGTGCTCACCCGGCCCGGCCTGACGGTCGGTCTCGAGAACATCCTCGACCTGTGAGGGCCCGCAACTTCGCGCTGGTGATGACGGCGGCGCTCGCCGTCTACGTCGTCCTGCTGGCGGGCCGGGGCATCGCGTTGGTGCGCACCGGTGAGACGGTGCCGGTGCTCTTCGGCATCGGTGTCCTGCTGCTGCCGCTGCTCGGCGTCTGGATCATCGTGACCACCTGGCGTTCCGGCGTCCAGATCCAGCGGCTTTCGCGGCGGCTGGACGAAGAAGGCGGCCTGCCCGACGTCTCCGACCTGCCCCGCCGGCCTTCGGGCCGGGTGGATCGCGACGCCGCGGACGCCTGGTTCGACGAGCGCCGGGCCGAGGTCGAGGCGGATCAGGAGAACTGGCGCGTCTGGTACCGGCTGGCGTACGCCTACGAGATCGCCGGCGACCGGAAACGAGCCCGCGCGACGATGCGGCGCGCCGTCGAACTCGAAGCCGCTTCCCGCTGACCCCCACGCAATTAGTCACCTACTTGCGAGGTTTCCTTACGCAAGTAGGTGACTGATTGCGGGGTTGTCAGTAGTGGAACCAGCCCGCGAACAGGGCGGGGGAGGCGGCCAGCAGGCTGAAGCGCAGCCAGCGGCCGAGGAACCCGGTGGCCAGGAAGGTCGTCAGCGGCATCCGCACCAGCCCCGCGAGCACACTCGTGGCCATGTACGGCGGCAAGCCGACGACCGAACTCACCCCGTACGTGCCCGCCATCCAGTGCGGGTGCCGATGGCAGCGTTCACGCAGGGCGTCGAGCCGGGCACGCATCTTCTTGGTCCGTGCCCGCCACCGGTCCCGGCGCGCGGTCGGTGGCCGCTCCCGGTGCAGACGGTCGTGCAGCGGTTTCGGCAGTTTGATCGTGCCCTTCGCGGCGAGGTAGTAGAGCGTCTTCCCGCCGACCTGGCCCGCCGCGACGATGGCACCGAGCAGCAGCCACGGCATCGTCGGCTGGCTCGCGCACAGGCCGATGAGGAACATCTCGATGCTGACCACGGGCAGGATCGCCGAACCGAAGGCGACGCCGAACGACAGGAGCAACCAGCCCACCATCGTTGCCTCCCCGTTACCTTCGTCTTCTCCAAGCTATCAGGTGAAAACCAGGACGCACTGGGGACAGCCCCCGTTCCCGGCTTCGGGGCCGCACCAGAAGATCACCTGTTCGTCGGCTCGCGGTCACCTGCCGCTGCCATGCTGAATCCGTGGCCGACGTGCACGACGCGGTCCGCGGCAAGGATTTCGCGGATCGCTTCGCCGACTTCTGCGCGGCCGTGGTCCGGCGCCTCCCCTTCGGGCTTTCCCGGCTGGTGGCGCCGAGTTTCCTCGGTTTCGCGCTCATCAACGGGTTCACCTTCGGGGTCGACCTGATCTTGCTGACCCTGCTCCGGAGCTGGCTCGGCCTGCCGGTGTGGCTGGCGATCACGCTCGCCTACGCGACGGCGTTCGGGTTGAGCTTCGTGCTGAATCGCAGCATGAACTTCCGCTCGCACGCGCCCGTCGGCAGGCAGGCGGTGCTGTACGTCGTCGCGATCATCGTCAACTACGTGGCGTTCCTGCTCGGCGTCGGCGCGGGACTGGCCGCGCTGGGCGTCGACTACCGGCTCTCCCGGCTCATCGCCGGGGCCTGCGAAGGCGTCTTCATGTACTCGGTGATGCGCTGGGTCGTGTTCGCGAAGTCAGGGAGCGAGCTCGAGGTCGAGGCCACCGGTGAGCCGGACTTCGCGCACGTTCGTGCTTCCGGTGTCGAGGATGCGGACGGTCCCGTCGGGGGACCAGCCCGCGCGCCGGAAGAAGCCCAGTGACGCGTGATCGGTCTGGGCGACCCAGCTGATCCCGCGGGTGGCGCCGTCCTCGCGCAGCCAACCGGAGGCGTTCGCCAGCAGCCGTCCAGCGTGCCCGCGGCGTCCCCAGCGGGGCTCGACCAGCAGCGAGGCGATGAGCGCCGTCGTCGAAGCGTCGTCGGGCAGCGCTCCATCCGCGGTGGCCACCTCGCTCGCCGGAGCGCGGCCGGCGACACAGAAACCGACGGTGAACTCGCCTTCGGTGGCGACGAAGACGCGCGTGCCCGGGTACTCGATCGTTTCGGCCCAGGTCTTCTCGAGTTCCACGTCTTCGAGTTCGGCGACGGCTGCTTCGCCGAGCAGTTCGGTGTAGGCGCTTCGCCAGGTGTCGCGTTGGATGCGCGCGATTTCGGAGGCGTCGGACACGACTGCTGAGCGGACTTCGGCGGCGGCCATGCTGCGCAGATTAGCGGTGCGGCCGAAAACTGTCGGTGGTGGATGGCAGCATTCCGGCAATGAGCACTACGACCATCAGCGGGCCGGTCGCGCGCCGGATCGCACTGGCCGCGCAGGGATTCGCCGAGGCACGTCCGGGCGGGGCCGTGACGAGGCGGCATCTGCAACGCGTGCTGTCGCGAATCCAGCTGCTGCAACTGGATTCGGTGAACGTCGCGGTCCGCGCGCACTACATGCCGCTGTTCTCCCGGCTCGGCGCGTACGAGCCCGCGCTGGTGGACGACGCGGCCTGGTCCCATTCGGCGCGCAAACCCCGGATGCTGGTCGAATCCTGGGCGCACGAGGCGAGTCTGCTGCCGATCACGGACTGGCCGCTCCTGCGGTCCGGGGCGAAACGCATGGGCTGGTGGACGAACTACGCGCGAGTGCTGGAGCAGACACCTCAGCTGGTGGACAACATCCTCACCGTAATCAAGGAACAGGGACCGATCGGCGCGGGCGGTATCGAGCGCGCGCTCGAAAGTGAGTCGGGTGGTTCCAAACCCGGCTCGTGGTGGGAGCGGTCGGAGGTCAAGAAGGCCTGCGAGTGGCTCTTCGGCATGGGCCAGCTGACCACCGGCACACGCCGGTCGTTCGAGCGGCTCTACGACCTGACCGAACGCGTCGTCCCGCCGGAGATCCTGTCGCGGACCGTGAGCCCGGAGGAAGGCGCCCGCGAACTGATCACCCGGGCGGCCGTCGCGCTGGGCATCGGCACCGAACCGGACCTGCGGGACTACTACCGGCTCGGCCCCGACGTCAGCAAGCGGGCGGTGGCCGAGCTGGTCGACGCGGGCGTCCTGGAACCGGTGACCGTGGACGGCTGGCCCGCCCCGGCATACCGGCACGTCGCGGCGAAGGCACCTCGCACGGTCACCGGCCGCGCGCTGCTGTCGCCGTTCGACCCGCTGATCTGGGAACGCGCCCGCACCGAGCGCATCTTCGATTTCTTCTACCGCATCGAGATCTACGTTCCCGAGCCGAAACGGATCTACGGCTACTACGTGTTCCCGTTCCTGCTCGACGGCGAACTCGTCGGCCGGGTCGACCTCAAATGCGATCGGGCCGCCGGGGTGCTTCGCGTTCAGGGCGCCTTCGCCGAGCCTGGCGTGGATGTCGCGCGGGTCGCGAGCGAGCTGGCCGGAGAACTGCGGCTGATGGCGGAATGGCAGGGGCTGGACGGGGTCGTGGTGGGGGAGCGGGGCGATCTCGCTCCGGTGCTTTCGCGCCTCGTGCGCTGAGCCTCGCCTGAGCCGAGGGACCTTCGCTCCCACTCCCGTGGAAAAGTGAGAGCAAAGGTCCCTCGATCCCCCTGCGGGCCCGCGGCTCAGCCGGCCGCGCTGGTCACCACCGCGTCGCCGGTGCCGGTGCGTGCCCGCACCTTCAGCGAAACCTCCGAAGGGGCGCTTTCCGCGACGTCCAGTTCGCTCGAGACCGACCCGGTCGTCGACGAAAGGTCGATCTCCGCCTGAACACCGCCGCGGATCCCGACCCGGACCTCACCCGATCCGGTGGTCAGCTCCAGCGTCCCGGAGGCGGCGTCCGCCACCGAGAGGTCGCCACTGCCGGTACGCGCCAGGACCTCGCCCGCGACCTCGCCGAGCCAGACGTCGCCCGTGCCGGTCGCGACCGTGGCCGAACCGCTCACCGAGGACGCTTCGACGGAGCCGCTGCCGGTGCGGAGTTGCAGACCGGACAGCGTCGGGCCGAGTTTGATGTCGCCGGTGCCGGTGCGGACGATCGCCGAACCGTCGGCCCGTTCCAGGCCGATCTTGCCCGCGCCGGTCATGAGATCGGCCCGTCCGGCCGAACCGGTGACCGTGACGTCGGCCGCCCCCGCCCGCACTTCCAGGTGCGAACCGGCGGGCGCCCGGACGGTCACGGCGAGCGGGACGTTCTTCAGCTGCCAGGCCTTCGGCGCCTGGACGACCAGCCGGTTGCCGACCTTCTCGATCCGGGTCTGTGTCACGGCGTCGCCCGCGGACCCCGCCGGCGAACCGCCGAGCTGGTCGCCGAAACGTTCGCCCACCCAGCTGAGCAGGCTCGTCATCCCGTCCACCCACGGCTGTTGTTCGCCGCCGTCCCGGCGGACCTCGGCGTGGATTCCGCTCTCGCCGGTCAGTTCGATGGTCACCCGGCCGATGGCCACGCTCACGTCGATCTCGATCGGGCCATCGGCCTCGAAGTCCTCGACGCGCACGGTCTCTTCACCTGCGGGAATGTTTTCCTCGGTCATTTCCGTCCCCCTCAGCCCTGGACCCAGCCGTGCAGGTGCGAACCGGCACCGCCGCCCGGCTTCTGCTTGTAGTCCCAGTGCTCGCTCCCGCTCTTGCCCAGCGCGCCCTGGACGGCCTGCGAGACGAACGTGTTCAGCGAAACGCCCTGAGCGGCGGCCGCGGCCTCGGCCTGGCCCTTGACCTGCTCGAACAGGCGCAGCGTGATGCGGGTGATGTCGCCGGTGTCGATCTTGGGTCCGCGCGGAGCTTCCCGCGGTGCCTCCTGGCGGGGCGCGGACTGCTCGGCGCCCTCGGCGGAGCCGGTGACGACGACGCGCACGTCGCGGCCGTCGAGCCGGACGTCGACGACGTGCCCCGGCAGCGCCGAAGTCACTTCGGCGGCCAGGTCGGCGAGGGCGTTCATGATGGTCAGGCGGGCGGCCGGCTCCAGTGCCGACGACAGCAGCGCGGCAGCGCGCCGCGTCTGCTCGTCGCCGGCCGAAGCCGTGTTCGCGAGGTCCTCGCGAAGGCTTGTGATGTACGGCGTCAGATCCATGACACCACTATGACGTCACTTGTGATGTCAGTCAAGGCGGTGATGACGTCACCGTGATGTCGCCCCGCCGTCGAAGACGGCTGCGGTTACGCTGCCCGGAGTCGTGGAGCAGGGGTCGAAAAGGAGTGCGAACGTGGCCGAGACCGTGTCACCCAAGGTTCAACTGATCGCGAAGACGGAGTTCTTCCCGCCGTCGGACGTGCCGTGGTCGACCGATGCCGACGGTGGTGAGGCGCTGGCCGAATTCGCGGGCCGCGCCTGCTACCAGTCGTGGAAGAAGCCGAACCCGAAGACGGCCACCAACGCCGGCTACCTCGAGCACATCATCGACGTGGGCCACCTTTCGGTGCTGGAGCACGGGTCCGTCAGCTTCTACATCACCGGGATCTCCCGGTCGCTGACGCACGAGCTGATCCGCCACCGTCACTTCTCCTACTCGCAGCTCTCGCAGCGCTACGTCCCGGAGCGCGACGCCGCGTTCGTCGAGCCCGACGTCATCGCGCAGGACCCGGAGCTGCACGCGAAGTTCCTCGCCGCCTCGCAGGCCGCCGTCGACGCCTACACCGAGCTGCTCGCCGGGCTGGAGGAGAAGTTCGCCGACGTGCCGAGCGCGACCCTGCGCCGCAAGCAGGCCCGTCAGGCCGCCCGCGCCGTGCTGCCGAACGCGACCGAGACCCGCATCGTGGTCACCGGCAACTACCGCGCCTGGCGCCACTTCATCGCGATGCGTGCCACCGAGCACGCCGACGTCGAGATCCGCGCCCTGGCCATCGACTGCCTGCGCGAGCTGCAGAAGGCCTCGGGCAACGTGTTCGCGGACTTCACCATCTCCGCGCTGCCCGACGGCACCGAGGTCGCGTCCAGCCCGAAGGTCCTCGAGGGCTGATGCGACGCCTCGCGATCGACGTCCGGCCCGGCGAATACGCGGTCGCCCGCCTCGCCCCGGACGCGCCGATACCGGCGAATCTGCTCGACCCCGGCGAGCCTGTGCTGATCTCCATCACGCGGACCCCGGAGGAGCTTTCGGTGATCTGCCCGGCCGGTCTCGCGCCTGCCGGGGCCACGGTCGAGGACGGCTGGCGATGGCTGTCGGTCCGCGGGCCGCTGGCCTTCACGCTGACCGGCATCATCGCGGCGCTGTCGAGCGAGCTGGCCGCGGCCGGGGTGGCGCTGTTCTCGATGTCCACCTTCGACACCGACCACGTGCTGGTCCGGGCTCCCGAGCTGGAGCGCGCGGTGAAGGCGCTCCGGGAGTCCGGGCACGAGGTCACGGTCTGATCCACGAGCTCGGAGAAGGAACCTTTCGGCGCGCGAACGGGTCCGAGTTAGCATCCTGCGCGAACCGAAGGAGCACCGAACCTTGACCGACGAACAGACCCGTCCGTACGGGCCGCCCCAGCAGACGCAGCAGGCCACCGGCGCGCGGATCGTCGCCGGCCGATACGCCCTGCTGGGCGAGCTCGGCCGCGGCGGGATGGGCATCGTCTGGCGCGCGCAGGACCAGGTGATCGGCCGTCAGGTGGCGATCAAGGAGCTGAAGTTCCCGAACGCTCCCGAGGACGCTTCGGTGCTCACGGAGCGGATGCTGCGTGAGGTCCGCTCCGCCGGGCGTCTCAACGATCCGGCCGTGGTCACCGTGTACGACGTCGTCACCGAGAACGGCGCGACCTACATCGTGATGGAACTGGTCGAGGCGCCGACGCTGGCCGACCTGGTGCGCGACCGCGGCCCCCTGCCCGCCCAGCAGATCGCGCTGGTGGGGGAGCGGGTGCTGTCCGCGCTGCGGGCCGCGCACGCCGCCGGGATCGTGCACCGCGACGTCAAACCCGCGAACATCATGGTCGCGCCGGACGGCCGGGTGAAGCTCACCGACTTCGGCATCGCGCACGCCGCCGACGACCCGCGCCTGACCACCAGCGGCATGATCGTCGGTTCGCCCGCGTTCATGGCGCCGGAACGGGTCGAAGGCCGCGACGCGATGCCCGAATCCGACCTCTGGTCGCTGGGCACGACGCTGTTCTTCGCCGCGGAGGGCATCGTCGCGTTCGAACGGTCGACCACCGCCGCGACGTTGCACGCGATCATGACCGAGGCGCCGTATCTGACCCGGATCCAGGGCCCGCTGGCCGCCGCGATCCTCGGCCTGCTGGTCACCAAACCCGAGGCGCGGATGTCGTACGACCAGGTGCGCAGCCTGCTCGCGGCCGCGCAGGGGGTGCAGGCCCAGCCGACCCCGCCCTCGGGCGGCACGGCGATGATGCCGCAGTCCGGCCAGCCGATGACCCGGCTCGCACCCGCGCCCGCACCCGCCAAGCGCAACCTCCGTCCGCTGTGGCTCAGCCTGGCCGCCGTCGCCGTGATCGCCGCCCTGGTCGGCGGGATCTTCCTCGGCCGCTGGATGGCCGCTCCGGAGGGGAACAACCAGGCGCAACCCACCCTGACCTACGGCATCAACGGCCAGGTCAAACTCGGTGCGTCCGGGGACTGCTTCAACGTGCCGCTCAAAGAGGGTGTCAACCTGAACGACGGGATCAGCTGCGACAAGGACCACCTGATGGAGATCTTCGCCAAGGGAAGCCTGCTCGACGTCGAGTCCTCTTCCGACGACGAAGCCCAGGTCGCGGCGTATCCCGGTGCGGACGTGGTCAACCGGATCGCCGAGTCGCTGTGCTCGGCGACCTTCAATTCGAACGTCGTCCCGGCGGAGCAGCGTTCGACGCTGATCTGGCGTCCCGTGGTGCCGACCGAAGCCGAATGGAACCGGCCGCTCAACGAGGAGGACCGGAGCTACTCTCGCGGGTTCCTCTGCCTGCTCGCCAAGACCGACGGGAGCCAGATCCCCGCGCAGATCACCACCAAGGTCAAATAGCTCACGCCAGAGTTTGCGCCGAGTTCGCCTACGTCGCGGAAAATCTCCCGCATTCGGCGGGAATGACCACGTCGGCAAGGGGTCGAACGGCCGCAGGAGGTACCTTCACAGCATGTCCACTCCACCTACCGCAGCGCCGGGAAGACCGTTCGGGCGCGTGCTCACCGCGATGGCCACCCCCTTCGACGCCGACGGCGCGCTGGACCTGAAGCGGGCGCAGGAGCTGGCCGAACACCTCGTGGAACTGGGCAACGACGGTCTCGTCGTGAACGGCACGACCGGGGAGAGCCCCACCACGACCGACGCCGAAAAGGCCGAGCTGATCCGCGCGGTCGTCGAGGCCGTCGGTGACCGCGCGACGATCGTCGCCGGGGCGGGCACGAACAACACCGCGCACAGCATCGAGCAGGCGAAGCAGGCCGAAGCGGCGGGCGCCCACGGCATCCTCGTCGTCACGCCGTACTACTCGCGGCCAAGCCAGGCCGGGCTCTACGCGCATTTCACCACCGTCGCCGACGCCTCCGAGCTGCCGGTGATGCTCTACGACATCCCGCCGCGCTCGGTCGTCCCCATCGAGGTCGACACGCTGCTGCGGCTGGCAGAGCATCCCCGCATCCTCGCGGTCAAGGACGCCAAGGGCGACCTGATCGCCGGCTCCGAGGTCATCGCGAACACCCAGCTCGCCTACTACTCCGGCGACGACGGCCTCAACCTCCCGTGGGTCTCCGTCGGCGGCACCGGCGTGGTCAGCGTCATCGGGCACGTCGTGGCGGGCCGGATCCGCGGCATGATGGACGCCTACGAATCCGGCGACACCTCGACCGCGCGCACCAACCACCGCGGCATGCTGCCGGTTCTCCGGGCGATGTCCCGCGTCGGCGGGGTCGCGTTCTCGAAGGCGGCGCTGCGGCTGCGCGGCTTCGGCATCGGCGACCCGCGCCTGCCCATCGTGGCCGCGAACGACGAGCAACTCCAGGCGATTTCCGCCGATCTCGCCCAGGGAGGCGTGCCGCTCGGCGAAAGCGCCGCCAGTGACTGGCATGGTGCTCGGGTGGCACAAGCAGATTCAGCGGCGGCCTACACGGCGCCGACCTCACATACCAGCGTAGGGACCATGCCTCGGTGAGTTCATTGTCAACCGGACCCGGACCGACCACCCCGCCTCCGGCGTTGCCCGAAGGCGCCTTGCGCGTCGTGGCGCTCGGCGGGATCGGCGAAGTCGGCCGCAACATGACCGTCTTCGAGTTCGGCGGCCGTCTGCTGATCGTCGACTGCGGGGTGCTCTTCCCCGAAGACGACCAGCCCGGCGTCGACCTGATCCTGCCCGATTTCCGCGCGATCGAAGACCGCCTCGAGGACATCGACGGCCTCGTCCTCACCCACGGGCACGAGGACCACATCGGTGCCGTCCCGTTCCTGCTGCGGCTCTTCCCTGACCTGAAGATCTACGGCTCCCGGTTCACGAACGCCCTGCTCGCGGCCAAGGCCAAGGAGCACCGTCAGCGGCCGAACCTGATCGAGGTCCGCGAGGGCGAGCGCCGCAAGGTCGGCGCGTTCGACCTCGAGTTCTTCGCGGTCAACCACTCGATCCCGGACGCGCTCGCGGTGGCCATCCGCACGCCGGCGGGGGTCGTGCTGCACACCGGGGACATCAAGCTCGACCAGCTCCCGCTCGACGGCAGGCTGACCGACCTCGCCGGGTTCTCCCGGCTCGGCGACGAGGGCGTGGACCTGTTCTGCGTCGACTCGACCAACGCCGAGGTGCCCGGGTTCGTCATGCCGGAACGCGACATCGGCCCGGTGCTCGACGACGTCGTCCGCAAGGTCGGCCAGCGCGTCATCGTCGCCTGCTTCGCGAGCCACGTGCACCGCGTCCAGCAGGTGCTCGACGCCGCCGTGCGGCACGGCCGCCGGGTCGCCTTCGTCGGCCGGTCGATGGTCCGGAACATGGGGATCGCCGCCGACCTGGGCCTGCTGAACGTGCCGGACGGCCTGCTGGTCAACCTCGACCAGGCCAGCGACCTGCCCGAGAGCAAGGTGCTGTTCGTGTCGACCGGTTCGCAGGGCGAGCCGCTTTCGGCGCTGTCGCGGATGGCGCGCGGCGAGCACCGGCAGATCTCGATCCGCGCCGGCGACACCGTCGTGCTGGCGAGCTCGATGATCCCGGGCAACGAGACCGCGGTCTTCGGTGTCGTCAACGGCCTCACCCGGCTCGGCGCGAACGTCGTGCACCAGGGCAACGCCAAGGTGCACGTGTCCGGGCACGCGTCGGCGGGCGAGCTGCTGTACCTGTACAACGCGGTGCGCCCCAGCAACGTCATGCCGGTGCACGGCGAGTGGAAGCACCTGCGCGCCAACGGTGAACTGGCCGTGCGCACGGGGGTCGCGCCGGAGAACGTGGTCATCGCCGAGGACGGCGTCGTGGTCGACCTCGTCGACGGCAAGGCCACCCGGACCGGCCGTGTCGAGGTCGGGCACGTGTACGTCGACGGCCTCTCGGTCGGCGACGTCGGCGAGTCGACGCTGTCCGACAGGCTCGTGCTCGGCGAGGGCGGTTTCATCGCCATCACCGTCGCCGTCGACACCAGCACCGGCCGCGCGGTGACCCGTCCGACGGTGTCCGGACGCGGTTTCTCCGACGACCCGAAGGCGCTCGACGCCGTGCTCCCGATGGTGGAGATGGAACTCGCCAGGACCGAGGCCGAGGGCATCACCGACACCCACCGCATCGCGCAGGCCGTGCGCCGCGTCGTCGGCCGCTGGGTCGCCGACACCTACCGGCGCCGTCCGATGATCGTGCCGACGGTCATCCCCGTTTAGCCGTGAGCACGTGAGAAGGCCCCTTTACTCAGTCGAGTGAAGGGGCCTTCTCGCGCATAATCGCCGCATGATGATCGGAGTGCACGTCGTCGGCGCGCTGGCCGGAGTGGCCTTGGGAGTGGGCGCGGTCTACCTCGGGCGGACGTTCATCGAGGGCATCCGCCGCGACCGGCGGCGGAAGCCCGGCGAACTGGCCGCCGGGCTCCGGCGGGACCGCTGGGAGCACGCCGTCGAGATGATGGACAGCGAGGACGCCGCAGAGCGCCTCGAATGCTTCGCGGCCCTGGACCGCTACGGGCGCGAAGAACCCGAAGCCAGGGAAGACGTCGTCGAGCTGACCTGCGGCTACCTGCGCAAGCCTTTCGAATACCCGGTCGAAGACGAGGAAGAGCTCGAAGTCCGGCTCGCCGCGCAGAGGCTTCTCACGCGGCACTTCAGATGGCCCGCCGGGGAGGCCAAGCCCTTCGAATTCTGGGCGGTCGAAGAGCTGGAACTGCGGGACGCGGTGCTCATCGAACCCGACTTCGCGGACACCTTCCTGGTGGGTGCCGACCTCCAGGACAGCCTGATCGTCCGCGGGAACTTCCGCGGGACCCGGTTCTCGCCCTACGTCAACTTCGACAGGGCGTGCTTCACCGAAGACACCGACTTCCGTACCGCGTCGTTCCCCAGGTACGCGACCTTCGTCGGCGCGCTGTTCAGCGGGACGACCACCTTCGCCGACGCCGAGTTCGAACAAGGCGCCGACTTCACCGACGCGCGGGTGGAGCACCCCGATGCCGCGCACTCGTGGCCGTCGCCCTGGCGTCCCTGGGCGAACTCGCCGGTCGCCCAGGCGCGGCTCATCCCGATGAAGACCGGTTCGCGGCCGCCGTCATCAGCAGAGCGAAGACGATCGTGATCGCCTGACCGAACAAGGCGTTGCGGGCTTTGCGCTGTTCCGCGCGCGTGGGCCGGTTCATCACGGATACCCCCGAGTTCGAGTGTTTTCCTTACGGGGCAAGTGTTCCGCGACCCGTGTTCGGCCACCTCCCGCCTCGGTACGGTTTCTCCTACGCCGAAAGTCGCAGCCTTCCCCTAAGGGTGGGGTCGGCGTACCCTCGGACGCTCCTCGAGCCCCATGCCGGGAGACCGGGAGAGTCCATGGGACGCCACACCACCGCCCGGACCCGAAGACGGATACTGCTCCCGCTACTGGCGCTCGCGCTGGCGGCCGTGCTCGGCGCGGCCACCTGGGTGACCGTGGTCCTGGCGCGTTCCGATCCGGGTTGCGAGCCCGAGCGGGTCGTCGTCGCCGCGTCGCCCGACATCGCCCCCGCCGTCACCCGGACCGCCCGCGACCTCGGTCTCGCCTGTGTCGCGTTCGACGTCCAGGCCAGGGATTCCCTCCAGGTGGCGGACGAGCTGTCCGGGACGGCACCCCGGCCGCAGGCCTGGATCCCGTCCTCGACGCTGTTCCTGAGAAGGGCCGACGGTGTTCCCCTCTCCGGGCCGTCGGTGGCCAGTTCGCCGGTGGTGCTCGCGGTCGCGGAACCGGTCGCGAAAGAACTCGGCTGGCCCCGCAAACGGCTGACCTGGGCGGAAGTACTCGGCCACGCCGGAATCGTCGCCGGGATGCCGGATCCCGTCAGCGACCCCGTCGGTGTTTCGGCGCTGCTGGCATTGCGCCATGTCACGAAGGGCGCCTCGGATCCGGCCGCCGCGTACGTGGCCTTGCTCCGGAAGTTCTCCGCCGGCGCTTCGCCGACGGTGTTCCCCGCGGCGGAGAACGCGATGCTGCGGCACAACTCCGAGCTTTCCGACGGCGAGACCGCGCTGGTGGCCGCGTACTCCGCCGCGGCCCCCGCGCTCGACTACCCGTTCGTCGAGATCGCGGGCGCGACCCAGCAGCAGGGCAAGGCCGTCGCGGAACTGAAACGCGCCCTGCTCCACGGTGCCGCGACCGGCCCACGGTCCGACGTGCGCGCCCCGGGCGGGCAAGCGTTGCGGTTGGCGGAAACCGATCAGCGTGTCGAGGCGCAGGGACAGCGCAACGCCGAGATCCCGGCCGCCGCCGATGTCGACGAAGCGCTCCGCCAGTGGGCCGGGGTGAACGCGGCCGCCCGCGTCCAGGTGTTGATCGACGTCTCCGGTTCGATGAGCGCGCCGGTCCCGGGAACCGGCAAGTCCCGGCTGCGGATCACGCTGGAAGCGGCGGAGAACGCGCTGCGGCTGTTCAAACCCGCGTCACAGATCCGTTTCCTGACCTTCGCGACCAAAATGGACGGTGAACGCGACTACCGGGAGATCCTGCCGATGGCGCCGGTCGGACAGCAGCTGGCCGCCGTGGACCGGCTGCGCTCCGTCCGCGCCGTGCCGGACGGGCAGACCGGCCTGTACGACAGCGTCCTCGACATCTATCGGCTGGCACGCGAGGAATGGCAGCCGGGGAAACTGAACCTGGTCATCGTGATGACCGACGGCCGCAACACCGACCCCGGCGGCATCAGCCGCGAGAACCTGCTGGCCGAACTGGGAAAGCTGCACGACAGGAAGCACCCGGTACCGTTGATCGCCCTCGGCATCGGCCCGGACGCCGACGAGACCGAACTCGGGCAGCTCGTCGTCCCGGTCGGCGGCCAGGCCTTCCTCAGCCGTGATCCCGCGAAGATCGGAGAGGTGTTTTACGGTGCTCTCGGCCGGATCGCCGGCGCTGGATGAAGTAGACACCGAGGATCACCGCCAGGCTGATCAGGCTCAGGTACAGCTGGGCCCGCGTGTCCGCGTCCACGAACAACATCGACGCGACCACCGCCAGCGTCCCGGCGAGCGTGAGCCGGCTCAGCCACGGGTAGCCCCACATGCGCAGCTTCAGCCGTTCCGGCGCCTCGGCCTCCAGACGGCGCCGCATCCGGAGCTGCGAACCCGCGATGATCGCGTAGACGAACAGCGCGACCGCGCCCGCGGAGTTGATGAAGTAGAAGATCTTGTCCGGTGACACGAAATTCATCACCACGGCCACGTACCCGACCGAAGTGGACACCAGGATCGCCTTCCACGGCACGCCGCGCCGGTTCGTGTCCGCGATCCACTTCGGCGCCCAGCCGTTGCCGTGCAACGCGAACAACATGCGGGAAGCGGTGTACAGCCCCGAATTCAGCACCGACAGCACGGCCGTCAGCACCACCGCGCTGACCACGGTCTCGGCGGCGGGGATGCCGAACCGGCCGAACGCGGCGGCGAACGGGCTCGTCGTGGTCGGGATCTCCCGCCAGCCGGTGATCATCACCAGCAGCGTCACGGAGCCGACGTAGAACACGATGACCCGCCAGACGATCGACGAGGTCGCCTTGCGCACGGCCGTTTCCGGCTCCCGCGATTCGGCGGCGGCGATGGTGACGATCTCCGCGCCGAAGTAGGAGAAGATCACGATCACCACGCCGTGGACCACCGAGAACCCGCCGTTGGCGAAGAAGCCGTCCTGCGCGATGTTGCCGACCGAGAACGAACCGCCGGGCCAGAGGCCGAACACGAACAGGACGCCCACCACGAGGAACACCACGATCGTGGCGATCTTGACCGACGCTAGCCAGAACTCCGTCTCCCCGAACGACTTGGCCGAGGCGAGGTTGGTCGCGGTCAGCAGCAGCATCAGGACGAGCGAGAAGATCCATTGCGGCACAACAGGAATCCAGGTCTGCAGGATCTTCGCCCCGGCGACTGCCTCGAACGCGACCACACCGACCCAGAAGTACCAGTACAGCCAGCCGACGGTGAAACCCGCCCAGCCGCCGAGCGAGGTCCGCGCGTACTCCATGAAGGAACCCTGGGACGGCGCGGCCGTCGCCATCTCGCCCAGCATCCGCATCACCAGCACGACGATCAGGCCGCCGATGGCGTAGGAGAGGACGGCCGCCGGGCCGACGGTGTGGATGACCGCCCCGCTGCCGATGAACAGGCTCGCGCCGATGATGCCGCCGAGGGCGATCATCCGGACGTGGCGTTGCCGCAGGTCCGGGCGCAACCCCGGCCGCTCGGTCGTGGTTTCTGCGCCCATTCGCGGTTACCTCCTGTCGGAGCGGCGGTGGATCGCGGGATTGTCGCACCACGAGCCCGGGAGGAAAAGTGTTTGCGCAACCCCCGGTGAACAGGCCGATGTGGACTCTGCCAACCTAGGCACCTCCACCGCGCGTTCCGAGGAGCTCTTCGATGTCGCACGCCGTCCTCCGGTTCCTGCCCGCCGTCGCCATGGCCGCCGTCGCGCTCGCGGGCTGCTCGGACGAGGCACCCCAGTCGCAGACGGCGCCTCCCGGGTCTTCACCGATGGCGCAACAGGCCGCCGTTCCGTTCAACGACGCCGATGTCGCGTTCGCCCGGCAGGCGCTCGCGCACCACCAGCAGGGTGTGGATCTGGCTTCACTGGCGGAAACCCGCGCGGAGAACGGCCGGCTGAAGGCGCTCGCCAAGCGCGTCATCGACACGCACGAGCCGGAGATCGCGCGGCTTTCCGGGCTCATCGAGGCGTGGGGCCAGCCCGCGCCGGACGACCCGAACCTGGAACACATCCAGCGCGACGGGTACATCGGCCCCGGCGACATGGCGGAACTGGCGGGACTGTCCGGAAAGGACTTCGACCGCCAGTTCACCGCCCGCCTGATCCGCCAGCGCGAGGCGGGCGTCCGCATCGCCGAAGCCGAAACCCAGCACGGCCGCAACCCCGACGCCCGCGACCTCGCCGCGACGACGTCGCGTTCGCAGCAGCAGGAGATCAGCGAGCTACGAGGCCTCCAGCAGGGTTGAGTCCGTCTGGACCACGTTCGAATTCAGCTGGACGATGTACGCGCCGGTCAGCAGCACGACCGCGCCCGCGGCTTGGATCCAGCTGAGCGCCTCGCCCAGCAGCAGCCAGGCCGCGGTGGCGGCGATCAGCGGCTCCACCAGTCCCACGACGCTCGCCACCGACGCCGGGAGATGACGCAGCGCCGCCATGCCCGTCGCGTAGGCGAGGACGGTCGCGATCAGCACCAGCGCGATCAGCAGCGACCACACCGGCGGCTCCCACGGCCCGAATGACGCCGGCACGTCGAGCACGCCCCACGGAATCGTCCACGGCGGCGCGACCGCGCACACCAGGACCGCGCCGATCGTCATCCCCCAGGTGACCATGCCGAGCGGATCGCGATCCGCGACGCCCCGTTCCCCGAGCAGGAAGTAACCCGCCGAACAGACGGCCGCGCCCAGCCCGGCGAGCAACCCGACGACGTCCAGGCTCAGCCCCTCCCAGACCTGCGCGACCAGCATGAGCCCCGTCATCGCCAGCGCGATCCCCGCCCACATCGCCCTCGGCAACCGCACCCGCCGCACGAACCGCACCCACAGCGCGATCAGCACCGGTGAGGTGAACTCGAGCAAAATCGCGATCCCGACCGGGATCCGGCCCGCCGCGAGAAAATACATGAGCTGAACGCCCGCCACGCCGAGCGAGCCGTACGCCAGCAGCAGCGGCCACTCGCGCTTCGTCACCTTGAGGAGCTTCGGCCGGAAGACGGCGACCAGCGCGAGCAGCACGATCGCCGACAGCCCGATGCGGATCGCCGCGACCTGCTCCGGCGACAAGCCCGCCTGCATCGCCGGTTTGCCCAGCACACCCGACGTCCCGAAGAAGACCGCGGCGAGCAGGATGAGCGTGATGCCCCGGCCGCGATGCGCGACATGCTGGGCGGGGGCGGCGGCGAGTTCGGCGGTCACGGCCGGAGGGTAGAGGCCGGGTGACGGCGGGGCGACCCGTTTTCCCAGCGGCTGGGCGTGGGCCCGTTGGAGGCTGTGCCACTCAGGCCGCGTGGCCGACAAGCCGAGTGGGGAAGATTTGGGACGTTCAACGTCCGGAATCTTCCCCGCTTCCGACGGCCCGGCGCGCCGAGCCAAGGTCACCCGGCGCACACCGGTCCGTGAAGGCCTCCTTGCCTACCCTGAGGGTAGTGAAGGAGGCCCTCACTACCGGCCCGGTGACCATGCGCCGTCAGAAGGAGGCGCCGCCGTCGGTCCAGTTGGTCTGGGCGAAGTCCTCGTCGTCGACGGGGGCGCGGCGCGGTTTGCGGACCGGTTCCGGGGGAGCGGCGACCGGCTGCTCGGGTTCGGTGGCTTCGGCGGCTTGGGGTTCGGGCGTGCCGTTCGGCCAGACGCAGGGGGAGGTGGCCCCGACGTAGAACTTGCCGAGGTCGTTCGCCTTGATCGACATGTCGAAGGCATCGCCGGTGTTTCGTGCGAAGACATACTGATCTGTTGGCCGGGAGTCGGTCAGGATCTTGAAGGCGTGCGCTTCCCACCACTGGGTGATCGCCGTGAAGTGTTCGGGGAACCGCGCGGAGTCCAGGCCGACGATCTCGTAGGTCGCGGAGATCTCGAAGCGGCCCAGCGGGCCCTTGTCGGTCGGATCGGTGCACTCCGAACGATTCCGTGTGAACGGCTTCAGTTCGGCAGAGGCGGGCAACGCCGACAGCGCGCCTTGGATGTACTGCTCGACCTTGTCGCGAGCCTGCTGTTCGGTGATCGTCGATTCCATGTGGTCCCCACCTCCAGGGGAACAAGCCGCCGAGAACATCAGCGAGGCGAGGATGACTGTGAAGGCCCGGTTCACGTCGTCGGCTTCCCGGCGATGATCTGGCCGAGATTGTTCAACGACGGGTTGTTGTCTTCCCAGTATTCGCTGTGCGCCTCCGTGCTGTACCCACTCCACCCGTCCGTGCCCGGCGCCGAAGTGAACACCTGCCCGCCGAAGTCCGCGTCGGTCGGGTCCTGGCCGAGGATCGGGTCATAGCCGGCGATCTCCACGTTGGCCAGGTTGATCATGTCGTGTTCGGCCACGGTCGCGTGCACGTGTTCGCCGATCTCGTCCTGGTTCACCCCGTCGAGGTGCAGTTCGCCGACGTCGTGCGCGCCGACGCCGGGGCTCGCCACGAAGACGAGTTCGTCCGCGGCGAGGCCGCCGTCGACCGCCGCGTGCCCGACGACGGTGGTGCCGTAGCTGTGGCCCAGCACCGTGTTGTGCGAAGGCGGTCCTTGGTGCGTTTCCCGTAGCCCGTCCTGGAATCCGGTGAGGGCCGCCTTGCCGCCGTCGGCGTACTTGGCGTTCGCGGCGTCGGTGATCTCGTTCGGCGCGTCGTAGCCGAGCCAGGTGATCACCGCGGTCGACGGCGAACCCGAGGTGGTCGCCGCGGCCCACATCTTGTCGGACCGGTTGAGATCGCCGCCGATCTTCGCCAGTTCCGAACCGGTCCCCGGCACGTAGGTCGCCACATTCGCCGCGGTGTCGGGATTCCCCGCGGAAACGATCGCCTTCCCGTCGCCGCTGGTGTCCAGCCCCAGCAGGAACGCCTGCGGCTCCGACTGGGCCAGCCGCCGTTCGATGGCTTCCAGACCCTTGAGCTTGGGATCGCCCTGGAGCCGTGCGATCTCGCGGGCGAGGACGGCTCGGTTGGCGGCGTCGCGGTCGGCCGCCGGGATACCGTCGAGATTGCCGACGAGCCCCGGGTTTCCTTGCAGCAACGCGACTTTCGCCGTATCCGACAGGCTCGCCCACCAGGCCTTGTTGTCACCGGGGGAGCCGTTCTCCGGCGGGCCGATGATCGACAGGCCGCTTTGCGCGGCCCCGGCGTCCGCCGCTTGGGCGAGGGTGCCGCCACCCTGTTCGGTGATCTCGCCACGAAGGGCCCGGTCCAGGATCGCCGCGAAATCGGTGTCGACGTCCGCCGCGCGGCGCAGGCCCTGTTCGATCCGGTCGGCCAGTTCCGCCATCACGCGAGATTGGTCGGGCCGCGCGACGCCGACGGAGATCTCGCCGCCGGGACCGATGGTCACGCCGTTCCGGTGCGCCAGTTCGTCGGTCTCCCGCACGAACGCGACGATCCGGTCCAGCGCGATCTGCACCTCGTGGGCACCCCGCCGGACCGCGGACGCCTCGGCGACGAGCCGTTCCAGGGTGGAGGTCAGCGATTCGCCCCGGATCGACGCGGCGGTGGCCGCCTCGCCGGTCCAGCCCGTGAAGCGGGCCATGGCTCCGACGTCGTCGCTCGCGGCGATGATGCGGGTGCAGCCGTCGTTGAGCGCGTCGGCCACGCGGCCGATCGCGGCCGGATCCCACCGGCGCACGTCACCCCAGGTGAGCATCAGGCCGGCGTCCCGGCGGCGCGCAGATCCTGCGACGCCTCCTGCTCGTTCGAGCGGTAGCGGACGGCCGCCGCGTCGAGTCGTGCGGAGTAGTCCGCGGTGTTCTCGGCCCAGCCGGGCACCGCGCGGCCCCAGGCGTCGGCGAGCAGTCGGGCCGCTTCACCGGATACTCCGCCCGGCAAGCTTGCCGCGACGCCGGTGAGCGTGGCCGCGAGGTTCACCTTCCCGACGTCGTCCGAAGCCCGTTTCGCCGCGCTTGATGCCGCGCCGATCGATTCCAGGACCACCTCGTAGCCGCCGGTCATCCCGCTTCCTCCCCGTAGCGTGACGCTGTGTGACCACTCTATGACGTGGGAGGCGGGTGCGCGGTTCCCTTCACCCGTCCTTGAAAAGACCGTCGGCGATGTGGCGCGAGACGGTGGCGAGCCGTCGCCCCTGTAACCGGAGGGCTTCCAGGGCGAGTTCGTCGGGTTCGGCGGATTTGCGTGAGACGAACGAGCCGCCGTAGGGATTGCCCGATTCGAGCAGCCGCGGATCGGTGTAACCGAGCGGCAGGACGATGGCGCCCCAGTGGTAGAAGATGTTGTTGGTCGCCAGCACGGTCGATTCGAGCCCGCCGTGCGCGGTGGACGCGGTGGTGAACGACGTCGCGACCTTGTTCACCAGCTTTCCCTTGGCCCACAGGCCGCCGGTACTGTCCAAAAAGGACTTCAGCTGGGCGGCGGGGCCGCCGAAGCGGGTCGGGCTCCCGGCCGCGAAACCGTCGGCCCATTCCAGGTCTTCCAGCGTCGCCGTCTGGTGGTGCGGCCCCGCGTCCACCCACGCCTGCCAGCGCGGATTGCTCGCCACCGCACCGGGCGGGGCGGTTTCGGGAACCGTGCGGACACGGACTTCGGCTTCGGCCGCGCGGGCGCCGTCGGCCAGCGCCGTGGCGAGTTTCGCGGTGTTTCCGGTCGCGCTGTAGTAGACGACGAGGATGCGGGTGCTCACGTCCGCCGACCCTAGGCGAACGCGAGCACGCGTCTCAGGATCCGGAACTCAGTACTTCTTCCAGGGACTGACGGTGTCGGTCGGCCGCGTCGGGTCGTGGAAGCGCGGCTTGTCGAGTTCGTCGCGGCGCAGCGGGACCAGGCCGTCGGTGATGGCCTGCATGATCTTGGCGTGCGCGCGGACCCCGGCGCCCGGCCGTTCCGGCTCGACCTCCGACAGGTCCACCGGCTCGCCGAAATGCACCTTGAACCGCGGCCGCCGCATGGGCGCGCTCAGCCCGGACTTCGCGAGCGGCACCAGGTCGGCGGGCCCGTTGACGGTCTCCGTTCCCCAGTACACGGCCTCGTGCGCGCCCCACTGGCTGATCGGGATCACCGGCACCCCGGCGGCCAGCGCGAGCCGCGCCGCGCCGGTCTTGCCGCGCTCCGGCCACAGGCCGGGATCGTGGCTGATCCGGCCCTCGGGATAGACGATCAACGGGTCATGGGTGGTGCGCAGCGCTTCGGTGGCTTCGGCGAACTGGCCGATGGCCGTCGAGGCCTGCTTGCGGTCGACCCGCAGGTGGCCGCTGACCCGCAGCGCGGGGCCGATGACCGGCGCGTCGAGGATGCCGCCCGCCAGCATGAACCGCGGGTTGATGCCGATCCGTTTGCAGGCCGCCATCAGCACGAACGCGTCGAACACGCCGATGTGGTTGGCCGTCATGAGCAAGGGCTTGCGGCGCAGTTCGGCCGGAACACCGCCGGTCACGGTGAGTTTGCCGACGAAGTTGACCAGCCCCCGGTCGATGTTCAGCATCGTGCGCCAGATGGCCGGGGCGCGGCGAGCCGAATTTTCGTCCTGATGCAGCGCGAACATGGGGCAGAGCATGTCATGAACCGCTTTTCACCCGGATGGCCGCTCAAGCTGACCGGAGACGAATGTTCTCCGATGTGCTCCGAGTGGCAGCCGGGGCTGGAGGGTCGAGGCGGTTACCGTGGAGACATGGCTAGCGGGTCGACGACCAGGAAACGGAGTACGGCGCGAAGCGGCGGCAGCAAGGGGCCGGCGCGAAAGCCGCGTACCCCGGCGAAGCCCAGGTCAACGGCTGCGAGGAAGCCCGCACCACGGCGTCCGGCACCGCGGAAGAAGTCGTCCGGCACGTTCGCCAAGGGCGTGCGCGGCACCTGGAACCTGCTCGCGAAGGGTCTCGGGACCCTGGCGCGGACGGTCGGCCGCGGCCGTGAACTCGAACCGGAACACCGCCGGGACGGTCTCGCACTGGGCCTGATCGCGCTGGCGCTGGTGATCGCCTTCGGCGTTTGGTGGCGGGCCGCGGGCCCGATCGGCGGCTGGGTGGAGGTCGGCACGCGCTCGCTGCTGGGCGCCGGGGCGGTGACGTTGCCGCTGGTGCTCACCGTCGTCGCCGTCGCGCTGATGCGTTCGGAACCGATGCCGGAGGCCCGGCCGCGGATGGTGATCGGCACGCTGCTGGTCATCCTGTCGGTACTCGGCCTGCTGCACATCTTCACCGCGCTGCCCGAGACCAACGACGGCCGGATGTACGCCGGCGGGGTGATCGGCGCGTTCTCCGGTGGCCTGCTGACCATGGGCGTCACCACCTGGGTCGCCGTGCCGCTGCTGGTGCTGGCGCTGCTGTTCGGCACGCTCGTGTTCACCGGGACCCCGGTCCGGGAGATCCCGCACCGGCTGCGGAACTGGGGTCTCGACCCCGAAGAGATCGAAGAGGCCGAGGCCGAGCGCAAGGCCATCCACGACGAACGCGACGCCGTCACCGAAGCCGACCCGAAGTCGGTCCGCCTGCGAAAGCCGTCACGCCGCCGCCAGGCCGCGGCCGACCACGAGGGCGAGCAGCTCGACATCGAGGCCGCGCTGGCCGAAACGCCGACGCCACTGCGACCTCCGAAGCCGACTCCTAAGCCTGTCGAAGAGAAGAAGCCGAAGAAGGCCGAGGCTCCGCTGGCGGTCACGAGGACCGTCGAAGGCGACTACAAGCTCCCGCCGCCGGACCTGCTGAAGCTCGGCGACGCGCCGAAGTCCCGCAGCAAGGCCAACGACGCCATGATCGAGGCGATCACCGGCGTGCTGGAGCAGTTCAACGTCGACGCGCAGGTCACCGGCTTCACGCGGGGCCCGACGGTCACCCGGTACGAGGTCGAACTCGGCCCCGGTGTGAAGGTCGAGAAGATCACCGCGCTGACCAAGAACATCGCGTACGCGGTGGCGACCGACAATGTCCGGCTGCTCGCGCCGATCCCCGGTAAATCCGCGGTCGGCATCGAGGTGCCGAACTCCGACCGCGAGATGGTGCGCCTCGGCGACGTGCTGCGCGCGCCGTCGACGGTCAAGGACAACCACCCGATGGTCATCGGGCTCGGCAAGGACATCGAGGGCCATTTCGTCACCGCGAACCTGACGAAGATGCCGCACCTGCTGGTGGCGGGGTCCACCGGTTCCGGTAAGTCGAGCTTCGTGAACTCGATGCTCGTCTCGCTGCTCGCGCGAGCGACGCCGGACGAGTGCCGGATGATCCTGATCGACCCGAAGATGGTCGAGCTGACCCCGTACGAGGGCATCCCGCACCTGATCACGCCCATCATCACCCAGCCGAAGAAGGCCGCCGCCGCGCTGGCCTGGCTGGTGGAGGAGATGGAGCAGCGGTATCAGGACATGCAGGTCAACAAGGTCCGGCACATCGACGACTACAACAAGAAGGTGCGCTCGGGCGAGATCACCGCGCCGCCCGGCAGCGAGCGCGTCTACCAGCCGTACCCGTACATCATGGCGATCGTCGACGAGCTCGCCGACCTGATGATGACCGCCCCGCGCGACGTCGAGGACGCGATCGTGCGGATCACCCAGAAGGCGCGTGCCGCCGGTATCCACCTGGTGCTGGCGACCCAGCGCCCGTCGGTCGACGTCGTGACCGGCCTGATCAAGACCAACGTGCCGTCGCGGCTGGCGTTCGCGACCTCCTCGCTCACCGACTCACGGGTCATCCTCGACCAGCCGGGCGCGGAGAAGCTCATCGGTATGGGTGACGCGCTGTACCTGCCGATGGGTGCCGGGAAACCGGTCCGCATCCAGGGCGCCTTCGTCGGCGACGAAGAGATCTCCGCGGTGGTGAACTTCGCCAAGGAGCAGGCGCAGCCGGACTACCAGGACGGCGTCACCGCGGCGAAGGCCGGCGAGAAGAAGGAAATCGACTCCGACATCGGCGACGACCTCGACGTGTTGCTGCAGGCCGCCGAGCTGATCGTCACCTCGCAGTTCGGCTCGACGTCGATGCTGCAGCGGAAGCTTCGCGTCGGCTTCGCCAAGGCCGGGCGGCTGATGGACCTGCTGGAAAGCCGCGGCGTCGTCGGCCCTTCGGAGGGCTCGAAGGCGCGGGACGTGCTGATCAAGCCGGAGGAGCTGGAGTCGGTGCTGTTCATGATCCGCGGCGGCGGGGACGCGAACGGCGGCGACGTCTCCGACGACTGAGCGGGCTCGCGAGGATCCCACGACCGTCGCTGAGTTTCCGGGCGGACCGATGCAACGGACCGGAGCCTCCGCTACGTCCAGAACACGTGGACCCCAAGAAGCTGCTCGTCGTCCTCTGCGCCCTGGTCGGCCTCGCCTGCGGAGCCGGCAGCTCCGCCGCGCGCGAACAACCCGCCGCGACCCAGCCCACGCTGGTCCAGCCCGCGCCGGTACAGCGGCCCCAGCCTGCCCAGGGTGCCGTCGAGCTGGGGGAGACCGTCGTCCTCAACGCCGGTGACACGACCGAGGTCGCGTCGAAGGACGTCAGTATCCGGTTCGCTCGCCTGGTGTCCGATTCCCGCTGCGCCGCGGGCATGGTCTGCGTCTGGGAAGGGGAGGCCGTGATCGAGCTGGCCTTGGCCGAACCGGGACGCGGTGAGCGGACGACGGCGGAAGTCGCCTCCACCGGGCGGGGTGGCCGGCAGTCCGTCGAGTTCGCCGCCTGCCGGGTGGACCTGGTCGCCGTGAGTTCGGGGGGCGACCAGGTCACCCTGCGGGTGTCCAAGGCTTAGCGTCGGGCAGGTCGCACCGGCTCGGTCGATCGCAGGTCCGTGAGGGCCTCCTTGCCTACCTTGAGGGTAGGGAAGGGGTCCTTCACGCCTTCCCCAGTACATGAAGGACCCCTTCCTATACCTAGGCGCAAGAAGCGCCGCAGGTACCTAAGAGGAGGCTCGCCAGAACCACCCAAAACACTCACGACAGTGGGTGGCCCCAGCCGTCGAGGTACGCCACTTCGGACAGCGGCACGCGCGACGCGGGTTTGAAGTCCGGCACCGTCGTGTAGGCGACCGGCAGCAGCCCGACCTGCGTGACGTCGGCGGGGATGCCGAGGATTTCGGCCGCCTCCGCTTCGTGTGTCAGGTGATACGTCGTGAGCGTCGAGCCGAGGCCGCGTGAGCGCAGCGCCAGCTGGAAGTTCCACACCGCCGGGAAGATGCCGCCGTAGAACGCGGCGTCGGTCGCGTTGTCACCGGCAGGCCTGCCGGTCAGGCACGGGATGACGAACACCGGCACCCGGTCGATCACGTCGATCAGGTGCTGTCCCGAAGCGAACGCTCGCGCCACGGAGGGTTCGGTGATCGTCTCGCCCAGCGCCGCCGCGTTCGCCTCCAGGTACGCCTTCCCGACCCGCCGGAACAGTTCGGACAGCCGGTCCTTCACCGTCTGATCCCGTACGACGAGCCATCGCCACGCCTGCTGGTTCCCCGGCGTTGGCGCCTGCAACGCGAGCCGCAGGCACTCTTCGAGCACCTCGGGTTCCACCGGCCGGTCCAGGTCGAGCTTGCGGCGGACCGCTCGCGTCGTGCTGAGCAGATGGTCGGTGACCGAGGTGTCCATGTCCCGCCTTTCAGTGGTGTGCCGCCAGGAAGCGGTCGATCAGCTCGCTGATCGGTTCGACGTCCTCCTCCAGCGCGAAGTGCCCGGTGTCGAAGAAGTGAACCTCCGCCGAAGGGACATCATTCCGGAACGCTTCGGCTCCCGCAGGGGCGAAGAACAGGTCGTTGCGGCCCCAGACGGCGAGTACGGGCGGCTGCGCTTCCCGTAGCCACGCCTGGAACTTCGGGTACACGGGTGGGTTGTTCCGGTAGTCCCAAAGCAGGTCCTGTATCGCCTCCGCGCGGCCGGGTCGGTCGAGGAAATACTGGTCCAGCAGGTAGTTCGAAGGATCGATGGTCTCCGGAGCGCGGGCGCCCTCGGTGTACTGCCACTGGATCTGTTCCGGCTGGAGGATCTCCGCGAATCCGCGCCGCGCCTCGGTTTCGTCCGTGAGGGAAGCGAAGTCCGGCATCGCCGGGCCGAGTCCTTCGACGTAGGCGTTGCCGTTCTGCGTGATCAGCGCGGTGACCTCGGACGGTCGCGAGACGGCCAGCCGCAGCCCTACCGGCGCACCGAAGTCGAAGACGTAGAGCGCGTATCTGCGCAGTTCCAGCGCGTCCACGAAGTCGCCGACCACCTCGGCGAGCCTGTCGAAGGTGAACGTGAAGCCCTCGGGCGTCACTGTCTGCCCGAATCCGGGCAGGTCCGGCGCGATGAGCCGCCACCGGCCGGCGAGACGGCGCATCAGCCGCACGAACTGGTGCGACGACGTCGGGAAGCCGTGCAGCAGCAGCAAAACGGGTGCGTCGGGGGCACCGGCCTCGCGATAGAAGACCTCGACGTCGCCGAGTTGGACCGAGCGGTGCCGGATGGTCGCCATGAACACTCCCTAATGGTTAGAACTGTCTTGAACCATTAGTACCTGATAGTGTCAAGGCATGCTCGATCTCGACTCGCTCCCCGGTGACGATCTCGCGGTGAACCTCGCCGACACCGTGATGCTGGCCGTCTCGCCGTCGGTCGATCTGCTCGACGACGGCCACGACAGATTCTGGTCGACGCAGACGCCCCTGCTGCCCGAAGGCGCCCGGCCGCCGTCGGCCGCGCAGACGAGGCGGTTGCGGTCAGCGGTGCGTGAGGTGCTGGAGGCGACCGTGGCCGCGCGGGCGCCCGAGGCATGGGCGGTCGAGCGGGTCAACGCGGCCGCGGCCGCCGTTCCCACCAGCCCGCGGCTGACCGCCGAGGGAGCGAAGACGTTCTGGCATGGCGAGGACGGCGCCGAGATCGCGCTCGCCGCTGTCGCGGTGGCCACGATCGACCTCGTGTCCGGTCCGCGCGCCGCCCAGCTGCGGCGATGCGGCGCGCACGACTGTTCGATGCTGTTCGTGGCGGCCAACAGGAGGCGTGTCTGGTGCACGCCGTCGCTGTGCGGCAACCGGGTCCGGGTCGCCCGCCACGCGAAAAAGAGCTGAAGGGGACCATCGCCGCATGCGATGTGGCGAAAGCGCCCTTCACCGCATCCGATGCGGTGAAAGTCCCCTTCAGCTACAGCTCCAGCAGCATCCGGCTGTTGCCCAAGGTGTTGGGCTTCACGTACGGCAGGTCGAGGAACTCCGCGACACCCGGGTCGGCCGAACGCCGCATCTCCTCGTAGACCTCCTGGGTCACCGGGGTGCCGTCGATCTCGACGAAGCCGTGACCGGCGAAGAAGTGGGTCTCGAAGGTCAGCACGAACAGCCGCTTCAGCCCGATCTCGCGGGCGAAGCCGATCAGCTGCTCCACCAGCGCGTGCCCGATGCCGCGACCACGGGAGGCCTTGTCGACGGCGATGGTGCGCAGTTCGGCGATGTCCTCCCACAGCACGTGGAGCGCGCCGCAGCCGAGCACGTCGTCACCGTCTTCGACCACCCAGAACTCCTGGACGCTCTCGTAGAGGGTGACGAGTTCCTTCTCCAGCAGCACCGTCCCCGCGTCGGAGTCGACCAGCGCCTTGATCTTGCGGACGTCCGCGATCCGCGCCCGGCGGACGGTCGGATGGCGGCGAAGGAGAGGGTCTGAGGGCACGTCCACCATTAAGCCATCCACGGGGCACCCCCCGGTCGAGGGCTCGCCCGAGCGAGCGATCGCCGACCCCGCGAACAGGCCAGCTACCCTAAGGCACGTGCCTTCTCCCACCACTGATCCTGTCGCCACCCGTCGCGTTTCCTTGTTGACCCTCGGTTGCGCCCGCAACGAGGTCGATTCCGAGGAACTCGCCGGACGGCTGGCGGCGGGCGGCTGGGAGCTCGCCGCCGAGCCCGAGGACTCCGACGTCGTGGTCGTCAACACCTGCGGCTTCGTCGAGTCCGCCAAGAAGGACTCGGTCGACACGCTGCTCGCGGCGTCCGATACCGGCAAGAAGGTCGTCGCCGTCGGCTGCATGGCCGAGCGCTACGGCAACGAGCTGGCCGAGAACCTGCCGGAGGCCGACGCGGTCCTGGGCTTCGACCACTACGCCGACCTCTCCGAACGCCTCGACGACGTCGTGGCCGGTCGCAAGATCGAGTCCCACACCCCCTCCGACCGCCGCAAGCTGCTGCCGATCAGCCCGGTCCAGCGTCCGGACGCCGCCGAGTCGGTCGAGGTGCCGGGGCACGCGCAGCACGGCTGGGGCCCGCGGGTGCTGCGGACCCGGCTCGACACCTCCCCGGTGGCCGCGCTGAAGATCGCGTCCGGCTGCGACCGGCGCTGCTCGTTCTGCGCGATCCCGTCGTTCCGCGGTTCCTTCGTGTCGCGGCAGCCGGACGAAATCGTCGCCGAGGCGATGTGGCTCGCGGAGAACGGCGTCAAGGAGGTCTTCCTCGTCTCGGAGAACTCGACCTCCTATGGCAAGGACTTCGGCCGTGACGGCGCCCGCGCGCTGGAACTGCTGGTCCCGCGCCTGGCCGCGGTGCCCGGGATCGAACGCGTCCGCGTCTCGTACCTGCAGCCCGCCGAGACGCGCCCCGGCCTGGTCAAGGCCATCGCGACCACGCCGGGCGTCGCCGACTACTTCGACCTGTCCTTCCAGCACTCCAGCGAGACCGTGCTGCGCCGCATGCGCCGCTTCGGCTCGACGGACTCCTTCCTCGCGCTGTGCGACCAGATCCGGGAGCTCTCGCCCAACGCCGGCATCCGCACCAACGTCATCGTCGGGTTCCCCGGCGAGACCGAGGAGGACCTCGCCGAGCTGGAGCGCTTCCTGAACGGTGCGCGGCTGGACGCGGTGGGCGTCTTCGGGTACTCGGACGAGGACGGTACCGAGGCCGAGACCTTCGACGGCAAACTCGACGAGTCCGTGGTGACCGAGCGGGTCGCCCGGATCTCCGCGCTGGTCGAGGAACTGACCTCGCAGCGGGCCGAAGACCGGATCGGTGACTTCGTCGACGTCCTCATCGAGCAGGCCGAGGACGGTGAGGACCCCATCGGCCGCGCCGCGCACCAGGCCCCCGAGGTCGACGGCGAATGCGTCCTGATCGAGACGGAAGACCTGCCCGCGCTGGCGGTGGGTGACTTCGTGCGCTGCGAGGTCGTCGACTCCGAAGGTGTCGACCTGATCGTGCGGCCCGCGCCGCCCGAGGCCGACCGGTGAATGCCGCCCCGAGCGACGCCGGGGCCGGTGAGGGGACGGGCGGTGAGCACGCCCGGGTTCCCGATGCCACCCCGGTCCCGACCCTGAACCTGGCGAACCTGCTCACGATGTCGCGGCTGGTGCTGGTGCCGCTGTTCGTGCTGGCGCTGTTCACCGGCGACGGGGCGGACACCTTCTGGCGCGCGATCGCCACCGCGCTGTTCGCGATCGCTTCGTTCACCGACCAGGTCGACGGCTGGGTGGCCCGCAAGTACGGGCTGATCACCGACTTCGGCAAGATCGCCGACCCGATCGCGGACAAGGCGCTGATCGGTGCCGCGCTGATCGGGCTGAGCGTGCTCGGCGAACTGGGCTGGTGGGTCACCATCGTCATCGCGATCCGCGAGATCGGGGTGACGCTGCTGCGGTTCTGGGTGATCCGGCACGGTGTCATCCCGGCCAGCCGCGGCGGCAAGGCCAAGACGCTCGCGCAGGTCGCGGCCATCACCGCGTACCTGCTGCCCCTGCCCGCGTCGGCCGAGCCGGTGCGCTGGGTGCTGATGGGGGTCGCGCTCGTGCTGACCGTCGTGACCGGGCTCGACTACGTCGTGCGCGCGGTGCGGCTGCGCGCCGCCGGAAGGCGTGCCGCGGGCGCATGAATGCTGAGACCTTGATCACTCACCTGATCGAGCGCGGGGAGACGGTGGCGACGGCGGAGTCGCTGACCGCCGGGCTGGTCTGCGCGACGCTGACCGAGATCCCCGGATCGAGTGCCGTGGTCCGCGGCGGCCTGATCGTCTACGCGACCGACCTCAAGGCGACGCTGGCCGGTGTCGACGAAGACCTCCTCGCCGCGCAGGGCGCCGTTCATCCCGAGGTCGCGGCGCAACTGGCCGTCGGCGCGAAAGAACGGTGCGGCGCCACCTGGGGCCTCGGCCTCACCGGCGTCGCGGGTCCGGACGGACAGGACGGTGTGGCACCCGGCACCGTCCACGTCGGGCTCGCGGGCCCGGCCGTGCTCACCGTCCGTACGCTGGACTTGAGCGGTGATCGAGCCTCGGTCAGGGCCGGTGCGATCGAGGGCGCGTTCGCCCTGCTGGGGGAACATCTCGCATGATCGCCGCGTTCGCCCTTGGCGTATTGCCGTGTCAACACCTGCGCCCGGGGCACCGCTCTGGGTAACGTAGGGGGTAGTCAGTCCTGGAAGGGAGGCGCGTGATGACCGTGCTGTTGCGCGAGGCGATCGGCGACCGGCTCCGACACGCCCGCACGAACCAGCGTCGAACGCTGCGGGACATCTCCCGCGCCGCCAGGGTGAGCCTCGGATACCTGTCCGAGGTCGAGCGTGGGCAGAAGGAGGCGTCCAGCGAGCTGCTGGCGTCCATTTGCGAGGCCCTGGAACTTCCGCTGGGCGAACTCCTGCACAAGGTCGCGGCGGACGTCTCGGCGATGGACAACGTCGAGGTCGCTCCGGTGGACGAGAAGGTCGAGGCCGGCAAGCGGCGCGTTCCGGAGCGGGAGAAGACCGAAGCGGGCGAGCTCGAAGGCGGCCGCCTGGTGTCCGAGCTGATCGGCAACGACCTGGCCGATCTGCGGATCTCGCCACCGCCGCGGATGAGCCCCGCCCTGCGGACGACCATCTCCGCACCGAAGATGGTCGCCGCCTAGCAAGGTTGTGAACGGGGAAGGCCCCAGGCAGTCCGCCTGGGGCCTTTCCCGTCAGTTCGCGACGCCGTCGAACGTGCCGGCCTGGTACGAGCCGCCCTTGGTGTGCGTGATGACGAGCAGCCGGTTGGCGGCGTTGATCATCGCGACCAGGTAGACCAGCGCTGCGATCTGATCGTCGTCGTAGTGCTTCCGCACCTGGGCCCAGGTCTCGTCGGAGACGCCCGGGTGCGCGTCGACGATCCGGCTGCCTTCCTCCGCGAGCGCCAGCGCGGCCTGCTCGGCCTCGGTGAACACGGTGGACTCGCGCCAGGCGGCGACCAGGTTGACGCGGACCGCGGGTTCGCCGGCGGCCGCCAGGTCCTTGGCGTGGGCGTCGACGCAGAAGCCGCAGCCGTTGAGCTGGCTGGCCCGCAGCGACACCAGTTCCTGGGTGACCTTCGGCAGCGTCGACCCCTTGATGGCCACACTGACTCCTGCGAAGCGCTTGCCGATCTTCGCGCCGAGCTCGTTGCTGTTCAGATCGAAACGGGTATCCATGATCTCGTCCTCATTCGTGGTCGTTGGCTGAACCGGACGACCACCAGATGCCGCGAGCCCGGTAGCCCTGACAGCATCGGAACGTGACGTGCGCCACGCAATCGACGTGTCAGAAATCGAGGGGACGCGGCGTCTGGTGGGGGACACCGCCGCCGAGAACAGGAGCCATCCATGTCCGACACCGCCACGGAGGCGTTCGTCGCCCACCGGAACCTGCTGTTCACCGTCGCCTACGAGATGCTCGGCTCGGCCGCCGACGCCGAAGATGTCCTCCAGGAGACGTGGCTGCGCTGGTCGGGCGTCGATCTAGGCACCGTGGAGAACCCGCGGGCCTATCTGGTCCGCATCACCACCCGGCAGGCGCTCGGCAGGCTGCGCACGCTCGGCCGCCGCAAGGAGTCCTACGTCGGCCCATGGTTGCCTGAACCGCTGCTCACCACCCCCGACGTGGCCGAAGACGTCGAGCTGGCCGACAGCGTCTCGATGGCGATGTTGCTGGTGCTGGAGACCCTCACGCCGACCGAACGCGCGGTGTTCGTGCTGCGTGAGGTGTTCGACGTGGCGTACGGCGAGATCGCCGAAGCCGTCGGCAAGACCCCGGCCGCGGTCCACCAGATCGCCCACCGGGCCCGGGCGCACGTCGCCGCGCGGCGGCCGCGAGGTGCCGCGTCCCCCGGCGAGACCCGGGACGTGCTCGACGCGTTCCACCGCGCGGTCCGGACAGGTGACCTGCAAGGACTGCTCGACGTCCTCTCGCCGGACGTCGTCTTCCTCGGCGACGGGGGCGGCGTGGTGCAGGCGGTGCTCGAACCCGTCGTGGGCGCGGCCATGGTCGCGCCGCTGCTGGCCGCGAGCCGCCCGGTCCGCGACGACGCGGCGACGATGCGGACGGCGCAGGTCAACGGGCATCCCGCGCTGATCCTCCGGCTCGGCGACGAGGTCGACACCGTCCTCGCGCTGCGCGTCGACGACGGCCTCATCACCGGGCTCTACGCGGTGCGGAACCCCGAAAAGTTGTCACGCATGGAACAGGAGACCGCTTTGCGCCGCTGACTCCGGCCGTTTTCACCCACGGTCACCGGACGGTGAACCCGAAAGGTCGCGGACATCACAGTCAGGGGGATCCCTGAATTCCGTCGGGGTCGCCTGGAACGCGGGACGCCGACCTGACACGATGGAACTCAACGCCGGGGTCGGGACGTTGCAACATCACAGAGGGGACGCCCCACCTCGAGGTAACAGCCCGTGGGATGCGAGAAGGCAGGCGGAGGAGATGGCCAACCCGTTCGTGAAGTTCTGGAAGTACATGATGGCGGCGTTCTCGTCGAAGATCGACGAGCACGCCGACCCGAAGGTACAGATCCAGCAGGCCATCGAGGAGGCGCAGCGCAATCACCAGTCGCTGACCCAGCAGGCCGCCTCGGTGATCGGTAACCAGCGCCAGCTGGAGATGAAGCTGAACCGCCAGCTCGGCGATGTCGAGAAGCTCCAGGCCTCGACCCGCCAGGCACTGGTGCTCGCCGACGAGGCGCGCGCCAAGGGCGACGAGCAGAAGGCGACCGAGTTCGAGAACGCCGCGGAGAGTTTCGCCGCGCAGCTCGTCACCGCCGAGCAGAGCATCGAGGACCTGAAGACCCTGCACGACCAGTCGCTCCAGGCTGCGGCGCAGGCGAAGAAGGCCGTCGAGCGCAACGCGACCATGTTGCAGCAGAAGCTGGCCGAGCGCACCAAGCTGCTCTCGCAGCTGGAGCAGGCGAAGATGCAGGAGCAGGTCTCCGCTTCGCTGAACCAGATGAGCGAGCTGGCGGCGCCGGGCAACACCCCGTCACTGGAAGACGTTCGCGACAAGATCGAGAAGCGCTACACCACCGCGCTCGGCTCGGCCGAACTCGCACAGAACTCCGTCCAGGGCCGGATGATGGAGGTCCAGGCCTCCACCACGCAGCTCGCGGGGCACTCGCGCCTGGAGCAGATCCGCGCGTCCATGAAGGGCGACTCCGTCGCTCAGGTCACGGACGGCAAGACCGCCGCCGCGGCGCCGAAGGCGTCGGGCTCCGCGGACATCCAGCGTGAGATCCAGGCTCGGGTTCAGGCCGAACAGGGCAAGAACCCCGCCTGACACACCACCTAGAGCCGGTCCCGCACCCCGCGGGGTGCGGGACCGGTCTCACACTGACGACAGGGGCGAGGGCAATGGGCCAGGGCAGGCGCAAGGACTTCGGGGAGTTCACCGCCAAGCTTGAGAAGCACATCGAAAAGCTGCCCGACTACGCCCAGCGCGCGCAGGAGAAGCTGCAGCGCTACATCCCGCCCTCCGAGCAGGGGTCTTCGCGGCCCGCTCGGCCGGCGCCGCCCAAGCCGCGTCCGCAGATGCCGCCGATGCCCGCCATGCCGAAGATCTCGCAGCAGCTGACGTCGATGGCCGCGGGCCAGATCCCGGTCGTGGCCGACGCGAAGGCCAAATGGGCCCGCTGGAACGAACCGGCCGCCAAACTGGAGCGACGCAAGCGCCGGACCTCCCGCGCGATGACGTTCTGGATCCTCCTCACCATCCTTTGTGGACTGTTCGCCGTCGTCGCGGGCACCGGCCTGCTGAAGGCGGGCGAGGCCGACATCCTCCAGGCCATCGCGGGCGGCGCGTTCGCCATCGTCTTCGGTACCTTCGGCGTCCGCTCGGGGCTGCGGCTGCGGGAACTCAAGCGCACCGTGCTGCCCGCCGCTCCCGCCGCTCCGCCTCCGCTGCCTCCGGCGCGGTCTGTCGCGCGAGAGCCGATGGAGCGCCTCGCCGAGAGCGAGGCTTCGCTGACGGAGCTGCTTCGCCAGCTTTCGCAGCCGACGTCGCTCGGCACCATGCCGGTGTCGGAGATCGCCGTCGCGGACGCCCGGACCACCGCCGCGGAGGCCGCGCAGGCCCTGCGCGGGCTGGCGAGCCGGATCCAGGCCATCGAACGCGGACGGGACGCCGCGCCCGAGCGCGAACGGGGCGCCCTCGACGCCGCCATCAAGCAACTGCGCGAACAGCTCGACGACGGTCTCGACGGCTACGGCGGCCTCGTCGCGGCCGCCGGGCACACCGTCGCCGCGAGCTCGGACGGCATGACGTCGTCCAAGGAGCAGCTGTCCGACGCGACCGACAAGCTCGCCGGACTGGCCATGGCGCTGCGCGAGCTCTCCTGACGCGCGACTCGCGTGATCAGAGGCGTATCTCGCGTGCTTGGAGGCGTATCTCGTGAGTTACGCGTTCAATCACGCGAGATACGCCTTCAAGCACGCGAGTTACGCTTAGCCGGGTAGCGTCTGAGCAGGCGCTTTCCTGGACCATCGTCTCATTCGTCGTCGCTAATACTCCATTGCGTAACGACTCGCTCACTGTGTGATACCGAAACGCTCGCGTAACCCGAAACCGCTGGTGGAGGCAACCCGCGATGCCTAACGTTTCTCACATGCACGCAGTGCTCTTCCCAGCTCGGGCCTGAACCCAGCCCGCGTGAGCGGGCGTCCCAGGGTGGCGGACCGGACACAGTGGATCTCGCGCAGTGGTCTTTCTCGTCCCCACCGAGGAAAGGACGCCCAGTGACGACGCTTCCCCCGGAACCAGAACCGACCCCAGCCCCGACTCCCAGTTCCTACCAACGCGTCATAGCGGCCTACGACCGGATCGCCGAGGTCGACCGGCCCGACGTGTGGATCGCCCTCCGCCCTGTGGAAGACGCCCTCGTCGACGCCAAAGCGGTCGATGAGCGCGTTCGCGCGGGTGTGGACCTGCCGCTCGCCGGAACCCTGCTAGCGGCCGCCGACGTGCTCGACGTCGCCGGTCTTCCGACGGCGGGGGAGGACGTCTGCTGTGTCGGCGCCACCTCGGTGTCCCGGCTGACCGCGGCCGGTGCGGTGGTGATCGGCAAGACCAACTGCGATCGGTTCGGCAGCGACCTCGAGCACACCCACAGCCCGTACGGCGGCGTGAGCGCCGCACTGAACACCGCCCGCGTGTCCGGAAGCGCGAGCAGTGGCGCGGCCGTCGCCGTCGCGCTCGGGCTGGTCGATCTGGCGGTCGGCACGGATACGGCGGGAGCGGGCCGCGTGCCCGCCTCGCTCAACGGGATCGTCGGGCTGAAGCCGACCTTGGGCCTCGTGCCCAAGACGGGCGCAGCGCCGTGTGCCGGGATCTTCCTGTTCTCGCGCAGTCTCACGCTGGGCCAGCGCGCGCTGGGTCTGATGACCGGCCCCGACGGGATCGACCCGCTCGCCAGGGACTGGCCGCCGGACGTCCGGCTGTCCGCGGGGGATCGGCCGCGCGTGGCGATTCCCGGCTCCGACGCCCTCACCGGTCTTTCGCTCCAATCCCGGTCGGCCTTCCTCGGCGCGGTTTCGGCGCTGCGGGCGTCCGGGGCACTGGTGGAGCCGGTGGAGGTCTCGGCACTGCTGTCGGTGGGCGAGCTGATCCACGACGACGGCTTCACCGCGGACAGGCAGCGCGTCGCCGAGGCCGGGATGATCGCGCTCCGGATGCTGTCCGAGTACGACGCCCTGGTCCTCCCGACCGTCGCCGACCATCCCGAGGTCGCCGAGGCGTTGTCCGATCCGGAAGGTGTCACGAAACGCCTGGAGCGTTTCACGGCTTTCGTCAACCTGCTCGACCTCGCCGCGGTCACGGTGCCGGCGTCGCCGTCGGATCTCGGGCCGTACGGGGTTTCGGTGGTGGTGCGGCCGTTCGACGACCAGGTCGCCATCGACCTCGCCGCCGTGCTCACCGACGAACAGGCCGACTTCCCTTATCCCACAGCGGGTGCGGATCTCGTGGTGTTCGGCGCGCATCTGCGCGGGCAGCCGCTGAACGGGCGGCTGGTCGCCGCGGGAGCGCGGTTCACCGGGCTGGTCCAGACCGGCGAGGGTTACCGGATGGTGTTGCTGCCGTCCGATCCGCCGCAGCCTGGGGTGGTACCGGTGGACGCCACGGGCGAGCACACGATGCTTTCGGGTGAACGCTGGCGGCTCTCGCCCGCCGCTCTCGGTGCCTTCGCGGCCACGCTGCCCGCCCCGTTCGTCCTCGGCCGGATCCGGCTGGAGAACGGGGAGACGCCGCTGGCCGTCCTGTGCGACCAGGCCGCCACGGGGAACGCGATGGAGCTGACGAAGTACCGATGCTGGCGTGCCTACCTGAGGTTCGTCAGTACGGCCGGGCCGCGAGACCTCGGGCGACCCGCTTGACCAGACCGGGACCGTGCAGGGCGAAACCGGTGTAGAGCTGGACGAGACCGGCGCCGGCGTCGAGCATCCGTGCGGCGGCGCCGGCGTCGAAGATCCCGCCGACGCCGATGATCGGCAGCTTGCCGCCGGTTTCGTCGTGCACGAACCGCACCACCTCGACCGAGCGCGCGGTGAGCGGGCGGCCGGACAGTCCGCCCGCCTGCTCACCGACGGCGGCTTCGGGCGGAGCGATCCCTTCGCGGGACAAGGTCGTGTTGGTCGCGATCAGCCCGGCGACACCGTGTTCGAGGCAGACCTCCAGCAGTTCCGCGAGCGCTTCGTCGGTGAGGTCGGGGGCGACCTTCACCAGTACCGGCGTCGGCTTCGTGTCGCCGGCGAGCTCGGCCGAGGTCTTCCGCAGTTCGGAAAGCAGTTCGGCCAGCGCGGATTTGTCCTGCAACGCCCGCAGTCCCGGCGTGTTCGGCGAACTGACGTTGATCGCGAAGTAGTCGGCGTACGGGTACAGCGCCCGCAGTGAGAACCGGTAGTCCTCGACGGCCTCGTCGAGCGGGGTCACCTTGGATTTGCCGATGCTGACGCCGAGCGGCACCGGCGGCTTCCCGCCCGCGGCGAGACGGGCGGCGAGCGCCTCGGCGCCCTCGTTGTTGAAACCCATCCGGTTGATCACCGCGTCGGTCTCGGCGAGGGTGAACAGCCGCGGTTTGTCGTTGCCCGGCTGCGGATGCCGGGTGACCGTGCCGACCTCGACGAAACCGAAACCGAGCGCGGGCCACGCGTGCAGCGCGCGGCCGTTCTTGTCCATCCCGGCGGCGAGGCCGACCCGGTTCGGGAAGCGGAGACCGAGGAAGGTGACCGGATCGTCCGTCCGGTAGACGCGGCCGAGCGCGCCGAGCGCGGGGGAGACCCGGCTCAGCCTGGCGAGCGTGCCGATGGTGCGTTCGTGCACGGTTTCGGGGTCGCTGCCGGAGACCCGGTAGAGAGCGGGGCGGACGATCTTGTCGAAGAACACGGCCCCATCATGCCTGGCGGGTCAGTCGCCGCCGCTTTCGGTAAGCCGGATCCGGGCGAACCCTCGGTCCAGCAGCGACAGCCGGTCCGCCGTGCCCCCGGACCGCAGCCACGCACTCGACACGGCGTCGAGAACTGCCGTGGCCGCGTTCGTGAGCAGGTCCGCGGTGAACGCGTCGAGTCCGGCGCCAGGCCGGTCACGCAGCGCGTCGCTCACCCGCTGTCGCCACTCGGCCCGGCGTTGTCGTAGCCGTCCGCCGAGGGCGGGAGTCGTCTCGATGAGGCGGAGGGTCGCCAGTGTCCGCTCGCTCGCGTGAATCTCTTCCTGCCAGCGTCGCAGGACGTGCTGGAGGGAGGCCCAAGGATCTTCTTCGGCGGGTCGCGCGCCGAGGTCGGCGACCACCTTCTCGCCGGTGAGGTCGATGCCGTCGAAGACGACGTCCTCCTTGGCGGGGAAGTAGCGGAAGAAGCTGCGTTTGGTCAGCCCCGCCGCGCGGGCGATCTCCTCGACGGTCGTTTCCTCGAAACCTTGGCGGGCGAACAGGCCGATGGCCACCTCCGCGAGTTCGGCCCGTACCGCCCGGCGCGTTCGTTCGCGCAAACCCTCCGACATGCACCCCAGTCTACTTTGTGTCATTTGGTGTCTATGATGACACCAGGTGACAACTTTGGAGGTCTGATGAAGACGATGGAAGGCAAGACGGTGCTGGTGACCGGGAGCACCGGCGGCATCGGCAAGGAAACCGCCCGGCGGCTCGCCTCGCTCGGTGCCGGGGTGATCCTCGTCGGGCGCGACAAGGCGCGAGCCGAGTCGGCGGCGGAGGAACTGCGCCGGTCCAGCGGGAACAGGGACGTCAACGCGATCACGGCCGACCTGTCCCGGCTCCGTGACATACGCCGTCTAGCCGAGGAGGTCACCGCGCGAGCCGGCCGTCTGGACGTGCTGATCAACAACGCGGGGGCGACGCGGGCCCGTCGTGAACTGACCGAAGACGGGATCGAAAGCGCGTTCGCGGTCAACGTCGTCGCGCCGTTCAGTCTGACCCAGTGGCTGCTACCCGCTTTGAAGGAGGCCGAAGCGGCTCGGATCATCAACATCACCGGCGGCATCCCTCGCGGCCGGATCGACCTCGACAACCTTCAGGGCGAGAAGTCCTACGTGGGTCTGTCGTTCTACAACCAGACCAAATTGGCGCAGATGGCGATGAGTTACACCTTCGCGGAGCGGCTCGCGGGGACGGGCGTGACGCTGAACGTCGCCTATCCCGGCCACGCCTCCACGTCGATGAACAAGGGGCTCACCATGGGCACCTACCCGCCGCCGGCCCGCCCGATCGTGCCGCTGCTGCGCCTGATCATGCCCGTGCTCTACGGCCGCCGTGCCCTGCTCAAGGCCACGGAGTCGAGCGTGCACCTGGCCGCGAGTCCCGAGGTCCGGACCACGAGCGGGGCCTACTTCTCCAGCAAGGCCCGGCCCGTCCCCTGGCCCGACGCGGTCCTGGACGACCACACCAGGGCCGCGATCTGGGACCTCTGCGAGAAGTTGCGCGACCATCGCGTGCGGCAGTGGGCCACCGACGCGAAGAGCTAGCGGCTCGCCTTCCACTCGTCTTCGAGCATCGCGAAGACGAGTTCGTCACACCATTCACCCTTGACCAGTTCGTTGTGCCGCAGGTGCGCCTCCTTCTTCATGCCGAGGCGTTCCATCAGCGCGGTCGAGGCGGTGTTGCGGCCGTCGCAGCGACCGATGATCCGGTGGAGCCCGAGATCTTCGAAGCCGAGCCGGAGTACCTCGACGGCGGCTTCGGCGGCGAGGCCCTTGCCGTGGTGGTCGGGGTGGAAGACGAAGCCGATCTCGCCCTGGCGCTTCTCGCTGCTGAGGTATTCGAGGTTCAGGTCGCCGATCAGCTGCCCGGTCTCGGTCAGCTCCGCGGCCACCGCGAGGAACTGGCCTTCCTTCGACAGGCTGCTGCTGTGCACCCGTTTGGCGAGCGCGGCGGCGGATTCGGCCCGGCTGCGCGGGCCCCAGTAGAGGTAGCGGGCGACGTCGGCGCGGGACTGGAAGGAATTGAGTTCGTCGAGATCCGCCGAGGTGAAGGCGCGGAGTGTCAGGCGCTGGGTGATGATCGGGAAGTCGGGCCTCAACATGGCGTCAGGCTATCCAGTCTGCGCCGGTTCCGGGGGCGGAACAGCGGCGGACGGTCTTCCAAGGCGACGGGTGGTTCCCTCCGGGCTCGCAAAAGGGTCATATCCCGGATATAAGGGTACCCCCGAGGCGGCTCCCGGACGCCGGAATCGGCGGCCGGGCCCGAGCCGGACCGGTGCTCGGGAACCTCGGGGGCCCGGTGACTGCCTGGTATTCGCTATCAGGCATCACGCGAAGCAGAGACGACGAGCCGAAGGTGGCTCCAACTTGCGTTGTATCGCTGCTCAAAAGTCCTACGCGTGCAGTCCGCTAGCGGACAGTCACCTCACGAGTCCTGTTGGAATACAACTTTGGACCACCTCCTCTCTCGTGTACCGCCACGCTATGCGAGGACTTCGGGGTCCTGCAACAAGATTTCTTCGATCTCCGTCTCCAGGACGGTCTTGTCCGCCGAAGGCAGAAAAGACGCTTCCACGGCGTTCTTCGCGAACCGGGCGATTTCGGTCGCGTTCAGGCCCAGCGTTTCGGCGACCGCGACGTACTCGCCGTCGAGGGTGGCGCCCTGCAAAACGTTTCCGTGGGCCTCCGGCCCGAAAGAGGCGCGCGACGGCGAAGTCTCCGTCGGGCGCGGAGCGCCCTTGGGGAGCCCCTTCGGCCGGGTCGATGTCGCTGCTGTCGAGTGACTTCTCGCCCGCCGAGACCGAAGGACACCAGGCCTTCGGGGCGTTCGCGGAGCGCGAACACGACCGTCTCACGGCCGGCGACGATCCCCTTCTCGCCGGGAATGTCGAAGCACCAGGCCAGTTCCACCCCGTGGTCAGCCCGTGCCGCCGTCGAGGACGTGGTTGTACGGCGTCGCGCACCAGCGAAGTCACCGCCAGGTAGTTGCGGAGGAAATACGGGAAGTCGCGGAAGGTGAAGAACTCGGCGAGCGCCGCGGGGTCGGTCGGCACCCCCGCGGACGGGCGGCGCCTGGCCAGTTCCAGCACCGTGGGCAGGCTCGCCGAACCGACGAGATGGACGTGGAGTTCGACCTTCGGCAGGGCGTGCACGAACGCGCGCAGCGCCTCGCCCGTGAGGACTCCGGGCATGACAAAGCTCCCTGGGGAAAGAAGTGAAGGTGACGTGCGGAGGAAGCGGGCGGCTCAGGGAGCGAGGTCGCCGCGTTCGGTGTCGGCCCCGTAGAGCGGGAGCTTGAAGAGCGTCACCAGGCCGGCTTAGCGGCTCGGAGCGGGTCCGGACTGGCATTTCGGGCAGAACCAGGTCGGCCTCGCCTGGTGCCCGGCACCCTGGGGCGCGACCCGGAGCGGTCCGCCGCAGCGGAAGCAGCCTTGTTTGGTCCGTTCGTAGACCCAGTGTTCACGGCCGCGGCGCAGATCGCCGGTGGTGGTCTGCGAGGTGCGCCACGCGTTGGTCTTCAGCAGCTTGCGCCCGAGCGCGACGGCCTTCGCCGGGTCCACTTCGGACACCGGCGTCCATGGTGTGACGCCGAGCAGGAAGCACATCTCGACCTTGTACATGTTGCCGATCCCCGCCATGATCCGCTGATCCAGCAAGGCATCGCCCAGTTCGCGATCCGGGTCCGCGGCCAGCGCGGCCGCCGCCCGCTCCGCGAGTTCGTCCGTCCACTGTGGATCGAGCAGATCCGGGCCGAGGTGACCGACCAGCCGGTCTTCCTCGTCCGTGGGCACGAGTTCGAGGTCGTGCACGCGGAATCCGATCGCCTGCAGATCCTCGGTGGCGAGGATGACCCTCGCCTGATGCGCCGGGTTGCGCCAGCGCGCGCCCGCCCGGTAGACGTCCCACTTGCCGTCCATGCGCAGGTGGCTGTGCAACGTGATCCCGTCGGAGAACCGTGTCAGCAGATGTTTGCCGACCGTGCCGACGCCGAGCACGGCACGTCCGGCGAGATCGGTCGTGGCCAGCTGAGGGACCCTGAACTCGCCTCGCAGCAAGGTCTTCCCGGCCAGTGCCTTGTCGAGGACCTTGCCTGCGAGGAAGACGGTGTCGCCTTCGGGCATCGGACGTCAGCCCGTGCCGGTGTCGCTCAGCTTGGCGGGCTTTTCGGTGGTCTCCGGATCCTCGTCGCCGCGGACGCGATGCCGTCCGGCCCGGCTCGAGCGCAGCACCTTCGCCAGCACCATGTTGAAGGTGAGCGCGATCTCCTGCGCGCCGGGGGAGTGCCATTCGTGGATCGGGCTGCACGCGCCTTGGGCCTGCTGCACCGCGAGCCTGTCCGGGATGGCCGTCGGCATCACCAGCGGGCCGAAGTTCTCCCGCAGTTCGGCCACGCGGAACTGGTGCTCGTAGGAACGCACGCGGAGCTTGTTGACCACGACACCGATCGGCCGCAGCCCCGGGTTCTGCTCCTCGCGGATCTTCTCGATCGCCTCGAGCGCCCGGCGGGCGCCGGAGACGGCGTACATCGTCGGCTCGGTGACGATCAGGGCGCTGTCCGCGGCCACCAGCGCGGAGCGGGTCAGCCTGCCCAGCGACGGCGGGCAGTCGAGGATCACCAGTTCGTAGGGTTCCTCGCGCAGCGGGTTCGTGTGCAGTTCGTCGAGCGCGCGGGAGAGATTCTCCAGACGGCGGTTGTCGGCGTCGGGCTCGTTGAGCATTTCGAGCTCTTCGGCGCCGACGAGGACGTCGATCCGGTCGCTCCACACGCTGGGCGCGATCGCTCGTTCGAGCACCGAGCGCACCGGCGTCTCCAGCACGTCGGCCAGCGTGCGATCGGTGAGGGGCGGGTCCAGCGAGGTGGTGGCGTTGCCTTGCGGGTCGAGGTCGGCCACGAGAGTCCGGGCGCCCCTACGCAGCGCGGCGGACGCGACACCGAGGGCGACCGTCGTTTTACCGACGCCACCCTTCAGGCTGAGAACAGCGACCGTGTGCACTCGATACAGCCTACGGGCAGTCGGCGGGGTGGCTCCTTGGCAAGGTGTCGAACACCGCATCGGACTACACCCGGCGGCGCCCGGAAGGCGGGCATTACCCTGTGCGTTTATGAAGACGGACACCGTGGCCACGCGGGGATCGGGGGCGGTTCGCCGGGTTCTCGAAGCAGAACTCCGGGCCGCACGGGCGCGAGGCGCACAACAGCCGCACGTCGTCGACGTCGGCGGCGGCAGCGGCGGCTGGGCGGTGCCGCTCGCCTCGGCGGGCTGCCTGGTGACCGTCGTCGAGCCGAACCCCAACGCGCTGGCGACCCTGCGCCGCCGCGCCGAGGAGGAGGGCGTCTCCGGCAGCATCACGGTGATCGCCGACGACTCCGACGCGCTCGGCGCCCACGTCGCGGACGGCTCGGCCGACCTCGTCCTCGCGCACGGGCTGCTCGAAGTCGTCGACGACCCGGCGCTGGTGCTCGCCGCACTGGCCGCCGCGGTCAAACCCGGCGGCGCGGTCTCGGTGCTGGTGGCGAACCGCCACGCCGCGATCCTGCAGCGTGCGCTGGCCGGACGGCTCGGCGAGGCACGGGAACTGCTCGCGGCGGAGAGCGGCGTGCTCGGCGGCGGCCGGGAGACCGTGCTGCGGCGCTTCGACGCCGAGGCCCTCCGTACGCAGCTGATCGACGTGGGGCTCGAGGTGACTTCGCTCCAGGGCGACGGCGTCGTGGCGGACTTCGTGCCCGGCGGCGTGCGGGAAGAGGAGCTGGCGGAGTTCGAGCTGGCGGCGGCGTCGGTTCCGCCGCTGCGGGACATCTCCAGCAGGCTGCACTTCCTGGCCCACCGCCCCTGACCCGTTTGAGACTCGACCGGCTCGGTACCGAAGTTTCTTGCCCGCCTGAGGTACATGAAGGACCCCTTCCTTGCGCCTGGCGCAAGGAAGGGGTCCTTCATGTACTGGGGAAGGGGGCTTCACGGGCCAGGCCTGAGATCAACCGCAGCCGGAATCCACGTAGGTACCTCTTTGGCTATTGAGGGGTAAGGCAAACGTGGCGTGTTTCGGGGCGAGACGGTGGGCCGGGTGACGCGACACGCGAGCCACGCCTTGATTCACCACCGGCCGTCGAGGCCACAGCCGTCCCACTACCACCAGGGACCACATCCGACGGTAGCGAAAGCCTCCTTCCCTACCGTCAGAGTAGGCAAGGAGGCCCTCACTACCAGGAGAACGCGTACGCAGGAGCGACACTGGCCCCGCGCCACGTCACGTTTGGCTTCCCCTCAACAGAACCGTCCTCACCACTCACGAGACTGTCGGTGGTCCGGGCTAGCTTCTGCCTGTGGGACGAAACGCTGAACTGCCCGGTGGGATGGCCCGCTACCGGGTGACGACCGGGGCCACCACCTGGCCCGACGACACCGGCTGCGGTCTGTTGCACGTCGACATGGACGCCTTCTTCGTGTCCTGTGAGCTGCGCACGCGACCGGAGCTGGCGGGAAAGCCCGTGGTCGTCTCGGGTGGCGGCCCGAGGTCGGTCGTCGCGGCCGCGAGCTACGCGGCGCGCGAGTTCGGTGTGCGGTCGGCCATGCCGTTCTCGACCGCCAAACGGCTCTGCCCGCAGCTGATCTGCATCACCCCGACACCAGGGCTGTACGGCGAGGTGTCGAAGGGGGTCATGGGGATCTTCCGCGAGCTGACGCCACTGGTGGAGCCGCTGAGCCTGGACGAGGCCTTCCTGGACGTCAGCGGGGCGCTCAAACGGCTGGACTCCTCGCCCGCCCGGCTCGGCGCCTGGATCCGGGAGCGGGTCGCCGCCGATTTCGGGATCAGCTGCTCGGTCGGCGTCGCGAAGGTCAAGTTCGTCGCCAAACTGGCGTCCGGGATGGCGAAACCGGACGGCATGGTCGTCGTTCCCGCGGCCGAGACGCTCGCGTTCCTGCACCCGCTGCCGGTGTCGGCGCTGTGGGGCGTCGGCAAGCGCACCGAGGAGCACTTGCGACAGCAGGGGCTCGACACCATCGCCGACGTCGCCGCCGCCCCGCTGCCCAGGCTGAGGCGGTCGCTCGGACGGGCGCTGGGGGAGCACCTGTTCGCGCTCGCGCGCGGCCACGACGAGCGCGAGGTCGTCCCGGAGACGCCGGACAAGTCGATCGGCGCCGAAGTGACCTTCGACGTCGACCTCCACGACCGCTCGGCGCTCGGGCTGGAACTGCTCCGGCTGTCGGAACGCGTGGCCGCCACCCTGCGCCGCCGCGGGCTGCGCGGGCGGACGGTGTCGATCAAGGTCCGGTTCGCGGATTTCAAGACCATCACCCGCGCCAGGACTACCGCCGTAGGAGTGGATGTGGCCCGCGACATCCACCGCACCGCCGTCGAGCTCCTCGCCGAGCACGCGCCGACGGGCGCAGTCCGCCTGATCGGCGTAAGAGTCGAGGGATTGGACACGGAGAGTGATGGAGAACAGCTGCTTTTCGACACACCGGAGCCCCGTTGGCGGGACGCGGAACTCGCCGCCGACGTCGCGAGGTCTAAGTTCGGTGACGGCGCGGTGCGGCCCGCGTCACTGCTGACCCCCCGTGACCAGTGACATCGGCCGCTCGGCCGTCTTCGAGAGAGCCGCGTCGGGTGGTTTCGGCCAATTTGATCCCTTCTGGATACGGGATCGGGTAGTCGGACGAGCGCGGGGCTCGTATCCTGGACAGAGACACCCCGCCTGGGGTTGTCTGTTGGGTCCATGACGTTGCGCGGCCCGGCGCCCGCGACAGCTGTGCCGGAGGAGGAAAGATGCCACTCTCCGAGCATGAGCAGCGGCTGCTCGATCAAATCGAGCGCGAGCTCTATGCCGAGGACCCCAAGTTCGCATCCACGGTGCGAGGCACCCGGTTGCGCCGCCCCGCCCGCCGACGGCGTTTGCAGGGCATCGCCCTGTTCGTAGTGGGCGTCGCACTGTTGGTGCTCGGCGTGGTGGTCAACATCCGGGTCGCCGAAATTCCAGTGATCAGCGTGCTCGGGTTCCTCGTGATGTTCTTCGGAGTCATGATGGCCGTCACATCGATTCGGCAAGGAGCCGAAACGGAAGGCGGTAAGGACAGCGGTGGCCCGGGGGCCGGCGGAGGTGGCGGCGGCAAGTCGTCCCCGCGCCGGAGCTCGTTCACCCAGCGCATGGAAGAGCGCTTCCGGCAGCGCTTCGAGGAGCAGTAGCTCTCACACACGCGAACATGCCGACGAGGCGGTGCCTCGTCGGCATGTTCGCGTTGTCCTGTGTCTCGGTGCAGTACATGAAGGCCCCCTTCCTCGCGTCTAGCGCAAGGAAGGGGGCCTTCATGTACTTGAGAGCGGGGCTGCTACTTCTTCCCTCGCCGCAGCGACCGCGGGAACAGGCGGCCCTTCCACGACATGGGCGCGTTCCGTTTCAGGCTCTTGCGCACCTCGTCGAAGGCCGGGCCCAGCTCCTGATCGTCCGCCGGCGTGTCCGAGTACCAGGACTTCTCCACGACGCCGATGACGGTCCGCAGGCCGGTGCGGCCTTCCTCGTCCAGACGGTGCTTCTCGACGACCTTCCGGCCTGCCACCCGCACCGTGTCGCCGTCGGACAGCGGCAGGCCGCGGTCCGCGCATTCGTCCATCAGTTCCCGCCACGCCGCGTCGGCCGCGGCGGGGGAGTGGGACGCGATCTTCTGCAGCCGCAGCCGCCGCTTGATCTCCCGGATCGTCGTCGGTGTGCCGAGCACGCCGAGGACGACCACCAGTGCCAGCGCGAACCACCACGACACCCAGGCCGCCAGGAACGCGAACGCCGCCACCCACAGGCCGATCGCGATCAGCGGCAGCCAGTTCGTCACGTTCTGGTTGTCCAGGAACCCGTTGTCCTCGCGGTCCGCGGCCGAGGAGGCCCCAGGCCGCATCAGCGCCCGGTGTCTCAACCGGGACCGCACGATCGCGACCACCGTCAGCGCGGCCGCCAAGCCACCGAGGATCCCGGCGAGGATCGCGGGCCACAGCGGCTCTTCCTCCTGCTGACCGCCGTCGCCGTCCGCGCCGAGGTCCGCGCCCGGGTCGCGGGGCGTGCCGGTGGCGGGGGCGCTCGACGCGGGCGCGCTCGGCACTTCCTGGGTGTCGTTGGTCGCGGAGCTGCTGGTGTCGGTCTGCAGATACGGCGGGACGACCGCGCGGCCGTCGAGCAGCGGGGTCGGGTCGAAGCTGACCCAGCCCTTCGTCTGGAAGTAGACCTCGACCCACGCGTGCGCGTCCTCGGAGCTGATCGAGAGGTAGTCGCCCTTCGGGGTCCCGGAGGTGAAGCCGATGGCGACCCGCGACGGGATGCCGACCGACCGCAGCATCACGGCCATCGCGGACGCGTACTGCTCGCAGAATCCGCGTTTGCCGTTGAGGATGAAGTCGGCGAGCGCGTCGGAGTCGGTGGCGTCGGCGGTCTTGGTGTCGTAGACGAAGCCGTTCTGCGCGGTGAAGAACGACCAGATCGCCTGCGCCTTGTCGAAGTTGTTGGACTCGTTCTCCGTCAGCTGCTTGGCCTTCGCGGCGACCCGGGGATCGACGCGGTCGACCTGGACGAACTGCTGCGGTACCTCGGCGAGGCGGGGGTCGTCGAGCCGGAGCTCGTCCTTCGACGGCTCCTTGATCGACGCGGTCTCGGTGTAGGCGGGCGCGTTCTGCTTGGTCGTGGTGAACACGGCACCACCGACCGGGTCGTACAGCCAGTTGTCGGCCAGCCCGTTGATCGACCGCGGCGCGCCGTAGATCGGCAGCCAGTTGTCGACCCAGTTCGTCGGCTCGATCCGGATGTCCCGCGCGGGGCCGGCGCCGTCGTCGCCGGGAGCGGGCGGGAGGCCCTTGTTGGCCTGCACCCCCTGCTGGGCGCGGCCGTTCTGCGCCAGCCCCCAGCCCTTGTTCGGCGTGTACGTGTCGAGGGTGAAGGCGCGCAGCAGCCGTTTGTCCGCGCCCATCCCGTAGACCTTGAACAGTTCCACGTTCTCGCCCTGGTCGAGCAGGCCACGCAGCTGGGTGAACGGCTCGACACCGAAGCCGCCCGCGCCACCGCGGCCGGTTCCCTCGGCGCCCGGGAGTTTGCCGACCGTGCCGATCCCGGTGACGGCCGTGCCGATCACCAGGCCCATCGCGATCGCCGCGGCCACCACGCCGACGGGCGCGGACAACGTGCTCGCCGAATTGCCCAGTCCCGGTGCCTCGCGGTTGCGCCAGCGGCGGTGCCGGTGGTTGCCGTCGACGGCGAGCAGCGCGGCGAACGCGGCCGCGCCCAGCAGGAACGTCCACCACGGCAGCATGTCTTCGGCCAGCGCCGCCGGGACGGCGTACACGCACAGCAGGACCAAGCCGGTCGCGGCGGGCGCGGCGGCGGCCACGGCGAGCGTGTCGACCAGGACGGCGACCAGGCCGATCGCGATGGTGACCAGGCAGAGGATCGGCGGCGTGCCCTCGACCGGGGGCAGTCCGACACGGATCTGTTCGGCCGCCGCGGCGAGTACGCCGCGCAGTTCTTCGAGCGCGTCCGGCCCGGGGATGATCTTCAGGATCCCGCTGGTGGTGAACGCCCCGGTGATCAGGAACAGCAGTACCAGCAGCTGCGCCAGGCCGACGACGATGGTCGGCGCGCGCAGCGAGCGCAGGGCGAGCCCGGTGGAGGCGATCAGCACGACGGCGACCAGCAGGTAGCCGAACCACGCCCAGCCGGAGACGACGCCGGTGAGTGAGGTCGAGGCGAACAGCGTGGCGAGCCCGGCTGCGACCGGGGCGAGCACACTGCTCGTCCAAACCGGCGGCGGCGCTTCGGGACGCGGGCGGGGGGTGTGCGGGCGGGGTGGCGCGGTCGCGGTCACAGGCCGCCTCCGATCAGCGTGCCCCGGCGGGTGGCCGTCTGGCACAGTTCGGCCCACACCTGCTGCATCGGCGATCCGGGTCCGGCGACGACGACGCCCCAGCCCGCGGCGCGCAGCAGCGCCACCGATTCCTCGGTGGCGGCGGCGCGGTTCTCCGGGCGGTTGACGCCGGAGGACCAGCCGGGGGTGTCGAGCAGCACGGCGAGGCTCCGGATCCCGCGCGGGCGGTACCGGGACAGTTCGTGCACGGATTCGTTGCTGACGGTGCCGAGCACGGCGATGAGTTCCTGTCCTTCGGCCGGGTCGTGGCCGAGGGTGATGTCGCGCTGGTGCGCGGGCTGAAGCGCGGCGAGGACGTCGAGCACGACGTTGTCGTAGTGCTCGCCACCCTCACCGGGGGTGTCGGCCAGGGTCTGGCCGTGTTCGGTGATCAGCCGGACGCGGTGACCGGAGCGGCGCAGGTGCAGGCCGACGGAAGCGGCGAACGAGACGGCCCATTCGAGGCTCGCGGCGGGACCGGTGCCGTGATGCGCGGCCGCGCGGTGGTCCAGCAGCACCGTCGTGCCGCCACGCCAGGGCCGTTCCTCGACGCGGACCATGATCTCGTCGCGGCGGGCGGTGGAGCGCCAGTGGACCTTGCGCAGGTCGTCGCCCTGGCGGTACTGCCGGACGATCACGTCCGCCTCGCCCTGTCCGGCGTGCAGGCGGATGCTGCCGTCGTCGCCGGCGCCGATCCCGGCGCCGCTGGGCAGCCCCCACAGGCCGACCACCTTCGGGACGACGACCAGCCGGGAATGCCCGATCAGCTCACGTTCGAACTCGCACAGCCCGAACGGGTCGGTGATCGTCGCCCGCAGCGGGCCGACCTGCTGGATCCCGCGCAGCACCGGCTGAAGCGGATACCGCAGCGCGACGCGCCGATCGTGGGGGAGCCGTTCGACGACGAACCGCGGCCGCGAACCCAGCGCGTACGGCACACCGTCTTCGAGCAGCACCTCGCCCGCCGGGAGTCTGCCGTCGCGCCAGAGTTCGAGCTGGACCTCGCCCGGCGAGCCGACCGAGACCCGCTCCGGGCGCAGCGAGCGGGCCGCGCCCAGCCGCAGCCGGGTCGCCGAGATGAAGAAGGCGACCAGCAGCGGCAGGGCGATGACGAACATCGCGACCCGCAGCAGATCCCGTTCGTTGAGCACGACCGAACAAGCCGCCGCGGCGACCCCGGCGGCGAGGAGGCAGCGGCCGCGTGTGGTCAGGCCGGACAGCGCACGCAGCATGGCTGTTCTCTTATCTCTCAGCGGTGGTTCGTGCCCGACGAGCCCTGCGGGACGGGAACGCGGTTCAGGATCGCGCGGACCACGTCGGTGGCCGAACGGCGAGCCGCGTGCGCCTCCGTGGTGAGCACCATGCGATGCGCCAGCACCGGGACCGCGACCGTGTGCAGATCGTCCGGGACGACGAACTCGCGGCCGGACAGCGCGGCCTGCGCGCGGGAGGCGCGGACCAGCTGCAGGGTCGCCCGAGGCGAGGCACCGAGGCGGATCTCCGGCACCTGACGGGTCGCGGACACCAGCTCGACGGCGTACCGGCGGATCTCCGGCGACATGTGCACCGCCCGTACCGTCTCGATCAGCCGCTGCACCGACTCACGGTCGGAGACGGGCTCGAGATCGGCAAGCGGGTTGTGCCCGGCGTGCTCGTCGACCATGGCCAGCTCGGCCTGCTGGTCGGGGTAGCCGATGGACACCCGCGCGGTGAACCGGTCCCGCTGGGCCTCGGGCAGCGCGTAGGTGCCCTCCATCTCGATGGGGTTCTGGGTGGCGATCACCATGAACGGCTCTTCGAGGTGGTACGTCGAGGTGTCGACGGTGACCTGGTGCTCTTCCATGCATTCGAGCAGCGCCGACTGCGTCTTCGGCGAGGCGCGGTTGATCTCGTCGCCGACCACGATGTTCGCGAACACCGGACCGGGCCGGAACTCGAACCCGCCGCTCTGCCGGTTGTAGATGGACACCCCGGTGACGTCGCTGGGCAACAGGTCGGGGGTGAACTGGATCCGGCTGACGGTGCAGTCGATCGAGCGGGCGAGCGCCTTCGCCAGCGAGGTCTTGCCGACCCCGGGGACGTCCTCGACGAGGAGGTGGCCTTCGGCGAGCAGGGTCACGAGCGCGATGCGGATGACGTCGGGTTTGCCGACCAGTACCCGCTCCACGTTGGCGGCGATCCGCCGCGCGGTCTCGTGCAGTTCGTCGAGCGAAGCTCTGCTCGCACGGCCGTTCTGCCGGCCGCTGACCGAGCCGGCGGCCGTGGGGTACGGCGCTTGCCCGGTTGCCTGCTCACCCTGCTGTTCGCCGGGCGTCGCAGACTGGATTCTCGACGTCACTCGACCTCCTGATGCCGCGTGGCTGGATGTCCGCTGGGTCTGCTGAAGGCCAGCTTTTCAACGCCCGGGCGATGGCCCGGGCAGCGGTCAGCCTCCCACGAAGTGTGTCAAACTCGGGCGAACTCTTGGGGGGAACCCCGCCAACCCCAGTCGATGACTCTGTGCAACCGGAGACTTTACCTCGATCGGGTGAGGTGAGCGCGTTTTCGGGTGCTCCCGCTGACGCCGGGTTTTGTCGTATGCTCCGGTGCGAGGTCGCTCGACTACGGAGAGGCGTAATCGCATATGAGCGAGGTGAGCACCGCCAAGCCCAGGTTCGACCTGAGCGGATTCGCGGTCGCGCCGGAGCTGGCAGCCGACGCCCACGCGAAGATCTCCGCCCTGCAGGACGTGGTCGGCCAGATGGTCCGCGAGGCGAAGGTCCTCGGCCGCACGGTTCCCCTCGGCGGGGGATACGCGGACGAGGTCGGCAAGTTCATGGCGCAGTACGGGATCGGCGCCGAAGGCTCCGCGGTCGAGGCGCTGACGGCGTTCGGCAGGGAACTCGAGGCGCTCAAGAACCGGATCGAGAAGGCTCTGGCCCGGTACACCCGACAGGATGAACAAGCGGCGGCGGACGTGGACTGTGTCGGCGGCTGAACCCATGAGCTCCCGCCTTCCTCTTCTCGCCCTCGGCGCGCTCGCCGTCATGACAGTGTCCGCCTGCGGGCAAGGGGCCGCGGGCCAGGCGAAGATTCCGCCCGCCGCAGACGGCCCGGCCCCGGCTCCCTCGTCTTCGGCGCCCGCGCCGGATCGCGGGGTGGACCCGTGCGCGCTGCTCGGCCCGCAGGACCGGTCGACGGCCGGGATCAACGTGCTCGGCGTCGCGAAGGAGATCAACGGTGCCCGCGCCTGCGACTGGACGGTGCCCGCGACCTTCGGCGTCACCATCACCGTGGACGAGCGCAACGGCCTGACGGACCTCGAAGTAGCGCGCAAGACCGCCACCAAGACCAAGGTCGGCGGCCGGGACGCGCTCAAGGTCGCCGACAAGAAGGCCGCCGACGGGACCTGCGCGGTCCTGCTCGGCATGGGGGAGAAGGCGAGCGTCCAGATCGACGTGAGCAACACGAACTTCACCGACACCCCGCTCGCCTGCGAGCGCGCGGTGAAGGTGGCGGGATTGGCCGAACCCAAACTGCCTTAGGAGCGGTCAGCGGAGCTGAGGATGAACTCGGGAGATGGACATGTCGCGTGAACCCGCCCGGCCGAAGGCCCCGCTATCGAGGTGGCAGGGCGCCCTGGCCCGTGAACGTGAGAGGTCTGACCAGGCAGCGTCCTGTCGACGCGATCGCGGACGCGGGTTCACCACCGGATACTGAGGAGAAGGTGTCGTGTCTGAAGGAGAGACGCCGGGACGTGAGGTCCCGGTCGCGGCCACGCGGTACGAGGCCTACAGCCACGAGGCGCTGGCCGCGGAAGTCGAAGCGGGCAACGACCCCGAGGCGGCGGGCGGCATCGGCGCCGCCTGGGACGCGCTCGCCCGGCGTATGAACGACGCGACGTCGGAGCTCGCCGGACTGGTCGGCAGCAGCGAAGAGAACTGGCGCGGGGAAGCGGGCGACGCGCTCCGTGGCGTGCTGGCCAAGGCGTCCGGTTGGCTGGCCTGGTCCGCGGACCTCTCGTCCGCGCTCGGGAAGGCCGTCGCCGGACAGGCCGAGGCGGCCGCGCGGGCCCGCGCCGACATGCCGCCGCCGGTGGACTACGACCCGGGCGCGATGATCCGCGGTGCCGCCGCCCGCGGGAACCTCGCGCTCCTCGCCGCGCTCGCCGACGAGATGGAGGCCAAGCACGCGGAAGCCGAAGAGGCCCGGCGCAAGGCCGTCGACGTCATGAACACCCGCGATGCCTCACTGCGTTCGCTGACTCCGCAGGTCTCCTTCGGGAAGCCGCCCGAGCTGGGGCGGTCTTGATCCGCGTTTCCGCGTCGGCGTTCGACGTCCTCTGGTCCGACCTGGGACACGCGGCCCCGCCCTGGCCGCTGTCCGTCCGCAGCGTCGGCGCCACGGAAGCGGAACGCGCCGAGATCCGCGACGCGGTCTACGAAAACCTCACCGAACGAGGCCTTTATGACGGGGACCGGCTCGACGCCGCCCTCGAAGCGCGGCTGGATCTGCTCGCCCGCGCCGAGGTCTACGTCGAATGCGAGGCTCTGGCCGACATGACCGCCGAAGCCCCGTTCCGCGCGGTCGCGGCCGCGCGCGGACGGCACGGCGTACTGGCCACCCAGCCGGAACAGACCATCGCGCTTTCCGGGATCGGCGACGGCGAGGTGTTCGCCGCGATCGTCGACGTCCTGCCCGAGCTGCGGCCCGGCCCCGGCTACGGGATCAGCCTGCCCGCCGCGCGTTTCGGCGGCGACCTGGAGGATCCGGTGTTCGGCGACGGCGGACGCTCGTCGGCCTCGGACGGTCAGCTGCGCGAGGTACTCGCGATCCAGGCCCGGCCGGTCTACAGCGCGGGCCAGTTCACCGTGCGGACCCGGGACCGCGACGGCCGCGCACACCGGGCCGGCGGGCTGACCTGGTTCGACACCGACGTCGGCGCGTACTGCGCGGCGCGGACCGAAGGCCGGGGCGGGCAGGCATGGGTCACTGTGTCCCCTGTGGACGGTCCGCGGCTTGCCGCGCGTCTCGCTTCGCTGCTGGACCCGGACCGCTGACCTAGGCCCGGTCTCGCTCTCGTGAGCGGCTAGGACGGTTAGAGCGAACCGTGTTTTAGGTACCTACGGCGGGCGGCGGGTCGGGATTGCCGGTCCGTGAGGGACTACTTGCCTACTCTGAGGGTAGGAAAGGGGCCCCTCACGTCATGCCGGGCTGAGCTCAGCCCAGCATGAAGCTGCGGGCGGACAGGAACGCCACCGTAAGCCTCGGCACTACAGCGGCAGCGCGTGAAGGCCCCCTTCCCTCGGCTCAGCCGAGGAAACTCGACCTTCACGCCAGCCCAAGTACATGAAGGCCCCCTTCCTTGCGCCTAGGTACAGGAAGGGGGCCTTCATGTACCTCAAACCTGGCACCACGCAAGAAGCGCCGCAGGCCACGCAGCAGGTACCTAAGAGAAGGCGCGCCAGAACCGTCCTAGCCACTCACGAGAGAGTCGCCGAGGGTCCTTTGTCGACATGTCATCGGATGAACCGACGTCGTCACCCTCCACAGTGTCCCCACCGCTCCCTACCGGATTCCCCACTTTCGCCCCCATTTCGCCCCACAGCAGGGTTCCGGCGGCCGATATCCGGACGCATCAGGCATGAATGAGGTTGCTTCGATACCCGCCCAGGGGGATCTTGGCCACCGTCCCCCACCACGCCCCCACCTGGCCCCACCTGGCTGACCAGCGAAAACGTCTGACACGACGGAGTGGTCGCGGCTTTTGACGCGTTGACTGTGGTGAAAAGTGGGGTACGGTGGTGCGCAGTGGGGCAGAAGGGAGCCCCGTGACCGAGCTTGGTTGTTCGCGGCCGGGATCGGTAGGGAGGTGGAGCCGGTGTTCCTCGGCACCCACACCCCGAAACTGGACGACAAAGGGCGGCTCACGCTGCCCGCGAAGTTCCGCGACGCGCTCGCCGGTGGGCTGATGGTCACCAAGGGACAGGATCACTGTCTCTTCGTCTTTCCCCGGGCCGAGTTCGAGCAGATGGCGAGGAAGGTCGCCGACGCCCCGTTCACGAACGAGGCGGTCCGGGCCTACCAGCGTTATCTCTTCGCCGGGACGGACGAGCAACGCCCGGACGGGCAAGGACGTATCGCGATCGCGTCCGAGCTCCGACGCTATGCCGGGCTGAACAAGGAGTGCGTGGTGATCGGGGCGATCACCAGGCTGGAGATCTGGGACGCCCAAGCGTGGCAGGGCTACCTGGACGAACACGAGGACAGCTACGCGAAGGCTCGAGAGGAAGTTCTGCCGGGCGTCTTCTAGACGTGACCGAGGAAGCACCCACGCCGTCGGGGGGCGCGGGTTCATGCTTCGGGCACGCTGGGAACCGTCCACACGGATGCCGTGAGGCCTCTGTCCGCTCAGTGGCCCTGGTACACCTTCCCCGGTACCAGGTCAGCAGGCGGGCGGACAGGGACCTGACGGCATCCGGCATCTTCCCCGGCACTACAGGAAAGGGGGGAAGACATGGCAGACGAACACGAGCACGTTCCGGTGCTTCTCGACCGTATCGTGGAGCTGTTCGCGCCGGTCTTCTCCGACCGCGAGGCCGTGCTGGTCGACGCGACCGTCGGACTCGGCGGTCACTCCGACGCGCTGCTCACCGCGTTCCCCGGACTGCGCCTCGTCGCGCTGGACCGTGACCCCAACGCGCTGGAACTCTCCGCGGAACGGCTTGCGCCGCACGGTGATCGTGTCGGCTTCGTGCACGCCGTCTACGACGAGATGCCGTCCGCGCTGCAAGGTCTCGGACTGTCCAGAGTGGACGGGATCCTGTTCGACCTCGGCGTCTCCTCGATGCAGCTGGACCGCGCCGAGCGTGGTTTCGCCTACTCCAAGGATTCCCCGCTCGACATGCGGATGGACCCGACCACCGGGATCACCGCGGCCGACGTGCTCAACACCTACGCCCCCGGCGAGCTGATCCGGATCCTGCGCGACTACGGCGAGGAACGATTCGCCAAGCGGATCGTCAAAGCCGTTGTGGCGGAACGAGAGAAGGAACCCTTCACGCGCAGCGGGCGGCTGGTGGAACTGCTGTACGACGCGGTCCCCGCGGCGAGCAGGCGCACCGGCGGGCATCCGGCGAAGCGCACGTTCCAGGCGTTGCGGATCGAGGTCAACGGTGAACTGGAGGTGCTGCGGCGGGCGATGCCGCGAGCACTGTCCTGCCTCGCCGTCGGCGGCCGGATCGTCGTGGAGTCCTATCAGTCCCTCGAGGACAGGCTGGTCAAGCAGGCCTTCGCGGAACTGGCGAAATCCCGGACACCGGAAGGGCTTCCGGTGGAACTGCCGGGCCACGGCCCGGAACTGAAACTGCTCACCAGAGGGGCCGAGAAGGCCGGCGAGGCGGAGACCGAACAGAACACACGGGCCGCCTCCGTGCGGCTGCGAGCCGCCGAACGGATCGGAGACCGAGCACGATGACCGCTCCCGCGAAGTCCCGCGGCCGCCGGACACCGGCGCCCGGACGGCGTGCCCGCGCGACCAGCACGGTCGACGAGACGACGGACGCCACCGAGACCACGACCTCCACTCGCGCCTCCCGCGGCCGCACGTCGGCCGCCGAACGCGCCTACGCCCGCCGCGCCCAGCGCGCCGACCTGCTGCAGCGAGACCAGCAACGCAACCGTCCCGACGCCGAAAGCGGCGCGGGCAGGGAAGAGCCGAAGAAGCTCAAGCTGCGCTGGCCGCGTTCGCGCGCGTCGTTCGTGCTGATGATGATGGGCATGCTGGCCGTCGGCGTGGCGTGCACGCTGTGGCTGACCACGCAGGCCATCGCCGATTCATACCGGCTCGAACAGCTCCGCACGACCAACGCCGGACTCGCCGAGGCGAAGGAACGGTTGCAGCGCGAGGTCGCGAAGGCCGAGTCGCCCGCATCGCTGGCACCCAAGGCCAGGGAACTGGGCATGGTGCCCGGCGGCGACCCCGCGCATATCGTGGTCGGCCCGGATGGACAGTCCACAGTGGTCGGTGAGCCGAAGAAGGCCGAAGCCGACGCGCCCGCCGCCACGACCGACTCGACGTCGCCTCCGCCCGCCGAGGGCACACAGCAGGGCACTCCGTACGAGGGCGACCAGCCCGCGGTACCGCAGGAGAACGCGGCGGCCCCGGCGCAGGGAGGTCAGTGATGTCGCCCGGCCGTCCGGCGCAGGCCAGGGCACGGTCGGCGGGCAGCGCGCGGCGGACCTACGCGGCCGGGACCCGCCGTGCCACCGCGCGGCGGGGCAACGGCGGGAACCCGAGCCGGTTCACCGGCGTCCGGATCCTGTTGATCGTCGTGATGGTGCTCGCCGGCCTCAAACTGGTGCAGGTGCAGTGGTTCGAGGCGGGCGCGCTGTCCGAGGCGGCGGAACGGCAGCGGACGTCGGTGATCGAAAGTCCCGCGCAGCGTGGGTCCATCCTGGACCGCAACGGGACGAAGATCGCGTTCAGTGTCGAGGTGCGGACGCTCGCGGTGAGCCTGAACTGGCTCCACAAGACGATGAACGACTTCGCCGCGAAGAACCCGGCCAAGGGCAAGAACTTCGAGACCGAGGTGGCGGGCGCGGCGAAGCTCATCGCGGCCAAGCTGCCCGGGGTGATCACCGAGAAGGAACTGCTGGACAAGTTCCACAAGCCCGACGGGTTCACGTACCTGGTCCACGACATCGAACCGTCGGTCGCCGAAGCGATCGTCAAGGAATACCCGTGGATCAGCGTCGAGAAGCGCTCGAAGCGGGAGTACCCCGGTGACTCGGTGGGCGCGAACATCGTCGGCTACGCGAACTGGCGCACCGACGACCAGGACGTCTCCAAGCACAACCTGCACGGTGGCTACGGTCTCGAGGCCTCGCGTGACAACGACCTCGCCGGAACGCCGGGCCGCAAGATCGTCAACACCCGGAACGGTAACGACAACCTTGTCATCCCCGGCACCGAACGGGACATCCAGAACGCCGTCCCCGGTTCGGATCTGCAGCTCACGATCGACACCGACCTGCAGTACGAACTGCAGCGGCAGCTGAGCGAGTACGTCGCCAAGTCGAAGGCCAAGGGCGGCCAGGCGGTCATCATGGACTCGAAGACCGGCGAGGTCTACGCGCTGGCCAACGACAAGACCGTCAACCTCAACGATCCGGCTTCGCGCAGCGAGACGGAGAACCTGAACAACCGCGCGGTGACCACGCCGTTCGAACCCGGTTCGGTGAACAAGATCGTCACCGCCGCGGGGGCGATCGACGCGGGCATCACGACGCCGGAGTCGGCACAGGCGGTGCCGGGTTCACTGCAGGTCGCGGACAAGATCGTCAAGGACGCCTGGCATCACGGCACGCAGCAGTTCACCACCACCGGCATCTTCGCGAAGTCGTCGAACGTCGGAACCCTGCTGCTGGCGCAGAAGCTCGGCGAGGACCGGTACGCGGACCTGCTCAAGAAGTTCGGCCTCGGCCAGCGCACGGGGCTCGGCCTGCCCGGCGAGAGCCCCGGCGTCGTCCCGCCGCGCAACCAGTGGTCGGCCACGACCTTCGGGAACCTGCCGATCGGGCAGGGGCTTTCGATGACGGTCGTGCAGATGGCCGGGATGTACCAGGCCATCGCGAACGACGGGCTGCGCGTGGAACCCCGCGTGGTCAAGGCGAAGGTCAACCCGGACGGGACACTCGTTCCCGAACCGGCGCCGAAGACCGTCCAGGTCATCAGCCCCCAGGCGGCGAAGACCGTGCGCGAGATGATGCGCGCCGTCACGCAGAAGGGCCGCGGGCAGCAGAGCGGCACCGGGCCGAAGGCGGCGCTGGAGGGCTATCAGATCTCGGGCAAGACGGGCACCGGCCAGCAGGTCGACCCGCAGACGAAGACGTACAGCAACCACTTGTACAACATCACCTTCGCCGGGATCCTGCCCGCCGACAACCCGCGGTTCGTGGTCGGCATCCGGCTCGACGCCCCGGACGCCACCCTGCAGCAAGGACTCTCGGCCGCGCCGCTGTTCCACTCGGTGGCGGCGTACCTGGCTCAGCGGTTCCAGATCCCGCTTTCCGACGGCCCGTCGCCCCAGGTCCCGCTGGTGCTCTCCTGACGTAACACGCGTTTCGGGTTCTGACCCGAATCGCCGCTCACGACCAGCGCGAATACGAAGTCGTGAGGTCAGGCCGGTCTAGGAGTCGATGACACCGAAATCTCGCCGCGACATCGGGCCGGGATCGCAGGTCCGTGAGGGCCTCCTTCCCTACTCTCAGGGTAGGGAAGGAGGCCCTCACCTCACGCCGGGCTGTGGTTCGGGCGGTCGTGAGTGGCGATTCGGGTTCGAGTCGGTTCCGCGCGACTTGATGGACGACACTGTGCTCCGACAGACGACACGCGTGACTGATCGGACGACACTCCGAGGTGACCCGAGAGGAACTCGCCAGAACCCGAATCGCCACTCACGACCAACCCGGCTCCGGCACCCTGGACGCCCTGAAGTACGTGAAGGGCGCGTTTCTCCGGCTGAGCCGAGAGAAGGCTGGGCACGTCGAGCCCCGCTGTCCTCAAGCGACAGTCGGAAGCCCTTGCGTGCCAAGGAGAGCTCACGAAACCCATTACCACGGGCGTGATCGTCGCGTGCACACACCGCACCGCTTCGGTCACCCGAATGCCGCGCCGGTAACCTCCTTGGCTGTGTCGGTGCCTACTTCAGATCCCCGCAGCGGTCCCGCCGTCGAAAGCGGGTCCGGCGCGACGGCTGCCCAGGTCCCGGACAGCCCGGTCAAGGCCGTCGCCGCACCCCCTCGTCCGGCCAGGATCGAGCCGATGCCGCTGGGCACGCTGCTCGCCAGGGCGGGCGCCCGGCTCGTGGTGGGCGGCGACGACTATCCGGCCGCGGCCGAGCTGACGGTCACGGGCAGCACGCTGCGCGCGCAGCACGTCCTCCCCGGTGACCTTTTCGCCGCGCTTCCCGGCGCCCGCGCCCACGGTGCGGACTTCAGCGACCAGGCCATCGCCGCCGGCGCGGCCGCCGTGCTCACCGACGAGGCCGGTGCCGAGCGCCCGGTGCTCCGCGACGCCGGCGTGCCGATCCTGGTGCATCCGGACCCGCGTGCCGCCCTCGGCGAGATCGCCGCCTGGATCTACGGCGAGCCGTCGCTGGAGCTTTCCGTCCTCGGGATCACCGGGACCTCGGGCAAGACCACGACGTCGTACCTGGTCGACGCCGGGCTCAAGGCGGCGGGCCTGACCACCGGGCTGATCGGCACGGTCGAGACCCGGATCGCGGGCGAGCGGCTGGCCAGCGGGTTCACCACCCCCGAGGCGCCGGATCTGCAGGCCCTCCTCGCGGTGATGGTGGAGCGCGGGGTCACGCACGTCCCGATGGAGGTCTCCAGCCACGCGCTGTCGCTGGGCCGGGTCAACGGCACGCGCTTCGCGGTCGGGGCCTTCACCAACCTCTCCCAGGACCACCTGGACTTCCACAAGGACATGGAGGAGTACTTCGCCGCCAAGTCGCTGCTGTTCGACGGCCGTTCCACCGCCGAGGTGGTCGTCGTCGACAGCGCCTGGGGCCACGCACTCCTGACCCCGCACACGGTGACCGTGTCCACCGAGCCGGGATCGGACGCGCTGTGGCGCGCCACCGACCTGACACCCACCCCGGCGGGTGAGCAGACCTTCACCCTCCACGGCCCCGACGGGCTCGCCGCGTCGGCGATGATCCCGCTGCCGGGTGCGTTCAACGTGGCGAACGCCGTGCTCGCGGCCGCGATCCTCAACACCGCCGGTGTCCCGCTCGAAGCGATCGTGGCCGGGCTCGCCTCGGTCGAGGTGCCGGGCCGGATGGAGCGGGTGTACCTCGGCCAGCCGTTCACCGCCGTCGTCGACTACGCGCACAAGCCCGCCGCGGTGGCGCAGGGGCTCGACGCGCTGCGTGCCCGCACCGAGGGCCGGATCATCACCGTCCTCGGCTGCGGCGGGGACCGCGACACCGCGAAGCGCCCGATGATGGGCGAGGCGGCGGTCCGGCGCAGCGAAGTGCTGATCGTGACCGATGACAACCCGCGTTCGGAGGATCCGGCCGCGATCCGGGCGGCGATGCTGGCCGGTGCCCGCAACGCCGGGCCCGCCTTGGGCGGCGAGATCGTCGAGATCGCCGACCGCCGGGAAGCCATCGTCCACGCGGTCGAGCTCGCCCAGCCCGGTGACATCGTGCTCATCGCGGGCAAGGGCCACGAGACCGGCCAGGAGGTCCAGGGTGTCGTGCACCCGTTCTCCGACCGGGAAGAGCTGGCCTCCGCCATCCGCAGACGTCTGGAGACAGAGTGATCGTGCTCAGCCTGGCCGAGATCGCCGACATCGTCGGCGGCAGGCTGCATCGGACCGACGGGACCGCCGAGGTCACCGGAAGCGTCGAATTCGACACCCGCGAGATCACGCCCGGCGGTCTGTTCGTCGCGCTGCCCGGGGCGAAGGTCGACGGCCATGACTTCGCCGCGCAGGCAATCGAGTCCGGCGCCGTCGCGGTGCTCGCGGCCCGGGAGGTCGACGGCCCGGCCGTGATCGTGCCGCCGGCCGCCGGTGCCACGCACGAACGGGCGTTCGCGCTGGTCTCGGACAAGGACGGAGCGGGCGCCGCGGTGCTGGCCGCGCTCGCCAAGCTCGCCCGGCACGTGATCCAGAAGCTCGCCGGCGACCACCTGACCGTCGTCGGGGTCACCGGCTCGGCGGGCAAGACCTCCACCAAGGACATCATCGCCCAGCTGCTGGAACCGCTCGGCCCGACGGTGGCACCGCCGGGATCGTTCAACAACGAGCTGGGCCACCCCTGGACGGCGCTGCGGGCCGACGCCTCGACCCGGCAGCTGGTGCTGGAGCTGTCCGCCCGCGGGCCCGGCCACATCGCCGAACTGGCGGCCATCGCGCCGCCGCGGATCGGCGTCGTGCTCAACGTCGGTACCGCGCACGTCGGCGAGTTCGGCTCGCGCGAGGGCATCGCCAAGGGCAAGGGCGAGCTCGTGGAGGCGCTGCCGAGCGCGGAGGACGGCGGCGTCGCGGTCCTGAACCTCGACGACCCGTACGTCGCGGCGATGGCGAGCCGGACGACCGCTCGGGTGGTTTTCGTCGGCGAGAGCGCCTCCGCGCAGGTCCGTGCCGCCGACATCACCCTCGACGGGGAAGCGCGCGCGTCGTTCCGCCTGGTCACCCCGGACGGCGAAGCGCCGGTGAAACTGCCGCTCTACGGCGAGCACCACGTCGGCAACGCGCTCAGCGCGGCCGCCGTGGCGCTGGAAATGGGCTCGACGGTCGAGGAGGTCGCGGCCCGGCTGTCGAGCCTCGAACGGCGCTCGGACCGCCGCATGGAGGTCACCACCCGGGCCGACGGCGTCACGGTGCTCAACGACTCGTTCAACGCCAGCCCCGAGTCGATGCGGGCCGCCCTCAAGGCGCTCGCGTCGATGAGCGCGAACCGCCGTTCCTGGGCCGTGCTCGGCGTGATGGGCGACCTCGGCGAGAACTCGGTCGCGGCGCACGACGGCATCGGCAGGCTCGTCGTCCGGCTCAACATCGACAAGCTCGTGGTCATCGGCCAGGCCGCCGCGGCCACGCATCAGGGTGCCCAGCAGGAGGGCTCCTGGGGCGAGGAGTCGGTACTGGTACCCGACGTCGAGGCCGCCATCGCCCTGCTGCATGATCAGCTCCGCGCGGGGGACGTGGTGCTGGTGAAGGCCTCCAAAGCCGCCGCGCTGTGGCGGGTGGCCGATGCCGTGCTCGCCTCCCCCGCAACGATCGTCGAAACCCCTGTAGTACCCCCTTCCCCCTCTCAAGAACGCTCGAACGGTGGTGACGCGTGATCAGCATCCTGATCGCGGCCGCGGCGGGCCTGCTGGTCTCCATCCTCCTCACTCCCTATCTGATCCGGGTGTTCTCCCGGCAGGGCTTCGGCCAGGAGATCCGGGAGGAAGGGCCGCAGGGACACAAATCCAAACGCGGTACCCCGACGATGGGTGGTGTCGCGATCATCATCGCGATGGTCGTCGGGTATTTCGTGGCGCATCTGATCAGCTCGCTCAGTGGCGGCAACGGCACCGGCGGCCCGTCCGCGTCGGGGCTGCTGGTCCTCTTCCTGGCGGTGGGCCTCGGGCTCGTCGGGTTCCTCGACGACTTCATCAAGATCCGCAAGCAGCGCAACCTGGGACTGAACAAGACCGCGAAACTGGTCGGCCAGCTGGTGGTCACGATCGTCTTCGCGGTTCTGGCGCTGCGGTTCCCCAACGGCGAAGGCTTGACGCCCGCCTCGGAGAGCCTGTCCTACGTGCGGGACCTCGCGCTGATCACCTTCCCGTCGGTGTTCTTCGTGATCTTCTGCTACATCGTCATCTCGGGCTGGTCGAACGCGGTGAACTTCACCGACGGCCTCGACGGCCTCGCCGGCGGCACCGCGGCGATGGTGCTGGCGACCTACGTCGTCATCGCCTTCTGGCAGACCCGCCTCTCGTGCGCGGTCACCCCGCAGGCCGCCTGCTACGACGTCCGTGACCCGCTGGACCTGGCCGTGGTGGCCGCCGCGGCGACCGGCGCCTGCGTCGGGTTCCTCTGGTGGAACGCGGCCCCGGCGAAGATCTTCATGGGTGACACCGGTTCGCTGGCCCTCGGTGGTCTCGTCGCCGGTCTGTCGATGACCACCCGCACCGAACTGCTCGCCATCGTCATCGGCGGTCTGTTCATGGTCGAGATGATCTCGGTGGTCGCGCAGATCGCGGTGTTCCGCACGACCAGGCGGCGGCTGTTCCGGATGGCCCCGTTCCATCACCACTTCGAACTCGCGGGCTGGGCGGAGACCACGGTCATCATCCGGTTCTGGCTGCTCTCGGCCGTCTGTTGCATGTTCGGTCTCGGGCTGTTCTACAGCGAGCAACTCGGCCTCGGAGGATAAGCGGTGGAACTGGCCGGTCGTCACGTCCTCGTCGCCGGAGCCGGGGTCACCGGCAAATCCGCCGTTCCGGTCCTGCTGGACCAGGGCGCGCGGGTCACCGTCACCGACGGCGACGCCGGACGCCTGGCGGAACTCGAAGGTCTCGGCGCCGAACTGGTGCCTGGTCTCACGGTGCCGCCCGAAGGTGTCGAGCTGGTCGTGACCAGTCCCGGCTGGAAGCCGTCTTCGCCGTTGCTGGTGGCGGCGGCCGAGGCGGGTGTCGAGGTGATCGGCGACGTCGAGCTCGCGTGGCGCGTCGGACAGCTGCGCGACAAGCCGCCGGTGTGGCTCGCGATCACCGGCACCAACGGCAAGACCACCACGGTCGGGATGCTGGAATCGATTCTGCGCGCCGCCGGGATCGACGCCGTGGCCTGCGGGAACGTCGGCTTCGCGGTGCTCGACGCGGTCCGTGCCGGGCACGAGGTGCTCGCCGTGGAGCTGTCGAGCTACCAGCTGCACTGGTCGTCCACGCTGGCCCCGCACGCCTCGGTGGTGCTGAACCTGGCCGAGGACCACCTCGACTGGCATGGCTCGATGGAGGAGTACGCGGCCGCGAAGGGGCGGGTCCACACCCACTCCCGCAACGTGGTGCACAACCTCCACGAAGAGTGGTCGATCCGGCTCGCCGACGAGCACGCGCCCGTGGACGCCCGCCGGGTCGCCTTCGGCATGGACACCCCGCGTCCCGGCGAACTCGGCATCGTGGAGGACCTGCTGGTCGACCGCGCTTTCGTCGCCGACCCGGCGACCAGCGCCGACGAGCTCGGCACGCTGGCCGACGTGCGCCCTTCCGGGCCGCACAACGTGTCCAACGCGCTCGCCGCCGCCGCGCTGGCCCGCGCGTACGGCGTCACCGGCGAGGACGTCGCCAAGGGCCTGCGCGAGTACCGGCCCGCCCCGCACCGGGCCGAGGAGATCGCCGAGATCGACGGCGTCCGGTACATCAACGACTCCAAGGCGACCAATCCGCACGCGGCGAGCGGCTCCCTGCGCGCGCACCTTTCCGTCGTCTGGATCGCCGGTGGCCAGCTCAAGGGCACTTCCGTGGAGGAGCTCGTCGGTTCGATCGCCGGCAGGTTGCGCGGAGTCGTGCTGTTCGGCGTGGATTCACCCGTGATCGCCGCCGCTGTTGCGCGACACGCGCCGGATGTCCCGGTCAACAGCCTCCTTCCGGGTGACGATGACCCCATGACTGCGGCGGTGAAGGCGGCCCGCGCCCTGGCGCGGCCCGGAGATGTGGTGCTGCTGGCCCCCGCCGCGGCGTCGTTGGACATGTTCACGAGCTACGGCGCGCGCGGCGACGCGTTCGCGCGGGCGGTCCGTGTCCTGCGCGACGGTGCGGGGGAGACCAGTGACGGCGGTTGAGGAGAGAAAGCGCGAGTCCGCGCCCCGCAAGCGCCGTGAACGCAAGGAAAGCCCGTTCGTCGCCTTCCGGACCGCGCTGACGGCGTGGCTTTCGCGGCCACTCGCCTCGTTCCACCTGGTGCTGGCGCTCACCGGCGTGCTGACCGTGATCGGCATCGTGATGGTGCTGTCCGCCTCGTCGGTCGCCTCGTACGACCCCAAGACCGGCACCGGCGTGTACGCCCAGTTCAGCAAGCACCTCATGTTCGTCGGGATCGGCGCGGTGGTGTTCTGGGTCGGGCTGCGGGTGCCGCTGGAACGTGTCCGGCGGCTTTCGGCGACGGCGACCGTGGTCTGCCTCGGGCTGCTCGTACTGGTGCTGACCCCGCTCGGCTCCGAGGTCAACGGCTCGCAGGGCTGGTTCCGGCTCGGGGGCTTCGCCTTCCAGCCGGTCGAGGCGGCGAAGGTCGCGCTGGCCTTCTGGGGCGCGCACATCCTGGTGATCAAGTACAACATCATCAACCAGTGGCGGCATCTGCTCGTCCCGGTCGTGCCGATCGCGCTGCTGATGTTCGCGCTGGTGATGATGCAGCCCGACCTCGGCGGCACGATCACCCTCGCGGTCGTGCTGATGGCCCTGCTGTGGTTCGCGGGCGCGCCGAAACGACTGTTCGGGGTCATCCTCGCGGGTGGCCTCGCCGGGATCCTGGTGCTGGCGATCATCGCCCCGTACCGGCTGGCGCGGGTCATGTCGTTCGTCTCCGGCGACCCGGACACCAGCGCCGACGGCTTCCAGGCCAACCAGGCGAAACTCGCGCTCGCCGATGGCGGGTTCCTCGGCAAGGGCCTCGGCCAGGGGCAGTCCAACTGGGGCTACCTGCCGAACGTGCAGAACGACTTCATCTTCGCCCTGATCGGCGAGGAACTCGGCTTCATCGGCTGCTCGGTGGTGCTCGGGCTGTTCGCCGGGGTCGCCATCGTGGGCCTGCGCATCGCCACCCGCAATCTCGACCCGTGGATCCGCATCGTGTCCGGCACGCTGACCGTCTTCCTGGTCGCGCAGGCCGGCATCAACATCGGTTACGTCGTCGGCCTGCTGCCGGTCACCGGGGTGACGCTGCCGTTGATCTCCTACGGCGGGACGTCGCTGGTGATCACCATGCTCATCATGGGGATCCTCGCCAACGCCGCCCGGCACGAACCGGAGGCGGTGGCCGCACTGCGCTCGCAGGGGCCAGGTAAATTCGGACGCCTGCTGAGGCTTCCCGCGCCCGAGCCGTACCGCCCGCCAGCCAAACGCAAGGGCGCCGCGGCCAGGGGAGGCGCCGCCAAGGCGGCGAGGCCCGCGCCGAGGACGGCGAGGCCTTCGCCCGCACAGGAACGGCGCCGTTCGGTGCGGGAACCCGGCAGGAGGACGGCCGCGCGAACGGCGGCGAACCGCGGTACCGCGAAACGGGGTACCGCAAATCGGAGAGGTCATAGGTGAACAACCCCGTCAGAGCCGACGCAGCAGCCGAGGTCGCCGGCAAGGCGCCGGTGGTCGTGGTCGCCGGTGGCGGCACCGCAGGGCATATCGAACCGGCGCTCGCCCTCGCGGACGCGGTGATGCGCCTGCGTCCCGACGCGACGGTGATCGCGCTGGGGACCGAGCGCGGGCTGGAGAACAAGCTCGTCCCGGCGCGCGGCTACCAGCTGGAGCTGATCCCGCCGGTGCCGATGCCACGCAAGCCGACACCCGAACTGCTGAAGATGCCGCTGAAGGTCCGCGACGCGGTCAAGCGCACCCGTGAGGTCCTCGACCGGGTCGGCGCGGACGTCGTCGTCGGCTTCGGCGGGTACGTCGCGCTTCCGGCGTACCTCGCCGCGCGCGGCCGCACGCCGATCGTGGTGCACGAAGCCAACGAGAAGCCGGGCCTGGCGAACAAGGTCGGCGCGCGGTTCGCCGTCCGCGTCGCGGTCGCCGTCCCGGGGACCCCGCTGGCGAAGGCCGAGGTCATCGGCATCCCGCTGCGCCGCTCCATCACGTCACTCGACAGGGCCGCGCTGCGCGCCGAAGCCCGTGAGCACTTCGGGCTCGACCCCGACGCCCCGACGCTGCTGGTCTTCGGCGGTTCGCAGGGCGCGGTGTCGATCAACGCCGCCGTTTCCGGTGCCGCCAAGGAGTTCGCGGACGCCGGCATCGGCGTCCTGCACGCCCACGGGCCGAAGAACACGCTGGTCGTCCAGGAGTTCCCCGGAAGGCCCGCGTACGTCCCGGTGCCGTACCTGGAACGCATGGACCTGGCGTACGCCGCCGCCGACGCGGTGCTGTGCCGCTCGGGCGCGATGACCGTCGCCGAGGTCTCGGCCGTCGGCCTGCCCGCGGTGTTCGTCCCGCTGCCCTACGGCAACGGCGAACAGGCGGTCAACGCCCGGCCCGCGGTCGACGCGGGGGCCGGTCTGCTGGTCGCCGACGCCGACCTCACCCCCGCCAAGGTCGCGGAGCTGGTGATCCCGCTGGTGTCCGACGCCGACAGGGTCGCGAAGATGAGCGCGGCCGCGGTCGGCCTCGGCCACCGGGAGGCCGACGAGACCCTTGCCAAGATCGTGCTGGAGGCCGCAGGTGCCTGATCAACTCCCCGACACGCTCACGCGTGCCCATCTGATCGGGATCGGTGGTGCCGGGATGAGCGGCATCGCCCGCATCCTGCTGGCCCGCGGCGCCCAGGTCTCCGGATCCGACGCCAAGGAGTCGCGCGCGTTCCTTTCGCTGCGTGCCCAGGGCGCCGAGATCGCCGTCGGCCAGCGCGCCGAGAACCTCGACGCCTTCCCCGAAGGCCCGTCCGCGGTGATCGTGTCGACCGCGATCAAGGAGTCCAACCCGGAACTGGCGGCCGCACGGGAGCGCGGGATCACCGTGCTGCACCGCGCGGAGGCGCTGGCCGGACTGATGGAGGGCCACCGGGTCGCCTGCATCGCCGGGACGCACGGCAAGACGTCGACGACGTCGATGCTGACCGTCGCGCTGCAGCAGTGCCGGCTCGACCCGTCGTTCGCCATCGGCGGTGACCTCAACGAGTCGGGTGCCAACGCGCACCACGGTGAGGGCGGCGTCTTCGTCGCCGAGGCCGACGAGAGCGATGGGTCGTTCCTGGCCTACTCGCCTTCGGTCGCCGTGGTGACCAACGTCGAGCCGGACCACCTGGACCACCACGGCACGGCCGAGGCGTACGTCTCGGTGTTCACCGAGTTCCTCGGCCGGATCGTGCCGGGCGGGCTGCTCATCGTCTGCGGTGACGACGAGGGCGCCGAGAAGCTGGGCGCGCGGGCCTCGGCGGAGGGCATCCGTGTCCGTCGTTACGGGCGTTCGGTCACCGGCGCCGAGGACGCCAAGGTGCTGGACTACGCGCCCGCCCCCGACGGCGGCGTCGTCCGGATCTCCTTGCGGGGCGAGGAAATCGTCCTGCGGGTCGCGGTGCCGGGCGAGCACATGGCGCTGAACGCGATCGCCGCGCTGCTGGCCGGGATCGAGCTCGGCGCGCCGGTCGAAGGACTCGCCGAAGGGCTCGCCGCGTTCGGTGGCGTCCGGCGGCGGTTCGAGTTCAAGGGCCGCTCCGGCGACGTCCGCGTGTACGACGACTACGCGCACCACCCGACCGAGGTCGACGCGCAGCTGCGCGCGGTGCGGACGGCCGCGGGTTCGGGCCGGGTCATCGTGGTGTTCCAGCCGCATCTGTACTCGCGCACGAAGACGTTCTCGAGGGAGTTCGCGGCCGCGCTGTCGCTGGCCGACGAGGTCGTCGTGCTGGACGTCTTCGGGGCGCGTGAGAAGCCGGAACCCGGCGTGAGCGGCGCGCTCATCGCCGACCAGATCTCCGGTGTCCCCGTGCACTACCAGCCCGCGTTCGACGTCGCGGCGAAACTCGCGGCGGATCTGGTCAAACCCGGCGACCTGCTGGTGACCATGGGCGCCGGCGACGTCACGCAGCTCGGCCCGGAGATCCTGGCCGAACTGGACCGGCGGGCAGGCTAGCCATGACGCAGACCGGGGAACGCCGCCGCCCGGCCGAACCCGGTCGGCGTCCGCGCACCGAACGCACTCAACGCGCTCAACGCGCCAAGGCCCGGCGCGGCAGGCGGTCCGTGTACGACCGCCGCCGCAGCACGCGGCCGGGCAGGCACAAGGAGATGCGACGGCGCTGGGTCGCGCTGCTTTCGGTGCTGACCGTCGTCGCCCTCGTGTACCTGCTGTGGTTCAGCTCGATGCTGGGCGTGCGGCAGGTCGACGTCATCGGGGCGAGTTCCGTGCCCGCGGAACAAATCCGCGCCGCGGCGGCGGTGCCGGACCAGAAACCGATGCTGCGCCTGGACACCGACGACATCCGCGACCAAGTGGCGCAGATGCCCGGCATCGCCACCGTCGACGTCTCCCGGTCGTGGCCGAGCACCATCGAGATCACCGTGACCGAACGCGCCGCGATCGCCTTCTTCGACAGCGGACCCGGCGGCGACGGCATCCACCTCGTCGACGGCGGGGGAGTGGTGTTCAAGACCGTCAAGGAGCGGCCCGCCGGGCTGCCCGAACTCAAGCTGCCGTCGGTCTCGGCCGACGACCCGGTGACCCGCGCGGTCACCGGCGTCCTCGGCGTGATCCCGCAGCAGCTGCTCAAGCAGGTCACCACCGCGACGGCGAAGACCCCCGGCAGTGTCGAGTTCGCGCTGGCCGACGGGAAGACCGTGCGGTGGGGGACCTCGGCCGACACCGAACGCAAGGCGAAGGTCCTGGCCGCCCTGCTCACGCGCGAGGGCAAGGTCTACGACGTCTCGGCACCCGATCTACCGACCGTCTCCTGACGCAATTCGTCACCTACTTGCGGCAGTTCGCGCTACGAACTACCGCAAGTAGGTGACGAATTGCGGGCTCTGGGCACGACCGGGCCGAGGGTGGATGTCCCCAATGGGGCATTGGAGACGCTCAGCGTCCCTGATGTGGCATTGGGGACACGTGAAGCTGAAACCCCATGTACTCCCGCAGGTGTCCCCTCCTGCAATCCGTCACCTACTTGCGATAGTTGGCAGGGCGAACTATCGCAAGTAGGTGACGAATTGCGGGAGGGTCAGCGGGTGACGAGGGCTTCGATGCCGTCCAGCAGGCGCTCCAGGCCGAAAGCGAAGGTCTCGTCGGCGGCTTCGCAGGTGTCCGCGTCGTAGCCGCCGCTTTCCCAGATCCGCGTCATCGCCGGATGCCGTTCGACGTCGAAGTACTTCTCCCAGAACACCGACCGCTGCCCCCACCAGGCGTCGGTCGACTGCCCGGTCTCCTGTTCGACCTGCGCGGTCTCGGCGAACAGCGTCGCGTTCGCCTGCACGTAGATCTCGATGCTGTTCGCGGCCGCGGCCGCCTTGCGCGGCGCCAGCCCGATGTCCGACACCGCCGCGATCAGGTACTCCTGACCCGCCATCAGCCCGGGGCCGAGCACCGGCCGCACCATCGACGTCGAGCGCAGCCACGGATGCGCCCGGAACACGGCCAGGGTGCGGTCGGCGTAGAGCCGCACCTGCTCGCGCCAGCCGTCCGGCCGGGGGGCGCCGGGGCCGGGGAGGTCTCGTTCGGCGAGCACCGAGTCCACCATGAGGTCGAGCAGTTCGGTCTTGCCGGGGACGTAGGTGTAGAGCGTCATCGTGCCCGCGCCGAGTTCCTTCGCGATCTGGCTCATCGAGACGGTCGCCTCGCCCGCGCCGTCGGCGAGCGCGACGGCGGTGGCGATCACCTGGTCGAGGGTCAGTTTCGGCTTCCGCCCCCTGGTCGGCTGCCGGGCTTCGCCGCGGTCACGCCACAACAGTTCGAGGCTGCGCTCGAAGTCCATCCACACTCCACTCGGCCGTGAAGCTGGATTCTACATTCTCGTATGCGGTACGGTTAAACTGATCTCGTAGGGCGTACGAAAAGGAGTGGGGAATCGTGACGATCCTGGTGACCGGTGCGACCGGAAGCGTCGGCAGGCTGCTCGTCGACGAACTGGTGAGCGCCGGAGCGCCGGTGCGGGCGCTGACCGTCAACCCGGGGAAGGCGGCGCTGCCGGAACAGGTGGAGGTCGCCAAGGGCTATCTCGGCAAGCCGGAGACACTGCCGGAAGCCCTCAAGGGCATCGAGACGGTGTACCTGGCGCCGCTGGCGGCCAAGGTGGACGACTTCGTGAAACTGGCGAAGGAGGCCGGAGTGCGCAGGGTGGTGGCGCTGTCGGGCAGCAACGCCGACGACCCGGAGGAGAACTCGAGCGGCGTGGATTACGCGATCATCGAGAAGGCCGTCGAGGCGGCGGGCTTCGACTGGACGTTCCTGCGGCCGGGAGCGTTCATGATGAACACGCTCGGCTGGGCGGAGACGATCAAGGCCGAGCGCGTGGTCCGCGAGGCCTACCCCGAATCCCGGATGACGCCGATCGACCTCGCGGACATCGCCGCCGTCGCCGCGCACGTCATCCTGACCGAGGGGCACGTCGGCAAGAAGCACACGCTGAGCGGCCCGGAGTCGATCAGCCAGCGCGAACAGGTCGCCGCCATTTCGGCCGCGCTCGGGGAGGACGTCGCCTTCCACGAGCTCACCCGGGAAGAGGCGAACAAGCAGTGGGCCGCCGCCGGCGTCCCAGCGGAGATCGCCGAGTGGCTGCTCGACGGCTTCGCGTACTTCACCGAAAACCCCGACAAGCCGACGGGCGTCGTCCAGGAACTCACCGGACGACCCGGCGTCACCTACGCGGAGTGGGCGGTGGCGAACGTCGGAGCGTTCCGCTGAACCCGTAACTCGCGTGCTTGAAGCCGTAACTCGCGTGATTGAAGGCGGAACTCTTGAGTTACGGTCCCAATCACGCGAGTTACGGCCAGGAGCACGTGAGATACGAGTTACCGGTCCTCAGCGGGCCCGGCGGGGAAGGCGGGTCGGCAGCGGTGCACCACGCCCCGGCTGAGCGGGAGCCTCGGCGGGCGGCGGGGCGGGCCGTTGCGGCTGGGGCAGCGGAGGCGGGGCCTGCGACTCGCGGGGCCAGGCGGGGGTGATCATCGCCTGCGCCCCGACCCGGCGGAACGGCAGGCCGTGCGCCTCCCTGGCGGGCAGGCCGGGCCAGATCTCGCCTGCCTCCTTGGCGGCGTCGCGGATCGCGGTGCCGTCGAGCGCGGTGTGCGTCTCCTCGATGTCGCGGTCGAGCCACTGGACGACGAATTCCAGCGGCCCGTCGGGCGGCAGCGGCCACAGGAAGATCTCGTGGTCGACGTGGAAGGCCGAACCGCCCAGCCCCTGCGCGCGCAGCACCGGCTGATCCGGCTTGGTGGCCGACGGCACGGAGATGGTCTCCGAACTGGCCCGCCTGCCGTCGGGGAAGAGCACCCCGACCAGCAGCGCGTTGTAATCCGGGACCCGGCGGTGGTCGATGAGGCCTTCGCCGGGATCGCCGGACAGGAGATCCCGCGAGTACACCGACAGCTGGAACGACACCGACTCCGGCCACACCTCGATGCCGCGCAGCGCCACGATGGTCCGCTCGGCGCGGCCCAGCGGCATCGACCAGGGCAGGATCGCCGGCACGATGTACTCGTGCGGCGTCTCCACCCAGGGGCGGCCGTTGTAGCCGAACAGTTCCTGTTCCGGCACCGGGAACAGGGGGCGGCCGCGCGGACCGTCGGTGAAGAAGCTCATCGTGGACCGGGCGCGGCAGAACGCGGGGTGAACCTGTCCGACCTGCCGCTCACGCAGTCAACGACCACCATGCGCTTCACGGTATCCGATGAGCATGCCGGTACTGAACGGTTTCAACGCACCTTTCGCGTCACCCGAAGCCCTTGAGCTTCACTTTCGTGCCCTTCGGCACCTTGGTGCCCGGCGACGGATCCTGCTGCAGGACGAAGTCGAAACCGCCGTTTCCGTTGCCGTGACCGTTGCCGTTTCCGCGACCCTCACGGTCGGGTTCCAGGCCCGCCTGTTTCAGGATCTGGATCGCCTCCTCCATCCGCTTGAAGGTCACGTTCGGCACTTCGACGGCGTTCGAAACGAACACCCCGACCCGGCGGTTGCTCGCCTTCCCGCCGCCCTTCGGGTCGGTGCGGATCACCTGACCGGCGGCGAACTGGTCGGAGAACTCCTCACCCGCCTGGAACGGCTGGAAGCCCGCCTGCTGCAGGATCTGGAAGGCGGCGTCCTTGCTCTGGCCCGTGACGTCCGGGACCGGCGGCAGCGGTTCGGGACCCTTCGACAGGATGATCGTGACCTGCCCGCCGATGTTCAGCTGCGAACCGGGGCTCGGGTCGACGCGGATCACCTTGTTCTTCGCGACGTCGCTGTACTCCTGTTCGCCCTGGACCGGGGTCAGCTGCGCGGCCTTGATCGCCGTCTCGGCGTCCTGCTGGCTCGTCCCCGCCTGGATGTCCGGCACGATCGGACGGCCCTTCGACAGCACGACGTTGACCGTGGCGCCCGGCGCGAGCGACGTGCCCGCGGCGGGGTCGGACCGGATCACCGTGTGCTGGGCGGCGGTGTCGCTGTACTCCTCGGTGTAGGCCGGGGTCAGTTTCGCCGACCGCAGCGCGTCTCCGGCGGCGGCCTGGTTCATCCCGGCCAGCTTCGGCACCGACGACGAGCTCGGGCCGGAGTCGTTGAGGATGAAGGCGAACGCGCCGATCAGGCCGCCGAGGATCACCACCGCGGCCGCGATCATCAGGTACAGACGTTTGCGCGAACCCGGCTGCTCGTCGTCCGCGGCCGGCTGGGGCCGAGGGGGCGGCGTGCGGGGCGGTTGGGCGACGGGCGGCGGCGGTTCACGGAGCAGCGCCTGCGTTCCGCGCGGGCCGGTGACCGGCATGGTCGCCTCGGCGACCGGGGCCAGCACCGTCGTCGCCATGGCCGGGTTCGCCACCGGGACGGCTGGGACGGCCGGGATTCCGGGGGTGGTGCGTTCGGCGTCGGTCTCGCGGTCGGCGTCCGCGGGCAGCGGCACGGGCACCGGGACCGCCGGGACGCCGAGGACGGTGCGCAGATGGTTCAGCTCGGCGAGGAACGCCGCGGCGTCGGCCGGGCGCTGCTCGGGATCGCGGCGCGTGGCGCGCAGGATCAGCTCGTCCAGCTGCGGCGGGATGCCGGGACGCAGCTCGCTCGGGCGCGGGACATCGTCGTTGACGTGCCGGTACGCCACCGAAAGGGCGGTGTCGCCGATGTACGGCGGGCGTCCGGTGAGCATTTCGTACAGCAGGATCCCGGCCGAGTAGACGTCGCCGCGCGAGGTGGTCGCGCCGGTGGCGACCTGTTCGGGGGAAACGTAGGCGACGGTGCCGAGGATGACGCTCGAACTGGTGGTGCCCGCGCTGGCGATCGCGCGGACCAGGCCGAAGTCGGCCACCTTGACCACGCCGCCCGAAAGCGCCGTGCCGCCGCGGCCGACGAGCACGTTCTCCGGTTTGACGTCGCGGTGCACCAGACCGGCGGCGTGCGCCGCGGCCAGTGCCGAGAGCACCGGTTCGGTGATGCTCAGCGCGAGCGCGACGTCCAGCGGGCCGCGTTCGGTGAGCAGTTCACGCAGGGTCCCGCCGTCGACGAGTTCCATGACCAGGAACGCGCGGCCGGACTCCTCGCCGCCGGGGGTGTCGAAACCCTGGTCGTGCACCGCCACCACGTGCGGGTGGTGCAGGCGCGCCGCCGAGCGGGCTTCCCGCTCGAAGCGTTCGACGAAGGACCGGTCGTCGGCGAACCGCGGGTCCATGATCTTGATGGCGACCTGGCGGTCCAGGCGGGTGTCGACGCCGCGGTACACCGACGACATCCCACCGCGTGCGAGCAGCTTGTCCACCCGGTAGCGGCCCTCGAGCAGAGTGCCCACCAGAGTGGGATCCGTGCGTGTCACGGCTATGGATCGTACGGAAGTACCCATGTTGTGGTGTACGGGACCTGGCGCGCCGAGGATCACGATTTCCGTCATTTCCTCGAATCGGCGGTATACGTGACGAGGCGCGCACTCTCCGTCATGGCCGGGTCGTCACCCATGCGTACTAGCGGAGCGGGAGACGGAATGTGGCACAGTGTCACCTGTGAGTGGTATTCCCGTCGCCGACGACGTTCTTGACGCAGATGTGGCCGTTCTTCCGCTGTCGGAGGTCGCGACCGCGTTGAACGTTTCGGCCAACAAGGTCCGCCAGATGCTGCGCGACGGCCATCTGATCGCCGTCCGGCGCAAGGGCGAGCTGTACGTCCCGGTCGCGTTCCTGGTGAAGGACGGCGTGGTCAAGGGCCTGGCGGGCACCATCACCGTGCTCGCGGACTCCGGTTTCACCCGGACGGAGATGCTGCGCTGGCTCTTCGCCGCGGACGAGACCCTGCCCGGGGCCACCCCGGTCAACGCGCTCCGCACCAGCCACGGCACCGAGGTCAAGCGGCGCGCGCAGGCGATGGCGTTCTAACTCTGACCAGCACATACGTCGCGGCCGCGAGAAGCTGACACCCCGCCGCGGCACTCAGCGCCGTGGTCACGGAGAGTGCGCTCAGCGGTCCAGCGGCCGCCGCGCCCGCCGCGAGTCCGGTGATCTTCACGCTCGCCGCCGTCGTGAAAACCTGAGCCCGCACCCGCGCGGGCGTTTCGCGATGCCGGATGGCGAAAAGCGCCGAAAGTTGCGGTCCTTCGGCGAATCCGGCGAGCACGGCGGCGGCCAGCAGGGTCACCGCGTCGTGCGCTGTCGCCGCGAGCAGGAAACTCGCGCCCAGCAGGACGGTGCTGGCGAGCACGGTTCCGTCGGGTGGCGGCGGCCTGCGGGTCAGCGCGGCGTTCGCGACCAGTGACGCGGCGGCCAGCACGGTGAGCAGAAGCGCGCCGAAGCCCGGATCGCCCAGCCGTTGGGCGCCGAGCAGCGGATAGCAGACCACGGCGACCCCGATGCCGACGAAGGACACCGTGGACGTCACGGTGGCCCGCAGCAGCGCGCGGTTGCGGAAGAGGACCGTGAACCCGTCGGCGAGTTGACGGCGGATCGGTGTCACGGGCTTCGCCTCGACCGCGGGGAGCGACCATGCGGCGGGGAAGGCGGCGGCGACCAGCGTGATCGCGACGGCGACCGCGGCCGGGGCGCCGGCGTACGCGGCCACGAGCCCGGCGAGCCCAGGCCCGGCGAGGCTCGCGGCGGTGAACGTCATCGCGTCGAGGGTGCTCGCCCTCGCCAGCGGTGTCTCACCGCGGACGTTCGGCAGCTGCGCCGTCCAGCCGCCCGCCAAAGCGGGGTTGAGCAGCCCCACCGCGACGGCCACCGCGATCGCCGCGGGGAGTTCGACCAGCGCGAGCACCGCGCCGAGCCCGCCCGCGTAGGCGAGCAGTGCCCACGCCAGCAGCCGTCCCGGCTGTGGACTCCGGTCGAGCAGCGCGCCGAGCAACGGCCCGCCCGCCGCCGCCGAGATCGTCAGGCCCGCGAGCAACGCGGATCCGGTGGCGGCCGAGCCGTCGACGCTCATGCCGAGCAGAAGCAACGCCGGTCCGGACAGTTCGTCCCCGGTCCTGGCGATCGTCGCGCCGGTCAAATAGACGGCGAGACTGTAACGGCCTCTCATGAGCGAGACGTTACAGTGGGGTATGACTTCAGCGCAGCGGGATTTCCTGCCCGGCCGTTCGGCGCGGGCGGCGGCGCAGCGGGCGGTGGATCTGCTGGCGGTCCTGCTCGCGCCGGAACCCTCGGTCGGGTCGGTTCGCGCCGTTCTGGAGGCGCACGGCGAGACCTCGGTCGAGCTGGCGCCTTCGGATGTGGCTTCGTTGCGTGAGGCGGCTTCGGAGTTGCGTGAGGTTTTCGCGGCGCGGGATGCCGGAGAGGCGGCTGAGGTACTCAACCGGCTGCTGGCCCGGTACGCGCATCCGCCGCGGCTGACCGATCACGCCGACGGGTTCGGCTGGCATCTGCACGTGGACGCCGACGACGACGGACCTTGGGGCGCGTGGCTGGTGACGTCGTCCGCGCTGGCGTTGGCGGTGTTGCTTTCGGACCGTCAGGCGCCGCCGGGTGGGCTGTGCGCGGCTTCGGGCTGCGGGAAGCCGTTCGCGCACTTGGGTGGGGGGAGCCCGCGGCGGTACTGCTCGACGCGGTGCGCGACTCGGGAGCGGGTCGCGGCGCATCGGCGCGACCGGTCCCGAACGCTATGAAAGGTCCTTTCCTTGCAAAATTTGCAAGGAAAGGACCTTTCATAGCGCGCGAAAGCGGGTCAGGACTGCTGCTTGTCCCGCCAAGCGATCCAGGACCGCAGCTTGTCGAGGTTGTAGTCCGGCCCGCCGGTCGCCACGGTGAACAGCGAGACACCCAGCTCCAGCAGCTTCGGGCCCAGCTCCTCGGGCTCGCCTTCGACGGCGACCGAACGCTCGATCTCCTTCGGGTCCCGGCCGACGTCGGCGCAGTGCTGGTCGAGGATCTTGACCTTGCGCTCCACGACCTCCGGGTCGCCGAAGCCGTGCCAGATGTCGGCGTGCTTCGCGACCAGGCGCAGCGTCTTCTTCTCGCCGCCGCCACCGATCAGCACCGGGATGTCCCGGACCGGCTGCGGGTTCAGCTTGCCCAGCCTGGTCTCGATCCGCGGGAGCGCCTCGGCGAGGTTGTCGAGCCGCCCGCCCGCGGTGCCGAACTCGTAGCCGTACTCGTCGTAGTCCTTCTCGAACCAGCCGGAGCCGATGCCGAGGATCAGCCGTCCGTCGGAGATGTTGTCGACGGTGCGGGCCATGTCGGCCAGCAGTTCGGGATTGCGGTAGCTGTTGCACGTCACGAGCGCGCCGATCTCGACCCGCGACGTGGACTCCGCCCAGGCACCCAGCATGGTCCAGCACTCGTAGTGCAGGCCCTCGGGCTCACCGAAGAGCGGGTAGAAATGGTCCCAGTTGAACACGATGTCCACACCGAGGTCTTCGGCCTCCGAAGCCGCCCGGCGGATCGCCTTGTACTCGGCGTGCTGCGGCTGCAGCTGGACGCCGATCCTGATCTTCCTGTTCGAAGCAGTGGTCATGTTCGCACCCTAAGCCTGGAGTTGCTCCACGCGCTCGTCAGTAACCTCGGCAGGGCGACGGCCGCGCGACGACGGCGAGGGACGACCGCGCGGGTGTTCAGCACGTCGTGACCGAGGGCCTCGATCTCGTCGAGAATGCCTTCGTAGAGGACGAGCGCCGTCCGCACGCAGTCGCGGGCTTCCGCGCGCAGCAACGGGATGCCCGCTTCGGCGCGGCGGTACACCGCCCGGTTGCGTGCCACGGCGACCGCGAGCGCGCGCCGCACCCGCCGGTCGGGCAGCCCGCGCGCACGGGACCATTCGAGCAGTTCGCGGTCGACGCCGAACGCGGCCAGTTCCCCGGTGGGCAGGTACAGCCTCCCGCGGTCGAGGTCTTCGCCGATGTCGCGCAGGAAGTTCGTCAGCTGGAACGCCTCGCCCAGCGCGGCGGCACCGGGTTCGGCTTCCGCGACCGGGACGACGGTGCCGAAGACGGGCAGCATCTGCAGGCCGATCACCTCGGCCGATCCGTGGACGTACTCCTGGAGGTCGGCGTAGGTCGCGTACTCGGTGATCTTGAGGTCCATCGCCATGGACCGCAGGAACGCGTCGAACAACTCGCGGTCCAGGTCGTGGCGGCGCACGGTGTCGGCGAGCGCGGTCAGGACCGGAGCGGCCGGTGTTTCGCCGTCGAAGATCCGCGCGACCATGACGGCGACCTCGTCCAGCGCGGCCGCGGGATCGGTGCCGGGCGCGGGATTGTCGACCAGTTCGTCCGCCATCCGCGCGAAGCCGTACAGCGCGTGCGCGAACGGCCGCGTCCGCGGCGGCAGCAGCCGGGTCGCGAGGAAGAAGGTGCGGCCGTGGTGCGCGTTGATGCGGCGGCATTCGGTGTACGCGGCCCGCAACGCCGGGCCGGTGATACCCGCGGCGTCGAGTTCGTTCATCGGCCGGTGACCCTTCCCGCCGCCAGCCTGCCGGAGATCACCACCGGTGGGATGCCGACGCCGGGTGTGGTCCCGCAGCCCGCCAATACGACGTTTTCCGCCGCTCGCATCAGGTTCCCCGGCCGGAACGGGCCGGTCTGGGCGAAGGTGTGCGCGAGCGAGAACGGGGTGCCCGCGGTGAGCCCGCGTTCCGCCCAGCCCTCCGGGGTGATCGTCTCGTCGACGGTGAAGTCGTCCGCGAACCCGGTCAGGCCGCGCTTTTCCAGCGTGCGCAGGAGTTCCTCGCGATAGGCGGGGCCGACCCGGCGCCAGTCGATCTTGCCGCGGCGCAGGTTCGGCGCCGGGGCGAGCACCGAGATCACCTGATCGCCGCCGGGGGCCAGTCCCGGTTCGGTCGCGGTCGGCCGGGTCACCAGCAGCGAAGGATCGCTCATCAGCTTGCCCTCGCGGATGATCTCCGAGAACGTTTTTTCCCAGGCGTGGCCGAAGAAGATGGTGTGGTGGCCCAATTCCGGCCACGTTTTCGGCGCGTGCCCGTGGAGCACGACGGCCGACGGCGAGTACCGCAGCGGCAGCGGGCGCCGGGGGCGGGCGCCGAGCAGCCGGTACGCGGTGCCGAGCTCGGTCGCGAGAACCACGGTGTCGCAAGGGATCCGCTCGCCCGAACGGGTCCGTACCGCGCGCACCCGCGACGAAACCCTTTCCAGCCAAGCGGCTTCGGTGCCGAAGCGCACTTCCGCGCCGGCGCGTCCGGCCGCGTTCGCCATCGCTCGCGCGATCTCACCCATCCCGCCCGCCGGGTAGTAGACCCCGCCGACGGTGTCCATGTAGGAGATGACGCCGTACGCGCCGATCGCGCGCGCCGGGTCGAGCCCCGCGTAGAGCGACTGGAAGGAGAACAGGCGGCGCACGCGGTCGTCGCGCAGGAATCCGCCGATCTTCGGGCCGAGCCGTCCGAAACCGCCCAGCGCGGCCAGTTTCGCCAGCTCCGGGCGTACGAGATCGAGCGGCGAGTCGAAGTTCGCGCCGATGAAGTGGTCCTTCTGCACCGCGTACAGCTCGGTCAGCCAGCGCCGCAACCGGCGGTAGCCCTCGGCTTCGGCGGGACCGGCGGCCGCGCGGATCTCGGCCTCCATCGCCGCCGCCTCGGTGTGCACGGCGATCGTGCTGCCGTCGGCGAACTTCGCGCGGTAGGCCGGGTCGAGGCGCGTCAGCGTCAGGTTGTCCGCAAGGGATTCGCCGACCGCGGAAAAGGCTTCGTCGAGCAGTTCGGGCATGGTCAGCACACTGGCGCCGGTGTCGACGGTGTTGCCGCCGAAATCCGCCTGACCGGCTCGGCCCCCTGGGCTCTTTTCCTGCTCCAGCAGGGTCACCCGGCGGCCGGCACCGAGCAGGTGCAGCGTCGCCGACAACCCGGCGAGCCCGCCACCGATCACCACCACGTGGTCACTCGGACCGGTGACAGTGCGCATCAGTACGTCCGCTGGGTCGCCTTGACGACCAGCCCGGTCAGCGCGGCGGGAGCGGGCTCGGCCAGGTGAGCGCGGTCGAGCGCCGCCATCGCGGAGTCGGTGAGCTCGTCGATGCGGCGTTCCACCGCGTCGACCGCGCCGACGTCCCGCAGTGCTTCGCGCACGGTCTCGACGGCGTCTTCGGACAGGTGGGCGTCGCCGATGGCGTCGGAGATGACCTTCTCCGCCGCCTCCTTGCCCTGCTCGGCCGCGCGCTGAAGACCCAGCGCGACCAGCAGCGTCCGCTTGCCCTCACGCAGGTCGTCGCCCGCGGGTTTGCCGGTGACCGACGGGTCGCCGAAGACGCCGAGCAGGTCGTCCCGCAGCTGGAACGCCACGCCGACGTCGTCGCCGAACTCGCGCAGCGTCGCGATCAGGGCGTCGTCGGCGCCGCCGAGCGCGGCACCGAGGTGCAGCGGGCGCTGGACGGTGTACGCGGCCGTCTTGAGCTTGCAGATGTGCAGTGCCGCCTCGGGGGAGGCGTCGCCGGTGGCCTGGGTGCGGACGTCGAGGTACTGCCCGGCGAGCACTTCGGTGCGCATCGCGCGCCACGCGGGCCGTGCCGCCGCGAGGACCGCGGGCGGAAGCGGGGCTTCGCCGAACATGTCGTCGGCCCAGGCCAGCGCGAGGTCGCCGACCAGGACGGCGGTCGCGAGCCCGAAGGTGCTCGGCGAACCCAGCCAGCCGCTGTCGGCGTGGAGCTTCGCGCCCGCGATGTGCACGGTCGGTGAACCGCGGCGCGAATCGGAGGAGTCGATGAGGTCGTCGTGGATCAGCGCGCACGCCTGGATCAGCTCCAGGCTCGCCACCGCCTGCAGCACGCCTTCGACGTCCGGTCCCGCCGGATCGCCGCCGGCGCCGCGCCAGCCCCACCAGGCGAACGTCGGGCGCAGGCGTTTGCCGCCACCCAGCACGAATCCGGCCAGCGCGTCGATCCCGACCCCGACGACCGGTTCGGTGCGGCGGATTTCGGCACCGGCGCGCTCGAGGAATCCGGCCAGCGCCCGCTCGACGTTGGCGGGCAGATCGGCGTCGTAGGCGGACGTGTCCATGAGCACATCCTCCGGGAAGGACGTCTTCATGACCCAGTCGGGTGCCGTGGAATGTGGCGAACGAGACGCGGTCCGTTGTTGCAATTCGTCACCTGGTTGCGGTCCTTGCGCGTGCAACTACGGCAACCGGGTGCCGAATCGCGGTAGTGCGTAGCGCCAACTGCCGCAAGTAGGTGACTAAACGCGAGTCTTGTCGTAGTGCCGTTTCGCCCGCGCCCGGTTGCCGCAGTCCGACGAACTGCACCAGCGCCGCGACCGGTTGCGCGTCTGGTCGGTGAAGACCCAGCCGCAGCCGGGCCCTTCGCACTCCCGGATCCGCTCCAGATCCCCGGTCCGGAGCAGGTCCTCGGCCGCCAGTGCGAGGAAATGCGGCAACGCGTCGCCGCTCTCCAGCGGCACCACCCACCGCATCGGCAAGGACGGCGGGAGCGACGCGTGCCGGTATGCCTCGATCAGGGGCTTTCGCAGCGCCGTGACGTCCGGCGGATCCGACACGAGCACGCGGTACAGCGTCTCGCGGAAGGCCTTCACCGTGTCCAGGACGGCCTCGGAGATCTCCAGCCGTTCGGCGCCCGCGCCGACCAGGACGACCCACTCCGACAGCCGTTCCGGGGTCGAAAGCCGGTCTTCCCGCCGGGCCGGATCGCGGCGCCAGGAAACGGTGTTGACCAGGTCCAACGGCACGCTCCCGCCGATGCTGTCGTACCCGTCCCAGTGGCCGTCCACGAATCCTCCTAATGGTCAAAAGTAGTTTAGCTTGTTAGGCTTGGTGCTATGACAACGCTCCGGCGGAACTACCTGGCCGGCGCCCGTGTCGGGCTCGGGCTGGGTGTCGCGACCTTCGTCCTCGGCGTCACTTTCGGCGCGTACAGCCAGACTCTGGGCTGGGGGATCGTGGCACCGATCGCCGCGTCGATCCTCGTGTTCTCCGGCTCGGCCCAGTTCGCGATGGCCACCGCGCTCGCGGGCGGCGGCAACATCGCCGTCGCGGTCGGCGCCGCGGCCCTGATCAACGCCCGGTTCCTGCCGATGGGCGCCGCCGTCGCCGCGGATCTGCGCGGAGGACGGCTGCGCCGCGCGTGGGAGGGCCAGGCCGTCGTCGACGGTTCGTGGGTGGCCGCCCACCTCGGCGAGGGACGTTTCGATCGCGAAAAACTCATCGGTTGCACCCTTGTCCAGTTGCCCGCCTGGGTGCTGGGGACGGTGCTCGGCGTCCTCGCCGCGCCGCCGCCGGACGTCGTCGCGCGGTTCGGGCTCGACGTCGTGTTCCCCGGTTTCTTCCTGGTCCTGCTCATCGACGAACTGCGCCGTTCCCGCGAGGCGGTCCGGACCGCGGCGCTCGCCGCCTGCCTCGCCGGGATACTGGTGCTGTTCGTCCCGGTCGGGCTCGCGCTGATCGGCGCGTCGGCCGCCGCGCTGCTGGGCCTGGGGACGCGGCGATGACGCTCTGGATCGCCATCGTCGCCGTCGCGCTGGTCAGCATCGGGTTCAAGGCGGCGGGCCCGGTCCTGCTCGGCGACCGGACGCTGCCGCCGCGTCTGGCCGGTGTGATCGCGTTGCTGGCGCCCGCGCTGCTGGCCGGTCTGGTGCTGACCGACGTGACCGGTCCGGCCTGGTCCGGGGTCGACTGGACGCTGTGCGCGGGACTGGCCGCGATCGCGGTGACCTACCTGCTGCGCGTCCCGGTGCTCGCCGCGATCCTCTGCGGGGTCGTCGTCACCGCGGCGCTCCGGTTCCTCGTCTAGGCCCAGAACGGTCCGCTCAGCCCGGCCTGTTCGAAGTACGCGGCCGCGGCGGCCGGATCCCGGCGGGTGTAGCCGTGGTCGAGCCTGCCGTCGTACCAGCCGGCCGCGAGCCGCCACAACGTCGCCAGGTCCATGACATAACCCTTGTCCTGCCCCGTTTCCGCCAGCCAATCGTCCACACAGGACTCGCCGCAGAACAGGCGCTGGTTCCCGCAGGTGTGCACGACGTCGTCCCACATCCGGGCCGCCGGGACGAGGAAATGCGCGACCAGATCACCCTTCGGTGGGACCTGGTCGTTCACGAGCAGGGCTCGCGGTTCGCCGCAGCCCCGGCAGCGTGTGGACACCAGCACCTCGGGTTCGGCCTTGACCAGATGCGGGATCGCGAACGCGTCCCACGCGCAGCCGCCCCACCACAGCGTCCGCTCACCCATCACCGAGAAACCCAGCGGGATCGCGGCGAACGGATGCGCCATCACGACGTGCTCGCAGTCGTCGAGCACGAGGTGCCGCCGCTCCGCGAGCCGGTGCAGTGCCTGTTTCGCCACCGCGAGCGATCCGTGGGCGGCGTCGGCCAGTTCCGGCGCCGTCGGCGGCCTCCCGTGCTCGGCGAACGCGCGGTAGACCGCGACGCGGACGTCCTCGTCCCAGCTGGTGTCGGTTTCGGCGCTCATGGCGGCTCCCTGTGCTCGTCACCGAGTCTCCCCAGGCCGGCGCCACTCGGCAACCGCTCGCGAGTGGCCGAGGTCGCATGCCCACTGCCTGAGAGGGGGCTCCCAGCCAGCGGACGTCCCCCTTAACATGGCGGTATGACGTCGGTGGTCGAGCGGTTGCAGGGTGATGGACCCGTGTTCTCCATCGAGTTCTTCCCGCCTCGCGACGCGGCCGACGAGGCGGTGCTGTGGAAGTCGATCCGGGAACTCGAGCCGCTGGACCCGGCGTACATGTCGATCACCTACGGCGCGGGCGGCTCCAGCCGGGACGGCACGATCCGCAGTATCGCCCGCGTCGCCACCGAAACCACGCTGGTGCCGATGGCGCACCTCACCGCCGTGAACCACTCGGTCGCGGAACTGCGCAACGTCATCGGCTGGTACGCCGCCGTCGGCGTGCGGAACATCCTCGCGCTGCGTGGAGACCCGCCGGGTGACGTCTACGGCGACTGGGTCCCCCATCCGGACGGGCTCAACTACGCCGAAGAACTCGTGGAGCTGGTGCGTTCGCTCGGCGACTTCTGCGTCGGCGTCTCGGCGTTCCCGTACGGCCACCCGAGGTCGGCGAACCTCGAGGCCGACACGGAGTACCTCGTGCGCAAGCTGCGCGCGGGCGCGGATTTCGCGATCGCGCAGCTGTTCTTCGAGCCGGAAGACTTCCTCCGCCTGCGCGACCGGGTGGCGGCCACCGGCTGCGAGGCGCTGGTCATCCCCGGCATCATGCCGCTGACCACGCCGCGGACCCTGCACACGTCGATCAAGCTGTCCGGCGCGCCGGCGCCGCGGCGGCTGCTGGACCGGCTCGAACCGCTCGCCGGCGACCCGAAGGCCTTCCGCGCGGAAGGGATCGACGCGGTGACCGAACTGTGCGAGCGGCTCATCGCCGAAGGTGTCCCTGACCTGCACTTCTACACGTTCAACCGGTCCAAGGCCACGCGTGAGGTGGTCAGCAGGCTCGGGCTGGTCCCGGCCCGGGCGTAACTCCGTACCGAAGTCGCCCGCTGTCCCGGTAGCGTGCCGGTCATGGCTTCGACCGCGCAAAGTGTGCACCAGATCTGTGACCGGTACGTCGACGAGTACGCCGCGGCCGACCCGGTCGCCGCGACGACGTTCGGCATCTCCGGATACGACGACCAACTGACCGACTACTCGCCTGCCGGACACGCGGCCAGGGCGGCGATCGCCACGCGCGCGCTGGCCGAGATCGAAGCGGCCGAACCCGCCGACGACGGCGAGCGCGCGGCCAAGGCGGTGTTCACCGAGCGAATCGGGTTGCAGCTGGAGATCCACGAGGCGGGTCTCGACGTCGCGGCGCTGAACGTGATCGAAAGCCCCGTGCAGGAACTGCGCATGGTCTTCGACCTCATGCCCACCGACACCCCGGAGGACTGGGCGACGATCGCCGCCCGGATGGCGAAGGTGCCCGAAGCGCTCGACGGCCTCCGTGCCTCGCTGCTCGCGGCCGCGAACAGCGGCCGGGTCTCGGCGTTGCGGCAGGTCGGCAAGGTCGCCGAACAGGCCGAAACCTGGGCAGGGTTGAAGGACGACGCCGGTTTCTTCGAGACGCTGATCTCGGGAGCGAAGGACGTCGACGAGAAGCTGCGCGCCAAGCTCGGCCAGGCCGCTCACGCCGCTCAGGAGGCGTACGCGGAGTTCGCCGGTTTCCTCCGCGCCGAACTCGCCCCGCTGGCGCCGGTCAAGGACGCCGTCGGCGCCGAGGTCTACAAACTGTGGTCCCGGCTGTTCACCGGAGCCACCCTCGACCTGGACGAGGCCTACGCCTGGGGCTGGGCCGAATTCACCCGCATCGAAGCGGAAATGCGTGAGGTCGCCGGCCGGATCAAACCCGGCGCCACCCTCGCCGAGGCGGCCGCCGTCCTCGACGCCGACCCCAAGTACGTCGTCCGCGGCCGGGCCGAATTCCAGGCCTGGATGCAGAACTTGTCCGACAACGCGCTGAAGTCGTTGCGCGGCAAGCATTTCGACATCTCCGACCGGGTGATGGAGCTGGAGTGCAAGATCGCCCCGCCCGGCGGCACCGTCGGCGCGTACTACACCGCCCCGAGCGAGGACTTCGCGCGTCCTGGCCGCATGTGGTGGTCGCTGCCGCAGGGCCGGGACCAGTTCGTCACCTGGCGTGAGGTCAGCACCGTCTACCACGAGGGCGCGCCGGGCCACCACCTGCAGATCGCGACCGCGGTCGACCAGTCCGGCTCGCTGAACAAGTACCAGCGGCTGCTCGCGTTCACCTCCGGGCACGCCGAGGGCTGGGCGCTGTATTCCGAGCGGCTGATGCAGGACCTCGGCTTCCTCGCCGACGACGGCGACCTGCTCGGCATGCTGTCCGAGCAGCTGTTCCGCGCCGCGCGGGTGATCGTCGACATCGGCATGCACCTGGAACTGGAGATCCCGGCGGGCACCGGCTTCCACGAGGGCGAGCGCTGGACGCCGGAGCTGGGCCTGGAGTTCATGCTCACCCGCACCGTCACCGACCCGGCCCACGTGCACGACGAGATCGACCGCTACCTGGGCTGGCCCGGGCAGGCGCCGTCGTACAAACTCGGCGAACGCCTGTGGCTCGCCGCGCGTGACGAGGCCCGTGCGCGGCAGGGGGACGCCTTCGACATCAAGCAGTTCCACACGCGGGCGCTGGCGCTCGGCGGGATGGGGCTGGACACGCTGCGGGAGATGCTGGCCGCACTGGACTGAGCGGCGCTCCTTCGGCCCTCGCGCGCGCAATGAAGGGGCCTTTCATTGCAAAATTTGCAATGAAAGGCCCCTTCATTGCATCCGGATGGACCCTCCGGATACGTGCTTCCGCCCTGCTCAGAGGACCTCGGGACATCACCAACAGCCTCAGCGACACCATCGACCACAGCGATGGCGCATGAATCGCCACTCACGACCACGTGGCCCGCCGCGTGCCGCAATTCACGTGCCCCCACCACCGAAGCCTTGATACGTTCCCCCTTGTGCACCGGATCTTTCTCGTCACCCCACCCCCCGCTTCCTGAGCGGGGTGTCTCCGGCCGCGCGGCGTTCCAGCCGCCCGGCCGATCCGTGCTGCACTGAAGCACCCCGCGTCGTCGCCGTCCACTGACACGACAAGACGCAGGAGCGTTTCCCCATGTCCGTAGCCGTACCCACGCGCGCCCGATCGTCGGCCGCGCTCGTCCTCGCCGGTGTCCTCTGGGGGACCGGCGGCCTCGCCGGATCCCTGCTCGCCTCCCGCGCGGGGCTCCATCCACTGAGTGTCGCCGCGTACCGGCTGCTCATCGGCGGCGTGATCGCCACCGGCTACCTCTGGCTCACCGGGGGCCTCCGCGGCCTTCCCCGCACGACTCAGGTCCGCCGTCGCCTCCTGGCGGTCGGCGGCTTGTTCGCCCTTTTCCAGACCAGCTATTTCGTCGCGGTCTCGTTGAGTTCCGTGAGCGTCGCGACGATGACCACCATCGGCAGCGCACCCGTTCTGCTCGCCGTCGCGACGGTCGTCAGGTCCAGGAAACTCCCCACGCGGTGGACAGCGGTGTCGCTGGTCGGATCCCTCATCGGGCTGGCGCTACTGCAGTGGACGCCCGGAGAAGAGGTCAACACAGCCGGAGTGCTGTTCGCCTTGCTCGCCGCGGCCGGGTTCGCCGCGCTGACGCTGGTGACCGCGACCCGCGTCGAGGGGCTGGATCCCTTGCCCACCACGGCGTTCGGCTGCCTGATCGGCGGCGCCGCGCTCACGCCCGCCGCGTTGTGGTTCGGGATGGCCGTGCCGGTCCAGGCCGACGTGCTCGCGCTCGTCGTCTACTTCGGCATCGTGCCCACGGCGCTGGCGTACGCCGCGTACTTCCGTGGTCTCGAAGGCGCGCATCCCGTACTGGCCGCGTTGTCCGCCCTGCTGGAACCGTTGACCGCCGCGCTGCTGTCGATGGCCCTGCTCGGTGAACGGCTCGGCGCCGTGGGCTGGTGCGGCGCGGCGGTGCTCATCGCCGCGCTCGCCGTCGCCTACTCGAAACCTTAGAGCGGCAGCGTCCGTCCGAGGATCGCGAACGCCCGCGGATCCCCGGCGAAGTGGTAGTCCCGCAGCACATCGACGAATCCGACGCGCCGGTACAGGTTCCAGGCCCGGCTGGTGCCTTCCGGCGTGGAAAGGAGGACGTGGGCGTTGGGCACGCCGTCGAGCAGCCGCCGCAGGAGGTCCTCGCCGATCCGCTTCCCCTGGTTTTCGGGGCTGACGTGGATCTCGGTGAGCTCGAAGTAGTCCGACATCCAGTGCTCGGCGGCGGTCTGGCCCTCGCGGCGGGTCAGGCCGTGGCGGACCTGTTCGTGCCACCACTGGCCGCCGCGGCCCTTGTAGCCGTAGGCGAGCCCGAGCAGGACACCGTCCGCGTCGAGCGCGGCCATGCAGCGCCAGCCTTCGCGCAGCGCGTGCGTGAGCCACATCGGCGCGCGTTGCTCGGCCGTGCCTTCGGGGTAGCGCATGGCGTTGACGTAGATGGTCAGCGCCTCGGGGAGCCGGGCGCGGAACTCGTCCGCGGACAGCTGGACGTAACGGGTGCATTCCGAGGACATCGCGGTCACGGGCGCCCATCCTGCCCGGCGCCCGCGACGTCCGCGGGAGTGCCCCCGGTCAGCGCGACGAGGCGAGCGAACGTCGTGGGGTACACCGACTTCGGGTGTCCGGCGGCGGCCCAGACGACGTCGTGGGCGCGCAACGCGGTGTCGACGAGGGTGGTCAACGCCTTCGGGTGACCGACCGGGGCGACGCCGCCGATCGGCTGCCCGGTGTGCGCGCGGACGAAATCCGCGTCCGCCTTGCCGATCTCGTCGGCGCCGGTCAGCGAGGCGAGGATGCCGGTGTCGGCGCGGTGCGCGCCCGAGGTCAAGGCCAGCAGGGCCGTTTCGGTCCCGCCGGTACGGCTGCGGAACACGAGGCTGTTCGCGATCGCGCCGACCTCGACACCGAGCGCTTCGGCGGCTTGCGCGGCCGTGCGGACTTCGGCGGGGAGGATCCGGATCCCGTCCGCGGCGTCCTGCTGACCCGCCTCGGCGAGCGCGGCCGCGACCTTGGCCACCGAGGGATGCCCGGACTGGTCGATGGTGCTCATAGGCCTATGAGATCACGTGACCGATCCGGTGTCCCGCACCACATGCGGCGATCACCCCGGTACGGGGTTGAGGCTGCGGGGTTGAAGGAATGGGCACTTCGGGGTTACATTGGTCTTGTTCGAACAGACGTTCGACATTCGGTGAGCGCGCACCGGTAGGTGCCCGGCGCGGGGGCGGGGGAAGCGCCTCGGCGCCGGGCACCGGCCGGCGCTCACGTACAGGAGGAGGGTCGTCATGTCCGTTTCGGTCGTGTCCCCTGACGAAGCCGAGAGGCCGGGGGGCACCGCGCAGCCCGCCCTGCCGATGTCGTTGCGCCCGCCGGCACCACCCGCGGCGGTCTCCTTGTACGCACAGGCGAGGCGGGGTCTCGCCGAGGCAGAGCGGGAAAACGATCCCGCGGAGCGGTTCATCGGGGCGTATCTCGCCGCGCTGCGGGGCGCGGCGGCGGTACTGGAGGCCCGTGGCCGTCCGCACCGGGGCCGGGCCCGGCCGGCGAGCGGCTGGGTGCTGCTCGACTCCGTCGCGCCCGAATTGAAGGAGTGGGCGGCGTTCTTCGCGGCCAACTCCGCGACGCGGGCCGCCGCGCAGGCGGGGATCACCGGCAAGGTCACCGTCGAACTGGCGGACGAGCTGACGCGGGCCGCCACGGTGTTCCTGGAACTCGTCCGACGAGTGGTGCACGGGCTGCCGATGGGTGATTCGGCGCATGTGGCTTAGCAGCCTGTCGGCGGAGCTGCGGTTTCGTCCGGAAAGTGGCCGTACCCGTGAACCCGCCCGGCCGAAGGCCCCGCTATCGCGGTGGCAGGGCGCCTTCACCACCTTCGTGACTTGAAAGACCAGGTCGTGCCCTGCCGACGCCGATCGCGGACGCGGGTTCACCTATTCGACAGAGTCACCAGGGAGAGGGGGTGCCCGATGGCCGGGCAGGCCATGATCGACCAGGGCAGGTTCCTGGAGGCGCTCGGCGCCGAAACCGAGCTGATGGCCCAGGTGGCGCACACCGCGTCCGCCGACGCGCCGGTCCCGACCTGCCCCGGCTGGACGCTCGGTGAGGTCCTCAGGCATGTCGGCAGCGTGTACCGGGTCACCCGCCGCTGGATCATCGACGGACGGCGTCCCGAGCACTGGCAGCGCAAACCGGGGCCGACGCAGTCGCTGGAGGAGTACTTCCGCGAGGGCCGGGACGAGCTCGTCGCCGAACTGTCCGCGCACGAACCGGAGGCATCGGCGCAGACCTGGTGGCCGGCGGACCGCAGCTACGGGTTCTGGCGACGGCGGATGGCGCACGAGACGACGATCCACCGGATCGACGCGGAGAGCGCCGCCGGCCGGGAAGTGTCGGTGATCCCCGAAGACGTGGCACTCGACGGGATCGACGAGGCGCTGGTGCTGTGGTTCGGCCAGCGGCTGCCGTTGCTGGGCTTGTCCGGCACCAGAACCGGATCGGTCGGCGTGCGCACCGCGGGCCACCACTGGATCGCCAGAGCCGGGCCCACGGAAACGGTCGCCTGGCGATGCTCCGCCGAGGAGGCCCAGCGCGCGGACGATCTGATCACCGGGCATCCGGACAAGATCTACCGCTGGCTCTGGGGCCGGGCGGGTCCGACGGCGGTGACGGTCAGCGGAGACCAGGACATGGCGGGACAACTTTGGGCCCTTTTGCGGCTCGCGACTCGATGACCGGTCGGTGGGGAAGCCAAACCGGTCAGCGCCAGTCGGCGGAGCCGAAGATGTGCCCGAAGAGCGGATTCGCCTACATCACTCGGAAGTGTCGGTGGTGCCGTCTAGGTTCACAGGTGTGGCATCACAGCTGGTGAACCTGGTCTTCGACTCGGCCCTTCCCAGAGATCTGGCGGGTTTCTGGGAAGGGCTGTTCAGCTGGGACGCCCCGTTTCAACCGGCGTTCCGCTCCGAGGCGGTCCCCAAACGGGGCAAGAACCGGCTGCACCTGGATCTGACGAGCCGTTCGCCCGGGCACCAGGCCGAACTGGTGGACCGTGCGCTGTCCCTCGGCGCACGGCACATCGACATCGGCCAGGGCCCGCCGGAGGAGAAACGGGTGCCGTGGGTGGTGCTCGCGGACCCCGAGGGCAACGAGTTCTGCGTCCTCGAACCGCGCGAGCAGTACGAGGGCGCCGGCGCGATCGCTTCGATCGTCACCGACGCCCTCGACCCGGAGCGGCTCGCGCGGTTCTGGGCGGCAGCCCTGGGCTGGGAGATCGGCGTCCGTGAGAAGACGATCGTGGGTCTGCGGCCACCGGGCGGGCGCGGCCCGTGGGTCGAGTTCCTCGCCACGAAAGAGGAGAAACAGCACAAGAACAGGCTGCGGTTCGAGATCGCGCCACGGCGAGGCAAGAGCCGGGCGGCCGAAGTCCGGCGTCTTAGGGAGCTCGGCGCGACAGGACAGGGTTCGGCGAGGCAAGGCGCCGTGGCCATGGTGGATCCGGAGGGCAACGAGTTCACTGTGCTCGCACCCCGCTAGTTGTTTCGCCGGGGTTGCGCGGTGGCGTCGAACGCTGACCTGAGCGAAACACCCGCGCCGTTGGCAGGCAACAACCGGCCGGGACCGTGGAGCTCATGGAGACCTATCGAGTCCGGCCCGCCCAGCTTCACCCCGGTGAAGAGACAACGACCGCGTCGGCCTGGCGGGTCCGGATCCGCGTGGACGACCGGCCGGGCACCCTGGCCAGGATCGCGATCCGGCTGGCCGACCTCGAGTGCAACATCCTCGGGTTGTCGGTGCTCCCGGTCCCCGGCGGCGTGCTCGACGAGATCGTCCTGCGGCCGGCCACCGGTCTGCCGCGGCAACTGCTCATCGACGCCATCCGCGACGAAGGATGCGAATGCTCCGCCGTCATCGACGCGGATCTGGCCGAACTGGTCGATCCGGCCACCGCGACGTTCGCCGCGGCCAAGAGAGCCGTCGAGGAGCCCAGCGGCCTCGCGGAGGTCCTTCGCGGCGTCCTCGCGGCCGACGTCGTCACGAAGGTCCCGTCGATCGAGGCGAACCCGGCCCGCACGGAGGGCGGGCATCGGGCGGTGTTCCCGGCGGGCGACGGCACCGCGTTCGTCGCGCGCCGCCGGTGGTCGCCGTTCGTCGAACTGGAACTGAGCCGCGCGGTCGCGCTGACCGGGCTGATGACCGCCGTCCGCGACAACGTGACCGGTCCGGTCGTGCTCGACCGGGCCGACGGCGCCGCGATCGTCCTGCGGAAGGGCGTCCCCGGTGACGCGGAAGCGGTGTCCGCGCTGCACCAGAGATGCTCGATGACCACGCTTTTCCACCGCTACCACACGGGAATGCGCGCAGTGCCGCGCCGCTGGCTGCACCGGCTCCTGATGCCGCCGCGGGGGATCAGCCTGCTCGCGGTCTGCGGCCGGGACGTGATCGGTCTCGGCCAGCTGATCCCGTCGGCCGACGCCGGCGCGGCCGAAGTCTCACTCCTGGTCGAGGATTCCTGGCAGCGCCAAGGCATCGGCACCGCCTTGCTGACCAGGCTCGCCGTCCTCGCCGCCGCCAAGGGGGAGCGCGAACTCGCCGCCGTCTGCCTGCCCGGCGACGATTCCCTCTACCGCACCGCCGCCCGCGCGGGGCTCCGCCCCGAACGTGCCCCCGGCGACTCCGGCACCCTGCGCCTCACGCTCCCCAACCCCCGCAATTAGTCACCTACTTGCGAAAGAAACGATCGCAACCAGGTGACTACTTGCGGTTCCAGAACCAGTCTTTGCCCCGGGCCTCGCCCAGCGCGCGCTTCTTGCGTTCGGGAGTGAGCCGTTCCAGGTAGAGCTTGCCGTCGAGGTGATCGGTCTCGTGCTGCAGGCACTGGGCGAGCACGTCGAAGCCTTCGACCTCGACGGGCTCGTTGCGCAGGTCGACACCCCGCACCACCGCGTGCTTCGCGCGGACGACCGGGAACCACAGTTCCGGCACGGACAGGCAGCCCTCGCCGATCTCATGCGTCTCTTCGGACAGCTCGACGATCTCCGGGTTGATCACGTATCCGCTCAGCCCGCCGACGTCGTAGCTGAACACCCGCAGGCCGACCCCGATCTGCGGCGCCGCGAGCCCGGCGCGTCCGGACGGTTTCACCCCGTCCATCAGATCGGTCACCAGCGACTCGATCTTCTTGTCGAATGTCTTGACCGGGTCGCATACGGTCTTGAGCACGGGATCCCCGAAGTAGCGCAGGTCGCGCATCACCATGTTCGAACGTCCTTCTCCGCAGGTCTGAGCCGTGATTCTAGGCCCGCAGGCGCAGTCCCTTGGGAGTCGCCCGGAATCCCGCCTCCTGGAGGACGCTGGAAAGCTCCGAGGTGAGTGCCACTTCGCCGTCGGCCCTCTGCACCGCGAGCTGACCCAGCCAGCCTTCCCGCACCGCCGTGGACAACGCCCGCGCGGCCGACCGCAACGTCTCCTGATCCTCGGTGAAACTCAGCAGCGACCGGCCGCCGCGTTCGACGTACATCGCCGGGACGCCGTCCACGAGCACCGCCAGCGCGCCCGCCTTCCTTGCCGGACGGTGTTTCGGGTCGCCCGTCGCGCCGGGCCACGGCAACGCGGCGCCGTAGGGCTGGGCCGGGTCGGCGGCGGCGAGTACGACGGCGCCTTCCGTGGTGGTGCGCTGGTTCCCGGACTGCGCGCGCAGCCTGTCGACCGCGCCCTTCGCCGCGAACTGCGCCGCGCCGAGCCCTTCGACCACGTAACCGCGGACGACCTGGCCCGAATCCTCCATGCCGCGCAAAACCTTGTAGATCCCGGAAAACCCGCCTGTCACGCGCTCGGTGTCGAGTGCGCCCCTGGTGAGGACGCCGTGCCGTTCCAGGAACGCCTCCGTCCGCGCGAGCGCACGCCTGGTCGGATCCGGTGCGCGGTCCGGAGTCAGCGCCCAGCGCCCCGCGACCGTCGGCGGACCCGTGCGCGAAGGCATCGCCGGTCGTCCGGCACGAAGCCTTGCGTACCGGCCACGAGGAGCTTGCCGTCGCGGCTTGTGCGCCGCGCCGGAACCGGAGACCTGCGCCCGCAACGGGCCCAGCGTGTCCCCGGTGACCAGCCCGGCCCAGACGAGATCCCACAGCGCGGCGACGACTTCACCGTCGTTGGGCGGGGTTTCGACCAACGGCGACGCGCGGTCCACGAGCTGGCGGAAGAACTGCGCCCCACCCTCCAAAGTGGACAGAATGGCCTGGTGCAGCGGCCCGGAGGGCAGATCGTCGTCGAGGTCGGGCAGCAGCAGATCGGCGACGTCCGTGGGGGCGAGCGCCAGCCAGCCGTCCCCGCCGGACAGGGAACCGCAGCCACACCAGGTGACCTCGCCCGCCGTGGTGAGTTCGTCCAGCAGCGAGGGGGTGTAGCCGGGCAGCCTGCTCGGCAGGATCAGCGACTCGACGGCGCTCGCCGGGAGCGGGGCACCGGCCAGTTGTTCGACCACGGACAGCACGTCGTCCGCCGTCGGCGCCGACCGCACGCGCGCGCCGATGCCGTGCCACGACGGCAGGAACCGGCCCAGCGCCGCCGGTTCGACCGGCTCGACCTCGGCCCGCAGCCGGGCCAGCGACGCCCGCCTGAGCCTGCGCAGCACCGACGCGTCGCAGAACTCCATTCCGACGCCGTGGGTCTCCGGATGCCCGACCGGGCTCAGCTCGCCCCGGACCAGCCTGCCCTGCGCGGTCAGCCTGTCCAGCACACCGGTGACCACGGCCGTCCCGAGGCCGAACCGCTCGGCAGCCTGACGGGCGCTGAACGGGCCACGGCTGCGCGAATAACGCGACAGCAGGTCGCCGACGGGATCGTCGACCGGTTCGGTGAACGCCTCCGGCACGCCGACCGGCAGCGCGGTGCCCAGCGCGTCCCGCACCCGGCCCGCGTCCTCGATGGCGATGAAGCGTTCGCCACCGCCGATGCGGACCCGGAGCACTCGCCGCGCGGCCTCCAGTTCCTCCAGCCACTCCCGCTGGATGCCGCGTGCGGCGGCCTCCTCGATCGAGAGATCTCCGAGGAATCGCAACAGATCCGCGGCTTCCTCGGCGTTGCGGGCATGCCTGTCGGGGTCGAGCCGTTGCAACGAGCGTTCGACTTCGGCGACGACCTCGGCGTCCAGCAGCTCCCGGATCGCCTCGGTGCCGAGCAGTTCGGCCAGCAGCGTCGAATCCAGCGCCAGCGCCGCCGCACGCCGTTCCGCGAGCGGGGCGTCGGTCTCGTACAGGAACATCCCGACGTAGCCGAAGAGCAGGCTGCGCGCGAACGGGGACGCCGACGGTGTCTCGACCTCGACCAGCTTGACCTTCCGCGACCGGACGTCGGTCATCAGTTCGCGCAGCCCGCCGACGTCGTACACGTCCTGCAGGACTTCCCGCATCGCCTCCAGCACGACGGGGAACCGCTCGTACTTGGCCGCGACCGAAAGCAGCTGCGACGCGCGCTGCCGCTGCTGCCACAGCGGCGTGCGGCGGCGCGGATCCCGGCGGGGGAGCAGCAGCGACCGCGCCGCGCATTCCCGGAACCGGGCGGCGAACAACGCCGAGCCGCCGACCTCGGCGACGATCAGCTGCTCGACCTCCTCCGGATCGAGCAGCACGTCATCGATGCCGATGGTGATTTCCGAGCCTTCCGAGTCCAAGGCTTCCGGCAGCCGCAGCACGATGCCGTCGTCGGAATGCGCCACCTGGGCGTCGACCCCGCGGTTCTCCCGGAGCCGGGCCGCGATCGCGAGCGCCCACGGCGCGTTGACCTGAGCGCCGAACGGCGAGTGCAGGATGACCCGCCAGTCACCGAGTTCGTCGCGGAAGCGTTCCAGCAGCACGGTCTTGTCGTTCGGCACATGACGCGTGGCGGACTTCTGTTCTTCCAGGTAGGCCAGCAGGTTGTCGCACGCGTACTCGTCCAGCCCGGCGACGGCCGCGCGTTCCCTGGCCACCGAAGGCTCCGAAGTGGACAGTTCGCGGACGAACGCGCCCAGCGCCCGCCCCAGTTCCAGCGGGCGGCCCGGGGCGTCGCCCTTCCAGAACGGCATCCGCGCGGGCTCACCCGGCGCGGGCACCACGATCACGCGGTCGTGGGTGATGTCGGTGACCCGCCAGGAGGAGGTGCCGAGCAGGATCGTGTCCCCGACGCGGGATTCGTAGACCATCTCCTCGTCGAGCTCGCCCACCCGCGACCCGGGTTTGTCGTCGCCGCCCGGAGTCATCACGGTGAACAGGCCGCGATCGGGGATCGTGCCGCCGGAGGTCACCGCCAGCCGCTGCGAACCCGGACGGCCGTGCAGTTCGCCGCTGACCCTGTCCCAGGTGATCCGGGCGCGCAGCTCCCCGAACTCCTCGCTGGGATACCGGCCGGCGAGCATGTCGAGCACGGCCAGCAACGCGTCGTCCGGCAGGGACGCGAACGGCGCCGCGCGGCGGGCGAGGGCGGCGAGTTCGTCGACCGTCCACGATTCGAGCGCCACCATGGCCACGATCTGCTGCGCGAGCACGTCGAGCGGGTTCCGCGGATACCGCACCGCCTCGATCGACCCGGACGCCATCCGTTCCGCGACCACCGCGCAGGAGACGAGGTCACCCCGGAACTTCGGGAACATCACCCCGCTCGACACCGCGCCGACCTGGTGCCCGGCCCGGCCGACGCGCTGGAGCCCCGAAGCGACCGTCGGCGGTGCCTCGATCTGCACGACGAGATCGACCGCACCCATGTCGATGCCGAGCTCCAAGGACGACGTCGCCACGACGCAGGCGAGACGGCCGGTCTTGAGCTCCTCTTCGACGTGGGTGCGCTGCTCGCGCGACATCGAGCCGTGGTGCGCCCGCGCGATCACCGGCGCCGCGCCGGTGGTGAGCCCGGACTGGCCGATCGCCTCGGCCGGATACCGCTGATCCGGCTCCAATTCGGACTGTTCCGCCACGAGTTCGTTGAGCCGCGCGGTCATCCGCTCGGTGAGCCGCCGCGAGTTGGCGAACACGATCGTCGACCGGTGCGCCTGGATCAGTTCGAGGACCCGCTCCTCCACCGCGGGCCAGATCGACGGCCGCCGCGGTGCGCCGTCGATGTCCTCGAGCGAGCCGGGGAGCCGGGCGAGTCCCGCGTCGAGGTCTTCGTTCTGCTTCGGTCCTTGAGGACCGTCGAGATTGGACATGTCCTCGACAGGGACCTCGACGCGGACCTCGATGGTCTTCGCGAGTTTCGGCTGGACGATGGTGACCGGCCTGCCGCCCGCCAGGAACGAGGCGACCTCGTCGATCGGCCGGACCGTCGCCGAGAGCCCGATCCGCTGGGCGGGCTTTTCGAGGAGAGCGTCGAGCCGCTCCAGCGACAAGGCCAGATGCGCGCCGCGTTTGCCGCCCGCGACCGCGTGCACCTCGTCGATGATCACCGTCTCCACGCCACGCAGCGAGTCACGCGCGGAGGAAGTGAGGATGAGGAACAGCGACTCCGGCGTGGTGACCAGCACGTCCGGCGGGGTCTTGCCGAACGAGCGCCGCTCGGCGGCGGTGGTGTCGCCCGTCCGCATGCCGACGCCGATGTCCGGCACCGGCAGCCCCAGCCGCCGCGACGCCTGCGAGATGCCGGCCAGCGGTGCCCGCAGGTTGCGCTGGACGTCGACCGCCAGCGCCTTCAGCGGCGAGACGTAGAGGACGCGGCAGCGTTTCCGCGGCTCGGACGGCGGCGGCTCGACCGACAGCCTGTCCAGCGCCCAGAGGAACGCCGAGAGCGTCTTGCCGGAGCCCGTGGGGGCCACGACCAGCGCGTGTTCCTTCGCGTGCGCGGCACGCCACGCCCCCTCCTGCGCCAGGGTGGGCGCGGCGAAGGCCCCGGTGAACCAGTCCCTGGTCGCGGGGGAGAAGAGGTCGAGTACGTCTGCCACGCCCTCCATAGTGCGCCGGACCACCGACAGTTTCGCTCCGAGCCCTGGTCGGCGGAGCTGAGACGGGCCTGCCAACAGGACAGAACGCGTGAACCCGCCCCGGCCGAAGGCCCCGCTATCGCGGTGGCAGGGCGCCCGAAGAGATCAGCTTCACCACGACGACCAGGCTGCGTCCTGCCGACGTCGATCGCGGATGCGGGTTCACCAACAGACACGGAGCCCTGTGACACGGCACCCGGTCGGGGACGAGTTCGGCGGGTTCCGCACGTACGGTGACCTCGCTCATGGGAGCATCACGGCCAGCGCGACCGGATCAGTGCTGGGGCGGTCGCCGTTCGTCTGTGAAGGGGTAAGTGCTGTGCGGATCCTGTCGGTGGACCTCGGGACGTCCAACACCGTGGCCGTCCTTTCGGCGCACGGGAGGCCGCCGCGGGTGGTCGAGGTCGACGGTTCGGCCAACATGCCGTCCGCGGTGTTCGCCACCGAGGACGGCACGATCATGGTCGGCCGGGACGCCGAACGCCGGGCCCGGCTGGACCCGACGCGCTTCGAGCCCAACCCCAAACGCCGGGTCGACGAGCAGACGCTCCTGCTCGGCACCGACGTCATTCCGGTCACCGAGGTGCTGGCCGCGATCCTGCGCCGCGTCCTCGACGAGACCACCCGCCAGCTCGGCGGCGAGCTCCCCGACGAGGTCCGGCTCACCCACCCCGCGCAGTGGGGCCAGACCCGCCGCAACGTGCTTCTGTCCGCCGCCCGGCTCGCAGGGATGGGCGGCAACCTGGTGCTCGTCCCCGAGCCCGTCGCCGCGGCCGCGCACTTCGCGTCGTTCCCCGGCAAGACGCTCGCGCCCGGGCAGGCACTCGCCGTGTACGACCTCGGCGCCGGCACCTTCGATGTCGCGATCGTCGGCGCGACCCCGAACGGCGGCTTCACCGTCGTCGCCGAAGACGGCCTTCCCGACCTCGGCGGCCTCGACGTCGACCAGGCGCTGCTGGTGCACGTCGGGCGTGAGGTCTCGCATAAGGATCCCCAGCGCTGGCAGCGGGTTCTGCGGCCTGAGTCCACTCCGGACCGGCGGACGCGCCGCGCGCTGCAGGAGGACGTGAAGGCGGCGAAGGAGGCCCTCTCGCGGCATCCGCAGACCGAGGTCCCGATGCCGGAGCCGTTCGAGGACGTCCTCGTCACGCGAGGCGAACTCGAAGCGCTGGTGCGGCCGTCGATGCTGCGCAGTGTCGAGCTGATGGCGCGCGTGGTCCGCTCCGCCGGGATGACCCCGGACCGGCTCGCCGGCATCTACCTCGTCGGCGGTTCGAGCCGTCTCCCGCTGGTCGGCAGCCTGATCGCGGAGAAGCTCGGCGTCGTCCCCGGCAGCCTCGACCAGCCGGAGACCGCGGTCGCGCTCGGCGCCCAGCACGTCGCTTCCGACGGCATCAGCTCGCGTACGCAGGGCGTCGAAGGTCAGGTCGCGGCGGGAACCGGCGCACACCCCGGCGTTTCGGGTCCGTACGCGCCGCCGCCGCAGCAGGTCGCGTCGATCCCCGGCTACGCGGGCGGGGGCCCCGGCCAGTCCGGCGGTTTCCCGCAGTCTGGCTACCCGAACAGCGGCCCGCAGCAGGTGCAGCAGCCCGCGCCGGCGAACTTCCCGACGTACTCGCTGGCCGGGCAGGGCGCCGGGGACAAGGCGCCCGCGAGCAAGAAGAAGCCGCTCGTCATCGGCGCCATCGCGGCCGTCGTCGTGCTGATCGCCGCCGGGCTCACCTACTTCCTGACGTCCTCGTCGGCGACCACCTACACCGCCGACGAGTGCAAGGTGCCCGGCGCGGCCGACGACAAGGGCCTCACCGGCTGCCTGCGCCAGCTCGCCGGGAAGATCGCCGACACCGGTGACTGCAAACCCGGCATGGGCAACGGACCGGCGAAACCGGCCGAGGACCTCGGCGTGACGTCGACCTGCTCCGCCCCCGGCCGGGCCGGAACCCAGGTGACCTATCTGCAGAGCGACTCCGCGGACAAGCTCAAGGCCTACACCGACGGACTGCTCAAAGCGGCCGGTGGGGACCGCACCGAGGCCAAATGGGTCGGCAACGCCCTGGAAGGCCAGTACTCCTCGGCCGCCGGGCGGAACGCCGCCGTACTGGTGTTCACCGTGACCGACCGGCCGCTGGTCGGCTTCATCTACCAGGTCCCGGCCGAAGGACAGAACCCGACGCCGGGCGAACTGGCCGACTACTTCGAAAAGAGCGTCCAGCCGGGCGAGTGATTCCCGCTGTTAGCGCGTGAGGGCCCCCTTCTCTCGGCTCGGCCGAGGGAAGGGGGCCTTCACGCGTTTCGTGCCCGAGGCGGGGCTAGACTTCACCCGATGCGTATCACGGTCTTCCGGCGGCTGATGGCCGACGAATTCGGTCCCGGACGTGCGGAAACCCTCTCCAGAGATCACGTCTTCGGTGAACTCGGGGGGCAGACCGTCGAACAGGCCCTCGACGCGGGAACCTCGGCCAAAGACGTCTGGCGGGCGGTCTGCGACGCCTTCGAGATCCCGCCGGAGCGGCGCTGACCTCGGCAAAGGGGCAAGAACTCTAGCGCAACGGCGTGTCGGCAATGGCCTCGAACACGTGTTCGTCTATGGTGTTGTCCACAACGGGGTCAGCGATCCACAGCTTGGGCGCGAGGCCTGGAATTGTCGGTGGTCGCCCGTAGCGTCGGACCCGACAGCTCAGAACTGAAACAAGCCTTACCGGCTCAACCAACGAGGTGGACTCCATGGCACCAGCAGCACCCGACAAGGACAAGGCGCTCGAACTGGCCCTCGCCCAGATCGACAAGCAGTACGGCAAGGGCTCGGTCATGCGCCTCGGTGAAGAGGGCCGTGTGCCGATCGAGGTCATCCCCACCGGTGCCATCGCGCTCGACGTCGCGCTCGGGATCGGCGGCCTGCCCCGTGGCCGGGTCATCGAGATCTACGGTCCGGAGTCCTCCGGTAAGACCACCGTCGCGCTGCACGCGGTCGCCAACGCGCAGCGGAACGGCGGCATCGCCGCGTTCATCGACGCGGAGCACGCGCTGGACCCGGACTACGCCCAGAAGCTCGGCGTCGACACCGACGCGCTGCTGGTCTCCCAGCCGGACACCGGTGAGCAGGCGCTCGAGATCGCGGACATGCTGATCCGCTCCGGCGCGCTCGACATCCTGGTCATCGACTCGGTCGCCGCGCTCGTGCCGCGCGCCGAGATCGAGGGCGAGATGGGTGACAGCCACGTCGGTCTCCAGGCCCGGCTGATGAGCCAGGCGCTGCGGAAGATGACCGGTGCGATGAGCAACTCCGGCACCACCGCGATCTTCATCAACCAGCTGCGCGAGAAGATCGGCGTCATGTTCGGCTCCCCGGAGACCACGACCGGTGGTAAGGCGCTGAAGTTCTACGCGTCGGTCCGTCTGGACGTCCGCCGGATCGAGACGCTCAAGGACGGCGGCGAGCCCGTCGGCAACCGCACCCGCGTCAAGGTCGTGAAGAACAAGGTCGCGCCGCCCTTCAAGCAGGCCGAGTTCGACATCCTGTACGGGAAGGGCATCTCCCGCGAGGGCTCGCTGATCGACATGGGTGTCGACCAGGGCATCCTGCGCAAGTCCGGCGCCTGGTACACCTACGAGGGCGACCAGCTGGGCCAGGGCAAGGAGAACGCGCGCAAGTTCCTGCTCGAGAACCCGGACATCGCCAACGAGGTCGAGAAGCGCATCAAGGAGAAGCTCGGCATCGGCGCCGTTGTCGACGCCGAAGCCGCCCCCGCGCCGGTCGACTTCTAGGGAAACGAGGGGATTGGGCGAGGTGCGCTCGCCCTGCTCCCTTCTCCGTGCCTTTCGGGGCTCGGGTGCCGATTCGTTGTGGGACTTCTGAGGAGTGGTAGCTGAATGCGTCCGCCCAAAGTGGATCCGGCGGAGCTGCCGCCGGACGAGCGGAGGAAGAAGGCCAAGGAGATCTGCTTCGATCTCCTGGCCGCGCGCCCGCGCTCCGCGGAGGAACTACGTCAGGCCCTCAAGCGCAAGGGCTTCGACGAGGAGACGACGGAGACCCTGCTCGGTAAGCTGGACCAGGCAGGGCTCATCAACGACGCCGAGTTCGCCGAGATGTGGGTTCGTTCCCGCCATGCCAACATGGGCCTGGCACGGAATGCCCTCGTAGCCGAACTCAAACGCAAAGGAATCGATGGGGATATCGCCGTCCAGGCCGCCGACGAGGTGGACCGAGAGGCAGAGGAGCAGCGCGCCCGAGAGCTGGTACGGAAGCGCATGCGCTCCTTGGGCAACGTCGACGAGCAGGCGGCGATCCGCCGCCTGCTGGGCTTCCTCGCCCGCAAGGGCTATCCCCAGGGGCTGGCCTACACCGTGATCCGCGACGAACTCCGCGAGTTCGGCGCCGAGTCGGCGCTCCTGGACGACGCCGCCCTCGACTGAGTCACCTTCACCTGAGTCACTTTCACCTGAGCCGCTCACCGGCCGTGCGGGCCCGCTTGCCCGCCGGCCGGTGTTTCGCGTTCAGTTGGTCGTGAGTGGCGATTCGGGTTAGAACCCGAATCGCCACTCACGACTGGTTTCCACGCCAGGAGCGGTGTGAGAGGGTAGGCGCTGTGATGCGGATCATGGGGCGCCGTCGCGCGCTGGTCGGGGTTCTTGCCGGTTCTCTCCTCCTCGCCGGATGCAACGCCGGACCCGGGCAGGTCGGTACGGCGGTGATCGTCGGCGGCAAGACCGTTTCGGTGGATCGCGTGCAGGAGCTGATCGACAAGGCGGTTCGTGAGCACCCGTACGGGCAGCAGCTCGCCAAGGAGCACAAGCTCGACCTCGTCGGCCGCGAGATCGTCCGCCAGGAGATCCTGCACGACCTCACCGTGCGCGCCGGTCAGCGGGAAGGCATCGGGGTCGACGAGTCCCTCGTGGTGAACGCGTTGCAGAAGGATCCGCTGGCGAAGCCGATGGAGGCCAACCCGCAGGACGATCCCGAACTCAGCGTCCAGCAGCTCGTGGCGAGGGTGCGGGACCACCGTGAATCCCTGGTCGACGCGGCTATCCAGACCCAGCTCGCGATGAAGTACCTGGACAAGCTCAGCGTCTCGTTCGACTTCAGCTCGGTCTCCTCGACCGACGCCACCGGTGCCGACGCGGACCAGTTGCGCGAGCAGGCGATCGAGAAGGCCCGGCGCTTCGCCGCCTCGCCGACCGCGGCGGCCGAGCTGATCGCGCAGGACGAGCAGACGCCCGGTATGCAGGCGGGCACCGGGCAGAAACTGCCGGCGATGCAGTCGCCCGCGACCGCGGCCACCGTCCTCTTCGGTCTCGAACCCAACACCGTCGCCGCGTTCAAGCCGACACCGCAGCAGCCGCTGTGGGTCGTCGTCGTGGTGCGTGAGCGGACCGCCGACAAGCCCGTCGCTTCGGATCAGGCCGCGCAGCCCAGCGCTCAGCAGCTGGCGAAGGTCGGTGTCCGGCTCCTCCAGTCCTACCTCGACCAGGTCGACCTCAAGGTGAACCCGCGCTACGGCGTGTGGGATGTTGTCGGCATGGACCTCGCGCCCAACGAAGCTTCGAAGAAGGGCATCGTGCTGCCTGTGCACGGTGCCGCCCAGCAAAACCCGTGACCGCTGCCGTCGTCGTGATCGCCCGTGGGGCGACGCTGCCCGCCGCGGCACTTCCGATCCTGCGGAGCAGCAGTGCCGTGTACGCGGCTTCCGATGTCGATCCCGAGGTCTTCGGGGTACCGGCGCTCGGTGACACGCAGGTGCGCGACCTCGTGCTCATCGCCGGTTCGCGAAGGGAACCGAAGGCCGCGGCGCTGATCGGGGCCGGTGCGCGGGTGGTCGAAGCGCCCGTTCCGCCGCTGGTCGAGGCCGCCGACGTGATGGACCGCCTCCGCTCGCCGGGTGGATGCCCGTGGGACGCCGTCCAGACACACGAGTCGCTGCGGCAGTACCTGGTCGAGGAAACCTACGAGCTGCTCGACGCGATCGAGGAGGGCGACCGGGCCGCCTTGCGCGAGGAACTCGGCGACGTCCTGCTCCAGGTGCTCTTCCACGCGCGCGTCGCGTTCGAAGACACGGAAGATCCGTTCGGGATCGACGAGGTCGCTTCCGAACTGGTCGCGAAACTCGTCGGCCGTCATCCGCATGTCTTCGCCGACGCTCCCCGGGTCGAGACCGTCAGCGACCAGAACCTCAAGTGGGAAGAACTGAAACAGGCCGAGAAGAGCCGCCAGTCCATTGTGGACGGTGTCGCGCTCGGCCAGCCCGCCGTGGCGCTCGCCGGGAAACTCGGGCAGCGCAGCGGCCGTGCCGGGATCCCGCTCGACCTGTTCCCCGAAGGTTCCGAAGCGGCGGCCCAGTTGTTCCGGGTGGCCGCGACCGCGCGCCGGGCGGGAATCGATCCCGAAGGCGAGCTCCGTGCCGTGGCGAAGCGGTTCGCGCGCGACATCCGCGACGCCGAACAGGCCGCGCGTGACGCCGGTCTGGAACCGACGACGCTGGAGGCCGACGGCTGGCGCAAGTTCTGGCCGACTTCCTGACGGCCGGTTCACACCTCCACGTGAGCAGTCGGCCCTTGTGACGCGGAACACAATCGAGTGAGAACCGTTTCGACGGCCCCCGCGTCTTGCCGGGTGTGAAGGGAACGGAACCGGACGAAGAGCAGCTCGTCCGCCGCACGGCCAAAGGTGACCGGGCGGCGTTCGAGGAGCTCTACCGCCGCACGTCGCCGTGGCTGGCCGTGCGCCTGCGCCGTCGCTGCGCCGACGAGCAGATCGTCGCCGAGGTGATGCAGGAGACCTACCTCGCGGTCTGGCGCGCGGCGGGGGCGTTCGCCGGTTCCGCGGTCGGCGGGAGCGCCGTCGGCTGGCTGTGGACGATCGCCGCGCGGCGGCTGGTCGACGCCTTCCGCCGCCGGGCGAAATACGCGCAGCCGCTGCCGGTCGCCGAAGCGGCCGTCGCGCCCGCCGCCGAGGACGAGGCGCTGGCCGGTGCGGTCGGCGACCACGTCGGCGACGCGCTGCGCCGGCTCGCTCCCGAACTACGCCAGGTCCTGCAGGCCATGGTGCTCGACGGACTGACCGTCCGCGAGACCGCGGTCCTGCTCGGCCTGCCGGAAGGAACCGTCAAAACCCGCGCCAGGCGGGCTCGGATCGCGATGCGGGAGGCGCTGTCGTGAACAAGGAACACGTGTCCGAACAGCTCCTCGCCGGTTACGTCCGCGGGGACGACGGCTTGGCCGGTGACGAGGTCTGGGCCGTCGAAGCCCATCTCGAATCCTGTGCGGAATGCCGGGGAAGGCTGTCCGCGGTCAGCATGCCGGCGGTGTCTGCGCTGGTGGACGACGTCTGGGCCGGATTGGATTCGAAACTCGCCGAAGCGGGGCCCGGGCCGATGCGAAGTCGGTGGGCCGGGCGCCTGCACACCTGGGTGACGCCGGTGATGCTGCCGTGGCTGGTGATGATCGTCCTGATCCCGGCATTGGGCTTCCTGCTGGACTGGGTCGGATTCACCGGGACCGAGGGGTACTCGTTCGTCCAGCTCTTCTCGCCGCTGCTGCCGGTGCTCGGGGTCGCGGTGTCGTGGTCCAAGGGGCTCGATCCCGCCTACGAACTCGTCACTTCCACGCCGCGGGCCGGGCTGTACCTGCTGCTGCGCCGGACGACGGCGGTCCTTGCCGTCGTCTTGCCGATACAGGCCCTCTCGGGCTGGCTCGGCGGCGACGGATTCGGGCTCGGTCTCCTGCCGAGCCTGGCCTTCACCACCGGGACGCTCGCGCTCGGCGGGCTGATCGGGGTGGTGCGGGCGGCTTACGTCCTGGCCGGGATCTGGGCGGCGGTGATCTTGGCACCCGCGGTGGCTTCACAGGGGCGTGCCACCGCGCTCGAACCCCGGCTGCTCCCGGTGTGGGGTGCGATCTTCGCGCTGACCGCGGTCGTGGTGGTGCTCCGGCGGAGCGTCTTCGGCCTGCTCACCGGATCCGAACGATGAACGAAGGGGAGGACATGATGCGTGCTGTCGGGGCCGCGGAGGTCGCACCGACGACCTACGCGTGGCAGATCAAGGCGGAGGGACTGAAGGTCCGGGTCGGCAAACGCAAGTTCGCCGTGAACGGGCTCGACCTGGAACTCGGCACGGGGGTGCACGGTCTGCTCGGCCCGAACGGGGCGGGGAAGACCACGCTGATCCGGGCACTGGCGACGGTGCTCCGGCCGGCGGAGGGAGGGCTGGCGCTGCTCGGTGAATCCGTCGGGGGACTCACCGATCAGCGCCGCCTACGCCGCCGTATCGGCTATCTGCCGCAGAATTTCGGTTTCTACAAACGTTTCACCGTCCGCGAGTTCGTCGAGTACATCGCGTGGCTGAAGGAAATGGCGAAGGAAGACATCCCGGGAGCGGTGCAGCGGTCGATCGAACGGGTCGGTCTCGCCGATCGCGCCGACGACCGGATGAAGACGCTGTCCGGCGGCATGGTGCGGCGGGTCGGGATCGCGCAGGCGATCGTGAACGATCCGGACCTCCTCCTGCTGGACGAGCCGACCGCCGGACTCGACCCCGCGCAGCGCGTGCGGTTCCGGGACCTCCTTCAGGAAATCGGCCGTGAGGCCTGCGTGGTGGTCTCGACGCATCTCGTCGAGGACGTCGCGACGGCCTGCACCGACGTCGTCCTGTTCGAAAACGGGAAACTCGTCTTCCAAGGGACGCCGGACGAGCTGGCCGCGGCCGGGAGCGAGGAGTACGTCGGAGACAGCCCGATAGAGCGCGGCTACTCGGCGCTGCTGGGGCACGAGCCGGGGAGGGGGAACTGGTGAACACTCGTATCCTGCGGACCGAACTCCGCCGTTCCATCGCCCCCTGGGCGACGCTCGCCATCCTCGTCGTCGCGTTCGGATTCCTGTATTCGTTCAGCGGGCCGTGGTCGAAGGCACCGCTCGCCTGGGACGAGAACTGGGTGCCCGCCGCGGAGTGGAGCCGGTTCCTGCTGGTCTTCCTGTGGCCGATCGCGATCGGCGCCGGGGTCATCCAAGGCATGCGGGACAGCCGGTCCGGGATGACCGAACTGCTCACCACGATGCCGCGGCCAGGCTGGCACCGCGCCGCGAAACTCGCCGGTGCGTTGGGCGGCCTGCTGGCCCTGGGTTATCTGCTGATCTTCGCCGTCGGCGCCGTCCAAGTGATCTTCAGCGGCGCGTTCTTCACCTTCGGCTGGCTGCCGCTCGTCGTGGTCGGTGTGCTCGCGATGCTCGCGGGAGCCTGGATCGGGCTGGGGATCGGCCGGTTGCTGCCGCATCCGCTGACCGCGCCCGCGGTGGCCGTCGCCGCTCTCGTGACCGTGCTCGTGTTGGAGATCGGCGGGTCGCAGGGCAGCGTGCTCGTAGGCGCTGTTCCGGCCTGGGCCTACTCACTCTCTCCCGCGATGGACGTCACCAACGATCCGTTCATCACCACCGCGAGCCGGGTGGATCTCGGACAGGGGGTCTGGCTCGCCGGACTGGCCGTGACCGGATTCCTTCTGCTGGCGGCTCGTTCCAAGCGGACGAAGGCACTCTCCGTCGTTCCCGTGCTGGTGGCGGTCGCGATCGCGATGCCCATCCTGCCCGCGACCTACGCCGAGGCCAAGACCGTCGACCCTCGCGCGACGGTGATGGTCTGCGACGGCCCGGTCTGTGTTCCTCGCATGCTCGAAGCCGACCTAGCCCGTATCGCCGGGCCTGGCAAAGAAGCGTTGCGGCTCTTGGGAACACTGCCGGACGCACCGGTCAGGGTCACGGCCTTGAACCGGCGGGTGGCTTCCGACGAGGTGCCGCCGCGTGCCGCCGACACCCTCTTGGTCGACTTACTGAATTGGTCCTTCCGCTCGGCCGAGAATGCGGAGGACATGACGCGGGAACTGGTCGCCGGCGTCGGGACGCCGACTTGCTACACCATCTATGGCGCCGACAGGGCCTTTTTGGACGAACTCACCGCGCGGTCGATCACGTCGAGCTGGTTCCTCGGTGAGTGGAAGATGCTCGAGGGTTCCTGGCTGAGCGAAGAGAAGAAGAACGAGGTCCTCAGCGACTGGGAGACCTTCCGGGCCTTGCCGCCCGACGTGCAGCGCACGCGGATCATCGCGCAGCGGCAGGCGGCCCTGACCTGCCAGGGCAATCAGCTCGACATCCTCCTCGGCGGCGCCCGATGAGATGGGCGGTGCTGTACGCGCGCTCGCGTGCCATGCCCGCGTCGTTCGCGGCGCTGGTGGTGAGCATGGCCGTGCTGTGGTTCCTGGCTCGGGACCGCTGGTCGGAGATCCCGGTTTCCCTCGCGCTCGCGGTGGCGGTCGCGGTGACGGCCACCGGGCTGAGCGGGCAGGACGTCGATCTCGACCGGACCGCCGCGATCCGGTGGCTACCTCGTCGCGGCCTGCATCTGCTGCTGATCGGCGGCCTCGGCGTCGGAGCCGTGCTCCTGCCGCGGCTGTGGGAGGCGGAGCGGATTCCGGTGGAGATCATCGTGCGGAACGCGGCCGGGCTGCTCGGTCTCGCGGGGCTCGCCGCGGTGCTGTTCGGCGGGGCCTTCGGGTGGACGTTGCCGCTGCTCGCGCTCCTGGTCGCCTTCGTGGTCATGATGGCGTCGTCGGGTACGGACACCGTGAACCTGGTGGCGACCTGGTTGTTCCAACCCGCCGATGTGGCGGCAGCCCTGTGGACCGCCGTGGTGTTCGCCGTCGTGGGCTCCGGCGCCTACGCGGTCTACGGCGCCCGTCGCTGACTTCGCCGAAGTGTCCGGAAAGGGTCGTTCCTGACGAAATTCGTCAGGAACGACCCTTTCATGACGTCCCCGGTCAGACGTTTCGGTTGTGCGGGACGAGATCGAGCGGGTCGTGGTCCGGGTCGTCGACGCCGAGGCTGATGATCCGCGAGGGGTGGAGCCGGATCACCGCGCCGTCGAGATGGCCGTCGGGGGTGTTGGCGCCGGTCAGCGCCTCGGCCCGGCCGCGGATCTCGAGGCAGCGGATCCTCGGCGGATCCTGCGACGGCATGTCGTCCACCACGAACGCGGCCTGCCCGTTGGCGGCCACGTTCCGGAACTTCTTGCTCTTCGCCAGTTCGTAGCCGGTGATGTCGATCGTGCCGGTCTCGGTGTTGTAGGTGTAACCGACCGGGCTGACCTGCAGCGTGCCGTCCGGCTGCGCCGTCGCGAGCCGTCCGAGTCCCTGGGTGGCGAGGTAGTCGAGTTCCGCTTCACTGAACATGGATCCAGTCTGCGATCTCCACTTAACTTGAGGTCAAGCGTGCGGTGCCGGTACTTTCGCGACAGCCGGAATCGCCGATCCGCTTCACCGTCAGCCGGCTTCGTAAGCCGAATGGGTCATCGCCCGGCAGTGTGGCGAAGTAACCTGACCGGGTGGCCGAAACCACCCAGTCGAGCACCGACGCCCCGGAGCACCCCGCGCGCCCTCTGCCGCCGTACGTCCCCAGGCTCGCGTTCGCGGGCGGGCTCGTGCTCACGGGCGTGGTGCTGATCATGACCGTCGGCGTGAACCGGCCGGGCGGGGAGGAACCGCCCCCGCCGGCGCAGCCCCAGCCCGCGCTCGCGGTCCCTGACCAGAAACCTCAGCCGGGGGTGGCGACGCCGCGCGCCGGGCTCGCCGCGCCGCCCGACCGGCCCACCGTTTCCGACGCGGCCGAACTCGAGACCTGGGCGAAACGGGTGGCGGCGAAGACCCGGCTGTCCGAAACCGAACTGTCCGCTTACGGCCGCGCCGAGATGTGGCTTCGGCGGCAGAAGCCGGGTTGTCACCTCTCGTGGGCGACCCTCGCGGGCATCTCCCATGTCGAGGCGGCGCAGGGCAGGCCCGGTCCGATCACGCTCCCGCCCGACGTGTGGGCCAAGCACGCCGCCCGGGCCAGGAGCGACGGCAAGCAGCCGGACCCGAAGGACCGCGACGACGCCGCCTTCGCCACCTCCCGCTACCTGTGCGCGGACGGCGACGACGTCGCCACCCCGGCCGGCTGGTGGAAGGCGATGCGGACGTTCAACCCGGCCGTGCCCTACGCCCAGGAGGTCTTCAGCGCGGCCGACGCCTACGCGGACGCCAGCGTCGCGCCCTGATCCTCGAGCACCAGGTCGAAGTTGAGCGCCGACGCCATCCGGTAGGCGTCGCCCGCCGCGACGACCAGCTGCGCCATCGGATCGACGACGTTCCCCGCCGCCCAGACACCGTCCACGTTCGTGCGGCCCTGCGCGTCCACCGCGATCGAGCCGCTTTCGGTGCGCGTGCAGCCGATCTGGGCGAGAAGCCGGTCGTGCGGGACGAACTTCGGGCCGACGAACACGACATCGCGTTCGACGAACTCGCCGTCGACGAGCCGGACCCCGGTCAGCCGGTCGTTCTCGACGGCCAGCTCGGACACCTTCCCGTCGACGATCCGGATGCCCAGCCCGGTCAGCTTCGCCCGGTCTTCGGCCGAGATCTGCTGTGTATGGGTGAAGAAGGTCAAGTCCTTGCTCCACTGCCAGACGATCAGCGCCTGGTGGACCGATTTCTCGGAGGTCGCGAGCACGCCGAAGCGCTGATCGCGCACTTCCCAACCGTGGCAGTACGGGCAGTGCAGCACGTCGGCGCCGAAACGCTCCGCGACGCCGGGGACGTCCGGCAGTTCGTCGGCCAGCCCGGTGGTCACCACGATGCGGCGACCGCTGACGACCCGGCCGCTCGCCAGTTCCACCGCCTTGTCGTGCCGCAACCGGTGGACGACGTCCTCGACGATCTCGACGCCGTAGCCGCGGACCTCGTCACGGCCTATCTCCAGCAGTTCTTTGGGTGGAATGCCGTCCCTGGTCAGGAAGCCGTGCGCGTGCGCGGCGGGCGCGTTGCGCGGGGTGCCGCCGTCGATCACGACGACCTTGCGCCGTGCCCTGCCCAGGACCAGCGCCGCGCTGAGGCCGGCGACGCCACCACCGATGATCACTACGTCGTAGTCGTTGTTCATGCTCCCGAGCATCCGTATTTCTTCGAAAGTTGGCAAAGTTCATTGCCGATTTGGCAAACTGGGGACATGGAGGACATCGAACGGCGGCTCGCCGAGGTCGGCCCGAAGCTCAAGCAGCTTCGCAAGGAACGCGGCACCACCCTTTCCGCGCTTTCGGAGGCGACGGGGATCTCCGCCAGTACGCTCTCGCGGCTCGAATCGGGCAGCCGGAAGGCCACGCTGGAGCTGCTGCTCACGCTGTCGGCGGCACATCAGGTCCCACTCGACGAACTGGTCGGCGAACCCGAACCGGCGGATCCCCGCGTCCGGATGAAAGCGCAGAAGTTCGGCAGGTTCACCGCCTGGTCGCTGACCGCGCAGCCTGGCCAGCCGCAGGCGTTCAAACTGCTGATCCCGGTCGAGGACATCGAACCGGTGCAGCGGACACACGAGGGCTACGAATGGATGTACGTCCTCAGTGGACGGTTGCGGGCGGTGCTCGGCGACCGTGACTTCACGATGGGGCCCGGCGAGGCCGCGGAGTTCGACACACGGGTGCCGCACTGGTTCGGGAGCGCGGGGCCGGGCCCGGTGGAGCTGCTGGTGCTGTTCGGCAAGCAGGGCGAGCGGGCTCACCTGCGGGCCAAGTCCAAATGAGAGCAAAGGTCCCTTGCTCCCTGCGGCGGCGAGCGGGTCAGTCGCGCAACGCGATCCGCGCGCTGACCTCGCTGATCGCTTCCAGGTACTCCGGGATCGGATGCATCGCCGACGCGATCCGCATCTGCGCGAGCGCCTCGGTCAACCGGCCGAGGCGCTGGAGGGTCCGCCCGAGCACGAACCGGGCGTAATGATCGGTGGGGTCCAGTTCCAGCACCCGGGTGAAGGCGCGTTCCGCCCGGCGCAACTGTGCGGAGTGGAAGTACGCGCGGCCTGCCAGCAACTGGACACTCGGTTTGTCGGTTTCCTCTTCGAGCAGGGGTTCGAGGGCTTTGAGGGCGTCGAGCGGCCTGCGGCTTTCGACCAGTGCCTCCGCCTGTCGGAAGGCACGGAACCGCGACTCGCCGGACGGGTCCTGACCGGGTTCTGGGGCGGGTTCGGCATCCATCATGGTCCGCTCCATGATACGCGGGGGCAGGGCCGTTCACGAGGCGCTGAAACGGTCATGGTGGACTGTCCTGCCATGAGCAGTGCCGAAGCGGATAGGCCCGAAACCGAGCCCGGTTACCTCGGTCTCGCGCCGTACCTTTACTACGCCGACGCGACCGAGGCGGTCGCATGGCTGGTCAGAGTGTTCGGGTTCACCGAGGAAGTGCGCTTCGCCGACGCCTCCGGAGAGGTGTTCCAGGCCACGCTGTGCGCCGGTCCGGCGAAGATCCAGCTGGCCGGGGTCGGCCCCGAGTACTGGCAGGCGAAGGGCGTCGACGGCCCGGTCGGGCAGCTGAACATCGTGTACGTCCCCGACGCCGACGCGCAGTACGAGCGCGTCCGCGCCGCGCTGGGCGACGACGCCGACATCGACGCGCCCCAGGATCAGCCCTACGGCGCCCGCGTGTTCACCGTCTCCGACATCGGCGGGAACAGCTGGACCTTCTGGCAGCAGTTCTCCGACACCGTCGAGCTTCCGTCCGGTTGGCGGGAAGTTCGCGCAGGTGAACCAACCGACTCGTAGGTCTGGTCGGGGCGCATTGTGGCGCGTGCCTCCAACGGGTGAACGGCGCCGACGGCTAGGCTGGGCGCGGTCACCGCAGGCACAACCCACATGAGGAGCATGGCGTGGCGCTCATCGAGCAGGTAGGCGCTCGCGAGATTCTGGACTCGCGAGGCAACCCGACGGTCGAAGTGGAGGTGGCTCTCGACGACGGCACGCTGGCGCGGGCCGCGGTCCCCTCGGGTGCGTCCACCGGCGAACACGAAGCCGTCGAGCTGCGTGACGGCGACACCGGCCGGTACAACGGCAAGGGTGTCGAGCGCGCGGTCGCGGCCGTCCTGGACGAGATCGGCCCGGACCTGGTCGGCACCGACGCCGTGGACCAGCGCATCGTCGACCAGAAGCTGGTCGACCTCGACGGCACGCCGGCGAAGTCCCGCCTCGGCGCGAACGCCATCCTCGGCGTTTCGCTCGCCGTCGCGAAGGCCGCCGCCGAGTCGGCCGAGCTGGAGCTGTTCCGCTACCTCGGCGGGCCGAACGCGCACGTGCTGCCGGTGCCGATGCTGAACATCCTCAACGGTGGCGCGCACGCCGACACCGATGTCGACATCCAGGAATTCATGATCGCGCCGATCGGCGCCGAGTCGTTCCGCGAGGCCCTGCGCTGGGGCACCGAGGTCTACCACTCGCTGAAGTCGGTCCTGAAGGGTCGCGGCCTGGCCACCGGCCTCGGCGACGAAGGCGGCTTCGCGCCCAGTCTGAAGAACAACCGCGAGGCGCTCGACCTGATCCTTCAGGCGATCGAGAAGGCCGGGTACGCCCCTGGCCGCGACGTCGCGCTCGCGCTCGATGTCGCCGCGACGGAGTTCTTCTCCGACGGCGCGTACACCTTCGAAGGCGCGAAGAAGAGCGCCGAGCAGATGTCCGCCTACTACGGCGAGCTCGTCCGCGACTACCCGCTCGTGTCCATCGAGGACCCGCTGAGCGAGGACGACTGGGACGGCTGGGTCCAGCTGACCACCGAGATCGGCGAGAAGGTCCAGCTGGTCGGCGACGACCTGTTCGTCACCAACCCGGACCGCCTCGAAGAAGGCATCACCCGCCGCGCCGCCAACGCGCTGCTGGTGAAGGTCAACCAGATCGGCACGCTGTCGGAGACCCTCGACGCGATCTCGCTGGCCACCTCGTACGGCTACAAGTCGATGATGAGCCACCGGTCCGGCGAGACCGAGGACACCTTCATCGCCGACCTGGCCGTCGCGACCGGTGTCGGCCAGATCAAGACCGGCGCCCCGGCGCGCGGCGAGCGGATCGCCAAGTACAACCAGCTGCTCCGCATCGAGGAGACCCTCGCCGACGCGGCCCGCTACGCCGGCGACCTCGCGTTCCCGCGGTTCAGCCCGGAGGGGTAATCAGCCATGGCGGACCGGGGGAGGGCGCGGACGACCCGTCGTAGCAGCGGGCGCGCGGGCGGCGGTGGCTCCAGCAGGGGCCGCCGTCCGGAGCGCGCCCGTCGCACGACGACGACGGAGGTCCGCGCCCGAACCCGGCTGCGCCGCAGCCTGGCGGCGAAACGGGCATCGGGTGCCGCGAAGGTGCTCGGAATGTCCACCACCCGCCGGGCCGCCGTGGTGGCGATCGTGGTGTGCGCGCTCGCGTTCACCATCGCCGTCCCGCTGCGCACGTACCTCAGCCAGAAGTCCGAGGTGAACGAGCAGCAGCAGTTGCAGTCCGAACTGCAGAGAAGCGTCACCCAGCTGGAAGGCCGCAAGGCCGAGCTGAGCGATCCCGCGCAGATCGAGGCGGAGGCGCGGAAGCGGTTCGGTTTCGTGAAGCCCGGCGAGACGCCGTACATCGTGCAGCTCCCCGAGGACAAGGCGCCCGCACCGGGACAGCCGCAAGGTCAGCAGCCGGTGCCCGCGGGCTCCTGGTACGAGAAGCTGTGGGATCAGGTCGCGGGCGGCTGAAGGGGACCTTCGCCGCATGAGATGCGGTGAAGGGAGCTTTCACCACGTCCTATGCGGGGAAAGCGTCCTTCAGCCGGGCGTTTAGCCTTATGGGCGTGAACAGCACGGAAAAGTCTTCCTTCGAGCCCGTGACCGACGCCGACCGCGAGATCATCGCGGAACAGCTCGGCCGGGCACCCCGTGCGCTGCGTGCCGTCGCCGCGCGCTGCCCGAGCGGCCACCCGTCGGTCGTGCAGACCAGCCCCCGCCTCGACGACGGCACCCCGTTCCCGACGCTCTATTACTTGACCTGCCCGAAGCTGACTTCGATGGTGGGCACGCTCGAGGCGTCCGGGCTGATGAAGGAGATGACCGACCGGCTCGCGGAGGACCCCGAGCTGGCGGCCGCCTACCAGCGGACCCACGAGAGCTACCTCGCCGAACGCGACGCCATCGACCCGCTCGGCCACGAGGTCAGCGCGGGCGGGATGCCCGGACGCGTCAAATGCCTGCACGTCCACCTGGCGCACACGCTCGCCGTCGGCCCCGGTGTGAATCCGTTCGGCGACGAAACCCTCGCGCTGCTCAAAGCCAACGGATGGCCGTCGGGCGACTGCCAGGGGTAACACCGACCCCTGGTGCACAGATAGTTCCTCCAGGTGGGTTAATTCACCCGATGTCGGCCAACTGGTCCTCCCCTATGGGGTGAAACCGGTCACCGTATGCGGCAGGCTGGGCACGGTCGGGGTTGACGGGGTTGGGCAAGTACCGGATCGCCGGATCGCGATCCGCCGGGAGGGTTCTGAGGTATGCGCGTGAGGCACGTGCCAGGCGCGGTGACCGGTGCGGTATCCATGGGCTCTCGCCTGAGACGCGTACCCCTAGCCGTCCGGAGACTCTGTCTCCGGCACCGCACGATCGCCGCGGTGACCGGAGGTGTCCTCGCCATCGTCCCGGCCTGTGCCGGGGTCATCGTCGCCGGCAGCTGGGCAGCGACGGCGAGCACGGTCCATTCCGACAACGTCGCCCTCGTCGGCGGCTATGACCCGAAGAACCCGCTCGTCCAGCAGATCGGTGTCGACGGCAGCCTGCCGAACGCCCCGACCCCGCTCCCGCTGCCCGCGGACGAACTCCCCAACGGACCGCTCGGCATCCCGGTCACCGCGCTCGCCGCGTACCGCAACGCCGCCGACATCCTCATCGCCGAACAGCCCACCTGTCACATCGACTGGGCTTTGATCGCGAGTGTCGGCCGCATCGAGTCCAACCACGCGCGCGGCGGCTACGTCGACGCGAAGGGCAACACCCTCGAACCGATCCTCGGCCCGCAGCTCAACGGTGCCGGACCGTTCGCGGCCATCCCGGACACCGACGGCGGCAAATTCGACGGTGACACGGTCTGGGACCGCGCTGTCGGCCCGACGCAGTTCATCCCGTCGACGTGGAAGGGCTACGCCTCCGACGGCAACGGAGACGGCGAGTCCAACCCGAACAACATCTTCGACGCGGCGCTGGGCACCGGGCGGTACCTGTGCTCCGGCGGGCTCGATCTGTCCAAACCGGACCAGTTGCGCGCGGCCGTCTTCCGCTACAACAACTCCGACACCTACGTGAACACCGTGTTGATCTGGGCCGAGGCCTACCGCACGGGTGTGCTGCCGACGCCGGACAGCAGGGTGCCCATCGGCGCCCCGAACGCCGGTGCCGCTCCGCCGCCCGCGTCGGTGCCGCCGCCTCCGGTGCCGTCGACGCCACCCGGTTCGGTGACGCCGCCGCCGTCGAGTTCGCTGCCGCCGACGAATTCGGGTTCTTCGCCGTCGAAATCGCCGTCAAGCTCGAAGCCACCGCAATGTCCGACGGTCACCGTGACGGAGACGGTACCGACCACGAGTACCAGCCCGACGACCACGACTCCGACTCCGCCGCAGACCTGTACTTCGCCGACGACGACCACAACGACCACGACAACGACGCCGACGGAAACCAGCGGTACCAAGTCCCCCTGATCGCATTGACTACTCTGGCGGCATGCCTCGTGTTGCCGCGATCGACTGTGGGACCAACTCCATCCGTCTGCTCGTCGCCGAGCTGACCCCCCGTCACGACGGGACGGTCGACCTGCGCGACCTGCACCGCGAGATGCGGATCGTCCGCCTCGGCCAGGGGGTGGACGCCACCGGCAGGCTGGCCCCCGAGGCGCTCGAGCGCACCCGCAAGGCGCTGGCCGACTACACGGTCGCCGCGCGCCGCAAGGGCGTCGAAAAGGTCCGCATGGTCGCGACGTCGGCGACTCGTGACGCGAGCAACCGCGACGAGTTCTTCGCGATGACGCGCGAGGTGCTCGGCACCGAGGCCGAAGTCATCAGCGGGGACGAAGAGGCGCGGCTGTCCTTCACCGGCGCCGTCGGCGAGCAGGATCCCGACGACGGCCCGTTCGTGGTGGTCGACGTGGGCGGCGGCTCGACCGAACTCGTGGTCGGGACCTGGGACGGCCGCCAGGCCGAGGTCATCGCGGCCAAGTCGGTCGACATCGGCTGTGTGCGGATCACCGAACGCGCGCTGAAGTCCGACCCGCCGACAGCGGCCGAGATCGCCGAAGCCCGCGAGCTGGCCGCCAAGGTCCTCACCGAGGCCTTCGACGTCGTGGACGTGTCCACCGCCAAGACCTGGATCGGTGTCGCCGGGACGGTCACGACCTTGACGGCCGTGGCGCAGGGCCTGTCGGAGTACGACTCCGAGCGCACCCACCTCTCGAAGCTCTCCCACGCGGACATCGACCGTGTCGCGCAGTCGCTTCTCACGGCCGACCACGCGACCCGCGCGGCGAACCCGGTGATCCACCCGGGCCGGGTCGACGTGATCGGCGGCGGTTCGGTGATCGTGCAGGTGCTGGCCGAGCAGTTCGCCACGCGCAGTGGTCCTGACGAATTGGTGATCTCCGAGCACGACATCCTCGACGGGATCGCGCTCTCGTTGGCCTGAGGGCCGGGTTTTCTCTTACGTGAAGCCATTTCTTTAGGTGATCAAGCGGTGACCTCCAGTCCGGATTAGACCATTCGGCGCAGCGCTGTTCCTACCAACGTTGTGCTCTGACCGGGTGGTCCGGAAGACCGTCACACATTTGCAACACCAACGCACTGTGATCGGCTTCACCTGTCCCATAGCGTCGTCTCACCTTCTGGGCGGTAGGGCGCGACCAGCGTCCGCCGACAATCCGACGACGAGAGTTGGAGGGGACATGCGGGCTTCACGCGGGTTCTGGGGAGCGACGGCGGTGGTGGCCACGGCGGCCCTGCTGCTGACGGCCTGTGGGGGTGGTGGGTCCGGTGAGAACAAGGGATCCAGTGCCGCTGATGCCAACGCGGCGGTTTCGGTCTACGGCACCGAGCCGGAGAACTCGCTGATTCCCGCCAACACCAACGAGCTCGGTGGGTCCAAGGCCCTCAAGCCGGTCTTCTCGGCGCTGGTCGGCTACAAATCCGACACCGCCGAGCCGTACAACCTGATGGCCGAATCGATCACCACGACCGATTCGAAGGTCTTCGACATCAAGATCAAAAAGGGCTGGAAGTTCCACGACGGGACCGAGGTCAAGGCCAAGAACTTCGTCGACGCCTGGAATTACAGCGCGAACGGCAAGAACGGCATGCAGAACGCGTCGTTCTTCGAGCAGATCCAGGGCTACGACGAGATCAGCGCCAAAGAGCCCGCCGTCAAGGAGATGTCCGGGCTCAAGGTCGTGAACGACTACGAGTTCCAGGCCACCCTCAAGGGCCCGTTCTCGGTGTTCGCCACCAAGATCGGCTACCTCGCCTTCGCGCCGTTGCCGGACAAGTTCTTCGCCGACCCGGAGGCGTTCGCGAAGGCCCCGATCGGCAACGGGCCGCTGAAGTTCGTTTCGCGCACGCCCAACCAGAACATGAAGCTCACGCGGTTCGACGAGTACCAGGGCGACGACAAGGTCAAGTTCAAGGACCTGGAAGTCCGCATCTACACCAGCCAGGAGACCGCGTACCAGGATCTGCTGAGCAACCGCCTCGACTTCATGGAGGCGCTCCCACCCGCTGCGAAGGCCGGTGGCAAGTACAAGACCGACCTCGGTGAGCGTCTGGTCGAAGGGAAGCTGCTCGGCGTCAGCGCGCTCGCGCTCCCGTACTACGTGCCCGGCTACAACAACCTCGACCTGCGCAAGGCGATCTCGCTGGCCATCGACCGCGAGCAGATCGTCAAGACCGTCATGAACGACACCTACGCGCCCGCCGACGGCTACGTGTCGCGCGGTATCGAGGGCTACCGGCCCGGTGTCTGCGGCGAGTTCTGCAAGTTCGATCCGGTGAAGGCCAAGGAGTTCTTCGCCAAATCCGGCTACACCGGCAAGCTGACCATCGCGTCGAACGCCGACGGTGGCCGTAAGGAACCGCTGGTCGCTGCGTGCAACAGCATCAAGAACGCGCTCGGCGTCGAATGCGACTTCGTGCCGGCGACCGACTTCGGGCAGTGGCGCAGCATCGTCAACAACCGCCAGCTGACCGGCATGGGCCGCTCCGACTGGTCCGCCGACTACCCGTCGATCGAGAACTACCTGAACCCGCGCTACAAGAGCACCGGTTCGTCGAACGACTCCACCTACAACAACCCGGCCGTCGACGCGCTGCTGACCCAGGCGGACCAGACCGCCGACAAGGCGGCCGCGATCAAGCTGTACCAGCAGGCCGAGGACCTGATCGCGAAGGATCTCCCGCAGATCCCCGTATGGGAAGAGAAGGGTGTCGGCGGCAAGTCGAACCGCCTCAAGACCGCGAAGCTCGACTTCGGTCGTCTCGCGGACTACGCGTCCATCGAGGTCGCGGCGAAGTAATCGCGTGGTCGTGCGGTCGTGAGCGGCGATTCGGGTTCTTACCCGAATCGCCACTCACGACCCGCCGGACCGACAGCTCCCACCACGCGATCCCCAGGACGGCACGCCCATGTCCCAGTACATCCTCCGACGCCTACTCCAACTCATCCCGGTCTTCTTCGGCACGACGTTCCTCATCTACGCCCTGGTGTGGGCGGTACCCGGCGACCCGTTCGCCGGCAAATGCGGTCAGGTCGCCTGCCCGCCCGCCTACATCGAGATGATGACCGCGAAGTTCAACCTCGACGATTCGATCTTCGTCCAGTACTTCAAATATCTCGGCAACCTGTTCACCGGCGACTGGGGCGAGACCTTCAACGGCGTCTCGGTCGGCGAACTGATCGGGAACGCCTATCCGGTGACCGTCCGGCTCGCCCTCATCGCGGTGGCCATCGAAGCGATCATCGGCCTGTCCGCCGGTATCCTGACCGGCCTGCGAGGCAAGGGTTTCCTCGACAACCTCGTGCTGATGTCCACCACGTTCCTGATCTCGATCCCGGTGTTCGTCACCGCGATCGTGCTCCAGATCGTCCTCGGTTCGGAATTGGGCATCATCGACGCGAGCGTCTCCGAGGACGCCACGATCGGCGAACTGATCGTGCCGGGAATCGCGCTCGGCAGCCTTTCCATGGCCTACATCGCCCGATTGACCAGAGCTAGCATCGCCGAAAACCGGCATGCCGACTACGTCCGCACGGCCATCGCGAAAGGACAGCCGCGCAGCCGCGTCGTCGGCGTGCACCTGCTCCGGAACTCGGTGATCCCGGTGCTGACCTTCATCGGCACCGACATCGGCGCGCTCATGGGCGGGGCCATCGTCACCGAAGGCGTGTTCAACATCAACGGCATCGGCGGGCTCATCTTCCGCGGTATCCAGAACCGGGAGGGCGCCACCGTCACCGGCGTCGTCGTCCTGCTGGTGATGGTGTACCTGCTGGTGAGTCTCACCGTCGACCTGCTCTACGCCGTTCTCGACCCGAGGATCCGTTATGACTGACCCCAATGTGGCGGGCGGCGTGTCCTCTGTGGACATCGCCGGCGCCGGAGTCGCCGACGATTCCGCGGTGGCGCACAAACCGCGCAGCCTCGGCGGCGACGCCTGGCGGATGCTGCGCAAACGGCCGTCGTTCATCATCTCCGCCGTCATCATCGTGCTCGTCGTGCTCATCGCGATCGCGCCCGACCTGTTCAGTTCCCGGCCCGCCGGCTTCAGCGATCTGCTCCACGCCAACGAAGGACCGTCGGCGGACGCCTGGTTCGGTTACGACAACCAGGGTTACGACGTCTACGCGCGGACCATCCACGGTGCGCGGGCGTCACTGCTGGTCGGCGTCTTCGCCACGGTGCTGACCATCCTGATCGGCTCGGTGGTCGGGATCGTCGCCGGGTACTACGGCCGCCTCGTCGACAGCCTGTTCTCGCGGGTGGGCGACATCTTCGCGGCACTGCCGTTCGTGCTCGGCGCGATCGTCATCCTGACCACCTTCAACACACCCGGCTCGAATCCCGGCGCGGTCACCATCATCGTGCAGGTGGTGGTCTCGATCGCCGCGCTGAGCTGGCCGGTGGCGATGCGCATCATGCGGTCGGCGACGCTGGTGGCCAAACAACTCGACTACGTCAAGGCCGCGCGGGGACTCGGCGCGAGCACGCCGCGCATCGTGTTCCGGCATCTGCTGCCGAACACGGTCGCGCCGGTGCTGGTCTACGGGACCATCGCGCTCGGCGCGTTCATCGGCGCGGAAGCGACGCTGGCGTACCTCGGTGTCGGCGTGCGACCGCCGGTCATCTCGTGGGGCGTGATGATCAGCGACGCGCGGGACTACTTCCGGGTGAACCCGCACATGCTGTTGTTCCCCGCCGGATTCGTCACCATCACCGTGCTCGCGTTCGTCATGCTCGGTGACGGGATCCGCGACGCGCTCGACCCGAAGGCCCGGTGAGCGGCTGTGACCGACGAATTGCTGCTAGAGGTGGAAGACCTTCACGTCGAGTTCCGCACGTCCGACGGTGTCGCGACCGTGCTCAACGGCGTCGACTACTCCGTGCACGCCGGAGAAACCCTTGCCGTGCTGGGAGAATCGGGTTCCGGCAAGAGCGTGACCGCGCAGACGGTGATGGGCATCCTCGACAGCCCGCCCGCCGTCGTCACCGGTGGCGCCGTCCGCTACCGCGGCGAGGACCTGCTCACGGCCACCGAAGAGCGGCGGCGTGAAGTCCGGGGCGGGGAGATCGCGATGATCTTCCAGGACGCGCTTTCGGCGCTGAACCCCGTCTTCACCGTGGGATTCCAGATCGAGGAACAGCTGCGGGTCCGGCTCGGTATGTCCAAAAAGGACGCACGCAAACGGGCGATCGAACTGCTCGACACCGTGCGCATCCCCGCCGCCGCCCGCCGGATCCGCGAGTACCCGCACCAGTTCTCGGGCGGGATGCGGCAACGCGCGATGATCGCCATGTCGCTCGCGCTCGATCCCGATCTGCTGATCGCGGACGAGCCGACGACCGCGCTCGACGTCACCGTGCAGGCCCAGATCATGGACCTGCTGGCGGAGATCCAGGCCGAGCGGCGGATGGGGCTGATCCTCATCACGCACGACCTCGCCGTGGTCGCCGAGGTCGCCGACCGGATCGCCGTGATGTACGCGGGCCGGATCGTCGAACAGGCCGACGTCGCCGAATTGTTCCGCTCGCCGGGGCATCCCTACACCGAGGCGCTGATGGCCTCGCTGCCGCGGCTCGACCTCAAAGGACAGACGCTGGAGACCATCAAGGGCCTGCCGCCGAGCCTGCTGAACGTGCCGCCCGGCTGCCCGTTCCATCCGCGGTGCCCGCGGGCGGAGAGCCGGTGCGAGACCGAACGGCCGGCTCTGCACAACCTCGGCTTCGGCCGGGTCAGCGCCTGTCACTTCGCCGACGAGGTGGTGAGCGGCCGTGTCTGAACCCATTCTGCGGGTCGAGAACCTGGTGAAGTACTTCCCGGTGCGAGCCGGGATCCTCTTCAAACGCACCATCGGGCAGGTGAAGGCCGTCGACGGGGTCTCCTTCGATCTCATGCCAGGGGAAACACTGGGCGTCGTCGGCGAATCCGGTTGCGGCAAGTCCACGCTGGCCCAGGTGCTGATGCGGCTGGAGGAACCCACGGGCGGCCTCGCGACCTTCGAGGGCCGCGACATCTTCGCGTTGCGGGGAGCCGAACTCCGGAAGTTGCGGCGTGAGATCCAGATCGTGCTGCAGGATCCGTACACGTCGTTGAATCCGAGGATGACGGTCGGCGACATCATCGGTGAACCCTTCGAGATCCACACCGAGGTGGCCCCGAAGGGCTCGCGGGCGGCGAAGGTGCGGGAGTTGCTCGACGTCGTCGGGCTGAACCCCGAGCACATCAACCGGTATCCGCACCAGTTCTCCGGTGGCCAGCGCCAGCGCATCGGGATCGCGCGGGCGCTGGCGTTGCGGCCGAAAGTGATCATCTGCGACGAGCCGGTTTCCGCGCTGGATGTTTCGATCCAGGCGCAGGTGATGAACCTGCTCGGTGAACTGCAGAAGGAATTCGGCCTTTCCTATGTGTTCATCGCACACGACCTGTCCGTTGTCCGTCACCTTTCCACGCGGGTCGCGGTGATGTATCTCGGCAAGATCGTGGAAATGGGGACCGAAGAGGAGATCTACGAGCATCCGTCGCATCCCTACACGCAGGCGTTGCTGTCCGCGGTGCCGGTCGCGGATCCGGCGTTGCGCGGGCAGCGACAGGTGATCCGCCTGGAAGGCGACGTGCCGAGCCCGCTGGATCCGCCGTCTGGCTGCCGGTTCCGCACGCGGTGCTGGAAGGCGCAGGACATTTGCGCTGATCAGGTACCCGAATTGATCACGCGGTCCGGCGGGCATTTGTCGGCCTGCCATTTCGCGGAGGAGAAAACGGTCGTCCCCTGACTTTCGTAGGGACTTCGTTGATAAGAAGAGATCACTCACGTAGCTTGCACGAATAGTTTCTTCAGGAGGCAGGAAGTGAAAAAGCCCAGATCTCTCGTCATCGCGCTGGCGGTACCGCTGTTCGGTGCAATCGTCGCCGCGCCGATGGCGTCCGCGCAACCACAGCTTTCCGGCGCCGCCACCGAATTCTCCGTTCTGGCCCGTGAAGGTCAAAGTGTGGCTTCGGTGGAGAAGGCGATCCGTGCCGCCGGGGGCACCGTCGTGGCGAGCAACGCCGCGGTCGGCCTGATCACCGCGACCGCGCCCGCCAACGGTTTCGCCGAACGCGTCTCCGCGGACCGCTCGGTCTTCGGTGCGGCCAAAGCGAAGCCGATCGGCACCGCGCCGAAGAACGGCAAGGCGAAGGTCAAGCCGAGCGTCGTCGAGAAGGAGGGCCGCGGCGCCGCGGCCCCGTCCGCCAAGAAGCCGGCGCAAGCGCAGGCCGTCGGCATGGACCCGCTCGACGATCAGCTTTGGGGACTCAAGTCGGTCCGGTCGGATCTTTCGCGGACCAAGCAGCCAGGTGACAAGCGCGTCAAGGTCGGCGTCATCGACACCGGTGTCGACGGGAACCACCCGGACATCGCGCCGAACTTCGACCGCGCGGCGTCGCGGAACTTCACGAAGGACATCGTCGCCGACGTCAACGGCGCCGTGGTCGACGGACCGTGTGAATACCGCAGCTGTGTCGACCCGGCCGACCACGACGACAACGGGCACGGCACGCACGTCGCCGGCACCATCGGCGCCGCCGCGAACGGCTTCGGTGTCTCGGGTGTCGCGCCGAACGTGACGCTGGTGAACATCCGCGCCGGGCAGGACTCGGGCTTCTTCTTCCTGCAGTCGACCGTGGACGCGATCACCTACGCGGGCGACGCCGGTGTGGACGTCGTCAACATGAGCTTCTTCACGGACCCGTGGTTGTACAACTGCGCCGCGAACCCCGCGGACACGCCCGCGCAGCAGGCGGAGCAGCGCACCATCATCGAGGCGACGACCCGTGCGCTGAACTACGCGCACCGCAAGGGCGTCACCCAGGTCGTCTCGCTGGGCAACCAGCACAGTGACCTCGCCGCCCCGCAGCCGGACGCTTCAAGCCCCGGCTACCCGTCGAACAGCACGCACCCGCGGCAGATCGACAACGCGAGCTGCCTCTCGCTGCCCATCGAAGGCCCGCACACGATCGGTGTCTCGTCCTTCGGTCCTTCGCAGGCGAAGGCGGACTACTCGAACTACGGCGTCGAGCAGATCTCGGTCTCCGCACCCGGCGGCTACTTCCGTGACGGCTTCGGCACCCCGTGGTTCCGCACGCTCGAGAACCAGATCCTCTCGACGTACCCGCGCAACGTCGGCGTCGCGGAAGGCACCATCGACGCGGCCGGGAACATCACCCCCGACGGTGTCACCGCCGGCATCAAGAAGGCGACCGCCGCCGACGGCAGCGTCGGCTACTACCAGTGGCTGCAGGGCACGTCGATGGCGTCCCCGCACGCCGCGGGTGTCGCGGCGCTCATCGTTTCGCAGTACGGCAAGGGCTCGCGCGACTTCGGCATGAACCCGGACGCCGTGCAGCGGGTGCTCGAGGGCACGGCTTCGGACGTCGCCTGCCCGGTGCCGCGCACCGTCGACTACCTGGACGAAGGCCGGGACGCGTCGTTCACCGCGACCTGCACCGGTGACGCTTCGTTCAACGGCTTCTACGGTCACGGAGCCGTGGACGCTTGGTCGGCCGTTACGCGGGGTTCGCAGTACGTGCGGGGCTGATCTCCTCGGTTCTTTAGTGCTATGAAAGGTCCTTTCCTTGCAAAATTTGCAAGGAAAGGACCTTTCATAGCGTCGCGGGGCGGTCTGTCAGGCGGCTCGATCGGTGCGGACCACGGTGATGGCCGGTCTCGGACGCTGTGTTGCTGCGTCGGCCGCACCACGGAGTTCGGCGATGACCTTGTCCGGTTCGTCGCGAATCCGGGACGGTAAGGTCTGCACGACGACGATCCCAGCGGCCGCGTACCGATTGTTGCGGTGAAGGGTTTTCCGATACGCATCCCTGCCGAAATGGTAGGCATACGAATCGATTTCCCATGCCATGGCGAGCTCATCACACCATGAGTCGGGCTTGCCGATGTAGTTGCCGAAGGCGTCGTAGATCTTGACGTTCCGCTCGGCAGGCGGCAGACCCGCCTTCTTCCAGATCGCCAGCGCCTCTGCTTCGGGGACCGACTTGATGTCGGCCGCGAGTTCTCTGAGTACGGCACGAGGAAGCGCCGTTCCTCGTCTGCTGCAGGACTCGAGTTCGGCACTCAGCTCGTCCACGGTACAAAGGCCCGCCTCGACGGCTTCGATGAGCAAGGCACGAACCGGCTCGAGTTCGCGGATGCGCCTAACGCCATCCAGGACCGCTCGCGCCGGCGCTGCCAGCGGTACCCCTTCGAGCACGCGACGTTCCGGCATGGCGATCGTTCTTTCGATGATCGCGAACTTGACGCTTCGTACTTTGCGCTCTTGGGGAATGAGCAAATGGACTGTCCCATGAGGGCCGGACTGTCGTAGGCCGTATCGTCGCGCGGCCTCGAAGCCGGTGACGATCCCCTGGGAGCCGGTGAGCATCAATGCGGCTTCGACTCGTTGCCGCGCGGTCGGTTGTTCCTTCGAAAGTAGGACGATGCCCGGCAGCAGGTGGGTCCACCTCCCGCCAGGCTGGCATCTTCGGTAGGACGTGCTTTGTGTGACTCCTAGTTTCTCCAGGGTCGCCACGCGGATGACGCCGTGCCGACTGTGTTGACGTAGGTATGAGTCCGTGAACGGAGCTCTTGATAGGTACATGCCGACATGGTGATCGGCAGGTCCGACAGGATCTGATCCCGGAGCGCCATGAAAGGTCCTTTCCTTGCAAAATTTGCAAGGAAAGGACCTTTCATGGCACCTGCAGGCAGGAGCGCGGCCGAGGGGGCTACTTGCCCGAGGCGGTCTTGATGAACTTCGCCAGGTCCTTCGCCTGCCGCACCCGCGACTCCTCGTGCACGTACATCATGTGCCCGGCCGGGTAGTACGCCGTGTCGATGTTCTCCCGCAGCTGCTCCGGGATCTGAAGGCGCGCCAGCACGTGCTCCGAAGCGAAGTAAGGCGTAGCGCCATCGTAGTGACCGAAGGCGACATGCACCCGCAGGTGCGGGTTCGCCCGCATCGCCGAAGCGAGCGAGTCCACAGAGGACACAGAGCGGCCCTCGAAGTCGGAGTACGACCAGGCCTTGAAAACGTCCGTCGACAGGACCTCGTACGGCAGGTCGTTCTCGTAGCCGAGTTCGGCGCGCACGTAGTGGTTGAGCCCGCCCGTGTAGGCGCCGATGATCCGCGAGATCGACGGGTCGTCGCTCATGTGCTCGCGGCCGCCGTCGGGTTCCCAGGTGGTGAACCGACCGTCCATCCTGCCGACGACGAGGCCCTTGTCCCGCAACAGCTCGGTGAAGTACCGGACGTGCTCGATCCGCAGGTTGACCCGGTCCACATAGGACTCGCTGAGCCCGGTCAGTGAAGCGAGCGTCGCCACGACCTCCGCACGGTCCTGTGTGGACAGACGGGCGCCGCGTGCGAGGGCCCAGGGGAGTTCCTTGGCCGCGAAGTCCTCGGCGTCGGCGAGGACGTCGTCGAGCGGGCGGTCGCCGTGGAGGCCGTGGTAGTGCGCGATCGCCGCGTACGTCGGCACGTAGAGCGAGTACGGCAGGTCGTTGCCCTCGGTGAACCGCAGGGTGCCCAGATCCAGCACGGACGAGATCAGCAGGAGCCCGTTGAGGTACATCCCGTGGCGTTCCTGCAGATGAGCCGCCAGCCCGGCCGCGCGCAGCGTGCCGTACGACTCGCCCGCCAGGAACTTCGGCGACAGCCAGCGCTGTTTACGCGAGACCCACAGCCGGATGACCTCGCCGATGGACTCGATGTCGGCGGTGTAGCCATGGTATTCCTTGGCCACCTCGCCGTCCACGGCCCGCGAGTAGCCGGTCGACACCGGGTCGATGAACACCAGGTCGCTGTGCGCCAGCAGGGTTTCCTGGTTGTCGGTCAACCCGTAGGGCGGCGTGACCGGGTCGTCGACGTCGCCAGAGAGTACGCGGCGCGGGCCGAGCAGGCCCATGTGCAGCCAGACGCTCGCCGAGCCTGGCCCGCCGTTGAACGCGAACGTGACAGGGCGCGAGCCGGGCTCCGCGTCGTCGAGCGTGTAGGAGGTCACGAACACTTCGGCCTTGGCCTTGTAGCCCTCGGACTTGCCGTCGGTGATGACCTCCTTCCGCAGCACGATCCGCCCGGTCTGGGCCGTGTAGGCGAGCTTCTTGCGCTTGAGCGTCAGCGTGTGCTTCGTGGTGACCAGGTCGTCGGTCGGCTCGACCTTGGTTTCCACCGACGGGGCGTCCTTCTCGTCGGCGGCGTTCGAATCGGGATTGGTGTCGGGCATACCCCCAACTTACTGGCAGTCTGTAGGAGTGGACATCGTCACGGCGCATGATCGCCCGAGCACCGCTGAACAGGCGATCGAGATCCAGGAAACCCTGCGTGGCCTGGTCGATCCCGAGGATCGTTGTCCACAAGAGATCGTCACGGTCACCGGACTCGACGTCGCCTACGACGAGGGCGGCGACCTCATCGCCGCCGCCGCGGTCACCCTCGAAACGCCCGGGTTCCGCGTCGTGGAAAAGCGCACCGTCGTTTCGCGGGTCTCGTTCCCGTACGAACCCGGGCTTTTCGCCTTCCGCGAGCTGCCGCCGCTGCTCGACGCCCTCCGCGCGCTCGACCACGTCCCGGACCTCCTGGTCTGCGACGGGCACGGCCTGGCACATCCGCGCCGGTTCGGGCTCGCGTGCCATGTCGGTGTCGTGACCGGCTTGCCGTCCATCGGGGTCGGCAAGACCCGGTTCGTCGGCGAACACGGCGAACCCGGCGCGGAACGCGGCTCGCGGGCACCCTTGTTGGACGACGGAGAGGTCGTCGGCGCGGTCCTGCGCACCCAGGACGGCGTGAAACCCGTTTATGTCTCCGTCGGCCACAAGATCTCGCTGGACAACGCGTGCCGCCAGGTGCTGCGGTTGTGCCCCTCGTTCCGTCAGCCCGAGACGACCCGGCACGCCGACCGTCTCGCCCGCGACGCGTTGAAGGGGGCGTTATGAGGTTCCACTCCCTCGCCGAACTCGACGCCGAGGTCATCGGCTGCCGCGCCTGCCCGCGGCTGGTCGCGTGGCGCGAGGAGATCGCCGTGGTCAAACGCGCGGCTTTCGCCGGTGAGACCTATTGGGCCCGGCCGGTGCCCGGCTTCGGCCCGCCGGACGCGTCGCTGGCGATCGTCGGCCTCGCTCCTTCGGCACACGGTGCGAACCGGACCGGCCGCCTGTTCACGGGTGACCCGTCCGGTGACGTTCTCTTCAAGGCGCTTCACCGGGTCGGGGTCGCGTCGCAGCCGACGTCGACCCATATAGGTGACGGCCTCGAGCTGCGAGGGACCCGGATGGTGTCCCCGGTGAGATGCGCGCCACCCGCAAACAAGCCCACACCTGAGGAACGGGAAACCTGCCGATCGTGGCTCGCGGCGGAGCTCGCGTTGCTGAAACCGACGCTGAAAGCCGTCGTGGTGCTCGGCGCGTTCGGCTGGCAGGCGCTGCTTCCGGTGCTCGCGGAGGCGGGCTGGCCGGTGCCCGCGCCACGCCCGAAGTTCGGCCACGGAGTCGAAGTGGACCTCGGCGACCTGCGCCTTTTCGGCTGTTATCACGTGTCGCAGCGCAATGTCCAGACCGGCCGTCTGACCCTTGACATGGTGTGCGACGTCCTGGCCTCCGCGACCTCGGTGGCCGGCCTGAACTGAATCGGTGCGGAAGCCGTGGCGACGCTGGTCACAGCCGGATGGGGTCTCCGAGCGATCTCAGCAGATGGGTGCGACTATAGGAATATGGCTGGTGTTAAGTCGGAACCGACACGGATCCTCGTCCTTGGTGGTGGATACGTCGGGCTCTACACGGCGTACGGGCTCCAGAAGATGCTCCGGGCCAACGAAGCGTCCGTGACGGTCGTTGACCCGCAGCCGCACATGACCTATGCCCCCTTCCTGCCCGAGGCGGCGGCCGGTGCGATCGAACCGCGGCACGTGGTCGTGCCGCTGAGGCGCGTGCTCAAACGCTGCCACGTGCTCACCGCGCGCGTGACGAAGATCGAGCACGAGCGCAAAGCCGTGACGGTCGAGGCCGCCGACGGGCACGTCGAGCAGCTGAACTATGACGTCCTCGTGGTCGCGCTCGGCGCCGTGGCGCGCATCCTGCCGATCCCGGGCCTGGTCGAGGAAGGTATCGCCTTCAAGACCATCGGTGAGGCGATCTACCTGCGCAACCACGTCATGACGAAGCTGGACGAGGCCGCCAGCACGCTCGATCCCGAGCAGCGCAAACGCCTGCTGACGTTCACCGTCGTCGGCGGCGGGTTCGCCGGTATCGAGGCGCTCGCCGAGCTCGAGGACATGACCCGCTTCGCGGTGGAGAACTACTACCCGAACCTCAAGGTCGAGGACATCCGCTGGGTGCTCGTCGAGGCGGCCGGGCGGATCCTCCCCGAGGTGCGCGAGACGCTCGGTGTGTACACCGTCGAGCAGCTCGAAAAGCGCGGCATCGAAGTCTATTTGTCGACGGCGGCGAAGTCGTTCGAAAACGGCCACGTCGTGCTCTCGGACGGCACCGAGTTCGACACCGACACGATCATCTGGACCGCCGGTGTGAAGGCGAACCCGGTGCTCGCCAGCTCGGACCTGCCGCTGGACAAGCGCGGCCGCGTCGAGGCCACCGCCGCGATGCAGGTCGTCGGGCACCCCGACGTCTGGACCGCCGGTGACAACGCCGCCGTGCCGGACCTGTCGCGCACCGAGCAGGACCCGACCGCGACCTGCCCGCCGAACGCGCAGCACGCCGTCCGCCAGGCGCGTCTGCTGGCGAAGAACATCATCAAGGTGATCCGCGGCGGCAAGCCGAAGGACTACTACCACAAGAACCTGGGTGCGGTGGCCAGCCTCGGCCTGCACAAGGGTGTCGCCGACGCGCTGAACCTGAAGATCAAGGGCTTCCCGGCCTGGCTCTTCCACCGCGCGTACCACCTCAAGGCGATGCCGACGTGGAACCGCAAGATCCGCATCCTGTTCGACTGGATGCTCGGTGGCCTGTTCCGGCGCGAGGTCATCTCGCTCGGCCAGATCAACAACCCGCGCGAGGAGTTCGACCGGCTGTCGAAGTCCTGAGTCCGGAGGTCCGTGAAGGCCTCCTTCCCTACGCTCAAGGTAGGGAAGGAGGCCTTCACTGCGTTCAGGATCAGGCCCCGGCCTCGGTGACCACCGGCCCGGGGCATCGCCTAGGCTGGTCTGTGCCCCGGTAGCCCAACTGGCAGAGGCAGTCGACTTAAAATCGACCCAGTGCGGGTTCGATCCCCGTCCGGGGCACAAACGGCAACTGTTGCCCGGCGTGCGTCGCCGGTCCGGTGAAGATTCACCCGAACCGATTCCCCGATGAGCCATGCCGATCTCGCATGATTGCCATGAGAAACGGTCGTTGGTCGCGTGCTGCCGACGACCATAAGGTGGTCGTGCGATGACCTGGACTCCTCGGCCGGAACGCATAGCGGCCGACGGCTTCCTGGTGGCCATGAAGGATTCCCGCCCGCGAGCCCGCGTCGATCGAAACGAGTCCGGCAATGCCTCGTATTGTGCACAGTGACCCGCCCGGCGTGCCCGCGCCGCCTCCGGGAGCCTTCTCCCACGCCGTTCGCGTGAACGGAGACTCCGGCGCCCTGCTGTACGTTTCCGGGCAGATCGCCATCGACGACCGGGGTGCGCTGGTGGGGAAGGACGACGTCGGCAAGCAATCGGAGCAGGTGTTCGACATACTCGGCAAGATCCTTGCCGCGCACGGTGCCGGTTTCGACGACGTCGTCAACATCCGGACCTTCTTGACCGACATGGACCAGTTGCCGGGCTACTTGGCCGTTCGCAAACAACATCTGACCGGGCCGCCGCCCTCCAGTACCACCGTCGAGGTGAGCAGGCTGTTCAATCCCGACGCGCTTTTGGAAGTCGACCTCGTCGTTTCGCTTCCGGCGTGAGGTCCGGGATCTTCGCCAGGTCGGCGGCCACGGAACGGAGATCCGCGAGGAACGCGGCCACCGCCGGATATCTGTGCGCGTGCGGGGGGACGGCCGCGTACACGGTCCGTCTCGGCGGATCGGGGGCGAGCGACCGCACGGCGATTTTCGCCGGGATGTGGGGAGTCATCATGCCGGGGATGAGCGCCACACCGAGGCCGCCTGCCACCAGTTCGAGTTTGACCATCCACTCGCCGGCGCGCAGGGGCGTGTTCGGGATGAAGCCGGCGGTGGCACAGGTGGCCCGCAGGGCGGACACGGCCTCGACCGTGTCCGCGACGATCCAGTGCTCGTCCGCCAGTTCGGCCATGGGGATCTCGTCCCGAGACGCCAGCCGATGTTCTTCCGACAGGGCGACGTGTATCCGGTCCTCGACGAGATGATCCAGGTGGATGCCGGTGAGATCGGGATTCTTGTGGGTGCTGACCACGGCGATGTCCAGGTCGCCCGCGCCCAGCAGGCCCAGTAGGCGCTCGGTGGTCCCTTCCCGTAGTGCCAACGAGATTCCCTCGTGCCGGGACTGGAAACGTTCCAGCGCGCCCGAAACCAGCGCCAGGTTCGCCGTGGGAAAGGCGCCGATCCGCAAGTGCCCGACGTCGAGCCGCCGGACGGCGTCCAGCGCGCGAATGGTGTCGGAGAATCGCTCGAGGAGTGCCTTCGCGTGGGGAAGCAGATGTTCTCCGGCCGGGGTGAGCCGGACCCCGCGAGCCCGCCGGGCGAACAGTTCCACCCCCCAGACATCTTCGAGCGAAGCCATCTGCCGCGAAACCGCGGACTGGGTGTATCCACCCGCGGAGGCCGCCGCGGTGAACGACCCGCGTTCGGCGACCGAAACGAACGTTCGCAGCAAAACCGGGTCCGGTAGCTCTGAAGGCACAGCGCTCGATCTTACGCCGTTCGTGCTCGCGGCGGCTCGACTTCGGCGGCCAAAGGGGCGGAGAAGGGGGCAGTCGCGCGAATTTTTCCAGCGTGGCAACCGATTCCCTTTTCCGTGCGTGAACGTTGGTCATGGGTCGGATGCCGTCTTGGGGGCGGTATCCGGATCGGACGTTTCCAACATGGGATTCGACGGGGGACAGGTCTTGGACGTGAATACCGGAGATGTTGTGGAATACGGGCATCTTGATGATCGTGGCCCGGTCGTCATGGCACCGATCGCCTCACTGCTGCCCTCCGATTCGCCGAGGATCGGTGGCGAAGACGGGGAGCATGTGCGTGAGCTGGCGGAGCTGGACGCGAGTTTGCCGCCGATCGTCGTGCATCGTGCGACGATGCGGGTGATCGACGGGATGCACCGGTTGCGGGCTGCCGTGCTCCGTGGGGAAGAGCTGATCGCGGTGCGTTATTTCGACGGTTCCGACCTGGACGCGTTCGTGCTGGCGGTAAGGCTCAATTCCACGCACGGGCTGCCGTTGTCCCCCATCGACCGCGCGTCGGCCGCGGCACGGATCATCCGCTCCCATCCGCACCTGTCGGACCGCGCGATCGCGGAAACCACGGGACTCGCGCACAAGACCGTGGCCGCCATCCGTTCTCGTTCGGCAGGCGAAGTGCCGCAACCGGACACCCGGGTCGGCCTGGACGGACGCGTCCGCCCGCTCAACGCCGCACAGGGTCGTCTCCGCGCACGCGACCTGATCGCCAGCGACCCGAAGGCTCCGTTGCGGCAGATCTCGCGGTCGGCGGGCGTCTCCGTGAGTACCGCGAGGGATGTGCGCGAACGGTTGCGGCGTGGTCAGGATCCGGTTCCGTTGCGGCAGCGTCGTGCCAAGAAGTTCCCGGCTTCGCCGCATCGCGATCCGGCGGCTCCCGAGGCGGGCGACAGGTATACGGCCGATTCACTCGCCGACGACGCCGTCGCGGCCTTGGAGACACTGCGCATGGATCCGTCGTTGCGGTTCACCGAAGCGGGGCGCACCGTGCTCCGGTTGCTCGATGTCCATGTACTCGGCGTGGAGGGCTGGGACAGGCTGGTGGACGGTATTCCCGAGCACTGCAGTGTCGCGGTGGCGGACATCGCCCGTAGCTGCGCCGAATCCTGGCGCGAGTTCGCCCGCCAGCTGGAGCTGCCTCGGACGGAGAGGCCGGCGGCCGCCGAGTGAGGGTGCGTCTGCCATGTCCAGTTGAGCGGCCTCGCTCAGCGGGACGTGGCGGGCGGGTTCGCCGCCGCCCGCCACTCGGCGGCGAGTATCGACCACACCTCGATGTCCTGGCCGACGCCGTCCATGGGGAACGCCTCGCGAAGCATGCCTTCACGCTTCATCCCGAGCCGTTGCGCCACCGCTATGCTCCGGGCGTTCGCCGGAAAGGTGCGCCATTCGACGCGGTTCATTCCTCGCTCGTGGACGGCCCAGTCGATCATCAGCCTCGCCGTTCGCTGGATCAGTCCGTGTCCTTGCGCTTCCCTCGCGAGCCAGACTCCGATCTCGCAGGTGGAAGTCCGGGGATCGAAGATCCGGAACAGCGTGCCACCGACGAGTTCGTCGTCCAGCCAGATCCCCTGGATCCGCCCGCCGTCGGCGGCCTGCTGATCGGCGTACCGCTGAAGGAACTGCCGGGCGGTCTCCTCGTCGACGATGGTCCGGGCCCACGGTAGCCACGGCGCCAAGTGCTCCCGTGCCCGGTGGACGTAGGCGGCGAACTCGGCCGCCAGCCAGGGTTCGAGCGCGCGGAGATCCGCGTTCGGGGTGAGGCGGTGACGCAGCAAGGTGATCCTCCGTTTGATCGGCCGGCTTCGTTTGGTCGGTTGGTTGGACGTTACCGCAGAAAAAGGCAGCGGAATCCGGGCTCGTTCGTGTTCGACTGGGGAGAATTCGCAGTCGAACACCGGCCGCCGCTATTCCAAGACGATCATGTCGTACTCGGCGGAGACGCGCCCGATCTCCGTCCGGTCGAGCGGCCGGTCGCCGCCGGCGAAGACCAGCGCGCGCAGGACCCGGTCCCAGCCACCCGGCGAGTTGATGTTGAGCATGCGCACCGGGGCGTCGGTGTCGTTGCGGTAGCAGTGTGCGACTCCTGGCGGAAAACACGCGTACGATCCCGCGCCCGCGGAAACGGTGTGCTCTCCGATACGGAGCGTCAATGTTCCTTCGAGCACGTAGAAGGAATCACACAGGCGCTCATGACGGTGCAAGGGCGGGCCGCCCGCGCCGGGCCGAAGACGGTGCTCGACAACGGAGAACGCTCCACCCGTCGCGTCTCCCGAAGCCAGCACCGAAGAGACATTGCCGTCACCGTAAGCGAGTACTTCACCTTCGTCCGAGGCGCGAAGAAAGATCGCGGGAAGTGTCATGCGGAAAAAGATATCCGTGATCCGCGTTGCGTGACCGCGTCGGGTGCGACGTGAACGAATCCTTGCCTCGATTGGCGTATTGATGGCATCGCCCGCATCACCTAGCTTGGCGATCGGGGCTGGGGTGCGGTCGATCCAAGCGGGCTTCTACTGCCTGGCAAGGTCTTGATCTGTTCAATCATGTTCTGGGGGATGTTGTTCCATGGGGTCTGCCGAACACGCGACAAGGACGAAACCTGCTCGGGGCAATTCTTTCTCGGCGCCTGCCTCCGGCAAGGGAATAGCGACCCTTGTGGAGGAATGGGTCGAGCGCGGGCCGGAAGCCTGCGCGGTGCGCGAACCGCTCACCGGCAGGTCGATGAATTACCGTGAGCTCTGGCTGCAAGCCGGGCGGCTCGCCGAGGTCCTCGCGGCCCAAGAGGTGCGCCCTGGCGATCTCGTCGCGGTCGATCTTCCCCGGTCCCTCGACCTGGTGGTGGCCTTCCTCGGCGTCGTCCGGGCTCGCGCCGCCTACCTGCCCTTGGACGTCCACGCTCCCGCGGAACGCATCGCCGGAATCGTCGGGGAATCTGGCTCGCGGGTGCTGATCTGCGCTCCATCGGCCGAAGCCGCGCGCCGGGCGCGGCTTCCTTCGGGCGTGCGAGTGCTTTCGGTGCCACAAGAGCGAGGCGAGCCCGATTCGACGGCGGCACCGGCTGAAGCCGCGGCCGGTGAAGACCCGATTTACGTCACCTATACCTCGGGTTCCACCGGACGGCCGAAAGGCGTCGTGATCCCGCATCGCGCGGTGAACCGGTTGGTGGTGGATCCGAATTACTGCACGATCGAGCCGGGCGACCGGGTCGCGAACACGTGCAATCCCGCTTTCGACGTGACCACTTGCGAGATCTGGAGCACGCTCACCTCCGGCGGGACCGTCGTGCCCTTTCCCTTGCTCACCGACGTGACCATGAACGCTTGGGCGGACTTGGTGCGCACCGAGGAAATCACCACGATGTTCCTCACCACGTCGCTGTTCCATACGGTGGCCTGGGAGCGTCCTGACGCTTTCGGCTCGATGAGGAACCTGGTCGTCGGCGGGGAACAGCTGGACCTCGCGGCGGTCCGGCGGGTGCTCGCCGCGCGGCCGCCGGACCGGCTGGTCAACGGCTACGGACCGACCGAGGCCACCGCTTTCGCCACCTTCTTCGAATGCACCGTCGAAAGCCTGGCCGGTGTCGAACGGATCCCCATCGGGCACGCTCTGCAGAAGACGACGGTCCACGTGCTGGACGAAGACCTGAACCCGGTACCCGCCGGAGAAACGGGAGAGCTGTGCCTCGGCGGGCCGGGGGTGGCCACCGGTTATCTGAACCGCCCCGAACTCACCGCGGAACGGTTCGTGATCGAGCCGTCGACCGGTGAGCGGGTGTACCGGACCGGGGACCTGGTGCGCGAGGTCGCCGGTGGTGCCTTGGAAATGCTCGGCAGGAAGGACCGGCAGATCAAGCTGCGCGGCTTCCGGATCGAACTGGAGGAAATCGAGCGGGTCGCGGTTTCCACCGGTCTCGTCGACGCCGCGTTCGTGGAAAAGGTGGGCGCGGGGGCGTCCGCCGAACTGGTCGCGTTCCTGTTGCCCGCCAAGGGAACGGGCGAAGACGTGGCAGGCGCGCTGGCCGCTGGGCTGGCGGGGAAACTGCCCGGCTACATGATTCCCGCCCATTGGCACGTGTTGTCCGAGCTGCCGGTCGGCGCGACCGGGAAAGCGGACCGTGCGCGGATGCTCGCGTTGTTCGCCGAAGCGGGCCGCGAAGACCCCGCCGAAACCGGATCCTTCGATGACCCGGTTCTCGCCCAGGTCAAGGGGATCTTGCGAGACGTGCTGGGCAGGTCGAACTTCTCCGCCGCCGACAACTTCCTCGACATCGGCGGGAACTCCGTCCTCGCCGTCCAGGTCGCTTCCCGGATCCAGCAACGGTACGCGGTTCCCCTGGAACCGGCCGACGTGCTGCTCGCCGAATCCTTCGACGCGCTGGCGGTGCACGTCCGCTCGGCGGTCTCGTAGCCGACGGCCACCCTCGTTCACGGAGCAACGATTCACCGGGGGAACTCTTGACCAATTCGACCTTGCCCGCGCTGACCCGATCGGGCGCTCGTGTCGCGCCGCTGTCGTTCGCACAGGAACGGCTGTGGTTCATCGACGCCACGACACCGGGTTCGGTGACCTACAACGTTCCGCTGCTCATGCGCTGGCGCGCCCCGGCGGACGCCGGGGCGCTGCGCGCCGCTTTGGCCGCCGTGGTGTCGAAACACGAGATACTGCGCACGACCTACCAGGTCCGAAATGGACAGCCGATACAGGTGATCGGTGATTCCGAGGCCGTCGAGGTCGAGGTGATCGAACTCGACGGCGCGGCGGACGCGGAGCAACGGATCCGTGCGGACGCCGGGGAAAGAGCCGCGAAACCCTTCGACTTGGCCGTGGGGCCGATCCTGCGCTGTACGTTGTGGCGCGGCGCTCCCGCCGGTGATGCGCTCCTGCTGGTGATCCACCACATCGCCGTCGACGGATGGTCGATCGCCGTGCTGCTGGAAGATCTCGGCAAGGCGTACCAGGCGGCGATCGAAGGCCGACCGGCTTCGTTGCCCGGGCTGGAGATCCAGTACGCCGATTTCGCGGCATGGGACCGGGCGGCGGGCGCCGATCCCGATCTGCGGCAACGGATCGCCGACCGCGCGACGGACTTGCTGACCTTGCCCGGCGGAGTGAACCTCACCGGGCGGCGGGCACGACCGGTCTCTCCGGAAGGTGCCCTTCCCGGGGCTCAGCACACCTTCACGGTGCCCGGACCAGTGGTCGCGAACCTGCGAGAGCTGGCGAAGGCTTTGCGCGCGACGCCGTATGTTCTGCTCTTCGCCGCGTTTCAGCTGGTGTTGCGGCAGTGGTCCGGGCGGCCGGAGTTCCTGGTGGGGACGCTCGCCGCCAATCGCCCGCATCCGGACTTGGAGAAGCTGGCCGGGTTCTTCGTCAACACCGTGCCGCTGAAATGCCGGTCGGAACCGGACTGGACGTTCGCCGAACTCTGTGCCCAGACCCGGCAAGAGGCCTTCCGTTCCCTTACCTACCAACGGATCCCTTTCAACCAGCTGACCGCCGAGGTCGCCGCGGTGAAGGGTGCCCGCGCCGGCCTGGTGGACGTGGGGTTCGCGCTTCAGAACGTGCCCGCGCCGAAGCCGCCCGCTCCGGAGCTGTGGACTTCGCCGGTCCAGCTCCCGACCGGTACGGCCAAGTTCGACCTCCTGTTGTTGCTGGAGGAGGGGCAGGACGAGATCACCGGCATGGTCGAGTTCGCGACCGATCGCCTTCCCGGCGGCATGGGCCGGTTCGTCGGCGACGATTTCCTGGCCGTCCTCGCGAAGGCGGTGGCCGACCCCGGCGTCACCGTGCGTGAACTGCTCGCCGGGATCGACGATGCCGACGACCGGACGGCAGGCTGGGAGCGAGACCCGGAGGACGCCGAGGAGGAGCCCGGGTGGCCTCCGGCCGAGGTCGGGCGGGGCGAGTTCACCGAGGAGCAACGGTGGGCCGCGGAGCTCTTCGTGGACGTGTTGCCCAAGGTGGCCAAGGCCGATCCGGTGCTCACCGTCGCGGACTTGGTTCCGGAGACGAACTTCTTCTCTCTCAGCGGGCATTCCCTGCTCGCGGTCCACATGCTTTCCGAGGCTCAGCGGCGCCACGGTATCTGGGTGCCCCCGGCCGGCTTCCTGGCCGAGCCCACGGTCGCCGGGCTGGGCCGGTTGCTCGCCGCGGGTGCCGAAGCGCCGGCCGAGAGGCCGGGCGGAACACCGGCTCCGGCGGACCGGTACCCGGCGACCTCGGTGCAGCAGCGATTCTGGTTCCTCGACCGGATCGCCGGGCTCCGGTCGGCATACGTGCTCCCCATGGTGATCGAACTGCGGGGTGCGATCGATCAGGACGCGCTCCGCCGGGCGCTTCAGCAGGTCCTCGGCCGCCATCCCGCGTTGCGCTCCCGATTCGAGCTCGACCGGAAGCTGCGAAGGCTCTTCTACCGCACGGACGCGCCGGCCCCCGAGATCATGGTGAGCGGGGGTGAACGGTGGGACGACGCCCGGCTCGAGGCCCGGCTGGCGAAGGTGAGCTGGGACGCGTTCGACCTGGCGACGGGCCCGCTCGCACGCGCCGAGGTCATCACGCGAAAGGACCGGACGCTGGTCGTGATCAGCGCGCACCACATCGTCAACGACGGATGGTCGCAGCAGATCCTGTCCGAACAGCTGGCCGAAGCCTATCGAGCCGAGCGGGAAGGCGGGCCCGCCGCCCTTCCGGCACCCGTCCATCCGTCCATAGTGGACGGATCAGACTCTCCGGCGGCCGCGTCGCGGGAAGAGCGGGCCGCCGCGAGAGTGTCCGAACTGGACGGTGCCCCGACCGATGTGCTGCTCCCGTACGACCGGCCGCGGGGGGCCACCCAGCCGACCCTCGGCGCGTCCCGCCAGGTGAATCTCGGGAAAGAACCGACGGCCCGGTTACGGGAGGTTTGCGGCGAACTCGGCTGTACCACCTTCATGGCGACCGCGGCGCTGCTCGCGAGCACCCTCGGCGACCGGAGCGGGCAGCGGGACTTCCTGTTCGCGATCCCCTGGGTCGGCCGGGACGCGCCGGAGTCCGCGAACGCGGTGGGCATGTTCGTCAACACCCTGGTGCTCCGGGTGGACGCGAGCGGCGAACCCACCTGGCGGGAGCTGCTCGGCCGGGTCCGTGAGGCGAGCGTTTCCTGCTACCGCGACGCGGATGTGCCGTTCGACGCGATCGCGTCGGGGGTGCATCCCGACCGCGGCCTCGACCGGCCGCCGGTGACGCCGGTGTACCTCGCTTCGGCCGACGGTGTGCCGTCGCCCGCCGAGCTGTCTCCCGGCGTCCAAGCCCGTTATCTCCCGCTGCGGCCGCTGCACGTCAAGTACGAGTTCGAGCTCACCGTCATCGAACACGGCGACGACCTGCTGCTGTCCGCTTCCTATTTGAGCGACCTGTTCGACGAAGACACCATCACCGATCTTCTCGCCGCGCTCGTGACGAAGGCGATGAACCTGACGGCTGATCCGGATGCGAAAACGGATAAGGGGAACTGAAGTGAACGAGACCGTGATCGCGGAGCCCGACATCGTCGGCAAGGTGCGAAGCGCTTGGGCGGACGCGCTCGACATCGCCGTCGAAACCGTGCCGATGGAGGTCAACTTCTTCGACGCCGGTGGCAACTCGCTGCTGTTGCTGCTGCTCTGGGAGCAGCTCAACGGGATGACCGAACGCGATCTCCGAGCGGCCGACCTCTTCGAGCACAGCACGGTGCGGGCACAGGCCGCGTTGCTCGGCAGCGAGGAGGCCGCCGGACCCGCGAAGCTCGGCGGCCGCGAACGCGGCCGGTTGCTCGGCATGGCACGCCGCACCCAGTCGACCGAATCGGGCGACTGACCCATGACGAACGAGACCGATATCGCGGTCGTGGGCGCCGGTTGCCGTTTCCCCGACGCCTGGACCCCGGAAAGCTTCTGGCGGAACCTCGACGCCGGCGTGGTTTCCATGCGGGAACAGGACGAGGAACGGCTCCGGGCGTCCGGTGTGTCCGAGGCGGACCTGAAGGCGCCCGACTTCGTCCGGGTGGCCGCGACCCTGCCGGGAGCGGAGGACTTCGCCGCCGAGTTCTTCGGAGTGTCGCCCACCGAGGCCGAGACGATCGACCCGCAGCACCGGCTGCTCCTGGAAAGCTGCTGGGAGGCGCTGGAGTCCGCGGGACATCCGCCGCGTGCGGACGGCCCGGTGATCGGCATCTTCGCGGGAGGCGCGCCGAGCCGGTACTCGGCCGCGTTGCTGGCGGCGAAGACCATGGAGTCCGGGCTGATCGAGGCGTTCGACGACCTCGGGCTGACGCTGGGCGGCCTCGGGGACCTGATGACGTCGAGGATCGGCTACAAGCTGGGGTTGCGCGGGCCGACCGTCGGTGTGCAAACGGCTTGTTCGTCCTCGCTGTACGCGGTGCATTACGCGACACTGAGCTTGCTTTCCGGAGAGTGCGACATCGCACTGGCCGGCGGTACGACGGTCGCCGAGCCGGTCACCGGATACCGGTACCAGCCGGGCGGCCTGACCTCCGAGGACGGCTACTGCCGCTCCTTCGACGCGACTTCGACCGGAACCGCGTTCAGCTCGGGGATCGGCGTGGTGGCCCTGCGCAGGCTTTCCGACGCGCTCGCCGACGGCGATCCCGTACTGGCGGTGGTCCGCGGCAGCGCCATCGGGAACGAGGGCTCGAACCGGCCCGGTTTCACCGCGCCGACCCCGTCCGGGGTCGCCGACGTGGTCGCGGCCGCGTTGCGGGTGGCCGACGTGCCGGCACGGCTGCTGAGGTACGTCGAGGCGCACGGGTCGGGCACCGCACTCGGCGATCACATCGAGCTGCTGGGGCTCACCGACGGCCTGCGGGCCACCACCTCCGACAGCGGATTCTGCGGACTCGGCTCGGTGAAGGCGAACATCGGGCACACCGGTGCCACCGCCGGTATCGCCGGTTTCCTGAAGGCGGTGCACATCGTCCGCACCGGAAACCTTCCCCCGCAGCCGATGTTCGACCGGCCGCGGGATCCCGGCATCCTCGCCGAAAGCCCGTTCTTCGTGCCGGCGAGCGCGAGTTCGAACCTCGACCGGGACCGGCACGTGCTGGTCAACTCGATGGGTGTCGGCGGCACGAACGCCGTCGCGGTGCTCGCCCCACCGCCCGCGCCCGTGCGGCCCCCCGCACCGGAGACGGACGTCGTCCGGCTGGTGCTGTCCGGGCGCACTCGCGCCGAACTGGACGCGTTGTCCGGGCGGCTCGCCGATGAGCTGGACGCCGGTGGGCAGGCCGTCGCGGACGTGGCGCACACACTGAGGGTCGGACGGCGGTCGTTCACCGAGCGCCGGGTGGTGACCGCCGCTCCCGGTGAGCTGGCCTCGGTGCTGCGCCTGCCCCGTCCGCCCGCCGCCCGCACGATCCGGACCACCGCCGTGCGGCGGGCGATCGTCGTCGCGCCGGAAGGCTTGGACGTGCCGGGCGCGTTGCTCGCCGCGTTGCCCGGCAAACCCGAGGTGATGCGGGACGAGCCCGCGCGACCGTCGGCGGACGAGTTCGTGCTGCTCGTGGGCGACGGCGAAGCGGGAGCGGGACGCCACGTCCTGGGGCTCGGGCAGGACACCGATCCCGAAGCGATCGCGGACCGGGTCGAGGAGGCGCTCACGGCGGCCTGGCTGCACGGCGTCGACGTCGCATGGGAGACGATCTCCGGTGGCCGGGGCCGCCGGGTCACGCTGCCGACGTATCCGTTCTCCCGGCGCCGGTATTGGGCTCTCGACAGGATGCCGCCGATCGCCGCGCCTTCGAGCTGGTCCCGCCCCGCCGCGACGACCGAATCCACTGTGGACACCGTCGGCACGGAGGAGCCAGGATCCATCGAGGCGGAGTTGCTCGAACTGTGGCGCGAACTGTTCGGCGTCTCCACGATCGGCGTGGACGACGAGTTCGGCCTGCTCGGCGGGACCTCCTTGCTGTACGTGCAGATGGCGCTGAAGGTCCAGCAGCGCCACCAGGTCCTCATCAACGTGCACCGCTCGGGTGGCAGCCGGACCACGGTGCGCAGGATCGCCCGAATCGTCCGGGGCAAACTCGGCGCGCAAGGCGACGAAGCCGTCTATCAGGTCGCGGACGGAGACGGCGAGCTGATGGACGCCGACCTGCAACTGCCGTTGGCCGATGTGTCCGAAACGGAAGCGCCGGGTACCGATGTGCTGCTGACCGGCGCGACCGGCTTCCTTGGCGCGTTCCTGCTGCACGAGTTGCTGGCCTCGACCGAGGGCAGGATCTACTGCCTGGTGCGGGCCGCGGACGAGGCCGAGGGCCGGGAGCGGCTGAGTAACGCGGCGAAGGCGTTGGGGCTGCCCGAAACGGACTCGGACCGCGTACACGTGGTGCCCGGCGACCTGCACGACATCGCCAGGGTCTGCCGCGAGTACCGGGACGGCGAACTCGCCACGCAGGTGGGCCGGGTGCTGCACTGCGCGGCCCGGGTGGTCTTCACCGAGCCGTACCGGGTCCTGCGCGAGAGCAACCTGCTGCCGATGGTCGACCTGCTGTCGTGGATGCGGGGCAACGGAATCCGGGACTTCTCCTTCGTCTCCACCGTCGCGGCGACCGGGATCGCGATGGGCACCGGCGGGAAGATCCTGGAGACCAGGGAACAGCCGCTGGATCCCGAGCAGGGTGGGTACGGCGTCAGCAAATGGGTCGGCGAACGGCTGCTGGAACGGGCCGAGCGGGACGGCATGCGGGTCAGGGTGTTCCGGCCGGGCGTCATCGTCTCCTCCCGGACGACGGGGGCCTGCAACGAAAAGGACCTCGTCTGGCATCTGCTGGCCAGCGGTCTCGCGGTGGGGGCGCATCCGCTCGACGAGCGTGCCTGGCCGGTGGCACCCGTCGACGTGGTGGCCAAGGCCATCGCGGAACTCTCGTTCGTCCCGGGTTCGGTCGGCCGCGCGTATCACCTGGTCCACGAGAAATTGATCAACCCGCGGCAGATGTTCGAGCTGCTGGCCGAAGCGGGCTTGCCGACCGAGGCCGTCGAGCCGGAGGAATGGAAGCGGCGGGTGGCCGAAAAGGCACTGGCGACGGGTGACGAGGTCCTGTCGAACATGACCCTCTACGAACTCGAGGGCGAAGAAAACCTCGGCGAGGACGACATGGAAGCCAAGGGCTGGCAGGACTGGCTGAGCCGTTCCGGACTGAGTTCGGAACCGACCGGAGAGCTGCTGCGCGGCGGGCTGGAGTACCTGGCCGAGGGCAAGGCGGCGGCGGGCGACCTGGTGGCGAATCTGGTGAGGACAAGGGGAACGCGCTCATGACCAGGGAAAACGACGCCGGCGTGATCGGTATCGGCGCGGTGCACTGCCTGCTGCCCGACGACCGGGTGGCGGTCACGGATCTGCCGGAATACGCCCAGCTCGGCCATGAAGAGCTCGCGTTCGTCGAGAAATGCGGTGTGCGGACCGTCGGGGTGTTCACCGAGACCTCGCAGGCGGCCCTCGCCGGGCAGGCCTGCCGGGAACTGCTGGCCGAGCATCCGGTCGACCCCGACATCCTGCTGATGGTCGGTCCGCGGTCACCGGACGTGCTGCTCGGCTCGGACGTGTGCCGCGTGCAGGCGGAGAACAAAATGGACTCGGCGTTCGCCTTCAGCGTGGACGGACTGGGCTGCACCGGTTCCAGCGCCGCCTGGGCGCTGGCGCGTGACCTGCTCGTCGCCGATCCCGGCCGCGAGAGCGTGCTGATCACGCACACCAGCCGTCCGACCGGAGCGGACCGGATCCGGTTCCCCGTCACCGTGGTCGGCGACGGGGCGTACGCGATGACGATGGTCCGGGGCGGCCGTCCTGTGCTGCGAGGGCATCGGCAGGAGACCGACGGCTCCTTCAACGACCTGTTCCGCGTGGACTACAAGCAGACGCCCTGGTACGAATGGCGCGAGGAATGCCTGGACCCGGCCAGGTACAGCTTCGAACTGGCGACGCACAGCCAATTCCGGCTCAGCCGCCTCGTCGACCGTGTCCTCGCCGAAGCCGGGATCGGCAAGGACGCCGTCGCCACCACCCTGATGCAGAACGTCGCGGCGAGCGCGTTCGGCTTCTACACCTCCCTGCTCGAACTGCCGATCCACGACGTGTGCCTGGCGCAGCTGACCGAGTACGGGCACCTCGGCGCGATGGACGTCGTGCTCAACCTCGACCGGTTGCTCGCCACCGGCGAGCTGGCCGAGGGCGATCTCGTGCTGGTGCTGAACAACAGTCCGGTGGCCGCCTGGGCGGTGACGTTGTGGGAAGTCTGAACGGCACACCGGAAACGCTGTACGACTGGTTCACCGCGTCGGTGGCAAGGTGGCCGGACGAGACCGCGGTCGAAGTGCGGGATGTCAGCCTGACCTACGCGCGGCTTCACGAATGCGCGCTGGCGCTCGCCTGCCGGATCGTCGCCGAGCACGGCCGTGCGCCGGAGCGGATCGCGTTGCTCGCTTCCCGCAGCGTGGTCGCGTACGCCGGCTATCTCGCGGGCCTGTACCTCGGCTCGGTCCTCACCCCGCTCAATCCGGAGTACCCCGCGGCCCGCAACCGCATGGTCTGCGAACTGGCGAAGGTGGACCTGGTGCTGGCCGACGAAGCGGGCTCCGCGCAGCTCGACGACGACGACCTCGCCGCCACCGTGCTCACTCCCGCCGACGCCGACGTGCTCGCGGCCCGGCCCACCGGCGAACCGCGGCCGCGCCGGACGAGCGGTGACGACGTCGCGTACGTCCTGTTCACGTCGGGCTCCACCGGCCGCCCCAAAGGCGTGCCGATCCGGCACCGCAATCTGTCGCCTTACCTGGCGCACAACATCGAGCGCTATCAGGTGAAGCCCGGTTGCCGGATGTCGCACGCCTTCGACCTGACCTTCGACCCGTCGGTTTTCGATCTCTTCGTCACCTGGGGTGGCGGCGCGACGCTGATCGTCCCACGGCGCACCGAACTGCTGACCCCGGTGGACTATCTGGTGGAGCACCGGATCACGCACTGGTTCTCGGTGCCGTCGGTGGTTTCGGTCAGCGCGGACCTCGGCAACCTCCCGGCGGGACGGGTGCGCGAGCTGCGCTACAGCCTGTTCATCGGCGAACAGCTCACGGTCCGGCAAGCGCGGGAGTGGCGGGCCGTCGCGCCGGACGCGGTACTGGAGAACGTCTACGGCCCGACCGAGCTGACCGTCGCCTGTACCGAATTCCGGCTGCCGGACGATCCGGAGCAGTGGCCGGCCACCACGAACGACACGGTGCCGATCGGGCCCGTGTACGACTTCCTCGACCACGTGATCCTGGACGAGGCCGGACTTCCCGCGGCGGAGGGCGAGCTCTGTGTCCGCGGCTCCCAGCGCTTCGACGGTTATTTGGATCCGCAGGACGACATCGGCCGGTTCCTCACCCACGACGACGCCGGGACGACGGTGTACGACGGAACGGGGCCGCTGACCGAGGCGCATTACTACCGCACGGGAGACCGGGTGCGGTGGGAGTCCGGCAACCTCGTCCATTTAGGACGATTGGACAACCAGGTCAAGGTCCGCGGCTATCGGATCGAACTCGGCGAGATCGAGGCGGCCATGCGACGGCACCCCGACATCCGGGACGCGGTCGTGCTCGCGATCAAGAACGAGGACGAAACCGAACTCTTCGGATGCTACACGGGCGCGCCGCAGGCGCCGTTGCGTTTCCTGCACTGGCTGTGCGACCAGGTGCCCATCCACATGGTTCCGCGGCGTTTCGAGCATTTCGATTCCTTGCCCCTCAACGCCAACGGCAAGATCGACCGGAACGGGCTGCGCGACCTGCTGCCCGGCGGCCGCGCGGTCAAGGCGTAGCGATGGACATCCGAAACCTTGCAGAGAAAGGAATCGCTCGCTGATGTCCTACCTCCGAGAGCTGATCCCCCCGCCGGGCCCGGTCCGCGTGCTGTGCCTGAGCAACCTGGCGAAGACCGTGGGCAACGGTGTGTTCATGGCGGTGAGCATCCTGTTCTTCACCCGCACCGCGGGGATCCCGGCCGGTGAGGTGGGGCTCGCGCTCACGATCGGCGGGGTCCTCGGGATGGCGGCGAGCGTGCCCGCCGGTCAGGCGGCCGACCTCCTCGGCCCGCGTAACACCACGATCGTGTTCATGTGCCTGCAAGGCGCGCTGATGTGCTGCTACGCCTTCGTCGGCGGGTTCGTCACCCTGCTGGTGGCGACCAGTCTGGTGCTGATCGCGGAATCCGCGACGGACGCGGCGCGGGGCGCGCTCATCGCCGGGATCACGCGGCCGGAAGAACGGGTGCGCGCCTGGTCCTATCTGCGTTCCATCAGCAATCTCGGGGTCTCCCTCGGCGCGGTGGCCGGCGGCGTCGGGCTGCATTTCGACACCCGCACGGCCTACATCTCGGTGCTGATCGGCGGCGGTCTGCTGGTCATCGGGGCGGGTTTGGCGTATTTCAGGCTGCCGAGCGTGCCCCCGGCACCCGCGCAGTCCGAGGGCGCGCGGCTCGTCGTGTTGCGCGACAAGCCGTACGCGACGATTTCCTTGCTCAATGCCGTGCTCACCATGAACACGGTCATCCTCACCGTCGCGCTGCCACTGTGGATCATCCAGCAGACGAAGGCACCCGCCTGGCTCTACTCGGCGTTGCTGTTGCTCAACACGGTCACCGTCGTACTTCTCCAGGTGCGGACCAGCAAAGGAAGCGACCTGCCCCCCGGCGGGGCCAAAGCCCTGCGCCGGTCGGGTTTCCTGCTGGCGGCCTGCTGCGCGCTGTTCGCGCTCGCGGCCGGGCAACCGACGTGGCTGGCGGTGCTCATCCTCGTCGCCGGCGCGCTGGCGCACGTCTTCGGCGAGATGCTGTGGAGCGCGGGTTCGTGGTCGCTGTCCTTCGGGCTCGCACCCGAACACGCGCAGGGCCAGTACCAAGGGTTCTTCGGCATGTCGACGCAGTTCGGCACGATGGTCACCCCCGTGCTGGTGACCGGATTGATCGTCGGCGTCGGCCAGCTCGGCTGGCTGATCTTCGGGGTGGCGATGATCGTCGCGGGCGTGTCCGCGCCGTCGGCGACCAGGTGGGCCCTGCGCACTCGACAGCCGTCCGCATCCACGACCGAATCCGTGACAGGGGCGTGACATGGACTTCAGCCTGTTCTACTTCGCCAACGACAGCAGCGAACGTGACCACAACCGCTATCAGCTTCTGCTGGACGGGGCGCGGTTCGCGGACGCCAACGGCTTCACGGCCGTATGGACGCCGGAGCGGCATTTCCATTCCTTCGGCGGTCTCTACCCCAATCCGGCGGTGACCGGCGCGGCGGTGGCCGCGATCACCGAGCGGGTGCAGATCCGCGCCGGCAGTGTGGTCGCGCCGCTGCACCATCCGGTCCGGATCGCCGAAGAGTGGTCGGTGGTCGACAATCTCTCCGGCGGACGTGTCGGTCTTTCCTTCGCGTCCGGCTGGCACGCCGTGGATTTCGCGCTGCGCCCGGAGAACTACCGGAACCGCAAGCAGATCCTGGTGGAGTACGTGGACCAGGTCCGCAGGCTGTGGCGTGGCGAGGCCATGTCCGTCGTCGACGGTGTCGGCACCGAGCAGCAGGTGCGCGTCTTCCCGCCGCCGGTCCAGCCGGAGCTGCCGGTCTGGGTCACCAGCGCGGGCAACGCCGAGACCTTCCGTGCCGCCGGGCGAGCAGGCGCGGGCCTGCTCACCCACCTGCTCGGTCAGGACCTCGACGAACTCGCCGAGAAGATCGCCGAGTACCGCCGCGCGGTCGCCGAACGCGAAGACGCCGACGGATGGCCGGGGAGGGTCGCGCTGATGGTGCACACCTGCCTCGGCGACGACGAGGACGAAGTGCGCGAACAGGTCCGTGAGCCACTGCACGACTACTTGCGCAGCTCGCTCGGTCTGCTGATGGGTTCCCAGCTCAACGGCGCGCGCAAGATCGATCCGGCCAAGCTGCACAAGGAGGACGTGGACTTCCTGGTGGGGCGCTCGTTCGACCGGTACTACGACGACGGCGCGCTCCTCGGCACGGTCGGCAAAGCACAGAAGATGGTGGAGCGATTCCGTGACGCCGGGGTCGACGAAGTCGCCTGTCTGATCGACTTCGGGGTACCCACCGACACCGTGCTGGCCGGTTTCGAACACCTCGACCAGGTGCGGGAGCTGTCGACCGCGCCGTCGGATTCGTGAACCCGCCGTCTCCCGGCCTGGACCGGACCGGGGAACGATTCCGCCGCACGGCGAGCCGGTTCCCGACCGGTGTCACGGTCCTGAGCACCGTGGTGGACGGGCAGCCGCACGGGATGACCGTGAACGCCTTCACCTCGGTTTCGGTCGACCCCTTGATGGTCCTGGTCTCGGTGAACCACGATTCGCGGACCTACCGGCACATCAGCTCCTCGGCGGTGTTCGCGGTGACCATGCTCAGCGCCGGCCAAGAGGGCGTCGCCCGCGCCTTCGCCGACCCGAGACGCCCGGCCGGTGCGAGCTCCTTTGTGGACATACCGTGGTGCGCGGCACCGTACACCGGATGCCCGATCCTGCCCGAAGGGGTCGGCTACTTCGACTGTGAGCTGGATCGGATCCATCCCGTCGGCGATCACGCCGTGCTGATCGGCGCGGTGCGCGCGTTCGACGTGCTGACCGGCCGCCCGCCGTTGCTGTTCCTGCACAGCGAGTTCACCGAACCCGGCCGACCCCGTCCGAAAGGGAAACAGCAATGAGTCCACAAAGGACTGACAGTGTCGAGTTCCGTGCCGCGGTCGAGCGGCTGCGGGTGCCCGGAATGGGCACGGAATCCGTCGGGCCGCTGCTGAAGTCGCTCGTTCACCTGGTCCGCCCGCGCCGGGTTCTCGAAGTGGGAATGGGCTACACCACGCCGTTCCTGGCCGGCGCGCTCGCCGAAGTCGAGGAACTGGTCCGCGCCGAGTCGGAGGCGCTGGCCGCCAAGTCCCGGCGCCACCTCGACGGAGAAGGCGAGCTGGACGAAACCTGGCTCAACGAAGAGCCTCCGCTGGCACGCCCCGACTACTACCTCGAGCCGTATCGGCCCACCCTCGTCGCGGTGGATGATCTGTCCATCGAGGAATCGTCCGCGGGCAGGGTGCGGACGGTACTGCGGGAGCTGGAGCTCGAAGACCGGGTGACGGTCGTGAACGCCGACCTGCGTGCGTGCGCGGACCTCCTGCCCGCGGAGCTCGTGCCGATCGACCTGGCGTGGGTCGACGCGTGGGAGTGCCTGTACTTCGTGGACAACTTCTGGGACCTGATCAACCCGGACGGCGGTCTGGTGCTCCTGCACTACCTGATGACCTATCCCGAGGGCGACGCGATTCTGCGCTATCTGGCGGGAATCCAGCGCTCGCGGCCCGGCGAGATGGAGATCGTGAACCTGCTCGAACCGCACAAGCTCGCGCAGAACAGCCTGACCGTACTGCGTCGCACCGGCGGCGCGGTGAAGCGGCGATACGCGCGCGCGGGCACCCAGGTCGTCGATTTCGGCGACGAACTGCGGGCGAGCGCGACCGAGCACGCGGCACAGGCCGCACAGGACAAGGCTTCACTGGCGAAGTGATGGCAACGCAAGGGATTCAGCTGGGAGGAAGCTTGTACCGACTGGGGATGGCCGGTATTCACTGGGGAGGGGAACAGGATGGACTTCGCGCCTACCGCGGAACAACAAGAACTTCGTGACCGGGTGATCCGGTTCGCCAAGACCGACATCGGTACGCGGGCGGCGGAACACGACCGGGAAGGCACGTTCGACGAGGACGGCTGGAAGCTGTGCGCGGACTTCGGCGTGCTCGGCTGGCCGATCGCGAGCGAGTACGGCGGTTCCGGCTACGATCCGCTCACCGCGATCATGGCCTACGAAGGTCTCGGCTACGGATGTGCCGACAACGGCCTGGTGTTCGCGATCAACAACCACGTGTTCGCCTGCGCGGTCTACATCGCCGATCACGGAACGGAAGAGCAGCGGCGTCGGTGGCTGCCGTCCCTGTGCGACGGCTCGATGGTCGGGGCGCACGCGTTGTCCGAACCGGAGACCGGGTCGGACATGCTTTCCCTGACCACCAAGGCCGTCCGGTCCGGGGACGGCTATGTCCTGACCGGCACCAAGAAATTCATCAGCAACGGTCCGCGCGCCGATCTGTTCATCGTGTTCGCGAGGACGAGTGAAACTGAAGCCCCGCAACGGTCGATCTCGGCCTTCGTGGTGGAGCGGGACACTCCCGGTCTCTCCACGGAACTGATCCCCAAGGCCGGGTTGCGGGGTACGCCGATGGGCGAGATCGTCTTCGACGGCTGCGTGCTGGGAGAGGATCAGCGGCTCGGCGCCGAAGGTGCCGGATATCAGCTGTTCACCTCCACCATGGAGTGGGAACGCGGGTTCATGTTCGCCAGCGGCGTCGGTGTGCTGGCGCGACTGCTCGACCGCTGTGTCGAATACGCGAGCACGCGGCAGCAGTTCGGCCGGGCGATCGGCGCTTTCCAGGCGGTGTCGCACAAGATCGCCGACATGCGGGTCCGGCTGGAGCTGGCACGGCTGTTGCTCTACAAGGTCGGCTGGCTGCGCGCGCGGGGCAGGCTCGCCCTGCACGAGGCGTCGATGTTGAAGCTGTATGTCAGCGAAAGCCTGAGCGTCAGCGCGCTGGACGCGATGCAGATCCACGGTGCCCGTGGCTACACCGAAGAACTGGGCATCGAACGGGAACTGCGGGATGTGCTGGCGGGCACGATCTACGGCGGTACCTCGGAAATCCAACGGTCCATCATCGCCGGCCTGCTCGGTGTTCCCACGTCGGTCTGAGGAGGACGAATGCACGACTATCGGCTCGATCTGGAAAAACCGCTGATCGACGCTCATCTCGACGAGTTGCGCCGCCGCGTCTATTTCGTGTCGGAGGACATCGTCGACTTCCAGCTGGTCTTCTCCGGCAACGAGGTGGTCGCCGTGGTGGTGACGACCGACGAGCCCGCGGACGCCGCTGAGCTCTCCAGGAAGCTGGAGTTCGTCGTCGAGAACGACGTGCGGACCCAGCTGCCGACACCGCCGAAGGTGGTGTGGCGTTCCGGCTCCACCCGGGTGCCGCTGTCCGACGTCTTCGAGGGGATGCTGGCCGATGGCGTGGTGCACGAGATCGGCCCGGGTCAGGTGGCGCTCGGCGAACCGGCGATCACCGCGCTGAACACGCTGGACGGATTGCTGCGCCACATCATCGACGACGAATTCGACGCGCGCGAATACCGGTATCCCACGCTGCTCCCGGTCACCGCGCTGCATCGCAGTGGCTACCTGTCGTCGTTTCCGCAGCACATGATGTTCGCCGCCCGCCTGGACGGCGACGTCGACACCTATCGCGCCTTCGCGAAGGAAGTCGGCGAGCGCGCCCAGATCGGTGAACACATCCTCGGGAAATGCGGTCCGGTGGACCGGTGCCTGCCGCCGACGATGTGCTACCACACCTTCGACCAGTTCTCCGGGTCCACATTGGACAGGGAGAACATGGTGGTGACGGCGAAGGGCGGTTCGTTCCGGCACGAGGCCCGTTACCACCGGACGCTGGAACGGCTGGCGGACTTCACCATCAGGGAGACGGTCTTCCTCGGCTCGGCCGAGTTCGTCCGGAGCGCCAGGGACCGGTTCCGGGACAGGGCGATCGAGCTGGTCGCCGAACTCGGGCTCGCCGGACGGTGCGAGGTCGCCAACGACCCGTTCTTCGCCAGTGTCGAAGGAGCGGCGCGAGCTTCTTCGCAACGGCTGCTCGAACTCAAACACGAGTTGCATCTGGATGTCGGCCCGCAGGGGCAGAGCATCGCGGTCGGCTCGTTCAACCTCCATGAACAACATTTCGGCGAAGCCTTCGGCATCAAGGGCCCGGACGGCGAGGTGGTGTATTCGGCCTGCGTCGGCTTCGGGTTGGAGCGCCTGACCTACGCGGTGCTGTGCCAATACGGATGGGACATGGCCGACTGGCCGGAACCGCTGCGGCAGCGGGCCGGAAGGCTTCTTCGAGCGACCAGGGGAGATCGATGACGGACACCACTACGGTCAGGCGCGTCGGCGTACTCGGCGCCGGCACGATGGGCATCGGCGGCGCGCACGCGTTCGCTGCGGGCGGATTGCCCGTGGTGCTGGTGGACATTTCCCGTGCCGCCCTCGACCGCGCGCGCGACGAGATCGCCAACAACGCCAGGCTTTACGGGATGCTCAACCGCGCGCTCGCGGGAAGTACGCCCGCGGAAGTGCTCTCGCGCATCACTTTCACCACCGAGGCGGACGAACTCGCCGATGTCGATTTCGTGGTGGAGAACGTCACCGAGAACTGGGAGGTGAAGCAGGCCCTGTACCGCGAGATCGACCGGATCTGCTCGCCGCGGTGCGTTTTCGGGGTGAACACCTCGGCCATTCCCATCACCAAGGTGGCGTCGGTGACCGAACGCCCCGACCGGGTCATCGGAACCCATCTGATGAACCCCGTACCGCTCAAACCGCTGGTCGAGGTCATCCGCGGTTTCCACACCTCGCCCGAGACCATCGACCTCACCCGTGAGGTCTTCCGCCGCATCGGCAAGGATTGCGTCGTGGTCGAGGATTCCTCGGGCTTCGTGACCAACCGTGTCGCGATGCTGTCGGTCAACGAGGCGATTCTCCTGCTCCAGGACAACATCGCCTCGGCAGGTGACATCGACCGGCTTTTCCGGCAGTGCCTCGGGCATCAGATGGGACCGCTGGAGACCGCGGACCTCATCGGGCTGGACACCGTTCTCTATTCCCTCGAAGTGCTGCTCGACAATTTCAACGATCCCAAGTTCCGGCCGGCTCCGCTGCTCCGCAAACTGGTCGCGGCCGGTCGGCTGGGTCGCAAGAGCGGCCATGGTTTCTACCCCTACGAGCCGGTCAACGCCGGGACTATGGCAGGTGCCGAATGACTGAGGACCGTATTTCGATCATCCGCGCTTTCATCGCGCAGAACGTCCGTGACACCGAACTCACCGACGATCACGACATCTTCGCCACCAGCAGCGTCAGCTCGATGTTCGCCGTCCAGCTGGTGATGTGGGTCGAGCGGACCTTCGGCGTCGCCGTGGTCCCCGCCGACCTCGACATCGCCAACTTCCGGACGGTCAACCACGTGGCCAAGTTCGTCGAGTCCAGGCTCGGCGCGGTCGCCGAGAAAGAAGGCGCGCCGGCGTCGTGACCGCGACATCCCCGGCCGGTGCCGCCTCCCCGGTGACAGCGCCCCTGCCCGGCGCGCTGCCACCGGGGGCCTGCCACGTGTGGTGGGCGAGTACCGAGCAGGCGTCCGATCGGCACCTGGCCCTGCTGGACCCGGTCGAACGGGCGCGCCGCGCGGGTATCGCGGGGCAGGCGGACCGGGACCGGTTCACCGTGGGCTGTGCGCTGCTTCGCCTGACGGCGGGCGGCTACACCGGCGTGGCGCCGGAACGGGTCCGGATCACCCGGTCCTGTCCGGACTGCGCCCTCCCGCATGGCAAGCCTGCCGTCCTCGACGGGGACATCGAGGTCTCGGTGTCGCATTCGGGCAGGCGGATCGCGGTCGCGGTGTCCAGTGCCGGCGCTGTCGGCGTCGACGTCGAAGAGATCCGCGCCGACGCCGACGTCCGGGGGATGGCCGCGTACGTGCTGTCCCCCGTGGAATCGGCCCGGCCCGCCACCCCCGGCGTCGACGAGTTCGCGGCTTTCTACACGTCCTGGACCAGGAAGGAAGCCATCGTGAAGGCGACGGGGGACGGGTTGCGAACGCCCTTGTCGAGCCTCACCCTTTCCCCGCCGGGAGAAGGGGTGAGGCTGCTGGCGGCGGAGGGACGGGACGGGCTGCGGGGCCAGGTCACGATCAAGGATCTCGCGGCGGGCCACGGGTACGCCGCGGCCGTCGCGGTGCTCGGGCCCCGGCTCCTCGAGGTTCGCGAACTGGACGGAAACGCGCTCTTGGCCTGTGAAGACCGCAACCGGGTCCGCACTGTGGACGTGCTGGTCGGCACGGACGGTCGTTGCCGACAATGACCCGCATGACCGGAACCGGCCTGACCGACGAAGCCACCTACGACCGCGTTCGGCTCGCCCAGTGGCGTTCGGGGGAGGCGCGGGGCGACGGGATATCGCGGCGTGGGCTGCTTCGGCTGGCGGCCGGTGGGTCACTCGCGCTGACGGCGTTCGGCACGGTGCCGGGAACGGCGTCGGCGGCCTCGCCGATCGTGAAGCCCTTGCCGCCGGAGATCTTCGAGGTCTACGGCACCAACGCGGAGACGCGCTGGGAGGCGTTGAGCGGGCAGGGCTATCTGACGCCGGTCGAGCGGTTCTTCGTGCGAAATCACACCGCCACCCCATCGATCGACGCGGGCACCTGGCGGCTGAAGCTGTTCGGAACCGGGTTGCGAGGCGCGCCGACGGCGGACAGGCCTGTCGAATTCACCTACCGTGACCTGCTCCGATCACCTTCGGAGACGATCACTTCCGCGATCGAATGCGCGGGCAACGGGCGGAGTTTCTTCACCGGCCAGCAAGGGCAGGCGGTGTCCGGCACGGCGTGGAAGCTCGGCGCGATCGGGGTCGCCCGCTGGCGCGGTGTCCGGCTTTCCACCGTGCTGGCCAAAGCGGGATTGACGCGGCACGCGGTGGACGTTCTGCCGGAAGGACTGGACGCCGACTACGTCACCGGCGGGGTCGATCTGGGGAAGGTGCGCCGCCCGCTGCCGGTCGCGAAAGCGTTGCAGGACGTTTTGCTGGCCTACGAGATGAACGGGCGTCCGCTCCCGCCGGACCACGGCCATCCGGTGCGGCTCGTCGTGCCGTCCTGGGCCGGGATCTCGTCCATCAAATGGCTGGGGCGTATCGAAGTCTCGGAAACGCCACTGGTGTCGCCGTGGAGCACGCAGTACTACCGGCTGCTCGGGCCGGACTATCCGGCCGACGGCACGGTCGTCACCCGGCAGGTGGTCAAGAGCGCGTTCGAACTGCCCTGGAACGCCGAGTTCGCGGCAGGCGGCAGGCAGGTGCTGCGCGGCCGGTCATGGTCGGGCAACGGCCGGATCCGCCGGGTGGAAGTCGACACCGGCGACGGCTGGCGGCAGGCGAAATTCGTGGGCGCGGCGGCGGATCGGGGCTGGCAACGCTGGGAATTCCCTTGGCGCCCCGCGGTTTCCGGTGCACATACCCTCCGGGCGCGGGCCACGGACATCACCGGCGTCACCCAGCCGGAAGTGACCCCGTTCAACACCCAGGGCTACCTGTTCGACGCCGTCGTCCGGCATCCGGTCCGGGTGGTGTGAGATGACACAGCCGCTCACGGTGAGCCAGGAACCGGCCGTCGAACTGACGCTGGCGTTACGGGTGAACACCGACTCCGAACACGCCGCCGCGATCGCCGCGCGCCTGCTTGAGTCCTTTGAGGACACTGTCGGCGTGACCCTGACGGCACGCACCGTCCCGGCGGATTCCGGCCAGGTCATCGAACTCGCCGGACGACGGCGACGATCCGGCGAATCCGCGCCACCACTGCGCATCGAACCCGATTCGCGGCGAGTGCTGCTGCATGGCGAGGTACTGGAGTTCACCAGACTGGAATTCGACCTCCTGCTGTTCCTGAGCCGGAACCCGGACCGCGTCTTCGACCGCCTCACGCTGATGGCGCAAGTGTGGGGGCTGTCCGGCGGCAACGGGCGGACCGTGGACGTCCACGTCCGCAAGATCCGCGGGAAACTCGAACCCGTGCTGACGCCGATCACGACGGTGCGCGGGGTCGGCTACCGGTTCGACGGGGCGGGCCAGGTGCTCATCGCGGACTGATCATCACCGGGGCGAAGCCGGGATGCCAGGATACGAGCCGTGACTCCGACCTACGTTTTCGTACACGGTTCCAGCAGCGCCTCGTTCACCTGGGGTCCGCTGCAACGCGAACTCGCCCTGCTCGGCCACCGCACGCTGGCCGTCGACCTTCCCGGACACGGGTTCGCCGCCGGTTTCCACGCCGCGTACCAGGCGCCGCAAGACCTCGAAGCGCTGGCAACGGCACCGTCGAACCAGGCGGGTGTCACGCTGGCCGATGCCGTCGAGCAGGTGGTGGACGTCGTGCGCGAGGTCGCCGAGTACGGGCCGGTCATCCTGGTCGGGCACAGCCGGGGTGGCGTCACGCTCACCGGGGTCGGCAACGCCGTCCCGGAACTGATCGACCGGATCGTCTACATCTCCGCGTGGTGCTGCGTCGACGCGACGGTGGGCGAGTACATGCAGGGGCCCGAGTACGCGAGCAGCGCGCTCAACGACGTCGGCGGTGTCGTCGTCGCCGATCCCGCCGTGCTCGGCGCGCTCCGGATGAACTGGCGCACCGCCGATCCCGCGCTGCTGGCCGCGTTGAAGACCGCGATGCTCGAAGACGGCACCGAGCAGGAATTCTTCGCCTACCTCAACACTCTTGAGCCGGACGAGAGCCTCGACGCCGGTACCGAACGCGCCGACGCGGCCACCTGGGGCCGGATCCCGCGCACCTATCTCAGGCTCACCGAGGACCGGTCGATGCCGCTCGCGCTGCAGGACCGCTTCATCAAGGAGGCGGACGCGCTCACCCCGGACAACCCGACCGACGTGCGCTCGCTCGTGAGCAGCCACGTCCGTTTCCTCATCCACCCGAAGGAGGCGGCCGCCGTCCTCGCCGGGCTCGCGTAGTCCCGCGGGTACCGTTCCGCCGGGGGAGGCGGAGACCCGAAAGCGATGACGGACAGTTCACCAAAGGTCGTCCGCCGGATCGACGCCGCTGGTCATCGTGGGTGTCGTCGTGGTGCTGGCCGCCTTGCTCGCGACGGACCGTCAGGGAGCGACAAGCCCGGCTTCGTAGGCGAAGATCGTCAGCTGGACCCGGTTGGTCGCGTCGAGTTTCGCGAAGATCCGGGTGATGTGGGTCTTCACGGTCGCTTCGCTCAGGTGCAGTTCCGCGCCGATTTCGGCGTTGGTCCCGCCCTGCGCGACGGCCGTGACGATGTCGCGCTCACGCTCGGTCAGGGTCTTCAGTCCCGCTCGCGCTCGATGGCGGCGAGGGCTCGTCCTGGTCGCGACGAAATGCCCGATGAGTTTCCGCGTCGTCCGAGGCGACAGCATCGCCTCGCCCGCCGCGACCACGCGCACCGCGTCGATGATCTCCTGCGGTGACCCCTCTTTCAGCAGGAATCCGCTGGCGCCCGCGCCGAGCGCGTCGAAGACGTACTCGTCGAGGTCGTACGTGGTCAGGACGAGGACCTTCGGCGGGTTGGGCAGCGCGGTGACGGCGGCGGTCGCGACGAGGCCGTTCATCCGCCGCATCCTGATGTCCATCAGCACGACGTCGGGAGCGTGCATCGTCACCTTCGGCACGGCCTCGTCCCCGTCGCCTGCTTCCGCGACGATCTGGATGTCTCCCGCGCTCGACAGGATCATCGACAAGCCGGTTCGCACGAGGGGGTCGTCGTCGACGAGCAGCACTCGCAGTGGGCGCTGGTTCACCCGGACAGGTTAGTGGTGTCCCCACGGTAGCCAAGCCCGGACGGCGAATGCGCGCTCTTCGGTGGGGCCGGTGCTGACGTTCCCGCCGATCAGCGTGACGCGTTCGCCGATCCCGGTCAGCCCGGAGCCCGCACCCGGCGCCTTGCCGGCGGGAGCCGTCGCGGGCAGCGGATTGACGACCTCGACGGTGAGCCCGTTCCCCGGCCCTCCGCGAACCGAAACCTCGGCCGTCGCGCCCGGAGCGTGTTTCAGGATGTTGGTCATCGACTCCTGGACGATCCGGTACGCGGTCGTGCCGAGCAACGCCGGCGCGCCGCCCGCGTCGTCCAGCAGGATCGTCACGTTGACCCCCAGCCCGGCCCGGCGGGCGTTGGCGACCAGTTCGGGGATGTCCGCCAGCGTCGGCTGCGGTGGTTCCGGATGGGTCCCGTTCTCCCCGTTTTCGCCGAATCCCTGGCCATCGCGCAGCACACCGATGACCTGCCTCAGATCTTCGAGCGACTGGCGCGCCGTCGTGCGGACTGTCTTCGCCGCTTCCGTCGTCGCGGGTCCTTTGCTGACCTCGAGCGCGCCGGCCTGCAGGGACAGCAGGGAAAGCCGGTGCCCGAGGACGTCGTGCATCTCGCGCGCGATCCGGGTGCGTTCCGCGCGGCGGGTCATTTCGGCGCGGAGTTCCTCTTCCTTGGCCTCGCGGATCGCGAGGGTGTCCTGCATCCCGCGCACGACCCCGACGGTGAGCGGCACGGCCGTCAGCACGACGGCGACCGTCAGCGTTCCCATCACCTGCACCGCGGAGAACTGCTCGCCGACGATCTGCCCCGCGACGGTCACGTCGGGATGGCGGTTGGCGTCGCCGAACAACGCCCACGCCGTGGCGAGGAAGACGAGCACGGACCCGAGCCAAAGGAAACGGTCGCGGCGGCGCGCGGCCAACGCGGCGAGGGCGACCAACGCGGCCAGCGCGTCGGAGCGGAAGCAAAGCGGCGGCACCAAGGCGATGGCGAGGACGAGTTCCGGCCATTTGTGCCGCCAGCAGAGCATGACGGCGGCGCCGATACCGGTGAAGAAGCCGAGCGCGGACCACCAAGTCGGTTCGAACTCTTTCGTCGCCGGAAGATAACCCTGGGCGCTGAAGACGAAAATGCTGCTGATCACGCACGCCGCGACCGCCACCACGGTGAGCACCACACCGAGCACACGCCTTGCCATGCGCTGAGCGTACGCAGGCGGGCCGGGCCACCCGCATCAGCGGAACCGATCCTTCGAAACGCGCGGATTACGACTTTCGTCGTAACGGGTCGGCGCGCCGAGGACGATGCGGCCGCCTCGGGATCACTGGTTGTATGCCGCCTCGTTCATCCCGTTGGAAAGGAAAACCCCCGTGACCCAGCAAACCCCCTACACGCCGGCCCCGCAAGCCCCCGCCAGCCCGATGCCGCCCCGCAACGGCATCGGCGTCACGGGCTTCGTCCTCGGCCTGGTGGGGCTGGTCTTCTCCCCGATCCCGTTCGTCGGCGTCATCGCGTGGCCGCTGGTGATCCTCGGCCTGATCTTCTCGATCATCGGGCTGATCCGCGTCAAGAACGGGAAGGCCTCCAACAAGGGGCTCTCCATCACCGGTATCGCCTTGTCCGCACTCGGCCTCGTGGTCTGCGTGGTGTGGATCTTCGTGTTCAACGCGGCGGTCAACGAAGTCAACAACGAGATCAACCGCACCGCGAAGGTGTCCTACGAGATCACCGGTGACGCCACGAACGTCGAGGTCATCTACGGCGAGGTGCTCAACCCCGTCACCGAAACGGTTCCGGCGCTGCCGTGGAACAAGGAAGTCGAGAACAAGGGCGTCTACAAGGGCGGGACGCTCACGGTGACCACCGGCGAGACCGGCGGCTCCGTCACCTGCAAGATCACCGTCGACGGCGCCGTGGTTTCGACCAAGACCGCTTCCGGCGAATTCGCGATGGCCGCCTGCACCGGAGTGTGACGGCCGGACCGTGAAAGGCCTCCTTCGCCATTCTCGGGGTGGCGGGGAGGCCTTCGCGATTCCGGCATGATGCGGTCATGAGCCATCCGTTCGCCCCGCCCGCCCACGAACGCCACTGGATCGAAACCGTCACCGAACTGGCGAGGGACTTCGCGGCGAGTGCCGCCGAGTTCGACGAAACGGCCGAGCTGCCCATCGCCAACCTCCGCGCGTTGCACGCGACCGGACTCGACAGGGCGACGTTGCCCGCGGAATTCGGCGGTGAAGACCTCAGCTACCGGACCTACGGCGAGATCGTCCGGATCCTCAGCGCCGCCTGTTCGTCGACCGCGTGCGTCTGGGTGATGCACATCGGCGCCGCGGTCGGGCTGGTCCAGCTGTCCGCTCCCGAAGTGGGCCGCTTCTACGCCGGGGAACTCATCGACGGCAAGCGGTTCGCCAACGCGCTGTCGGAACCCAGCAGCGGCAACATGTTCCTGATGCCGCAACAGATCGCCGAGCCTGTCGAGGGTGGGCACCGGCTCACCGGCGCCAAGCGGTTCGTTTCCGGTTGCGAGGTCGCCGACCACTTCCTGGTGAACGCGCTCGTCGACGGCGTGCCCACGTTCTTCGGCGTCTCGCCGGACGAAACGATGACCTTCGTGCCCATCTGGGACACGATGGGACTGCGCGCCAGCAGGAGCCAGCTCGTCTCCCTCGAAGGGACGGTCCTGCGAGAAGACCGCAGGTGTCCGCCCTCGGCCGAGCAACGCCCGAACCACATCGCGGCGGGCCTCGCCTTCTTGTCCTTGGGGATCGCCGACGCGGCGGAGGACGCTCTGATCGCGCACTCCCGAAGCCGAGTCATCCCGGTGACCGGACAGCCACTCGCCGAAATGCAATGGCTGCAGTTCGAAGTCGCGGACGTCCACACGCGCCTCGAAGCCGCGCGTATGTACTCCCGGAACATGGCGTGGCTTGCGGATCAGAACTCGCCGGAGTTCATGCCCGCGACCATGACCGCGAAGGTGCTTGCGAACGAGATCGCCCGCGACGTCGCCCAGCTGGCGCTGAAGGCGGGCGGCGGTTCGGGCTTCCTGCGCACTTCGCCGATCCAGCGACTGTTCCGGGACGCGCAGGCAGGCGGCCTGATGGCTTACTCGGCCGAAGTCTGCAAGGACCGGATAGGCAAGACGGTGCTCCTGCCGCAGGACTGACCTCGGATGGCCGGCCGGGTGACGTCAAGCCCGGCCGGTCCCGCCGAAGCGGGTCAGCAGCAGCCGGTGCCGCTGCAGTCGCAGTCGCAACAATCGTCGTTACGCATGGTCATCCACCTCCTCCCTCGGGTTCGCGGTCAGGCGGGCACCAGGCGCCGGGAAGCGGATCGGCGCATTTGGCGCCGGACATCCCGGACAGCATGGAAGTGAGTTCGGCGTGCAGTTCGCCGAGCCGCGTCATCTCCGCTTCGATCTCGGTGAGATGGCGTTCCAGCATGGTTTCGGCGGGTTCACACGGGCAGACCCCGGTGTCGCGCACGCTCAGCAGGTCACCGATCTCCGTCAGCGTCAGCCCGAGCCGCTGGGTGCCGCGGATGAACCGCAGCCTGTCGATGACGTTCTCGTCGTAGCGCCGATGCGCCCCGGTCGTCCGCGCCGGGGCGGGCAGGAGACCGATGCGCTCGTAGTAGCGCACCGTGTCCGGCCGCACCCCGGCACGGGCGGTCACCTGGGACATGGTCAACGCCGCTAGTGCCGTCGTCGCTTCGGTTCGCATGACATGAGGGTAGAACTTGGACCCGGCTCCAGAATCAAGCGCGAAATTCGACTGGGCTCACCAGAAGAAGACGACGGCCCCGCGCGTCCGCATCATTCGAAAGGGTGGAAACGGCGAGAGGACGGCACGGTGACTGACTTCCGGAACGTGATCAAGGACCTCACCACGGAGGGCGAACAGGTCGACGCCCTGGTGGCCGGCCTGGACGACGCGGGATGGGAGCTGCCGACACCCGCGGCGGGCTGGTCGGTCAAACACCAGATCGCCCATCTCTCCTTCATCTTCAAGATCGCCGGGTTGTCCGCGGGCGAGCCGCGGAAGTTCGCCGAAGTCATGAAGAGCTCGATGGTGCGCGGGTTCGACGCCGCCGTCAACGCGGCCCTCGACGACTACCTCGGCGACCCCAACGAGGTCCTGCTCGGCCGCTGGCGCGCCGAACGCGACGCCGGCATCAAGGCGCTCGCCGCGGTCCCGGCGGGCCAGGTCGTGCCGTGGCTGGTCAACCCGCTGCCGCCGGCGATCCTCGCCTGCGCCGGGATGATGGAACTGTTCGCCCACGGGCAGGACGTCGCGGACGCGCTGGGCGTGCGGCCGGAGCGGACGGACCGGCTCGCGTACCTCGTCGGCTTCGCCGTCCGGGTGCGGGACTTCGGCTACGAGGCGCGGGGCCTGACCCCGCCGGAGCAGGAGTTCCGGTTCGAGATCACCTCGCCGTCCGGCCGGTTGTGGACGTTCGGACCCGAGGACTCGCGGCAGCGGATCACCGGGAGCGCGGAGGACTTCTGTCTCCTCGTCACGCGGCGTCGTCATCGCGAGGACCTCGACATCCGTGCCGAAGGCGCGCTGGCCGACCACTGGCTGGACATCGCGCAGGCGTACCGCGGCCCCGCGGGCGAGGGACGGGCGCCGGGACAGTTCGACCGCTGAAAACCGCGCCACTTCGGTGGCGATACGGCATCCTCGAAGTCGCGATCAACTCCGCTCGGTGCGATCGTCGTTGGCACACGGGGTCTAGGAGGCGATCGTGGCAAGGGTGTGGCTGATCAGGCATGGGGAAAGCGAGTCCAACGCGGGTCTTCCCGGCGGGGAGCCAGGGGCTTCGGCGCTGACCGGACTCGGCCGACGGCAGGCCGTCGAAATCGCGGATTCGCTGGCCGAACCGCCTCGGTTGATCGTGACGTCGCCGTTCGTGCGGGCGCGGCAGACCGCCGAGCCGACGATCGAGCGGTTCCCCGGCGCGGAGCTCGAAGAGTGGCCTGTCCAGGAGTTCACCTTTCTCGGCGAACTCCATGGACAGGTCACCACCACGGCCACCCGTAAGCCGTACACCGAGGCGTACTGGGATCGGGCCGATCCCCACCACGCGGTGAACGGCGCGGAATCCTTCGCCGCCCTCTACGCCCGGACCCAGGACTTCCTGGCGCGATTGGGAGAACGGGAACCCGGCCCGATCGCCGTCTTCACGCACGGGCTCTTCATCCGAGCGGTCATGTGGTCGCTGCTGACCGGGATCACCACCCCGGACAGCGAGGCCATGCGCGGATTCCGGACGTTCGCCGACACCTATCAGGTGCCGAACGGCAACATCACCGAATTGCGGTACACCGCCGGAAAGCGGACTCCGCGAGTGGTGGTACCGCTCGCCTCACGGTTCGCCGACCGCTAGGGCTTCAGCAGCAGCTGGAGCTTGTTCACCCCGGTCATGTTCGGGCTGGGGATGAACGACGGCGGAACGGCCGGATCGGTACGCAGAGCCGGGAACCGGTCCAGCAGGATGTTGAGCGCCGTCTTGCCTTCCAGCCTGGCGAGCGGGGCGCCGATGCAGAAATGGATCCCGCGGCCGAAGGCCAGATGCGGGTTGTGCGACCTCGCCGGATCGAAGGTGCCGGGATCCTTGAACGTGCGCGGATCCCGGTTCGCCGCCGCGACCCAGATGGCGAGCATGCTGTCCGCGGGGACCGTCTTTCCGCCCAGTTCGACGTCGGTCGTCGTGGCACGGGCGACGAGGGCGAACGGGCTGAGGAAGCGCAGCGATTCCTCGATGGTGGCGGGCAGCAGTGCCCGGTCCTCGCGGACGCGGCGGTACTCGTCCGGATGGGAATCCAGGCACAGCACCGTGTTCCCGAGCAGCATCGTGGTGGTGATGTGCCCGGCGAGCAGCAGCACGTTCGCGAAGTTGACGACCTCGTTCTGCGTGAGTTTCGCGCCGTCCACCTCGGCTTCGACGAGTTTGGTCAGCAGGTCCTCGCGCGGGTTCCGCCGCCGGTCCTCGACGTGCTCGGCGAGGTAGTTCACCAGGTTCTTCAGCTGCTCCGCGGTTTCCTCGGAGGCCTTCTTGTCCTCCTCGGTCTGCTTGATCAGCGACCGCTGCTGGCTGTTCCGCAGCATCGTGTCGACCCATTCCTTGAACAGGTCGCGATCGCTCGCCGGGATGCCGAGCAGTTCGGCGATGACGATCACCGGCAACGGATAAGCCAGATGCGTCACCAGTTCCATCGAGTCCGCGCCGTCGACCTCGTCGAGGAGTTCGTTCGTCAACGCGGCGATCCGCGGTTCGAGATCCGCGACGACCTTCGGCGTGAAGGCGTGACTCACCAGCGTGCGCAGCTTCTTGTGGTCCGGCGGGTCCATCTGGAGCAGGTTGCCCTCGACGAACAGGTCCTTGTCCGGTGCGATCTCCTGGGGGATCAGCCGGGCGGTGTCGGACGAGAACACCTTGGGATCACTCAGGGTCTCCAACGCCTCGGCGTGGCCGTAGACGTTCCACATGCCCGTCTCGGCGTCGAAGTGGACCGGGTCGGCCGGGAATTCTCCTCGAAGCCAGAACTGGCCTTCGTGGACGCCCCAGGTTTCGGCGATCGTGGTCATGGCTTGCCCCCTTCTTCTCGTGGTGGAGGAGCTCGGATCAAGCGGGCTCCCCGGCACCGTCCTTCCGGTAGATCCAGGCGCGATAAGACGAGATCAGCTCACGGAACGCCTGGATCACTTCGGCCGCCGTGGCGGCCAGATCCGCCTTGGACGGTGGCTCCGGCGGCTCGAACGCCGTCCGGATGATGTGCGCGAGGGCGTCGGCCTTCTCTTCGGAGGTGAGGCCGGTGCCGTCGGTGGTGAAGCTGTCCATCAGGTAGAACCCCAGCGCCGCGGCGCGGAGGGAAAAGAGCAGGTTCGGGATGTCGTCGCGCAACAGGCCCCGGTCGGTCATCGTCTTCAGGTACCGATCGGTCACGACCGCGTCCTGATCCTGCAAGGGATGTTTCTTCAGCCTGCCCAGCATTTCGGTGTTACCGGTGATGAGTGCGCCGAGCAGCGGGTTTCGCTGGGTGTACAGGAAAATGGCCCGGTGGAACCGATGCGGGGCGACTTCCGCCGGATCCTCGTCCAGCCGATCGAGAATGGTCTCGGCTGCTCGAAGGGATTCACGCAGGAGCAACGCGTGGAACAGGGTTTCCTTGGTGGGCCAATGCAGGTAGATCGTGCCCTTCCCGATGCCCGCCTGGCTCGCGATGTCCTCGATGGTCACCTTGCGATAGCCCAGCCGCGACAGCAGGACGCCGGCCGCGTCGAGGATGCGATCGGCGCGGCCGGCGGTGCGGTCCGGACGTTCTGCCACGTGCGCTCCCAGTCTCTGACGTCGTGACCAGATTTGCTCATCTGGTCATCCGGTCAAGTTCGACGGTAGCGCCAGGCACGGGGATCCGGCAAGGAAATGGACGAGTTCTTAACGCAGCCGGTGGGCGAGCATGAAGTTCCAGATGACCGGCGTGGCGTCGATGACGGTCGGAGTGGCGGAGTCGTTGTTCGGCGCCGTGCTCGGCCAGACATGCCCGGCGCCTTCGACCCGGTAATGCTGGAGCGAGCAACCGAGCCAGCGCTGGACGGTGACGTCGGCCTGCGGCGAGTACTGGATCGGGCGCGGGAAGCAGCCGTTCCGGTCGGACCACGCGGCGAGCCAGTCCGGCAGTGTCGGCAGGCCCTTTGCGGGATTTCCGGTGTAAGGGATCGTCGCGTCGGCCGTTCCGTGGAAGTCGAGGATCGGAGCGGGACGCGACGGGTGGCATTCGCCGCCTTGCGGATAGAACGCGCCGGCGACCGGGGCGAACGCCGCGATCCGGCCCGGCATCCGGCAAGCGAGGACGCCGACGAACCCACCGCCGTTCGACTTGCCCGTCGCGTAGATCCGGCGGGAATCGACGCACAGTTCACGCTGGAGCGTGTTCAGCAGATCGCTGGTGAAGAGCACGTCGTCAGCGGCCGCGGAATACGGCGCACCGGTCCACGCCGACTCACCGTCAGTACCCGGAAGTCCTTGCGGGTAGACGGAAATCGCGTCATACGCGGAAAACCCGGACAGCTCCTCCTGATACTTCGACGTCCGTTTGTGGCCATGGAACGACAACACCAGCGGGTACGGGCGCGAAGGCCGGTATCGCGGCGGAACGTGCACCGTGTACTCGCGGACCAAGCCCCCCGACGTCACGGTCCGCAGTGTCGTCGCCCCGGCCGGCACCGGAGACGGACGGTGACAGCCGGTGGTCCGCACCGGATGATCGATCGGCGACGGCGCGGCCGACGTCACCGGTGCGGCCGACGCCACCGGCGCGGCGAGCAGGCTCAGTCCGGCAGCGGCGGCGGCCGTCAGAGCGAGACGGCGCAGGGACTTCGTGGGACCAGGCACGCGATCCTCCTTGATCGGGCGGCAGGGCGGTGATCAGGGTCACCCCTGACGCGGGCCTGGTCAGCATTGTGTTCATTGAGTTTTCGGACCGCTTTTCACGCCACCCGCCGGCTTGGTCACCTCGCGGGCTGGGGCCGGTCAGCCGCAGGCGTGTTTCGCCGCGAGCACGCGGGTCACTGCCTCGTCGACCCGGGCGGCCGGGAGGTCACCGGACGCAAGCGCTTGCTCCAGCGTGGCCAGCACCGTGCCGACGTTGCCGCCGGAAGACCACAACGCCTGATCCGCCCCGGCCTGCAAGGCCTTGAGCACAGCCGTCTGCAACGGGTACTGCGACGTGATCGCCTTCATCGCCCCGAGATCGTCCGTGATCACCGGGCCGTCGAACGCGTAGTCCTTCCGCAGCAGCCGGTACGCCGGCGCCGACAGGGTCGACGGTGTCCCGCCGGTCAGGTCGGGCACGTCCAGATGTCCGACCATGACGCCGATCTCGCCGTACTCGCCGATGTCGCGGTACGGCACCAGGTCGACCTTGCGCAGCGAGGCCAGCGGCGGCGTCCGCACCAGTCCCTTGTGGGAGTCCCCGGTGGCGTGTCCGTGCCCGGGGAAGTGCTTCAGCACCGGCTGCACCCCGGCGTCCCGCAGGCCCTGCGCGAACGCCAGGACGTACTTGCGCGCGACCTCCGGATCCGAGCCGAACGACCGGTCGCCGACGATGTCGCGGTCCGGCTGGTCGGTGATGTCGGCGTCGGGCGCGTAGTCGACGGTGACGCCACGAGCCCGCATCTGCCGTCCTCGCTCGGCGGCCTTCTTCCGCACCTGCGCCGGCGTCAGGGTCGAGGCCATCTTCCGGGCGCTGGGCATGTTGCCGTCGAGGGCGTCGATCCGTTGAACACGACCGCCTTCCTCGTCGATCGCCACCGATACCGGGATCTTCGCTGCGCGTTGGACCTCGTCCAGTGCACCGTTCTGCAACAGGGCCGTCTCGTTGCCGCCGAGGAAGATCCCGCCGACCTGCTGATCGCGCACCAGTTTCACCACTGCCTGCGGGTCGCCGGCGTTCACGCCGACCACCACCAGCTGAGCCAGTCGCTGCCGGGGGCTCATCCCGGCGACTACCGCTTCGCAGCCCGGAGCAGGCGCCTGCTCCGCCCTCGGTGACGGCGAGGGCGCGGGCTTGCCGGAGCTGGACGGGCTCGAAGCGACACTGCTGCTCGGCGGAGGTACCGTCCCCGCCGGCTGTGCCGAGCCTGCCTGGTCGTCCGCGGTGCCGCACTGCACGCTGGTGAGGAGAACGGTGGCGGCTCCCAGGATGACGGCCGTCCATCGCTTCGTCGTCTTCGGTCGCCCGGAGTTCATCGGCTCGTTTCGTTCGTCGTCCATGCCGGTATCGACGGTAACCCCAGTTGCCCTTTCGTACGCGCTCGCATGTCCTTTAGTGCGAGACCGGCTCGGTCCCACCTCCTTCCTCTTTCGTGTTCTCCCTCGTCAAGCCGGTGCTCGGCCTTGACAACTCGATCTGCTCCGCCGTAGATTACCACATGGTTATGAAACCGCAAGGTTATCCACCGTCCCGGTGCCGATGAGCACCGATCGTGAGAATGGAAGTCGTGAGAATCGCTCGAACTCAGGAAACGGAAGGCGGGCGACCGTGACGCAAGATCTGCTCGATGTCACCTTCGCGGCACTCGCCGACCCCACCCGCCGCGCGATCCTCGCGCGGCTCGCCCGCGGTGAGGCCACGGTGACGGAGCTGGCCGAGCCGTTCGCGATGAGCCAGCCCGCCATCTCCAAACATCTGAAAGTGCTGGAGCGGGCGGGGCTGGTGGCAAGGGGCCGCGATGCTCAGCGTCGCCCCTGCCGGCTGGTGGCCGATCCGCTGAAGAACGCGAACGAATGGCTCGGCGGCTACCGCCGCCACTGGGACGAGACCTTCTCTCAGCTGGACCTCGTCCTGGACGAAGAGATGAAGCACCCGGAGCGCCGGGACGAGACCGATTGACCACCGCACGAGCGGAAAGGAACAGCACGATGGGACGCGCTCTCAGCGTGACGAAATCCGGCGATCTCGAGATCGTCATGACGAGGTCCTTCGACGCGCCGAGGGCGTTGGTGTTCGACGCGTGGACCAAACCGGAACTGGTGCGCCGCTGGTTCGGCCCGCGCGACTGGGAGGTCGTCGAATGCGAGATCGACCTGCGGGTCGGCGGCGCATGGCGTTACCGGCTGCGCCAAGACGGCGGGACGGAGATGCTGCTGCAGGGTGTCTACCAGGAGATCGACCGTCCGGAAAGGCTCGTCTCCCTCGAGACGAACGAGGATTGCGATGCCTCGGAAGGTCAGGCCTTGGCGACGCTGACGCTGGTCGAACACGGCGGGGTCACCACGCTGACGCAGGTCGTGCGGTACGCCTCCAAGCGGATCCGGGACGCAGTACTCGAATCCGGGATGGAGCGGGGTGTCGGTGAGGGCTTCGACAAGCTGGCCGAGGTCGTCGCCACTCCGGAGAGGACGGGAACACGATGAACACCATCGCGGACCGTTACCGCGTCCGGGCCGACGTCTTCGAGAGCAAGGTCGCCGCCGTCGAAGCCGGGCAATGGGAGAACAGGTCGCCCTGTGAAGAGTGGACCGCCAGGGATGTCGTCGGGCACATCGTCGACATGCACGGCGCGATGCTGCGTCCCTTCGGACGTGATCTCGGGCCGGCGCCTTCGCTCTCGGATGATCCGCTCGGTGCCTTCCAGGCGGCTCGGGCCGATGTCGAGGCCATCCTCGCTGATCCCGTGCTCGCAGCCACCGAACACGAGACACCGGCGGGGAAGATGACCGCCGAACAGCACATCGACCAGGTCGTGAGCGCCGACATGGTGCTCCACGGCTGGGATCTGGCCCGTGCCACCGGTCAGGACGACACGATCGATCCGGAGGAGGTCGTCCGGATGTGGCCCGGCGCGCAGGCGATCCCCGAACAGATGAGGATCCCCGGCGCTTTCGGGCCCGGCATCGTCGTCTTCGGCCCTGAAGTGAAGGTGCCCGAAGACGCGCCCCTGCAGGACAGGCTGCTCGGGCTGCTGGGCCGCGACCCGAACGCCTGATCCGGGTCAGACATGGATTCCGCGGTGCCGCCGGACGGGCCGGGAAGGAACCGGTACCTCGGCGGTGTCGGTCCCCTTGGCCGCGGCCAGGACACGCTCCAGAACCGATAGAGAGGTGGTGAGCAAGGAGATCTGGTTCTGGATCCGAGTCTTGGCGATCTCCAGTTCGCCGGCCATTCCCGGCGAAGGCACCAAATGCGTGTGGTCCCCGGAAACACAGGGAAGGAGTTCCGCGATCTTGCCGCTGCACAACCCGGCCGAATAGAAGAGCTGGATCTGCAGCACCCTGGCGATGTCGTCTTCGGTGAAGGTCCGGTAGCCGTTGCCGCATCGATCGGGACGCAGCAGGCCTTCCGTTTCGTAGTACCGCAACGAGCGGACGCTCACCCCGGTCCGCTTCGCCAGTTCGCCGATCCGCATCAGTCCACAGTAGCCGCGGAAACCGAGGTTGACCGTGACGCCGGCGTCAGGGTTTAGCTTCGCGTTCATGAGGTTGCTCGAAGCATTCCGCGGCACGGCGATCCAGTTGCCGAATCGCATCGCGATGGCCCCGATGACCCGGGGGCGCGCCGACGATGTCACAGGCGTGCCGCATCCGCGGACGGCCGAGTACTACGCGCAGCGCGCGAGCGCCGGGTTGATCGTGAGCGAAGGCATCTGGGTCGACCGGACCGGCAAGAGTGGTCCGGGCATTCCAGGACTCGCGACGGAACGGCAGGCCGAGGCCTGGCGCGCGGTGACGGAAGCCGTGCACAGGGAAGGCGGCCGGATTTTCGGGCAGCTTTGGCACTCGGGCCGGGTCAGTCATCCCGGTGTGATGGGCCGGGCGCCGGTGGCGCCGTCGGCGGTCCGGCAGGCCGGGCGGATCTTCTCGGCCGACGGCTGGACGGACACGGTCGAACCGCGTGCGCTCGGCGAAGAAGAGATAGGCGAGGTCGTCCAGGACTTCGCCGCGGCGGCACGCCGGGCCGTCGAGGCGGGATTCGACGGCGTGGAACTCCACGGTGCCAACGGTTACCTCATCCAGGAGTTCCTCGCTCGCAACACCAATCTCCGGGAGGACCGTTACGGCGGTTCGGTCGCCGCCCGGCTCCGCTTCCCGCTCGAAGTGGTGGCGGCCGTGACCGAGCGGATCGGCGCGGCCAGGGTCGCTCTGCGGATTTCGCCGGGCAACCCGGAGAACGACATCCTGGAAGACGACTGGAAGGAGGTGTACTCACGACTGCTCGAGGAACTACGCCGGTACGAGCTCGCGTACCTGCACGTTATCGACACTCCCGACACTGAGGCGTTGTCCCACCTGCGGCCGCTGTGGCCGGGGACGCTCGTCGCGAACCTGCGGTCGGGGGAACCGACTTCCCGGGACGAGGGTGAGTCCTTGATCGAAGCCGGTCTCGCCGATGTGGTCGCCTTCGGACGGCTGTTCATCGCGAACCCGGACCTGCCCGCCCGGTTCGCTCTGGGCGCCCCGCTCGCTCAGGCCGACCACGACGTCTACTACGGCGCCCGGCTCGACGGCTACACCGACTTCCCGGCGCACGAACCGGACTCGGCCAAGTTCGCCTGTTCGGCGCGCAGCTGATCTTCTCCGGCGGCTCTACAGTGCGGGGATGGTCAAGACGGCAGTGGAAATCGCGGCGGCTGTGCGTGCCAAGGAGCTCGACCCGGTCGAGGTGACGCGAGAGGCGTTGGCCCGGATCGCGGCGGCGGACGGGGTGGTCGGCGCGTTCCGCCGGGTCAGGCATGAGGAGGCATTGGCCGAGGCAGCCGCCGTCGCCGAACGCGCGGACCTGGCCGACCTGCCGTTGGCCGGTGTGCCGATCGCGGTCAAGGACGTCGCGCCGGTCGAGGGCGAATACGCCTCGTGGGGGTCGCGTGCGGGCTCGTCCGCGCTGTCCACAGAGGACGGTGAGATAGCGCGGCGGCTGCGGGCCGCCGGTGCGGTGATCGTCGGCCTGACCCGGGTGCCGGAGCTGTGTGTCTGGCCGTCGAGCGACGGTCCGGACGGAGTGGCGCGCAATCCGCGCAACCCGGCCTACGCCGCGGGCGGTTCGTCGGGCGGGAGTGCGGCGGCCGTCGCGGCCGGGCTGGTGCCCATCGCGCACGGCACCGATGGTCTGGGCTCGATCCGGCTGCCGTCCGCCATGTGCGGGCTCGTCGGTCTCAAACCGGGTAAGGACGTGGTCCGCGTACCGGGGGAGAGTGGCTGGTTCGGTCTGTCCACGCACGGTCCGATGACGACCACCGTGGCCGACGCGGCCGTGCTGATGTCGGTCCTCGCCGAAGAGCCCGGCCTGGCGGACCTCGCCGAACCGAAGCGGTCCCGCATCGCTCTGTCGACTCAGGTCCCGTTGACGAGGGCGCCGTTGCCGCGTGCGTTCGGCCGAGCCGTCACGAGGGCCGGAGAGTTGTTTCGCGAGGCCGGGCACACCGTCGCGCCCGGCGCGCCTCGATACAGCGCCGGAGCCGTCGGTGGTCTCTTCGCGCGCTGGGTCGCGGGCCCTACCGAGCAGGCCGAGGGCTTCGATCTCGGTGCGCTCCAGCCTCGGACGCGTACACACGTCCGGCTCGGGCGGCTGCTGGCCAAGCGTGTCCAGGACAGCACCCGCGAGCGCTGGCTGGAGCGTGCCGAAGAGTTCTTCGCCGACCATGACGTCCTGGTGACGCCCATGCTGGCGACCCTTCCGCTCAAGGCTCGCAGGTGGCATGAAGCCCGGTGGATCGCCAACGTCCTGCCGTCCGTACGCGTGGCGGGCTTCGCGGGCTTCTGGAATCTCGCGGGCTACCCGGCGATGTCGGTTCCGGTCGGCGTACATCCGTCGGGCATCCCGGCCTGCGTCCAGCTCGTCGCCGCACCCGGCGGGGAAGCGCTCCTCCTCGGCCTAGCCGCCCAGCTCGAAGCGGCCAATCCGTGGCCTCGCACCACCGCTTCCTGACAGCCTCCGAAAAGAGAGCAAGGGACCTTTGCTGTCGCTCTCCAAAAGAGAGTGACAGCAAAGGTCCCTTGCTACTTCGCGCAGGTCAGGAGCCGGTTTTGGCCGGTGACGGCTTCTGGCCGTTCGCCTTCGGGCCGCCCTGCTCGTTCTGTCCGTTCTTCGGCGCGGCGGCGGCAGGCGCCGAAGAAGCGGGCTTGGCGGGAGCGGGTTTGGCGGGAGCCGGGGCCTTCGACGCGGGCGGCTCGGCGGGCTTGCCGGCAGGCTTCGTCTCCGCGGCCTTGCTGTCGCCGCCGACGAGCTTCGAAGCGTGCGGGATCACCGACTCCTCGGGCAGCGCCGCGAGCATCGCCTCGCTGCCCTTCAGGACCTCGTCGGCCTGCATCAGGCTCTTGCGGGCCTGCTCGCGGATCTCCGCCAGCCGCTCGACCTTCCGCTGGGCGGCGGTCGTGCGCTGGGCGGCTGTCGTCGTGGCTTCGTCGAGACGGCGCTTGGCCTCGGCCGTGGCCTCGTCGATGCGGCGCTTGGCCTCCGCGGTGGCCTCCGCGATCCGGCGTTCGGCCTGGTTCTTGCTGGCCGTCTGCTGGTCGGTGATGTGCTTCTCGTGCGAGGCGCGCTGAGCCGCGATGGTCTGCTCGAACTCGCGCTCGATCTTCCGGCGCTTGCGCTCGGCCTCGTTGTCCAGCAGTTCCCGGCGCTGGGCGGCCTCGACGGTCAGCCGGTGGACCTCGGCCCGCGTTTCGGCGAGCGCGGATTCGTGTTCGGAGTGCAGCGCGTCCGCCTGCTTGTCCAGCTCGGCGACGAGCCGCGTGTACCGCTCGCGGAGCTTCTTCGAAGCCTCGCTCGAGGACGCCCAGTGCTTCTCGGCCGCGACCTCGGCACGCTTCGTGATCTCGTCCGCGCGCGCCTGAGCGAGCGTGACGGTGCGCTGCATCCGCTCGTCGAGGTCTTCGAGCCGCTCCGGCGGTTTCTTCAGCTCCTCGATCCTGGCGTTCAGCTTCGCCACCTCGTGGCGGACGGTTTCGAGTTCGCGGGTGGCCGAGGTCGCCTGCGCGATCGCGGCGTCGCGGTCGGTGATCACGCGATGCAGCTGGGTTTCGAGATGATCCAGATACTGGCGCACTTCGTTCCGGTCGAAGCCGTGCCAGGCCTGGGTGTACTCGCGCCGCAGGGGCAACAGGCCGTTGTCTCGCTCGGGAACCATGGTCACGACGGTACCTGCGTACCCGGCGTCGCCGTTGTCAGGCTTCGTGATTCACCGACGTGTGTCGGCTCTCAGCTGCGATCCCTCACCTGAACGGCCGCCACCCGTGTGCGCAGTGTCACCAATGGAAGCCGCGGCTGAGCCGGGCGAGCGCCATCGCCGCACGGGACAGATGCTGCTCGCCCTTCCCGATTTTGAGACCGCCCTCGCCGCCAGCGGCCGCGGAGTCCGGGAACACGCGGAATCCTTGGTAGGCCACGGCATCCGTCAGCCCCGGCGTGAGCGTGTACGCGAGCCCGATCGCTTGCCCGGCAGGCGTGCCGATGTGCTTCGGGCGTTCCTTCAGCGCCTTCATCACCATGTCCGCGGCCTGATCCGGGGATTTGGTCGGAAACGCGTCATAGATCTTCGTCGGCCGGATCATCGGCGTGCGCACGAGTGGCATGTGGATGGTCGTGAAGGTGATTCCGTCACCGTGGGTCTCGGTCGCGGCGATCCGCGAGAAATAGTCCAAAGCGGCCTTCGAAGCCGCATATGCCGAAAAGCGCGGCGCGATTCCCTGCACGCCGATCGACGACACGTTGACGATATGCCCGAATTTCCGCTCGGACATATGCGGCAGTACCGCGAGGATCAGCCGGACCGCGCCGAAGTAGTTGATCGCCATCGCGCGTTCGTAGTCGTGGAACCGGTCGTACGAGAGTTTGATCGATCGCCGGATCGACCGGCCGGCGTTGTTCACGAGCATGTCGACCCGGCCGTGCTCGGCGAGCATCGCGTCGACGGCCTTGTGCACGGAGTCCTCGTCGGTCAGGTCGGCCGGGTACACCGACGCCGTGCCGCCCGCGGCGATGATCTCGTCCCGCACTTCTTCGAGCTCGTGACGGCGCCGCGCCACGAGCAACGGCACCCCGCCCGCGGCCGCGACCTTGATCGCGGTCGCCCGGCCGATGCCGGAGGACGCGCCGGTGATGATCACGCGGCGGCCGTCCAGTTCACCGCGCGGGCCGTGCTTGCGGGCGCGGAACGGGTCGAGGTGCTCACGCCAGTAGCGCCACAGCGTGGGCGCGTAGTTCTCGATCCGGGGCACCTCGACGCCCGAGCCGATGAGCGCCTTGCGCGTCGACGCCGACGAGAACACTGACGGGAACGCCATGGTCTCCAGCAGTACCGGCGGGATGCCGAGCCGTTCCAGCACGGCGTCGCGCGCGATCGTGAAGCCGGGGATGTGCTCGCTCAGTTTCACCAGGTTGACGATGCCCTTGGACAAACGGTCGTTGAGCTGCACGGAGATCGTCGGCGCGCCCGCCGCCTTCGCGAAGGCGTTGTAGACCGAGACGACCGGCTGGGGCTCCGGGTTGACGAGGTGGAACGCGCGCCCGTCGAGCCCCTTCGTGGTGACCAGGGCGTTCAGCGATTCGGCGACGTAGTCGACCGGGACGACGTTGGTGTCGCCGAGGTCGGGGCCGACGATCGGCACGTCAGGCAGCCCGGCGAGCCTGCTGATCGCGGGGAACAGGTAGTACGGGCCGTCGATCTTGTCCATCTCGCCGGTCTCGGAGTCCCCGACGACGACCGCGGGCCGGTACACCCGCCACGGCACGTCCTGCTGTTCGCGCACGAGGCGCTCCGCCTCGAACTTCGTGCGGTGGTACGGCGTGAGGAGCCGCTGGCCGACGTCGAACATCTCCTCGGTGAACATGCCCTCGTGGTCACCGGCGACGGCGACCGAGGACACGTGGTGCAGGCAGCCCGCGTTCAGTCCGGCGGCGAGCGCGATCACCTGCGCGGTGCCTTCGACGTTGGCCTTGATGCTGGCTTCGTCGTCGGCGGTGAGGTCGTAAAGGGCGGCGAGGTGGACGACGTGATCGACGCCGCGAAGCATCTCTCGGTCGTCTTCGCCGACGCCGAGTAGTGGCTCGCCGAGGTCACCGGTGACGAGGGTGACGCGTTCGGGATGCGGCCAGGCGTTCACGAGTTTCGCGAGTTTGTCCCGGGAGGACGCGCGGACGACGAGCGCGACCTTCTCGACGTCGTCCCTGGTGAGCAGCAGCCGGGTGAAGTGGCGCCCGATCAATCCGGTCGCCCCGGTCACCAGAAAAGTCGCCATTCGCTTCACCCTTCACCGTGCTCGCCCGCGTCCACCGGCATTGTGCTGCATGACGACGGCGAGGACCACCATGGCGCCGGTGAAGTTACTCACGGGTAACTATGCCGGGTCGGCGATGACGACCCGGTTCTCGGCGTAGCCGGTCTCCCCGCCGACCCAGCGGCCGCCGCAGGTCACGAGGACTATCCGATGTGGACCGGACTGGCCGAACAGCTCGTCCGCCCGCTGCGGCAGTTCGTTCTTCTTCAGCGTGATCAGCTGGGAAACCTTGTACCGCCAAGACTTCCCGGCCTTGTCGACCACGGTGACGGCGCCGCCGATCCGTTCGGTCCACAGCTCCGCGAACGGGCCCGTCGCGCCCTTCCAGTTCACGTGCCCGGCGAACACGCTCGCGCCGGTGGCCGCGCTCAGTTCGGCGCCCCACCAGGTCACCTCGCCGAGGTTCTCCGGCACCGGAAGCTCCGCGCCCGGTCCGAGTTCCTTGCGCACGAGTTTCGCCGCGCCACCGGCGGGCAGCTGGATCGTCCCCGGACCCTGGGGTTTCGGGGCCTCCGGTTGTTTCGAAGACGACGGCGGGGGAGGAGCGGCCGTCGGCGTGGTGGGAACGATGTCCGGTGGAGGTGGCACCTCCTGCTGCGCGGGCGCGGCCGGGGCGCCGCCCGCGACGGAGACGGAGACGGGCTGAGCCGTCCCCGCCACCACGGTCGTCGGCGGCCAGATGATCAAGGCCGCGACGAGGTCCGCGCACAGGACCGTGACGGCTCCCAGCGCGAACCCACGTCGTACTGACATTCCCGAATCCTTAGCGTCGCGAAGACCGCCGCGCGGCCGCGCCCACCATCAGTGAACCGAGCAGCGCGAGCGCGCCGACGCCGAGGATCCCGGCGGTCGACGCCGAGTTCTCGACGGTGCCCTGCATCATCGCCACCGGCCGGTCGCCGGCGGGAATGGTGCGCGGTACCTCGTTGGGCGTGTTGGCGACCTTGAGCGCCAGCGTCTCACCCGGCTTGACCTCACCGCAGGCGGACGGCGGGTTCTTCGGGTCGAACGCGTTGGTGTAGCCCGGCGGCGCGCTGACCTCGACCACGCAGATCTCCTGCGGGGTCCGCAGGTTCTCCACGGTGACCGTGCCGGTTTCGCCCTCGGTGGTGACGACGGCGGGTTTGCCGTCGGCGCCGTTGAGCGGTTTGCCGTCGTGGCCGACCGCGGCCGTCGTCTTGTCCTTCGCGGTGATCCGCAGCACAGCGCCCGCAACGCCCTTGCCGGTCTTCGCGTCGACCTTGGTCACCTGGACCTTGCCCGGCTTCGAGACGACCGCGACACCCTGGGCCTTCAGCTCCTTCTCGCCGCCGGTCGACACGACCTTCTGCACGCCGGTCTCGACGGGGAACTGCACGTACGGCCGGTCCGCGGGGGCGGACAACGAGCTCGACAGCTTCGGCTGGTCGCCGGTCGGCGTCACCTTGACCGTGACGGTGCCGTCCTCGCCCGTCTTCACCGTGGTGGCCTTCTCGGCCTTCGCCTTCGAAGTCGACGCGGGCTTCGTGCTCTCGCCGCTTTCGACGGTCGCGTTCGACGGCGTGAGCTGCACCGGCACGCCGGAGACACCCTTGCCCTTGGCGTTCTTGACGCTGATCGTCCACTCGCCCGCGGTGCCGATGTGCTGGTCTTCCTTCGGCGGCGCGATCGCGGTGGTCCACGGGCCGCGGTTCGCTTCGGCGTCCTTGGTCAGCTTCTCGACGGCCGCGGCGGCGTCGGAGTGCTGCGCCTTCAGCTTGGCGAGCTGGCCCTGGACGTCGTAGCCGATCTCCTCCGGGGGACGGGTCGGCTCGAGGTCGTCGGCGGAACGCGGCTTCGACGTCCACGAGTGCAGCAGGTGCGCGAGTGCGGCGGCCTCGGCGTTGTCCTTGGTACCGCCGTAGCGGAGCAGCAGGTAGGAGATGTTGGCGGCGGTGTCCTCGGGGAGCTTCGCGCCCCACTTGTCGAGGAGTTCGTCGCCGGGCTTGTACTTCTCGTTCGTGTCCGGCGCCTTCAGCTGGAAGGAGACGCAGAACACGTGCTTCCCGTTGACGACGTAGGAACCGAGCCAGTCGCGGTCTCTGGGCTGGCCGTTGACCGTCTGGCCGGGCGTGACCCGATAGCCGACGCCTTCGTTTTCGACGGCCGAGGCCGGTGTCGCCGCGACGGTGGCGGACAAAGCGCCGAGCAGGCACGTCGCGATCAGGCTGGTCAAGGCGCGCGAACGCACGCTCGGGCGTGTGGTCCACCCCATGGTGTGTTGACTCCTTTGGCCGTGCTCTGCCTTCGACGCCTTTACGTCGACGCAGGTCACACGATCGATAGGTTCCCCGACACGCCTTCGGTGTTTATCCGAACACGCACCGTGCAGAATCGCGTGTGATCAGCGGTTTTGGCAAGAGGTCATCAGGTGGGGTATCGGTGAACGGTCGGTGATCTCCGCCGCATACGGTGTGGGGGATGGGCGTCGCGCCGATTGTGAGTAAAGTCGTCTTTACTTCGACGGGAACCGGGCGGCCCACGCGGTCGTTGAACCCGATGCAGGTGCCAGTAGATCCAGGAGGATCAGGTGCGATCCAGTAGCAACCCGGCGTTCCGGAACCTGCCGCGTGGCGCGGCGGAGTACGGACCCAACGTAGGTTTCAACCAACCCCAGGGCGGCGTGCCCGGCTACGGTCCTCCGCAGACCTCCGCCGGCGCCGGCGACCGTCCGATGACCGTCGACGACGTCGTCATCAAGACTGCGCTGAGCCTCGGCACCGCGCTGGTGACCGGTGTGCTCACCGCGATCTGGGCGATCAGCCAGATCCCGCTGTCGGGGTCCGGCAAGATCCTGGGCATTCCCAGTTCCGTGATCGGCGTGCTCGTCGGCTCGATGATCGTCGGCCTCGTGATTTCGCTGGTGATCATCTTCAAGAAGATGCCGAGCGGCCCGCTCACGCTGGCGTACTCGGCCGTCGAGGGTGTCTTCCTCGGTGCGATCAGCGGTCTGTTCGAAGCGCTGTACCCCGGTATCGCGCTGCAGGCGATCGTCGGTACCGCCGGTGTCTTCATCGCGATGCTGGTCGTCTACAAGACGGGTGCCGTCAAGGTCACCCCGAAGTTGACGAAGTGGATCATCGGCGCCGTGGTCGGCGTGGCGATCATGATGCTGGTCAACCTCGTCACCAGCCTCTTCTTCGGTTTCAACCCGCTGCGTGACGGCGGTCCGATCGCGATCATCTTCAGCCTCGTGGTGATCGGTGTCGCGGCGTTCAGCTTCCTGCTCGACTTCGACCAGGCCGACCGGATGATCCGCGAAGGCACGCCCTCGAAGTGGTCCTGGTACGTCGCCTTCGGCCTGATGACCACGCTGGTCTGGCTGTACCTCGAGATCCTGCGGTTGCTGTCGTACTTCCAAAACGACTGACCGAGTCTCTCCGCGAAAGGGCGCCCCGAGCGATCGGGGCGCCCTTTTCCGTGGTGGCGAATACCCTGCTGGCATGACCGAACACAGGCGTTCCAAATGGTTCTGGGTTGGCATCCTGGTGCCGGTCGCGATCGTGGTGCTCAGCGCGTCTTCGTGGATCATCGGCCATCTCTCCAACACGGATGACGTCCAGGCTGGCGACTGTTACGCGGTCACCACGTTCGGCGATGTCGACGACGACCCGGCCAAGGCGGACTGCGGCTCGGCCGAGGCCAACGCGAAGGCGGCGGCGAAGACCGACGCCGGCGGCGCGTGCCCGGCGGGCGAGTACGACCAGCTGACCGTCGACAAGACGTTCGCCTCGTACAAGCTCTGCATGATGCTCAACGCGAAGCAGGGCGACTGCCTCGAGAACTTCCTCGCCGACAGCGTGGCGTATCAGAAGGTCCCCTGCTCGGACCCCGCGCGGGACGCGGAGGTCCTGAAAGTGGTCGACGGTGTCGCGACCTGTGACGACACGGAAGCGACGCATCTCAAGAGCTACTCGACCCCGCCTTCGACGGTCTGTGTGAAAAGCACCAAATAGCGGCCTCGGCCAGCGGTTTTCACTCGTTCGGGGGGCCGCTTCACGGGGTTGATCACGATAAGTGTTGGATACCGAGGTTCTCATTCCTCTTCACAACTGTGAGGTTTCTCGGTGACCACTTCCCAGCCGGCCCCTGGGGGCCAAATGCCGGTGGGACAGCCCGACGCTTTCGGCCAGCCGGAAGCGCCCAAAAAATCCAAGCTCGGCTGGCTGCGTTTCGCCATCCCGGTGCTCGTCGTCGTGATCGGCGGCGGTCTCTTCCTGGTCAACCACTTCACCGGGACGGGCAACGCCCAGGCCGGTGAATGCCTCAGCGTGACCGAGTTCTCCCAGACGGCCGACGAGCCGAAGAAGGCCGATTGCGGCGCGCAGGAGGCGAACGTCAAGATCGCCGCCCGCGTGGGCGGCGACGAGGCCTGCCCGGAGGGCGACTACGACAGCATCTCGATGTCCGGCCGGATCTCGTACAAGCTGTGCCTGATGGCCAACGCCAAGCAGGGCGACTGCCTCAAGGGCTACATGTCGAAGACGGCCGGCTATCAGAAGGTGGCCTGCACCGATCCCGCCAAGGACGCGGAATTGGTGAAGATCGCCAACGTCGCTGATCAGGCGTCCTGTGAGGGCACCGAAGCGACGCGAGTGGCGGTGTACTCGACGCCGCCGACCACGGTCTGCATCAAGACGGCGCCGTAACCACAAGCACGTGAAGGCCCCTTTCCCTCGGCTCAGCTGAGGGAAAGGGGCCTTCGTGCGTGCCGGGGGAGCAAGGGACCTTTGGTACCGCCGCCGCCATCCGGCCCCGCGCGCGCCGCCATTCGTCGCACAGTGTGGGACGGGCTGCGACCGGGCGGTCACCGGTCCTAACGTTGCTCGTCCCCCACCCCGCCGATCGACCTGGAGTCCTGGTGGCGACGACAGAAACCCAAGCCGGTGAGAAGAAGCTTCTCGACTTCCCGACCTCCTGCGCCGCCCCGGTCCCGCAGCCGGAGGAGCCGGTCAAGATCGTGCCGCTGGCGGTCGCGGGTGCCCTCGCGATCGGACTGACCTGGTACGTCTGGGCGGCGCACGGGGCGAAGTTCGGTGTCCTGCTCATCCTCGGTCTCTTGCTCGGGCTCGCGCTGTTCCACTCCCGGTTCGGTTTCACCTCGGCCTGGCGGCAGCTGATCGCGGTCGGGAACGGCCAGGGGCTGCGGGCGCACACGCTGCTGCTCGGAACGGCCGCGACGTTGATCGCGCTGATCGTGGGCACCGGTTCCGGCCTCTTCGGCAGCACGCCGAACCCGACCGCGGGCGGGCTGGGACTCGCGTTGTTCGTCGGCGCGACGATCTTCGCCATCGGCATGCAGCTGGGTGGCGCCTGCGCGTCGGGAACGTTGTTCGCGGTCGGTTCCGGCCAGTCGACGATCGTCCTGACCCTCGGCGGCTTCATCACCGGTTCCGTCCTCTACACGTGGGCGTATCCGCTGCTGTCGGGCTGGCCCGAGTTCAAGGGTGTCCTGCTCGCCGACCACGTCGGCTGGTTCGGTTCGTGGGCGATCACCGTCGCCGTCCTCGCCGCGATCGTGCTGGGGACCCGGTTCGTGCAGAAGCGCCGCAACCCACCGCCGGTCGACGTCGTCCCGACCGCGCGCGGTCTCACCCGGATCTACCGCGGTTCCTGGCCGATTCTCGTCGGCGCCGTCGTCCTCGGGGTGCTGGCGGGCGCCGTCTTCCTGGTTTCCGGCGGGATCTGGGGTGTCACGAGCGCGTTCAGCCTGTGGGGCGCCAAGATCCTGCAGGTGTTCGGCCTGCACCCGGAGACCTGGGAATTCTGGCGGCTCAAGGCGAACGCGGCTTCGCTGGCCGGGCCGATCTGGAAGGACAAGAACAGCCTCACCGACATCGGCATCATGATCGGCGCGGGGGTCGCGGCCGCGGCTGCGGGCGCGTGGAAGATCCACAGCTCGATCCCGTGGCGGACCGCCGTCGCTGCGGTGCTCGGCGGGATTCTGATGGGCGTCGGCGCGCGGATGGCGGGCGGCTGCAACATCGGCGCCTACCTCGGCGGTATCTCGGTCGGAAGCCTGCACGGCTGGCTGTGGGGTGTTTTCGCGCTCGGCGGCACCTGGATCGGGCTCAAACTGCGACCGCTGTTCGGACTCGGCAACCCGGCTCCGACGGACAGCGTCTGCTGATCACTCTTCGTGACAACCCGTATGCTGGCCTGCCCTTTCGGCCCGCATACGGGGAAAAGTTGGCAGGTAAAACCCGTGTTCGGCTACGCTCGGCTACATGTCCGAGCTTGCGCATTAAGGCACAAGCTCGGCTGGGGAAGGCTCGGCCAGGTGCCGGGCGTCGATTCCGTAGTCGCGACCACGGGGGTCGTCGCGTCCACTCAGTAACAGGGACGGACTTTTCATGTCAACGCAAAGCCCGGCCGCACCGGGCGGCGACAAACTCGACGCCGGCGTGCTCAAGGTCGCCGGCGTCGTCATCCTCGGCGCGATCATGGCGATCCTCGACACGACGGTCGTCAACGTCGCACTCCAGAAACTGACCATCGAGTTCCAGACCTCGTTCGACACCATCCAGTGGATCGCGACCGGCTACATGCTGGCGCTGGCGACGGTCATCCCGGTCACCGGCTGGGCCTCGGACCGGTTCGGCACCAAACGGCTCTACATGACCGCGATCGGGCTGTTCCTGATCGGCTCGATGCTCGCCGGCATGGCCTGGGACGTCGAATCGCTGATCATCTTCCGGGTCCTGCAGGGCTTCGGCGGCGGCATGCTGATGCCCGCCGGCATGACGATCCTGACCAGGGCCGCGGGACCGCACCGGATCGGGCGCGTGATGGGCGTGCTCGGCGTGCCGATGCTGCTCGGCCCGATCGGTGGCCCGATCCTCGGCGGCTGGCTGGTCGACGCGGTGAGCTGGCGCTGGATCTTCTACATCAACGTGCCGATCGGCCTCATCACCATGGTGCTGGCCTGGCGCGTGCTGCCGAAGGACCGGCCGGAGCCCAGCGAGCGCTTCGACTTCCTCGGCATGCTGATGGTGTCGCCGGGGCTGGCGGCGCTGATCTTCGGTGTTTCGAACATCCCGTCGGCAGGCGGGATCGGCGCGGTGGAAGTCTGGCTGCCCGCGCTGGCCGGGGTCGCGCTGCTGGTGGCCTTCGTGTTCCGGGCGAACCGGGTCACGAACCCGCTGCTCGATCTGAAGCTGTTCAAGAACCGGTCGTTCTCCGTCGCCATGGTGACGATGACCTTCTTCTGTGTCGCGTTCTTCGGCGCGATGCTGTTGCTGCCCACGTATTTCGTGCTGGCGCGCGGTGAATCGGCGATGAACGCCGGTCTGCTGCTCGCCCCGCAGGGGGTCGGCGCGATGCTGACCATGCCGATCGCGGGCAGGCTCGCGGACAAGATCGGCGCGCGGAAGATCGTGCTGCCCGGTCTCGTGCTGATGCTCGCCGGGCTGATCGCCTTCACCCAGGTCACCGCGGCGACCCCGTACTGGCTGCTGCTTTCGGCGCTGTTCGTGATGGGGCTCGGCATGGGCGCGACGATGATGCCGATCACCTCGGCCGCGTTGCAGACGCTCAAGACGCAGGACATGGCGAAGGCGTCGACGGCGACGAACATCCTGCAGCAGACCGCGGGCGCGATCGGGGCGGCGGTGCTGTCGATCATCCTGGCGGCGTTGCTCGCCGGGAAGTTCGGCGTGCCGACCGCGCAGGGACAGCTGGCCGCGACGGCCGCGGTGATGAACCCGGCGACGCACGAAGCGGCTTCGGGGCTGACCGCGGACGCGTTCTCGACGACGTTCCTGTGGTCGTTGATCCTGCTCGCGCTCTGCCTGATCCCGGCGGCGTTCCTGCCGAAGACCAAGCCCACCCTGCCGGAGGGCGCGGCCGATGGCGAGGTCCCTGCGGTGCGGGCGATCGTGACCCACTGATCACGATCCGCTAGGCCCGAAAGGGAGCAAGGGACCTTTGCTATCGCTTCTCTCGACGTCGAGACAAGCGGTAGCAAAGGTCCCTTGCTCCCTTTTCGCAGGTCAGAGGGTCAGGAGAGGCGCTCCAGGACCATCGCCATGCCCTGGCCGCCGCCGACGCACATGGTTTCGAGGCCGAACTGCTTGTCGTGGTGGCGCAGCGAGTTGATGAGCGTGGAGGTGATCCGCGCGCCGGTCATGCCGAACGGGTGGCCGACGGCGATCGCGCCGCCGTTGACGTTCAGCTTGTCGAGGTCGATCCCGAGGTCCTTGTAGGACGGGATGACCTGCGCGGCGAACGCCTCGTTGATCTCGACGAGGTCGATGTCGTCGATGGACATCCCGGCGCGGGCGAGCGCGCGCTTCGACGCCTCGACGGGGCCGTAGCCCATGATCTCCGGCGACAGCCCGGAAACACCGGTGGAGACGACGCGGGCCAGCGGGGTCAGACCCAGTTCCTTCGCCTTGGTGTCGGACATGATGATCACGGCGGCGGCGCCGTCGTTGAGCGCGCAGCAGTTGCCCGCGGTGATCCGGCCGTCGGGGCGGAAGACCGGCTTGAGGCCGGAGACGCCTTCGAGGGTGACGCCGGCGCGCGGGCCGTCGTCCTTCGAGACCACGGTGCCGTCCGGCAGGGTGACCGGGGTGATGTCGTTGGCCCAGAAGCCGTCCGCGATGGCCTTCTCGGCGAGGTTCTGCGAGCGGACGCCGAACTCGTCCATCTCTTCACGCGACACGTTCTTCAGGCGCGCCAGGTTTTCGGCGGTCTGGCCCATCGCGATGTAGACGTCGGGCAGGGTGCCGTTCTCGCGCGGGTCGGTCCAGCTGTCGGCGCCTTCGGCCGCGACCTGTGCGGTGCGGGCCTCAGCGTCGGCGAAGAGCGGGTTGTGCGTGTTCGGCCACGAGTCCGAGCTGCCGTTGGCGAAGCGCGACACGGTCTCGACGCCGGCGGAGATGAACACGTCACCTTCGCCCGCCTTGATCGCGTGCAGTGCCATGCGGGTGGTCTGGAGGCTGGAGGAGCAGTACCGGGTGATCGTGCAGCCGGGAAGGTGGTCGTAGCCGAGTTCGACGGCGACCGCGCGGCCCATGTTGAAGCCCTGCTCGCCGCCGGGGAGACCACAGCCGAGCATGAGGTCTTCGATCTGCGTCGGGTCGAGTTCGGGGACCTTGTCGAGCGCGGCGCGGACCATCTGCGCGGTGAGGTCGTCCGGGCGGATGCTCACCAGCGATCCCTTGCCGGCGCGGCCGATCGGGGATCGGGCGGTGGAGACGATGACGGCTTCGGGCATGGAACGACACTCCCTTGTTTTCGATCCAGACGCGCTAAGCGGTTGCTCACCTCGCATCCTCCACCGGAGGGAGGTGCGGGTCAAAGGCGAACGCGATCCACGCCACTCTTTTAGCCTGCGGTCCTCACCCCGCCCGGTTGAGTGGACACAGCACGACCTGCGGCGTTTAGGCTGTCGGAGTGGAATACGTCGAGCACATCGTGGACCTCGTGGGCAACACCCCTCTGGTCAAGCTGAACGCACTGGCCGAGGGGCTGCAACCGCTCATCCTGGCCAAGGTCGAGTACGTCAACCCCGGCGGCAGTGTCAAGGACCGCATCGCGCTGCGGATGATCGAAGCCGCGGAGCGTTCGGGCGCGCTGAAGCCCGGCGGCACCATCGTCGAGCCGACCTCCGGCAACACCGGCGTCGGGCTGGCCATGGTGGCGCAGCGCAAGGGGTACAAGTGCGTGTTCGTCTGCCCGGACAAGGTCAGCGAGGACAAGCGCAACGTGCTCAAGGCCTACGGCGCCCGCGTCGTCGTCTGCCCGACCGCTGTGGCGCCGGAGCACCCGGACTCCTACTACAACGTTTCCGATCGCCTCGTCCGCGAGATCGAGGGCGCCTGGAAGCCGAACCAGTACGCCAACCCGGAGAACCCCGCCAGCCACTACCACTCGACCGGCCCGGAGCTCTGGCGCCAGACCGAAGGCAAGATCACGCACTTCGTCGCGGGCGTCGGCACGGGCGGCACGATCTCGGGCACCGGCAAGTACCTCAAGGAGGTCAGCGACGGCCGCGTCCAGGTCATCGGCGCGGACCCCGAAGGCTCGGTGTACTCCGGCGGGACCGGGCGGCCGTACCTCGTCGAGGGCGTCGGTGAGGACTTCTGGCCGGACACCTACGACCGGGACATCGCCGACCGGATCATCGCGGTGTCGGACGCGAACTCCTTCGACATCACGCGCCGCCTCGCGCTCGAAGAGGGACTGCTCGTCGGCGGCTCGTGCGGGATGGCCGTCGCCGCCGCGCTCAAGCTCGCCGAGGGCCTCGGCCCGGACGACGTCGTCGTCGTGCTCCTGCCCGACGGCGGCCGCGGCTACCTCACCAAGGTGTTCAACGACGACTGGATGTCCTCCTACGGCTTCCTGCCGCCGGACTCCAGCGGCGCCACCGTCGGCGACGTCCTGATGAAGAAGAGCGGCTCGCTGCCCAGCCTCGTGCACAGTCACCCGAACGAGACCGTCGCCGAAGCGGTGGCGATCCTGTCCGAGTTCGGCGTCAGCCAGATGCCCGTGGTCAGCGCGGAACCCCCGGTCATGGCGGCCGAGGTCGTCGGCGCGGTCAACGAACGCGACCTGCTCGAAGCGCTCTTCACCGGCAAGGCCCAGCTGGCCGACCGGCTCGAGCAGCACATGTCGCCGCCGCTGCCGACCATCGGCGCCGGTGAACAGGTCAGTGTGGCGATGAACGCGCTCTCGGGCGCGGACGGCGCGCTGGTGCTGGTCGACGGCAAGCCGGCGGGGGTCGTCACCCGCCACGACCTGCTCGCTTTTCTCGCAGGACGGTAAAGAGGCATTTCATCGGATGGTCGGGCCGGGGCGTTACGAGCGGCCCACCCGGCTATCCGATAGCGTGTCGGGTGAGTTGAACTTCTATGTCCTCGTCAAGGGGGTTCAAGACCCAAATGAGTGCTCCGCAGCCACCGAATCAGCCTTGGGGTGGCGCCCAGCCACCGCAGGGACCCCCGAGTGGCCCCCAGCCGCAGCAAGACAACCCGTTCGGTTCCCCGGAACCGACTCAGGTGGTCCAGCCCGGCCAGCCGCCCCAGCCCGACTACGGGCAACAGCAGTACGGGCAGCAGCCCTCCTATGAACAGCCCCAGGGTGGCGGGTTCGGCGACACGCCGGAGCCCACACAGGTCGTGCAGCCGGTCCAGCCCGGTTCCGGCGACGCGAACGCGACCCAGGTCGTGCAGCCGGTGAGCGGCGGCGGGGAATCCCCCACCGCCGAGTCCACCCAGCTCGTGCCGCCGGGTTCGCAGCCGCCCGCCATCCCGTACGCCCCGCCGCCGAGCGCGGCCGACAACCCGGCCGCCGGTGCCTACGGCGCCCAGGGTGGCGGTTTCGGTCAGCAGCAGGGCTTCGGCGGGCCCCAGCAGGGCGGGTTCGACCCGTCGCAGGGCCAGCAGCCTGGTTACGGCCAGCCGCAGCAGGGCTTCGGTGGACCGCCGCAGGGCGGCTTCGGCCAGCAGCCCGGTTTCGGCGGACCGCCGCAGGGCTACAGCCCCGCAGCCGGTGGTGGTGCCGGCGGGAACCCGCTGTTCGGGTTCATCGCCGGTGGCCTCGTCGGCCTTCTCGGTCTTCTCGCGCTCGTCTTCAGCTTCGTCTACTTCGGTGACGCGAGCGACTTCTCCAAGGGTGTCGACGCCCAGGCCTCCAGGATGAGCGAAGAGGCCATCAACAAGGCTCTCGACCAGTTCGGCCTGGCTTCGCCCGGCACCGTCTGGCTCTACGTGATCCTGCTGCTGGTCGCTTCGATCGTCGCGACCGCGGCCGGTGCCGGCCTCGCGCTGGCAGGCAAGCTCCCGGCCTCGCTCAAGAAGATCGTGCCGATCGCGGTCACCGCGGGCGGCGCGCTGCTGCTCCTCTTCGGCATCCTGCTCCTCGGCGCCACGACCGCGTCGGGCGACGGTGTCCCGAGCGGGGTCAGCATCGGGATCGGCCTGCCGCACCTGATCTTCGGCATCCTGATCCTGATCGTGGGTGTGCTGGGTCTGATCCCGGCGACCGCGCAGTTCGTCGGTCTCGGTGGCGGCGGTTCGGTGCTCGGTGCCCCGCAGAGCGGTCAGCCCGGCGGATTCGGCGGACCGCCGCAGGGCGGCTTCGGCCAGCCGGGGCAGCCCGGCCAGTACGGCCAGCAGCAGCCGGGTCAGTACGGTCAGCAGCAGCCCGGTCAGTACGGTCAGCCCGGCCAGGCCGGTCCGCCTTCGGGTGGTTTCCCGCAGCAGGGGCAGCCTGGTGGTTTCGGGCAGCAGCCGGGCCAGCAGGGCCCGTCCAGCGGCGGGTTCGGTCAGCCGGGTCAGTCGCCGCAGGGCGGCTTCGGCCAGCCGCAGCAGCAACAGCAGCCCGGCGGTTTCGGGCAGCAGCCCGGTCAGCAGGGCCCGCCCAGCGGCGGGTTCGGACAGCCGGGCCAGCAGCCCGGTCAGCCGCCGCAGCAGTGGTGATCCACCACCGCTGAACGGTTTCGCTCAGGACGCCCCCGGCCCATCGGCCGGGGGCGTCCCGCGTTTCCGGATTCGCCTGCCGCGGCCAGGTCCGCGGGGCTAGGGTGAGCGCCGTTGACTCACCCCTTGCCGACGGGAGCGACGTGACCGGTCCGTACGGATATCCCGCACACCAGCCCGGACCGGCAGGTTTCGGCTATCCCGCGCAGCAGGCCCGGCCCTCCGGCGCGACGGCGATCATCGCCGCGGCGCTCGGGCTCCTCGGGGCCCTCGCGTCCGGTTTCATCCCGATCCGCTACTTCATCGGACTCCCGTCGGGCTTCAGCCTCTCGAACCTGCCCGCCTTCGCGCTCGTCGAACTGGTGCTCTACCTGCTCGCCGCGTTGTTCCTGCTGATCGGCGCGTTGACGACGTTCTTCCGTTCGGTGATCGGCGCCGTCCTGCTGATCCTCGGCTCACTGCTCGCCATCGTGGCCGTCGTGCTGGAGCCGATCGCGTTCCGCGTGCCGTATCGGATCCACCTCGACATCCTGCTCCGGTTCGCCACCCTCGATGGCGTTATCCGCTTGGCCATGATCGTGCTCGGCCTGCTGGCGCTGCTGCTGGCGATCCTTCCGCCGACGTGGAAGTACCTGCGCCGACGGCCTGCCCCGGCCCAGCCCTATCAGCCGCAGAATCAGTTTCCCCAGCAAGGCGGTTGGTGAGCCGTCCGGCTGGCAGGATGAGGCGAGAGTTTTCGACAGGGGGAGAAATGACTTATCAGCAGTACCCGCCGCAGGGCGGATATCCGCCACCGGGCGCCTACCCGCAGCAGGGAATGGCACGGCAGCCGAGCGGTGCCACCGGGATGATCGCCGGGATCCTCGCGATCCTCGGCGGGCTCTGGTTTCTCGCCGGGCTCGCGTTCCACGTCATCGAACTCGTCGATTTCACGGTTTCGTTCCTCGTGATCGGCGCGGTGCTCGACTTCCTCTCCGCGGCCTTGCTCTTGAGCGGCGGGATCCTGCTGCTCCTGCGCAAGAAAGCCGGGCGAGTGCTCACCGTGATCGGGGCCGGCGCCACGATCCTTCTCGTGGCGTCGATCTTCCTGATGGAGGCGATCGGCTCCCATTTCTTCTTCTCGTACAGCGGAGTGACCTCGCACTTCGGCGTCGGCTTGCTACTCATCGTGGTGCCGATCCCGGCGATCGCGACCCTCGTGCTGGCGCTGATCCCGCCGACGGCGCGCTGGCTGGCGGCCAAGAAGCAGCCCGCCCTCGCCGGGCCGCCGCCGAACTTCGGCTACCCGCCCCCGCAGCCCGGCTATCCACCCGCCCCTGGTGGGCCGCAGCAGGGTGGACCACCACCCGGGCAGTGGTGAATTCGGTCCCAGACCATGGGATCTCGAGCGGGTGGTCGTACCCTGGACCGTATGGCCGACGACTACTCTCTGCTGGGCTTCGAGACGCGCGCGATCCACGCCGGGCAGACCCCTGATCCCCGGACCGGCGCGGTCATCGTGCCGATCTATCAGACCTCGACTTACGCGCAGGACGGCGTCGGCGGCACGCGCGAAGGCGACTACGAGTACTCCCGCACCGCGAACCCCACGCGCACCGCGCTGGAGGTCGCGCTCGCGGCGCTCGAAGGCGCCCGGCACGGTCTGGCCTACGCGTCGGGGATGGCGGCCAGTGACGTCCTGCTGCGGGCGACCCTGCGGCCCGGTGACCACCTCGTGCTCGGCAACGACGCGTACGGCGGCACGTTCCGGCTGATCGACAAGGTGCTCAGCCTGTGGGGCGTCGAGCACACGGTCGCCGATCTCGGCAACATCGCCGAGGTCCGCGCCGCGATCCGGCCGGAGACGAAGCTGATCTGGTGCGAGTCGCCGACGAACCCGATGCTGGGGATCGCCGACATCGCCGCGCTGGCCGAGGCCGCGCACGGCGCCGGCGCCCGCCTGGTCGTCGACAACACCTTCGCCACCCCGTACCTGCAGAACCCGCTTTCGCTGGGCGCCGACGTCGTCCTGCACTCGACGACCAAGTACCTCGGCGGGCACTCCGACGTCGTCGGCGGCGCGATCCTGACGAACGAGGACGAACTGCGCGAGCAGCTGTTCTACCTGCGCAACGCGGCGGGTGCGGTGCCCGGTCCGTTCGACGCGTGGCTGACCCTGCGCGGGATCAAGACCCTCGCGCTGCGGATGGAGCGGCACAGCGACAACGCCGAACTGATCGCCCGGATGCTGCTGAAGCACCCGAAGGTCGAGCGTGTCTACTACCCGGGCCTGCCGGAGCACCCCGGCCACGAGGTCGCTTCGAAGCAGATGCGGCGCTTCGGCGGGATGATCTCGTTCACCCACATCGACGGCGAGCAGGCCGCGCTCGACGTCGCGGCGAAGACGAAGCTGTTCATCCTCGCCGAGTCGCTGGGCGGGATCGAATCGCTCATCGAGCACCCGGGCAAGATGACGCACGCGAGCACCGCCGGATCCACCCTGGAGGTGCCGGACAACCTGGTGCGCCTCTCCGTCGGCATCGAGGACGGCAGCGACCTGGTCGCCGATCTGGCCAAGGCCCTGGGCTGACCGCCGCCGAGCCCAGGCGATAGCAAGGGACCCTTGCTATCGTTAGCGTACCCACGCTAACTATTGAGCCGAAGGTCAAACGTGGCGTGGGGCCGGTGTCGCTCCTGGGTAGGCGTTCTCCTGGTAGTGAGGGCCTCCTTGCCTACTTTGACGGTAGTGAAGGAGGCTTTCGCTACTTTCAGATGTGGTCCTTGGTGACAGTGGGGCGGCTGTGACCTCGGTGGCTGGTCGTGAAGTACATGAAGGCCCCCTTCCTTGCGTCTAGCGCAAGGAAGGGGGCCTTCATGTACTTCGGTAGGGCGTGACTCGTGTGCCTGGATGCCGCACTCCGGAGCGCGGAGTCTGAGCACGCGAGTGAGGTATCGCGTCACCCACCGTCTCACCCCGGACACGACACGTTTGCCTTACCTCTCAATAAGTGACAGCAAAGGTCCCTTGCTCCGTTCGCGCTGGTCAGCGCGGTGTGATGGGAGGAAGCGCCCGGTTACGGGCGGAAGTTGCTGGGTGCGATGCCGCTCTTCGCGTCCGCCTCGTGCGAAGTGCCCTTAGGCGCGGCAGGCAGCTCAGAACCGTCGATGCAGCCGCCGACGAGTTCGATGTGGTTGTCGTGCCGGATGTACTGGCCCGGATCCACGCAACCGGCGCGGTCGACCGTGTAGACGGCGGCGCCGGTCAGCAGTGCGGCCGAAGTGAGGGCCAGCACGACCGGGAGCATCCCGGCGGAACGGGTCGCCCGGACCCTGCCGATGTTCCCCCGTGCCATGCGCGCTCCCTGGTCGCCTTCGCCGCCATCGTCAAGAGTACCCGGACGGTGAACTTGTCACGTGACGTATCCGTCAGGTGGCATCATCCGGCCGTCCGGGTGCCCGCGAAACCCGTAGTCCTAAGTGGACGGTCGACCGGTGATGGCGGCGACCGCGAGTTCGCGTTCGGGCTCGCCGACCTCGGGCAGGGTGAACCGCGACGCCCGGATGTGGCCGAGCAGTTCGGGGTCGGGCGCCACGTCGTGCTCGCGCAGGTAGTAGGCGACCGCGCCCGGCCAGTACCAGCGGCCGTCCGTGCGGAAGTTCAACGGCACCAACGGTTCCCTGTCGGGGTCGAAGGCATCGGCTTCGTAAGTCCGCGACGCCAGTACGACCGGGGCGCCGTCGAGGTACTCCAGCACGCGATCCCGTTCGGCGGGGGGCAGCGGCTCGCGGTTCACCACCGGACGCCCGGACTCGTCGAGGCCGTCGTAGACCCGCGGCGACTTCAAGTCTTCCGGCGCTTCCGCGGGCGGAGTGGCCACCGGCGCCTCGGCCCGCGGCGCGGCGTCGAGCCCCGCTCGCTGCCGCAGCCACGGCGGGATGTTCTGTTCGGCACGCGGGAAGAAGCGCAGCTCGTCCTGGAAGCCGATCGATGGCGGCGCCTGCCGCCACGGCGGCTCCACATCGGTGAGGAAGTCCGTACTGAGCACGGTCGCCGAACCGTAGACCAGGATCGCGCTCAGCCAGGCCCCTCGGCCGGGCTGGTACATCCCCGACCGCAGGCTCCCGAGCAGTCGCACGGCCTCCGGGTTCGGCGGCACCGGGCGCGGCAGACCGTCCTGACCGGTGACGAGCAGGTCGACCTCGACATGCCTGCCCGCCGCCCGGTACTCGACGCGCATCTGCTGCCAGCCGGGCGGCAGCGGCGTCGCGAGGGCATGGCCGATCTGCCAAACGAGCTGCTGTTGCTGCTGCTGGTTCACCGGTTGTTGTGGTCGGCTCATCTGCCCTCGCTCACCGATCGTCAGTCCGCCTGGCCGGCGGCACGTCGCTGAAGCCATTCCGCGCGTTCACCGGTCCGCGGGTAGCGCTCCAGCTCCTGCGCGAAGAACTCGGCGGGCGGGACGTGATCCCAAACGGGTTCGTTGTCCCAGTTGTACTCGGCCGAGTACCCGCCAGGATGCACGAGGTGATAGCGGACCGAACTCCACGCGCCTTCGCCCGGCTTCGCCATGCTGTCGCGCAGTTCCACGAAGAAGTCCGCGACGCCCTCCGGCGGTGTCCACGGGGTACCGGTGCCCATCACGGTCAGGACCTGGGCGGAGATTTCGTAGTAGTCACCGACGGAACGGAAGATGATGAACAGCTGCTCCCAGTCCGCGGGTACGGAGTGCACCATCCAAGTGGTGAAGTCCTTGAACAGCTCGTTCGCCTGTGCCGCGCTCGTGGGCACAACGGGCATCGGCATCAGTTCTGCTCCTTCTCTTCCGCCGCCGCGAGCTTCGCGTCGAGCCAGCCCGGGATGTGCTCAGGGTCCCTGGGGAACTTCTTCAGGTCTTCGACGTAGTGTCCCGGTTCCATCGGCGGCGTGAGGACCGGTTCGTAGTCGTTGTTGTAGTTGAAGAAGATCTGCCCCGGCGGGTTCAGCGAAATCCGTGCCGAGAACCAGGTTCCGCGGCCGGGCTCGTACAGCAGCGTGCGCAGCTTCGCGAGGATCACGTTGAGCTCGGTGGGCGGCGCGATCTCCGGACGGGAGCCGTCGTCCATGATCACGGTCAGGCCGAGATCCTGTACGGGCACGGTCATCGAGCTGACCAGGTCGATGCGCCGCCAGCCTTCTTCGGGAACGAGGTTCAGCAGCGCGATGCCGATCTGCTGGATCAGGTCCTCGTGACTCTCACCCCCGGAAGTCATCGGGCCAGAGTGGGTTGTTGTGGTCATTGGGGAAACTCCTGACGATTACCGAGATCCGGCCTTCGGCGTCCGGGCCGTAAGCCCGGTATTGGCGGGTGTGCGCGTCGTCGATACCGGCATCCCGAAGTTCGAACGTGTCCTCGTTCTCCAACCTACCCGCGAGGCCGCTGTCGTCCCGATCCCGCTCCATCCGGTACCAGCTGTCGTCCGCGTCGTAGGTCTCCTTGAGCTCCTTGGCGCCCGCGTTGCTGTTGTCCACACGGCCTTGCGAGCCCTGGTTGAGCGCTTCGCCGGAGCCGCCGACGGACGTCCCGCGGTGGTGGCCGCCGTCGTCGATGTTCTTCCCGGACGCGTCCTTGCCGCCCATCCCGCCGACCTGGCTCTGCGCCGAGCCGTCACGCCGGATGTTGCTGGCACCACCCGGGTCCGGAGGAGCCGACGTCACCACGGTGTTGCCTCGCGCGTCCGTCCGGTGGATCTCGCCGGGTGACTGCCTGCCCAGCGGGTTGCCGTCGGCGTCGTGCATTTCCAGGCCGTGGTCGACCCGGACCACCGCGTTCGGCGGCGGGTTGTTCATATCCGCGTTGAACGGCTGCCCGGTGTGCATGTGGGTGATCTTGCCGTCCGGCCCGGTCTGGAACGACCCGTACGGCAGGCCGTCCTTGTCCACCACGTGGATCCGGGTGTTGGGCGGCAGATTGTCCCGGCCCGCGATCGGATCCTTGTGCGCGAGCTTGTCGCTGATCGCCTTTTGCTGGGCGTCGGACATCGAGCTCGGATCACCGTCGGTGAACCCGCGCGGGTCCTTGTTCTGGTGGGCGACCGCGTTCTCGCTCTTGGGCGGAACCTGGTGCGAGTAGGTGACTTCGCGGTCGGGTGCGGGCCACGAATCCTGGACGTTCTTGGCGTTCCTGGTTCCGTAGTGACCGTCCTGGGTGATCCTCGCGCCGTCCGGTGCGGCCCCGACCTCCGGGTTGGTCCTGGCTCGCTGGCCGCTGGTGGTGTCGACGTGGCTGATGTGCCCGGTCCCGTCGGTGTGGAACTCACCCCGCGGGTGGCCGAACTCGTCGGTCGGGCGGTGCACACTGTTCGGCGCCAGCGTCGGCCTGTCGTTCGCGTCGAGCCTGGGGTTCCCGTTCTCGTCGGTGTGCTGGCGGTTGAAAGCCTCGTCCTGCTTGACCGCGTTCGGGTGATCGACCGGGGTCCCCGTCGGCTGCGGCGGGTGGTAGCCCTGACCGTGCTCCGGCCTGCCATCAGGACCGACGTGGTACTCCTGGTGGAGCGGGCCGCGGTCGACCCGGTAGTTGCTGTCGGGCAGCGGATCCCGCAGCTCCGGGTTGTCCGCTCCCTCGTGGGTGTCGACCCACTTGACCCTGCGGTGCTCGTCGGTCTGGAAACTGCCGCGAGGGTTCCCGTCCGCGTCCGTGACGTGGTAGCGGGTGTTCGCGTCCAGATCGGTCCGGCGGCTGAACGCGTCGTTCGCACCCGGTGCCCGCGGGTCGTCCGCCTCGATCCTCACCTCGTCACGGGGCTTCGGCGGGGACTCGATGTCACCGATCCGCGTGACGTCCCGGGTGCCTTGCGTGGTCTTCACATCGGTGTGCGTCACCGTCCGGACGTTGCCGTCCGCGTCGGTCGGGAACGTGTCGTGCCGATGACCGACCTGCACGCGGTAGTCGGAGTTCGGCGCAGGGCGCATGATCTCCGGGTTACCGGGGCCGTGCAGCCTGTTCGGCGCGACGGCGTCGACATGCGTCACGTTGCGGTTCGCGTCGGTGTAGACCCGGCTGCGCACGTTGCCGTCCGCGTCGGTGACGTCGTACCGCGTGTCCGGGTCGAGCCTGCGCGGAGGCGTCGTCGGGTCGAAGAACGACTGATCGCCGCGTAGCTGGACGGGACGGGCGGGCGGCGTGAAATCGGGCTCGTCCCAGCGTCCTTCGATCTGGTGCTGGGGGTTGAGGTCGTCGCCCTGGCCGCGGTCGCGGGCGCTGTCGGCGTCCACGTCGTGCTTGTCCGCGTGCGAGGTGTCCGGGGTGAAACCGTCGTCGCTCGCCCGGCGGGCGGTGCCGTCGGGGCTGTGGACGTCCCATTCACCGTTCGGCGGGATCCGGGGCCGGGTGCGGCCGTCGGGGCTGATCTCGTAGTCGGACGAGAAGACGCGCCCGTTCGAGTCGGTCCACGCCGGTTTGCTCGGCGCCATCACCTCGGTGTCGAGTTCACGCGACAGACGGCGCGCGAAGTCGTTCGAGCCGGCGTCGCAGCCGATCAGCCGGATCGGGCGGCCGTCGTAATCCCCGTTGCGCCGCAGGATGTCCGCGAACTCTTCCGGGGTGTAGGTGCGGTTGCCGATCCGGGCGTGCCCGTCCGGGGTGACGTGGACGTCGACCGTGTAGCGGCCGTCCGGATCCGGCTGGACCCGGTGCGGCAGGTCGCCCATGTCCGGATCCCCGCGGTGGTAGGAGCTACCCGCGGGGGTGCCTTCGGAATGGCGCCGGTTGACCTCGTCGGGCGTCAGCGGACGATCCGGCTCGGCGTCGGGGCCGCGGTCGTGCGGTGAACCGTCGGGGTGGCCGTTCGGGTCCTGGCGCGGGCCGTGCCCGTCGGGGCCGTGACCGTCCGGCGAATGCGGCGGCCCGCCGGGGCCGCGGCCGCCCGGTCCGGTGTTGCCGGGACCGGTGCCGCCGGGCCGGTTGCCGGGGCCGTGCGTTCCGGGCGTGCCGGTGTGCGGCTGGGCGCCGGGGCCGAAGTCGTTGCCACGGGCGACGGGCTGCGGCTGGTCCGGCCGTCCGCCGGGGCCGGTCTGGCCGGGACCGCGGCCGGGGCCGGTGTGGGTGTCGGGAGTACGCGGGGCGTGCGTGTCCGGGGTGCGCGGCGAACCGGGTGTGCCCGTCCAGCCGCCGCCCTGCGGCCTGCCGCCGGGCGAACCCGGGGTGCCGCCGGGAGTACCACCCGGCGCGCCTTGGGGCGGCATGCCGCCGGCCATCGGCTGACCCTGCGGCGGGACGCCGGGCGAACCGTCGCCGCCGGTACCGCCACGCTGCGAAGGCACGTGTGACGGGCCTGCGTCGCCGAGACGTGGTGCCGTGGGCGCGGTACCGCTGGTCGTCGTGCCGCTGTCGGTCGGCCGGGTGGGGCTGCCGCCGTCACCGGCGTTACCGCCGCCGTGCTGGCCGGGTGACGGATCGGAACGAGGCGTGGGTGAACCGCCGCCGTCGCCGCCGTGCGTCCGGGGCGAGCCGCCGCCGTCGCCGGTGTGGCTGGGGGAGCCGCCGGTGTCGGCGCGGGTGTTCGGGGCGTCGGGTGTGTTGTTGGGTGAGCCGCCGCTGTCCGCGCGCGTGTGGGGCGCGGGGGAGCCGCCATCGGGCGTGTTGCTCGGTGAGCCGCCACTGTCGGCGCGAGTGTTCGGCGCGTCGGGTGTGTTGCTGGGTGAGCCGCCGGTGTCCGTGCGTGTGTGGGGCGCGGGGGAGCCTCCACTGTCGGTACGGGTGTGAGGGGCGGCGTCGGGTGTGTTGCTCGGCGAACCGCCGGTGTCCCCGCGGTTCGGGCTCGGCGAGCCGTTGTCGGGCGTGCGGTTCGGGGTGCCGGAATCGCCGGGAGACCCGTTGTCGGAGCGGGCGGCGTTGGGGGAGCCCCCGTCCGGCGCGCCGCCGGAGTTACCGTCCGAAGTGGACGGTCCATCGCCATCGCCCGCGCGGTTGGGAGAGCTGCCGTCCGAGCGAGAGGAACCGCCTCCGTCCCTTGTGGACGGTGAACCGCCGCCGTCGCCGGCTCGCGTGGTGTTCGACGGGTTGTCGCCGCCGGAATCACCCGAGCGACCGGAGTCGCCGGAAGAACCCGAGTCGCCGTCGGAGCCGTTCGAACCGTTGGAGCCGTCGCCCGAACCGTTGGATCCGTCGCCGGAGCCGCTGCCGGATCCATCGCCGTCCGGGCCGTCACCGGAGCCCGTGCCGCCGCCGGATCCGCCGGACCCACCGCCGCTGCCGCCGCGCTGGACGAAGCCGCCCGGCTTGATGTTCCTGGTGTTGATCACGTCCAGGCCGGTGACCTTGCCCGCGATCTTGCCGAAGATCTTGATGATCTTCTCGAAGACGTCGGCCAGTTTGCCCAGCAGCGGCGAGACCCGCCGCATCGCGTCGCAGAGTTCCTTGAGCTTGTCGGCGATCTTCGCGGCCCACTTGGCGATCGCGGTGACGGCCTGCGCGACCACGATCGGCGTGCCGAAACCGAGGGAGAACACCGTCTCCATGACCCACGCGATGAGCTTGCCGACGGCGTCCGCGATCAGCTGGCGGATGAACTCACGGACGAACGCGACGATCTCACCGAAGATCATCACGACGGTGCTGATCCCGCCCGCGACCGTCGCCGCCGCGCTGATCGCCTCTGCCTGCTCCGCGGCCTGCTTGCGGTACTGGTCGGCGGCCTCGCCGGTCCAGCCGGAAGTGCCGTTCTTGACCTTGTTCGCCAGGTCGACCTGGGTGTCTTCCAGCTTCTTGGCGACGTTGCCCCAGGTCTCCGAGTACGACTGGATGACCGGCGGATCGCCTGCCACGGCGTCCAGCATGTCCTTCAGCGGCTGCATGTGTTCCATCAGGAACGACGCCACCGACGACATCAGATAGCCGAACGGGTCGATCGCGGCACTGGCGATCTCGCCCGCGAGGCTCAGGACGCCGAGCCCGCCGCCGATCCAGTCGCCGTTCGAGATGCCGTTGAAAGCGTCCATGGCGGACTCGGCGACACCGATGCCCGCCGCGTAGCCGTACTCGCTGTTCCCGGCCGTCAGCGGTCCGGGGCCGTCGCCATCCGTCGGCGCCTTCGCGACGAGCGGGTTCCCCTCGGGCATCAGTCAGGCACCTGCGCGTTCTTGAACTCGGCGGCGAAGTTTTCGTCCTGCGTCCGGTAGGCGTTGGAAGCGGACCGCACGTTGTTCGCCACCGTCGTCGCGGCCTCGACGGCCTTGTTCAGCGCGTCGATGCCGAACTGCTCGACCGGGTCGAGCATCATCCGGAACGGCTGGCAGATGATCCCGTACGCGTCCGTCGGCATGCTCACCTGTTGCGCGGCGTCGACCGCCGTGCGCAGCCCGTCGGCGATGCCGTCGATCTGCTTCGAGTGCGCGTCGAGGTCGGCGCCGAGCTCATAACCCTTGCCTGCCATGGTTTCTCCCCTCTACCAGGCCGGATGAACGTCTACGAAAGGATGCTGCCGCCGAATTCGTCGTCATCGTCGTCCTGCGTGCGGCGGCGGCGCGGGATCGGCTTCGGCTGTGGTGGATTCTGGGGCGGATTCGCCTGCGCGGGCGGCGGCGGGGGCTCTTCCTCTTCCGGGCCGAAGCGGAGGTGCCGCTCGGGCTCGGGCGGGGCGATGTCGTCCTCCGGAGGAGCCTCCGGGAAGGTGCTCTGCGCTTCCGCGATCACCCGGCTCGCGGTCTCGTCGGTGGTGCCGACGGTCTCGGCCATCGCCTGCTGCAGCAGTTCCGGGATGCGGGACTGCGCGAGCTGGACGAGGCGCATGACCTGCGACGAGACCTCGGCCATCCGTTTGCCGCTCGCGGCTTCGGCGATGACGAGGTTCGTGAGCAGGCCCTTCGAGTCGATCGTGACCTCGATGGTGTTGTCCTTCGACCGCTCCGTCACGGTCTGGCCCTGCATGCGGGCGGCCATCGCCTGATAGCGCGCGGCGGTCTCCTGGATCTGCTTCGTCCAGTTGTCCACCATTCGTTCGCTGGCGTCGACGTTGTCCGGCATCGGGACCCTTCCAAAAGCTGCGTGCTGACGTCTTCACACTGACGGTCCGAAGACGCCACCGGTTCCGGTGTGCGCAAAGTTTCGTCGAACAGCCTAGTGCTCATCCGGTGTACCACTCGGGGACGACAAAGTCGGCCCCGTCACGCAGTGAAAGGGCTCTTCACCGCACAAAGTGCGATGAAGAGCCCTTTCACGCCTTGCGAACTGCCGGGGTCAGAGGTTGCCGCGACGCTCCTGTTCACGCTCGATGGCCTCGAACAGGGCCTTGAAGTTGCCCTTGCCGAAACCGAGCGAACCGTGCCGCTCGATGAGCTCGTAGAACACCGTCGGGCGGTCGCCGATCGGCTTGGTGAAGATCTGCAGCAGGTAGCCGTCCTCGTCGCGGTCGACCAGGATGCGGTGCTCCTTGAGCTTCTCGATCGGCACCCGGACCTCGCCGATCCGGGCGCGCAGCTCCGGGTCGTCGTAGTAGGAGTCCGGGGTGTCGAGGAACTCGACGCCCGCCGCGCGCATCGCCTTCACCGTCGCGACGATGTCGTTGGTGGCCAACGCGATGTGCTGGCAGCCCGCGCCGCCGTAGAACTCGAGGTACTCGTCGATCTGCGACTTCTTCTTCGCGATCGCCGGCTCGTTGAGCGGGAACTTGACGCGGTGGTTGCCGTTGGAGACCACCTTGCTCATCAGCGCCGAGTACTCGGTCGCGATGTCGTCGCCGACGAACTCCGCCATGTTCACGAAGCCCATGACGCGGCGGTACCAGTCAACCCAGTAGTCCATCTTGCCGAGTTCGACGTTGCCGACGCAGTGGTCGACGGCCTGGAACAGCCGCTTCGGCGCGCCTTCGGGGCGGACGACGCTGCTCTCACGCGGCTCGTAACCGGGCAGGTACACGCCGGTGTACTTCGACCGGTCGACCAGCGTGTGGCGGGTCTCGCCATAGGTCGCGATCGCGGCGATGCGCACGGTGCCGTGCTCGTCGGAGACGTCGTGCGGCTCCTCGAGGACGGTGGCGCCCTGCGAGCGGGCGTGCTCGATGCACCGGTCGACGTCGGCGACCTCGAGCGCGAGGTCGATCACGCCGTCGCCGTGGCGGCGGTGGTGGTCGAGCAGCGGGGAGTCGGGCTTGACGCCGCCGGTGATCACGAAGCGCGCCGAGCCGGACTTCAGCACGAACGACTTGCGCTCGAAGTTCCCGGTCTCGGGGCCGGAGTACGCGACGAGCCGCATGCCGAACGCGACCTGGTAGAACCACGCGGTCTGCGTGGCGTTGCCCGCGATGAACACCACCGCGTCCATCGACTTCACCGGGAAGGGGTCGGTCGAAGAGTCGTGGTCGACGAGGCCGACGAGCTGACGCAGCTGGTCGTAGCTCACGTCGTCAAGAGCACCCTGGGGTTCCACTGTGTGCGTCATGCCATGAAGGATCCGAGCGCGTGACAAAATGCGCAATGGTCAAAGATTTTGCTGTGCACTATGACCAGTGGTGGCTGCGGGAGCGCGGTCAAAGTGGACAACCTGTGTAGGAAGTAGGCCCGATGTCGGAAGCACTCGACGCGCTGGACGCGCGGCTGCTGCTGTTGCTCACCGATTCGCCCCGGCTCGGGGTGCTCGAATGCGCCCGCCGTCTCGGCGTCGCGCGGGGCACGGTGCAGGCCCGGCTGGACCGGCTGACCGAACGCGGGATCCTCGGCGGGTTCCCGCCCGAACTCGACCTCGCGGCGATGGGATACGGCCTCACCGCGTTCGCCGTCCTGGAGATCGCGCAGGGCCGCCGGGCCGAGGTCGCGGAGGCGCTGTCCGCGATCGACGAGGTGTGCGAGGTCTACGCGACGACCGGCCAGGGCGACCTCTTCGTGCGGATGGTGGCGCGCAACAACGACGACCTGCAGCGGGTGGTGGACGAGGTGGTCGGCGCGCCGTACGTGCGGCGGACGTCGACGTCGATCGCGTTGTCGACGCCGGTTCCGCCGCGCGTACGGCCGCTGCTGGAACGGCTGGCGCGGAGCTAGCCGACCTGGCCGAGGTACCGCTTCGCCGACCGCTGGACCGCTTCGTGCCCGTCGGTGCGGATGATCGCGTCCCACCAGGCGCCGTAGATCGCCTCGAACTCGTACGGTTCGAGCATTTCGGCGGCGCGGCGGACGACCTCCGGGCGTTCCGGGATCAGATTCGGGTAGCTGTACATCATGCCGACGAAGCGCCGGTCCGGGATGACCTGCAGGATGTCGCCCGAGAGCAGTGCTCCGCGGCCGTTCTCCCCGGCGGGCCAGTGCAGCACGGTGCCGCCGTCGAAATGCACGCCGAGGTTGATCAGCCGCAGGTCGGGGGCGACATCGAGGGTCGCGCCACTCCACAGCTTGATCGCCGGATCCGGCCTGCCGATCCACTGCCGGTCGCCTTCGTGCAGGTACACGGGCACGTCGAAGGCGTGGGCCCATTCGACCATGGTGGTGTAGTAGTGCGGATGGCTGATCGCGATGCCGGTGAGCCCGCCGAGTTCGCGGACCTCGGCGACCAGCTCGTCGTCGAGATAGCCCGCGCAGTCCCACAGGAAGTTGCCGGATTCGGCCTTGACCAGCAGCGCGCGCTCGCCGATGGCGAAGTTCGGGGTGGACCCGACTCCGATGAGGCCGGGGCCCTGCTCCTCGATACGCGCTCGGTACGTCCCGCTCGTGCGGACGGTGTTCAGATCGGTCCACCGCTGTCCGGCCTGCGGGACGTACTGACGTTCGTCGTCGCAGATCGGGCAGTCGGACCGGGGTTCCGCGTACTGCATGCCGCAGGCGACGCAGATCGGTAGCTCGCTCATCGTTTCCCTCCAGATTCCTCCGGAAGTCACGCTAACGGCTCATATGCGCGCCCGGCCATATCGGGCGGTGTTCATTGCCGCGCGCTGACGAAAACTCGCCGAAGAGGCGCCGGTTCGCAGGCAACTCGCGCTGCGTGCGGAGGGCGCCCCTTCATCGGTTTCCGGGGCCTTCGGCCGCAAAGCGGCGCGCGGGGGCTTACTTGGCGGTGTACGGCACGGCCTTGACGAGCGTCACCTTCTGGATGCTGCCGTTGGGCAGCTCGTACTCGCGGGTCTCGCCCTCTTTGGCGCCGAGCAGCGCCTTGCCGAGGGGGGACTCCGGCGAGTAGACGTCCAGGCCACCCTCGGTGCCCTCTTCGCGAGTCGCCAAGAGGAAGTTCTCGTCCTGGTCGTCACCGTCGTAACGCACGGTGAGGACCTTGCCCGGTCCCGCGCTGCCGTCATTGGCGGGCGGCTCGCCCACCTTGGCCGAACGGAGGAGCTCCTGGAGGTGGCGGATGCGGGCCTCGTGCTGGCCCTGCTCTTCGCGGGCGGCGTGGTAACCGCCGTTCTCCTTGAGGTCGCCCTCTTCCCGGCTGTCGTTGATCTTCGCAGCGATGACCGGGCGGAGCTCGATGTAGTGGTCGAGTTCCTGCTTGAGCCTGTCGTAGGCATCCTGGGTCAGCCAGGTCACCTTTGTGTCGCTCACGGTCACCATCTCCTAGTAGGGCCTGCCAGGCTTGGGTGTACAAGCCGGCCACCGGCCGGCATGGCGCGCCGGCCTGGCTGAGATAAAGGAAAAACACGGCCCGTCTTGGGCCGTGCCGGTAGATCAGAGTAACACGGCGCGAGGCATCGCCGCCGGTCGAATTCGGTCGCGCCTCGGCGTTGGGCGCCCGTTTCACCCCGTTGGCCGCTATGGCCTTGACAGGTACCGTGGTACGTCGTATGAGCATCCGAAGATATCAGCCGTGACCGGCTTTCCGATGCTCTTGATGGTGGTAGTCACCCTGCTGTTCTTCGAACCAGGCTGAATCAGGACCTCTTTACGCCCGCTCTCGGCCCCGGCCTTGTCACGGACGCGGACGACGCACACCCCTGGACGGTTCACGTCGTCCCTGGTCACGTTGATGGTGATCTCCATCGCGTCGCCCGGCTTCTCCTCGAACAAGACGCGTTCGCCCTCGATGGGCGCGCTGCCGAAGTTCGCGTACGCGGCATAGGCGATACCGCCGCTGACCAGCAGTGCGATCACCACGAACACCAGGCGCCGCCAGCGGGCGGGCTTCGCGGCACGGGGCTTGCCGTACCGGCCTTCCGGCACGTCCATCCGGGTGCTTTCCGCGGAGGGAGCGTCCTGTCCCGTGCTCAACCCGGGCCTCCCGGTCGGTGTCGTCGTGCTCGCAGGGACAATGGGGTCGTATGCGAGTGGTCCCCTCGAGTATCCGCGCCCGGCAGGGCGGGCCGTCAGGCAGGGTCGCAGGGGAATAGGGAACGAGAAGGGGACGTTCGGAGCATGGTGCTAGCCAATGAACCGCCGAAGTCACGCCTCCGCCTGATGGCGGTGCACGCGCACCCCGACGACGAGTCGAGCAAGGGCGCGGCCACCATGGCCAGGTACGCCGCCGAAGGGCACGAGGTCATGGTCGTGACCTGCACCGGCGGTGAAGCGGGCAGTGTGCTGAACCCGGCCATGGACCGTCCCGAAGTAGTGGCCAACATGACCGAGGTCCGCCGCGAGGAGATGGCCCGCGCGGCCAAGATCCTCGGGGTGAGCCACGCCTGGCTCGGTTTCATCGACTCGGGCCTGCCCGAGGGCGACCCGCTGCCCCCGGTCCCGGAGGGCTCGTTCGCGGTCATCCCGCTCGAGGAGTCCACCGGCGCCCTGGTGAAGGTCATCCGCGAGTTCCGTCCGCACGTGATCGTCACCTACGACGAGAACGGCGGGTACCCGCATCCCGACCACATCCGCACGCACGAGATCTCGGTCGCGGCCTTCGACGCGGCGGGCGAGGCCGGGCGCTACCCGGACGCGGGCGAGCCGTGGCAGCCGATGAAGCTGTACTACGTGCACGGGTTCTCACGCGCCAGGATGACCGTGTTCCACGAGGCCCTGCTCGCCCGCGGCCTGGAGTCGCCGTACGAGGAGTGGCTCAAGTCGTGGGACCCGGAGAAGGCCGACGTCATGGAGCGGGTGACCACCCGCGTCGAATGCGGCGACTACTTCGAGCAGCGTGACGACGCGCTGAAGGCGCACGCCACCCAGATCGACCCGAACAGCCGCTGGTTCGCCGTCCCGCGCGATCTGCAGCGCGAGGTCTGGCCGACCGAGGAGTACGAGCTGGTCCGCTCACTGGTGGACAGCACCCTGCCGGAGGACGATCTGTTCGCCGGTTTGAAGGAGGGCTAGATGAGTTTCGTGGTGCCGGCGTTCGCCGTCGTTCCGGTGACGGCGATGTCGCAGTTCCTGGCACAGCAGCCCGGCAACGGCGACAACGGCGGCCAAGGTGAGGACTTCGGCAAGTCGTCGCCGGTGGGGTTCCTGATCCTGATCCTGTTCTTGGTCGCCGTGGCGTTGCTGGTGCGGTCGATGACCAAGCACTTGAAGCGGCTTCCGGAGAGCTTCGACGAGCCGGCCGCCTCTTCTTCGGAGGCGCCTGCCGAGGAGGCTCCCGACGCTTCGAAGGCTGACGCGGAGAAGGCGGCCGAGCCCGTCGCCAAGACGGAGAAACCGACCGCCAAGTCCGACTGAGCGCTGCTATGAAAGGTCCTTTCCTTGCAAATTTTGCAAGGAAAGGACCTTTCATAGCATTCCGGAAGCGCGTCAAAGGCGAGGGTCGACCGGATCCGACTCCAGCGCCAGCACCGCGAACACGCACTCGTGCACCCGCCACAGCGGCTCCGCGCGGGCCAGCCGCTCCAGCGCCTCCAGCCCCAGCGCGTACTCGCGCAACGCCAGCGCCCGCTTCCGGTTCAGCCCGCGTTTGCGGAGCCGCGTGAGGTTCTCCGGCAGCGTGTAGTCGGGCCCGTAGATGATCCGCAGGTACTCCCGCCCGCGCACCTTCACTCCCGGTTGCACGAGGCCGCGCGCGCCGCGGGTCAGGTTCGCCGCCGGTTTGACGACCATGCCCTCGCCGCCCGCGCCGGTCAGGTCCAGCCACCACTCGACGCCGCGTGCCACCGACGCCGGGTCGGTGGTGTCGACGGCGAGGGTCCGTGTGCGGGTGAACAGGTCGCCGGTGAGCCGGTCCAGCAGCGAAAGGTGCCAGGCGTGCGGCCGGTCGTGGTACGCGTGCCCTTCCGAAGCCAGCACCTGGAACGGCGCCAGCCGGACGCCGTCGAGGCCGTCGGTCGGCCAGCAGTAACGCCGGTACGCCTGCCGGTACGCGTCCACAGTGGACTCGCGGACCCGGGTCCGCTTCAGCAGTTCCGTCACGTCGACCCCGCGAGTCGCGGCGGCGTCCAGTGAAGCGACGGCGGCGGGCAGCACGGCCTTGGCCGCCGCGCCCACGGCCGCGTACTGTCCCGAGATCAGCGAGCCCGCTTTCGCGCTCCACGGCAGCAGTTCCGTGTCGAGCAGCAACCAGCCGGTGTCCAGCTCCTCGAACAGTTCCGACGACGCTTCCCGCACACCGGAGAGCAGCCGCGCGTTCTGTTCCGGGGTGAAGAACGGCCGCCCGGTGCGGGTGTACACCGCGCCCGGACCGTGGATCCCGAACCGCGCGGGAGCCACGCCGTCGTCGCGGCACACGAGCACGACGGCACGCGAGCCCATGTGCTTCTCTTCGCACACGACGTGATCGACACCCGCAGCGCGGAACTCGGCGAAGGCCTCCTCGGGGTGTTCGAGGTAGTCGTCCGTGGCGGACGTCGAACACGGCGCCATCGTCGGCGGCAGGTACGGCAGCCAGCGCGGGTCGACGGCGAAGCGGCTCATCACTTCGAGCGCCGCCGCCGACTGCTCGGCGGAGACGCCGACCCGGCCGTGGTGCCGTGTCTCGACGATCCGCTTCCCGGTGACGTCGCCCAGTTCCAGGACCGCGGGCTCACGTCCGCCCAGCGGCCGCGCGGGTTCGAGCGGACGTGACGGCTCGTACCAGACCTTCTTCGCCTTCACCGAGACGACTTCCCGCTCCGGGTAACGCAAAGCGGTCAGCTTGCCGCCGAAGACGCAGCCCGTGTCGAGACACATGGTCCCGTTGACCCATTCCGGCTCCAGCGTCGGCGTGTGTCCATAGAGGACCATCGCCTTGCCGCGGTAGTCACGCGCCCACGGCAGCCGCACCGGCAGGCCGTACTCGTCGGTCTCGCCGGTGGTGTCGCCGTAGAGCGCGGTGCTCCGCACCCGGCCGGACGCGCGCCCGTGGAACTTCTCGGGCAGGCCCGCGTGCGCGACGACGAGCTTGCCGCCGTCGAGGACGTAGTGCGCGATGAGTCCTTCGCAGAACGCGTGCGCCTTCGCGCGGAACTCCTCATCCTGCGCAGAAAGCTGTTCAAGCGACTCCGCGAGGCCGTGCGCCGTCCTGACTTTGCGCCCGTCGAGCGCTCGGACCAGTTTCTGTTCGTGGTTCCCGCAGACGACCAGCGCGTTGCCGGTCTCGGCCATCGCCATCACGCGGCGCAGCACGCCGGGCGTGTCGGGCCCGCGGTCGACGAGGTCGCCGACGAAGACCGCGGTGCGGCCTTCGGGATGCACGCCGTCGGCGTAACCCAGTTCGGTGAGCAGTTCCTCCAGTTCCTCGCGACAGCCGTGGACGTCGCCGATGACGTCGAACGGTCCGGTCAGCTCACGCCGGTCGTTGCGCAACGGCTCGACGACGATCTCCGCTTCGGCGACCTCGGCCTCGCTCCGCAGCACGTGCACGCGCCGGAAACCCTCGCGTTCCAACGACTTCAGCGAGCGGTGCAGCTCACCGCGCTGACGCCGGACGACGTGCTCGCCGAAGTCACGATCGGGCTGGGATTCGTTGCGTTCCTGGCAGACCTTCACCGGCAGGTCGAGCACGATCGCCGTCGGCAGGACGTCGTACTCCTTGGCCAGCTTCAAAAGACCGGCCCGGGAAGCACGCTGGACGTTCGTCGCGTCGATCACCGTGATCAGGCCCGCTTCGAGCCGTTTCGCCGCGACGTAGTGGAGCACGTCGAAAGCGGCGGCCGACGCGCTCTGGTCGTTCTCGTCGTCGGCCACCAGGCCGCGGAAGTAGTCGCTGGACAGCACCTGTGTCGGCGCGAAATGCGTCCGCGCGAAGGTCGACTTGCCGGAGCCGGAGGCCCCGACGAGCACGACGAGGGACATGTCGGGAATGGTCAGTTTCATGCCACGGCCTCCTTCCGAGACGTGAAGACCGCCATTTGGGTCGGCGGTCCTGATTCTTGGGACTCGGGTCCCACTGGCAGGTGGCGGACGTCGTAGCCGCGCCGGGAGGCGACGCCGTCGGCCCACGAGCGGAACTGCTCGCGTGTCCATTCGAAACGGTGGTCGGCGTGCCGGAACCGGCCTTCCCCGAGGAACTCGAAGTGCCGGTTGTACTCGGCGTTCGGCGTCGTGACGAGCACGGTCCGCGGCGCGGCGACACCGAACACGGCGTGTTCCAGCGCGGGCAGGCGCTCCTCGTCGACGTGCTCGATCACCTCCATCAGCACGGCCGCGTCGTATCCGGCCAGCGACGGATCGGCGTAAGTCAGCGCGGACTGCTTCAGGGTGATCCGCGTCTTGTCTTTCAGCCGCTTGTCGGCGATGTCGAGCGCGCTCGCGGACACGTCGACGCCGACGATCTCGGTGAACGACGGCTCCTTCTGGAGCACGCGCAGCAGCGCACCACCGCCGCAGCCGAGGTCGAGCACCCGCCGCGCACCCGCCGCCCGGAGAGCCGCGAGCACGCTCCCGTGCCGTTGGACGGCGAGCGGCTCGGGCCGGTCCGGTAGTTCGGTGACCCGCGCTTCGGCCTCGGCGGGCACGTCGTCCGCTTCCGCCAGCCGGGTGAGCGCGTACGAAACGATCGGACGCCGGCGTTCGAGGTACCGGTTGGTGATCAGCTCCCGTTCCGGATGTCCCGCGAGCCACCCTTCGCCGACGCGCAGCAACTTGTCGGCCTCGTCCTGGCCGATCCAGTAGTGCTTGTCGCCGTCGAGAGCGGGCAGCAGGACGTACAGGTGCCGCAACGCGTCGACGACGCGCTGGGTCCCGGTCAGCCGGAGGTCGACGTAGCGGGAATCGCCCCACCGCGGGAACTCGGGATCGAGCGGGATGGCCTTGGCCTCGACCTGCCAGCCGAGGGGTTCGAACAGCTTGTGGACGACCTCCGCGCCGCCGCGCGCGGTCAGCGACGGCACGCGGATCTCCAGCGGGAACGCCTCGTCGACCAGTTCCGGCCGGTTCGCGCACCGCCCGGCCAGCGCCGTGGTGAAGACCGCGCGCAGCGCCACCGCCAGATACGAGCCGCCCGCGTACGGCCGGTCGTTGACGTACTGGGTCAACGACGTCCCGCCGCCGCGCACGAGGTCGACCGGGTCGATCTCGACCAGCAGCGCCACCGTGCAGCGCTCCTCGGCCGCCTCGGGGTAGAAGACGTGCGCCTTCCCTGCCGAGAGCGTGAACGTCTGTGCCTTCTCCGGATGCTTGTGCAGGAGAAAGCCCAGGTCAGTGGCGGGGTTCCGGGTGGTCGTCATGGTCAGGAGCACCGGATGAGTGTCGCGCAGACGGCCGTTCCGCGCGCCCGCTTTTCCGCGTGCGACCCTGGTGACATGTCGAATCGCCTGAAGGCCGCGACCAGTCCGTACCTGCTGCAGCACGCCGAGAACCCGGTGGACTGGTGGCCCTGGGGTGAAGAGGCGCTGGTCGAGGCGAAACGGCGGAACGTGCCGATCCTGCTGTCGGTCGGCTACGCGGCCTGTCACTGGTGCCATGTCATGGCGCACGAGTCCTTCGAGGACGAAGCCACCGCGACGCTGATGAACGCGAACTTCGTCAACATCAAGGTGGACCGTGAGGAGCGGCCGGACATCGACTCGGTGTACATGGCGGCCACCCAGGCGATGACCGGTCAGGGCGGCTGGCCGATGACGTGTTTCCTGACCCCGGAGGGTGAGCCCTTCCATTGCGGCACCTACTACCCGCCGTCGCCGCGGCCGGGGATGCCGTCGTTCCCGCAGCTGCTCGTCGCGGTGGCCGAAGCCTGGGGTGAGCGCCCGGACGAACTGCGTTCCGGCGCCCGGCAGATCATCGCCCATCTCACGGAGAAGAGCGGGCCGCTGCCGGAGTCCGTTGTGGACGGTGCGGCGCTGGAATCCGCGGTCGCTTCACTGCGCAAGGAATACGACGCCGCGAGCGGCGGATTCGGCGGAGCCCCCAAGTTCCCGCCGACGATGGCGTTGAACTTCCTGCTCCGGCACCACGAACGCACCGGTTCCGATCTCTCACCGGTCGAGCACACGGCGGAGGCGATGGCGCTCGGCGGGCTCAACGATCAGCTGGCCGGCGGGTTCGCGCGTTACTCCGTCGACCCGCGCTGGGAAGTGCCACACTTCGAGAAGATGCTGTACGACAACGGTTTGCTCCTGCGTTTCTACGCGCAGTTCCACGGCGTGACCGGCCTCGAGTACGCGCGGCGGACGGTCGAAGAGACCGCGGAGTTCCTGTTGCGCGACCTCGGAACGGCTGAGGGAGGCTTCGCCGCTTCGCTCGACGCGGACACCGACGGCGTCGAGGGCCTCACGTATGTCTGGACTCCCGCGCAACTCGCCGAAGTGCTCGGCGAGGAGGACGGCGCTTGGGCCGCCGAACTGTTCCAGGTGACCGAACGGGGCAACTTCGAGCACGGCGCGTCGACGCTGCGGCTGCGTGAGCCGCATCCCGCGGACGCGGAACGGTACGAGCGGGTGCGGCGCACGCTCCTGAGCGCGCGGAACGAGCGTCCTCAGCCAGCCCGCGACGACAAGGTCATCGCCGCGTGGAACGGGCTCGCGATCGGCGCGCTCGCCAAAGCCGGCTCGCGGCTGAATCGTCCACAGTGGATCGACGCGGCGGCTCGTGCCGCGGCTTTCCTGATGGACGACCATTTCGTGGACGGACGGCTGCGCCGGACCTCGCGCGACGGCGTCGTCGGCACGACGGCGGGCGTGCTGGAGGACTACGCGTGCCTCGCCGAGGGGCTGCTCGAACTCCACCAGGTGACCGGCGAGCCGCGCTGGCTGGCCGACGCGGTCACCTTGCTGGACCTCGCCTTGGCTCATTTCGGCGTCCCGGACTCGACGGGTGCCTACTACGACACGGCCGACGACGCGGAAGTGCTGGTGCAGCGGCCCTCCGACCCGACCGACAACGCGAGCCCGGCGGGGGCTTCGGCGCTGGCGAACGCGTTGCTGACCGCGTCCGTACTGGCGGGGCACGATCAGGTGGGCCGCTACCGCGAGGCGGCCGAGCAGGCGCTGGCGCGCGCTGGACGGCTCGCCGCCCACGCGCCGCGGTTCGCCGGGCATTGGCTCACGGTCGCCGAAGCCGCGGCCGCCGGTCCGGTGCAGGTGGCCGTCGTCGGGACGGATGCCGCTTCACGCAAGGACTTGCTGGCCGCGGCCGTCGCGTCGGCACCGGACGGCGCCGTCGTCGTGAGTGGTGTCCCGGACGCCGAGGGAGTGCCGTTGCTCGCCGACCGGCCGCTGGTGGAGGGTGCCGCCGCCGCGTACGTATGCCGCGGCTATGTCTGCGAACGCCCGGTCATCGCCGCCGAGGATCTGCGCGCCCAGCTCACCAATCCCACGCCATAGGGCCGAAGGCGCCGCCGCCCGTCTGCGGAGCCCCCGCCGGCTTCACCGCGACCTGCGGCGCCTTCGGTTTCGTCGTGGTGGACTTCGGCGGCTTCGTGGAGGTCGGCGGCTTGGTAGTGGTGGTCGGCGGAATACCGGTCACTGTGAACGCCCGGGTCGACTTCCGGCCGTCGGAGCAGGTGAGGGTCGCGACGTACTTGCCGGGAGTCTTCACCACCCGCCCGTAACCGCCGTATTTCCCGAAGTTCCCGCCGATGGTCCACGTGATCGGCTCGGCGAGCCCCGGCGAGGTCACCGGTCCCTTCGGGGTACAGCCGCCGGCTCCGGCTCTGGTCTCCGCGTAGATCTGCTTCCCGGGCCCGACTTCACTCGGGCCGAGGTACCAGCTGGGATCGGTGGTCGCCGCGGCGGGCGCGATCACCGCCAGTTGGGCCGCTCCGAGCATGAGAGCGCCGATCATGGCCTTTTTCAGCATGAGGTTCCCCTTTCCGTCAACTGCTGGTGGGAACACGTCGGCGCAGGTCATCAGGTTGCCTCGGGTTTCGCCGGGGGAGAACACGAGTGAATCTCGGCCGTGGCGAGCGTAGCGTCGGTAGCGTTGTAATCATGTAATCGCGGAGGCGAGCATGCACACCTACTTCAGGGCGGCGAGGCACATGGGACGAAGTGGCTGGAAGGGCCGGGGCGGCTGGCAGCAGGCGGACATCCCCTCGGCGGACGACGCGGGCGCGTGGTTCGGCGGACGGCTCCCGGAGGGCTGGTTCACCGGAGATCCCGAGGTCACGGTGGATCGCGAAGAGATCGTCATCGTCGGCGAACTCCAGCCGCTCACCGGTGAGTACGCCGACGACGCCGCCCGCGCGGCGGCCGAGGACGGCCGGATCAGCCGGTTCCGCGAGGAGACCCGCGACGAGCGGATCGAGATCGCGCGCCAGGCCGAGCACCGGTATCAGCGCAAGGTCGCCTGGGGCGCGAGCCTCGGCGGCACGAGGCACCTGTTCACCACGCATTCGGCGCCGGTGATGACCAGGCTGCGGCAGCCGGAACGCCTGGTCCTCGACACCCTCGTCGACGCGGGCGTCGCACGGTCGCGGTCGGAGGCGCTGGCGTGGGCCGTCCGGCTGGTCGGGGAACACGCGGACGCCTGGCTCGCCGAGCTCCGGGAGGCGATGACCAAGGTGGACGATCTCCGCTCGCAGGGACCGGACCTTTCCTGAGGCCGGGATTCGTGCTGCGTCCCCGGATGCGGTGCGGCAGGCTGAACGCAGACCGCACCGCATCGGAGGAATCGTGGACACACCAGGACTTCCCGCGAAGATCGACCCGGACGCGCTGACCACCGTCCTCGATGGACGGTGGGCCGGGCTCCGGCGCGCGGTGCGCGCGCAGATGGCCGCGGAAGACTTCAAGGACCCAGTGGACCTCGATATCGAAGCGCACCGCGCCCAGGTGCTCGAATGGCTGCGGCTGCTCGCCCGCACCGACCGGCCGGGGCTCGGTTTCGACCCGGCGCACGGCGGTGGCGGCGACGTCGGCGGCTCGGTGATGTCGTTCGAGATGCTGGGTTTCGGTGACCTCTCGCTGATGGTCAAGGCCGGTGTCCAATGGGGTCTGTTCGGCGGCGCGGTGCAACTGCTCGGCACCGAACGCCACCACGAGCGCTACCTGCGGAAGATCAAGGATCTTGAGCTGCTGGGCTGCTTCGCGATGACCGAGCACGGCCACGGCTCGGACGTCCAGCATCTGCGCACCACCGCGACCTACGATCCGGCCACCTGTGAATTCGTCGTGCACACGCCGGACCGGGGCGCGATGAAGGAGTACATCGGCAACGCCGCCCGCGACGGCGAACTCGCGGTGGTGTTCGCACAGCTGATCACGGGCGGCGAATCGCGCGGGGTGCACGCGTTCCTGGTGCCGATCCGCGGCGAGAACGTGAGCGGCGTCGAAATCGAGGACTGCGGCCGCAAGGCGGGCCTCAACGGCGTCGACAACGGACGGCTCACTTTCACCCAGGTGAGGGTTCCGCGCGAGGCACTCCTCAACCGGTTCGGTGACGTCGCCGAGGACGGCACATACAGCAGCCCGATCGAAAGCGACGGCCGCCGGTTCTTCACGATGCTCGGCACCCTCATCCGCGGCCGGGTCAGCGTCGCGGGCAGCGCCGGCAGCGCGACGAAGCGCGCGCTCGCGCTGGCCGTCCGGTACGGCGAGCAGCGGCGGCAGTTCGCGCGGCCCGACGGCGAGGAGGTCGTGATCCTCGACTACCGCGCCCACCAACGGAAACTGCTGCCCGCGCTGGCGACGTCGTATGCCCTGCACTTCGCGCAGGAAGCACTCGTTTCGAAGCTGAACGACATCGCCGAGGACGCGCCGGAGGAAGAGCAGCGAGAGCTGGAATCGCGCGCGGCCGGGATCAAGGCCGTCTCGACCTGGCACGCGACGGCGACCATCCAGGCCGCCCGTGAGGCGTGCGGTGGTTCGGGCTACCTCTCGGAGAACCTGCTTCCCGGGTTGAAGGCCGACACGGACGTCTTCACCACCTTCGAGGGTGACAACACCGTGCTGCTGCAGCTGGTCGCGAAGGGCCTTCTGACCAGCTACAAGGACCAATTCGAGGACCTCAGCCCGCTCGCGACCGCGCGTTTCGTGGCGGAGCAGCTCGTCGAAGCCGTGATCGAACGGACGTCCGCGCGCAAGGTCGTCGAACGGCTAACCGAGGCCGACGACGGCGACGTGCTGTACTCCCGCGAGTGGCACCTGAAGCTGTTCGAAGACCGCGAAGAACACGTACTCGGCGGCGTCGCGCAGCGCCTGCGTAAAGGCAGCTCGGACCCCTCCGGCGTCTTCGGTGTCTTCAACGACGCGCAGGATCACGTGCTCCGCGCCGGACGCGCGCACGTCGACCGGGTGGTGCTGGAAGCGTTCGTCGGCGCCATCGAGCGCTGCGCCGACGCCGAGGCCCGCGAACTGCTGGAGCGGGTGTGCGACCTCTACGCGCTCGCGAACATCGAAGCGGATCGTGGCTGGTTCCTCGAACACGGACGCCTGACGTCCGGGCGCTCGAAGGCCGTCACCGCCGCGGTGAACGCCCTGTGCGCCGACCTGCGCCCGCACGCGCGGACACTCGTGGACGCCTTCGCTATCCCCGAGCAGTACCTAGCGGCTCCGATGCTGCGGGACTGACCCCGGCGCGCTGCTCGGCGAGCTCGGTCCGCAACGCCTTGACTTCGCGGGTCAGCTCGTCGAGGTGCTCGCGTGTCACGGCCTGCGCGTTTTCGTCGGCCTCGGTCACCCGGCGGATCAGCCACGACGCCAGCGTCGCGGTGACCACACCGAGCAGCGCGATCCCGGCCACCATCAGCCCGACCGCGACGATCCGGCCGGTGCCGCTGATGGGATAGCGGTCGCCGTAACCGACCGTGGTGATCGTCGTGATCGACCACCACACCGCGTCCGGGAAGTCGGTGATCGGCGGGTCCGTCTGAGTGCGTTCGGCGTCGAGTACGGCGAGCGCCGAACAGAACACGACGAGCGCCGTCGCGCCCACCGTGTAGACCACGACACGGCCGCGCAACGACAGGCCGGCGTTGCGGTTGAGGACGTTGAGCACCGTGACCAGCCGGAGCAGCCGCAGCTGCCGGATGAGCGGGAGCACGATGATCAGCAGATCGAAGAGGTTCTTCTTGAGGAAGTCCCGCTTGTCCTTGGCATGCTTGAGGCGGACGCCGTAGTCCAGAGCGAAGACCGCCCACGCGACCCACGTGACGACCTCGCACCAGACCCGGCCGGTGTGGCCTAGCGAGGGCTGGAGGATCGGCCACGCGTAGGCCGCGAGGAACAGTACGGCGGCGGCGTTGAGCGGCCATTCCATCCGCTTTTCCCACATCGGGCGTCTCCTCACCTGGCCTTTTCCAGGTGCACGTTAAGCGATGTCCAGGGCCGTTCCATAGAGTTTGTCGGTTTTGAGGGTGATGTAGAGCCTTCGCTCGGCCGCGATGGTCTCGAGGAACTCGGCCTCGTCCTCCGGCTTTTGGCTCTGGGCGGCGAGGTATTCGAGCCCGGCCGTGTCACCGGGTGTCCGGGTGACCTCGGAGAGTTCCGCTTTCCCTTCCACGACCGCGAATTTCCAGTGGTCGGCGCTGGAGACGTAGAGCGAGGCGGTGGGGTTGTTGCGGAGCTGCTTGACCTTGAGGCGGTCTTCGGTCGTGCTGATCCGGACCGTGCGCGCCTCGGGGTCCCACGTGTAGACGACCGTGGAGAGGTGAGGGCGGCCGTCGCGCTTGAGGGTCGCGAGGGCGCCGAAGGCGTGCTCGGCGAGGAAGTCGCTGAGAGCCGCGTCGTCGAGAGGGCGGGGCGGTGCGTTCTTGGCCATGGTGGCGATCATGGCTCGCGCGGTGAGGGCGCGGAAGAAGGCACTTTCTTGTGCCAGAGGGAACACGCGTGTGTCCGTCCTGGTCACGTGGGTCGCGTGAACACCATACGTACTTGACGTACGTGACGTACTTAGGCAGACTGAGGGACGACTTATCGGGAGGCCCCTGTGTCAGCTCTCCACTACGACAGCTACACCGAAGCTCGCGCGCATCTGAAAGATCTGCTGGATGCCGCCGAAAAGGGCCGCGTCGCAACGGTTCGGCGTGATTCGGTTCAGGCCGCCGTGGTCGATGTCGAGCGTCTTCGACACTTTCTCGCGTCGCTCCTGCCTGCCTCGGCGCAGGTCGTCGCAGAGGGAGGTGGCTGGTCCGTGTTCATCCCGGGCTTGCCGGTCGCGGCGGACGGCGCCACTTTCGACGAGGCGTTGACCGAGATGGTCGACGCTCTGCGGGAGTACGCGGAAGACTGGCAGTCGCGGTTGCTGGACGCTCCGAACCACCGTGACAACTGGGGTCTGGTCCAGCTGATCAGCCTGAGCGATGACGATCAGCTGCGCGATTGGCTGGCGGGTACCGCGCGGTGAATTGGCCACTGCCCACTCGCAAGGACCATGAGTCGTTCTGTCAGGTCGAAGAGTGGCGGAGAGTCCGTGACGCTCGTGGTCGGACGGGCACGCACCACGTCACCTACGAACTCGGCCTCATGGACGGCCGCATCCTGCGAACCCGGATCTCGCATCCGGTGGATCGGACCGGATACGGCAAGAGCATCTGGAAACACATCCTCCGCGATCAGCTCGACGTCGACGAGCCGTGTTTCTGGTCGTGTGTGCAGGACGGCGTCAAACCTGACCGCGGAGTGCCAGCGCCGCAGGCTGAAGCTCTGCCGGCTGACCTGGTGCACATGCTGCTCTCGCGGGTCGGTCTTCCTGAAACCGAGGTCGCGGCCATGACCAAAGCCGAGGCCATCGCGAGGCTGCAGCAATTCTGGACCGAGAACAGCTGACCTGCGGCTAGGCGTACATCGCCAGCCAGATCGCCACGTAGTGCGACGTCGCCGCAAGAACCGTGCAGGCGTGGAAGAACTCGTGGTACCCGAAGGTCTCCGGGAAGTGGTTCGGCCACTTGACCGCGTAGAACACCGCGCCCAGCGTGTAGAACAGCCCGCCGACGCAGAGCAGGACGAGTGCCGCGACACCGGCGTGGGCGCCCAGCTCGGGCAGGACGAAGACGGCGACCCAGCCCAGTGCGATGTAGATCGGCACGCCCAGCCAGCGGGGCGCGTTCGGCCACAGCATCTTCAGGGTGACGCCGCCGATCGCGCCGCCCCAGACGATCGCCAGCACGATGTACCCGGTCGGCTGAGACATCGCCAGAAGGGTGAATGGCGTGTAGGTGCCGGCGATGAACAGGAAGATCATCGAATGGTCGGCGCGCTTCATCCATTCGTATGCTCGTGGGCTCCACAAGCGACGGTGATAGAGCGCGCTGACGCCGAAAAGGCCGAGCACGGTCAGCCCATAGACCGAAGTGGACAAAGCGGCTATAGGCGACACAGTGGACGCGGCTAGGCTGATGAGGGTCACGGCTCCGGCGACTGCGACGAAGAAGGACCAGAAGTGGATGTGCCCACGCAACCGAGGACGTGTGTCCACCAAGGGCGCGGGGCCGGACGGCTGCTGTTCGGACTCTACGCTCACTCTTCCCAGGTTACGGCACCGTAGGTTTTTCGCCAGTGTCCGTGGCGCGTCCCACTGGGGCCCGCGGGGTGACTACTCTCCAGTGGCGTGAGTCTTCGGTCCTTCTTGTCAGACGTCGTGTACAGCGCCTACGGCAGGCGCCTGATCCAGCAGGCCAAGGGGCGCCATCCACGCCACATCGCCATCATGCTGGACGGCAACCGCCGCTGGGCGCGCGAAGCGGGCTTCACCGACGTCGCCGACGGGCACCGCGCGGGCGCCAAGAAGATCGCCGACTTCCTGAGCTGGTGCAACGAGGCCGACGTCGAGGTCGTCACCATGTGGCTGCTCTCGACCGACAACCTCGGCCGCGCGGCCGAGGAGCTGAGCCCGCTGCTGAAGATCATCACCGACGTCACCGACGAACTCGCCGCACCGCACACGCCCTGGCGGCTCCGCATCGTGGGAGCCCTCGACCTGCTGCCCCCGGAGGTCGCGAAGGCCCTCAGCGCGGCCGCGGAGCGCACCGAAGGGCGCTCCGGGATGGAGGTCAACGTCGCGGTCGGTTACGGAGGGCGTCAGGAGATCGCCGACGCGGTCCGCAAGCTGCTGCTCCAGCACGCCGACGAGGGCACGTCGATCCGCGAGCTAGCGAAGATCCTGGACGTCGACCACATTTCCGAACACATGTACACCTCCGGCCAGCCGGATCCGGATCTGATTATCCGCACCTCGGGTGAGCAGCGGCTTTCCGGATTTCTGCTCTGGCAATCGGCGCATTCGGAATTCTGGTTCACCGAAGCTTATTGGCCCGCGTTCCGCCGCGTCGATTTCCTGCGCGCCATGCGCGATTACGCGTGGCGGCACCGGCGCTTCGGTTCCTGACCCGTGACATGACGAAGGCCCCGGCGTGCACTCCGGGGCCTTCGACGTCCACACTGAAGATCAGTGGTGGTGGTGCTCCAGCGAGTGGAGGATCAGAGCCGGGGTGGTGGCGATGCCCGTGTAGGCACCGGCGACCAGCGAAGCGGCACCGTAACCCAGCGCGCCGCCACCCTCGATGAAGGTGTTGTAGGCGTCGCCGAACGTCGGGTCCGGGGTGCCGGTGGTGTCACCGGTCGCGGCGAACGCGGTTCCGCCGACCATCATGATGCCCGCGGCGACGGCGGAAACGAAACCAGCCTTCTTCAGCACTTCGCACACTCCTTGGTAGAGATATTCAGGGATCGGGGGCACCGAAATCCGGTGGGGGTGTCCCGCTAGTGAGAAAATTACTCGCTATTCAGGAGTTGTGACCGTCTCGTAAGCCCATTGTGTGAGGCGAAAAAGGCCCGTTTCACTCGGTCCGGTTCTCTGTCTCGGGCACAAAATGCGGGCCGCTACCAAGCGTGGTAGAACCCTCGATCCCATCAGGTGAACGCCCTCTGTGGCGTTAATCCATCCGGGTCGCATCGACGAGCGTCCCTGAATGGAGATCATCACTACACATCGTGACGGTGACGAGGCGTTGATGTCACGCGACCGACAGTGAGATGACGGTTTGGCGAATCACCGTGGTGGCTGCCTGCGCGATCGGCCGGACGCAGGTACCTTCCGGAAGTGAGGGTTCGCGTCCCATGCGGACTCTCACGGGAGGCCCTGGTCGTGGCGGTAGTCGACAGGGCGGCACAGCCGCCCAGTGGATGCACGAGGGGGCCGGCACCCGGCCCTCGTGGCCGTGCCGACTGACGCGGTGAGCGTCGGAAGGAACGGTTAGCCAGGGAAGTGCCCGGCCCAGCGAGTGCGGGCGTGGTGCCACGCCCACGAGGGAGATGCCGTCGTGACTGCGCAGCGTTCACCCCGCAAGGCCTCTGGCCGTTCTTCGACCGGTGCCCCTGGCCCGGAGAAAGCCTCGATCTCGCCCGAATCCCAGCGGTCCACTTACGTGCTCGACACGTCGGTCCTGCTCTCTGACCCCTGGTCGGTGACTCGTTTCGCCGAACACGCGGTCGTGCTTCCGCTGGTCGTCATCAGTGAACTGGAGGCGAAACGTCACCATCCCGAACTGGGGTGGTTCGCGCGCGAAGCGCTTCGCATGCTCGACGACCTGCGTCGTCAGCACGGCAGGCTCGACGCGCCGCTCCCGATCGGTGAGCACGGCGGCACCCTGCAGGTGGAGTTGAACCACTCCGATCCCACGGTGCTCCCGGTCGGCTTCCGCACCGACTCCAACGACCACCGCATCCTCGCCTGTGCGCTCAACCTGGCGGCGGAACGCGCGTCGGTCACGCTGGTGACCAAGGACATCCCCCTGCGTGTCAAGGCGGGCGCCGTCGGTCTCGAAGCCGACGAGTACCGCGCGCAGGAGGTGACGCCCTCGGGCTGGACGGGGATGGCGGACGTGGACGTCCCGCAGACCCTGATCGACACGCTGTTCGGCGCGTCGTCCGCGGATCCGGCGGAATTCGGGATGCCCGAAGTCGGTGAACTGCCCTGTCACACCGGTTTGAGGCTGCTCGCGGGCAGTTCGAGCGCGCTGGGCCGGGTCACCGCGGACAAGCGGATCCGGCTCGTGCGGGGTGACAAGGAGGCGTTCGGCCTGCACGGCCGCTCCGCCGAGCAGCGGGTGGCGCTGGATCTCCTGCTGGACTCCGATGTCGGCATCGTCTCGCTGGGCGGACGCGCCGGCACCGGCAAGTCGGCGCTCGCGCTCTGCGCGGGCCTGGAATCGGTGATGGAACGTCGCCAGCACCGCAAGGTCGTGGTGTTCCGGCCGGTGTACGCGGTCGGCGGCCAGGAGCTGGGCTACCTGCCCGGTTCCGAGTCGGAGAAGATGCAGCCGTGGGCGCAGGCGGTGTTCGACACCCTCGGTGGCCTGGTCAGCCAGGACGTCCTCGACGAGGTCTTCGACCGCGGCATGCTCGAGGTGCTCCCGCTGACCCACATCCGCGGGCGGTCGCTGCACGACACGTTCGTCATCGTCGACGAGGCGCAGTCCTTGGAGCGCAACGTGCTCCTGACCGTGCTTTCGCGGCTCGGCACGGCCTCGCGGGTCGTGCTCACGCATGACGTCGCGCAGCGCGACAACCTGCGGGTCGGGCGGCACGACGGCGTTTCGGCGGTGATCGAGAAGCTCAAGGGTCACCCGCTGTTCGCGCATGTCACGTTGACCCGGTCCGAGCGGTCGCCGATCGCGGCGCTCGTCACCGAAATGCTGGAGGATCACGGCTAGACACGTGCCATGAAAGGTCCTTTCCTTGCAAATTTTGCAAGGAAAGGACCTTTCATGGCGGCTAGGTGACCGGGTTCGCCCAGGGGAGCGGCCGTCCGTCCACGTCGTCGGTGAGTTCGACGCCGAGCATGGCCGAAAGCGTCGCGCCCAGGTCGACGACGTCCAGGTCCGGCAGTTTCGCGCCCGGTTCGAAACCGGGCCCGCTGGCGAGGAGGAGCCCGTCCGGCCGGTGGTCTCCCGTGCGCCAATGCTCGTCCGGGCCGTAGACGACGCCGGTTTTGGGCGACCAGACCGTCTCGATCGGACCGGTGCGGGCCCAGTCGATGAGCAGATCCGGCAGGGTGTCGTCGGCTTCGCGGTCGTAGTGGTCGCTCGTGCGGGAAACCTCGCGCACGACCGGCTTCCCGGTCGCGACGTTCACCAGTGAGAGCAGGTCTTCGGTCAGCTGCTCGCAGACGGCCTCGTACTCCGCGCCGGGCTGGACGACGCCGTGCGGTTCGCGGCCCGCCAGGTTGATCCGTACCCCGCCGAAGACGAAGTTGTTGGGAGACAGGTAGAACCGCTGCTTCGATCGCTGTTCGGCGGTCGCCCAGTTCGGCACCGCGGGCAGCGGGGCCGCCGCGAGCCGCTTGCGCAGCACCGGCATCGCGGTCGACGCCAGTTTCGTCCGCAAAGGACCGGGGAGCGCGGAGTAGGCGCGTTTGGCCAGCGTCATCGCGCCGCCGCCGCGCAGCCCTTCGGTCTCCACCGTGTCGAGAAGCCGCAGGATTTCGTGCAGCAGATGGCTTCCCTCGTACCGTGGTCCCATGCCGTGGCTCAGCAGCACGAAGACCGTCGTGTCCGGTCCGGCCAGTGCGAGATGTCCGCCGATCGCGTCGTCGAGGCTCCGGTAGACCGAGCGGATCGGGTCCAGTTCGGTCGCGAGCGTGAAGTCGTGGTCGCGGTGCGCGGGATCGTGCAGATGCCATTGCTGATGGCCGATGCTGTGGGATTCCCCGTACACCGAAAGGAAAAGATCCCAGTCACCTTCGGCGAGCAGTTTCGTCGACACCTGCGTCTTCTGCCCGATCCCGGCGACGAGGCCGTGGGTCAGCGCGCGCTCCTCGTCAGGTGTCCGATGTGGACCTTCGCGGTGAAGGTAGTCGTCCGGTGCCCAGTCGCGGACCAGATCGGGCTCGGCGGTGAGGATGGGCGTGAGTCCGATGTCGGCTTCGATCTCCTTCGCCAGCTCCGGCGGTGAAGTGTGGAAGCCGAAATGCCGGTCGTGGCAGGCGTACTCGCTCACCATGACCCCGTTGAGCGGTTTGTCCGCACGGGAATGCGGGACGTCGAGTACGGCGACGCGTTTCCCGGCTTCGGAAAGCGTCTCCCAGAACGGCGTGCCCCGGATTTCCAGCGGGCTGGTCAGCCGCCGTTCGTAGGTCTTGGTGTCGACCTCTTCCCAGCAGTGGAATCCGGTCCGCGCGGCGGTGCGCGCGGTGAAGAAACTGCTCCACAGCGAGCCGACGAACAAGCCGTAGGGGTTGTGCGTGGTCGCCGAAGCGCTGGTTTCGAGCAGCCGCGCCAACGTCGGCACCTCGCCCGCCGCGGCGAGATCGCGGATCGTGCCGGGGTCGCAGGCGTCGAGCGCGACCACGAGGATCTTGGCGGGTTCGGTCATGATCGGTGCTCCGGTCCTGAATGCTTGCGGCGGATGGCGGCGAAGTCGTCGTCGTAGGTCGGCCCGTGGGAGAGCCGGTCCCCGGAAGTCGTCGTGTAGTAGCAGGAGATCGCCGGGACGACCAAGGGTTCGCGCTCCGCGGTCAGCGCCAGGAGCAGATCCCAGTCGCCCATCTCGACCAGCGACTCGTCGAACCGGGCCTCGGGAAGACCCGCCCGGTGCGCGACGGCGCCGATGTCGGCGAGGTTCTCCCGCAGCAGCGTTTCCCGGTCGTAGCGCCGCAAGAACAGCTCCGGCAGGCCGCCGATGTCGTCGATGACGAAGCCGCCGTAGGCCGCCGTGATCTCCGGATGCTCGCCGAACGCCCAGCCCAAGGCCTTGAGCCACAACGGATGCAGGGTGTTGTCGTCGTCGAGGTAGGCGACCACGTCCCCGGTGACCTCGGCGAGCCCGGCGTTGCGGGCGGCGCAGACGCCGCCGTGTTCGACCCGGATCGACCGGATCCGTGGGTCTTCGAAACCGGCGATCACCTTGGGCGTGGCATCCGAACTGGCGTCGTCGACGATCACCAGTTCCCAGTGCGGATAGCGTTGCGCCCGCACCGAAGCGACGGCGCGGGGCAGCAGCGCGGCCCGGTCGTGCGTCGGCAGGACGATCGAAATCTTCGGTGTGGCCCGGAGTTCGTGCTGATCGAGCCAATGCGTGAACGTGCGGACGTCGCGAGCGGCTTCGAGACTTCCGGCCCGGAGATGCAGGCCTTCGAAGGCGGTGTCATGGCTTTTCAGCCAGCCGTCGAGGGCTTCCTGCCGCGTGTCGAGAGCGGCTTGCCTGGCTTCGACGGTGGTGGTGCGCGCGTCGCCGTCGCGCAAGGCCCCGCCGTGATCCTCGAGCCAGGCGTTGTGGTGTTCCAGCACCGCGCGCAGCCGCTGGATTTCGGCGGCCTGGTCCGCGATCGCGGACCGTAGTGCGGCGATTTCCCCGTTTTCCGCGTGGCGGCGATCCAGCGCCGCCGCCACGATCCGTCTCAGGCGTCTCACCCGGTGCACCCTAGTGCTTCAGGTGCTTCGGATCACCAGCCCGACGGCAGCGGCCGTCCTTCCGCGAAGCCCGCGGCGGACTGGATCCCGAGCAGCGCGCGCTCGTGGAATTCCTCCAGCGTTCGCGCGCCCGCGTACGTGCAAGCCGACCGGACACCGGAGCCGATGGAGTCGAGCAGGTCTTCGACGCCGGGGCGGGCCGGGTCCAGCGCCATCCGCGAGGCCGAGATGCCCTCTTCGAACAGGCCCTTCTTGGCGCGTTCGAAGACGTTGTCCGTGCGCGTGCGGGCGCCGACGGCGCGCTTCGACGCCATGCCGAACGATTCCTTGTACGGCTTGCCCCGCTCGTCGTAGCGCAGGTCGCCGGGGGATTCGTGGGTGCCGGCGAACCACGAGCCGACCATGGCCGCGGAAGCGCCGGCGGCCAGCGCGAGCGCGACGTCGCGCGGATGCCGCACGCCGCCGTCCGCCCAGACGTGTTTACCCAGTTCACGGGCCGCGGCCGCGCATTCGGCGACGGCGGAGAACTGCGGGCGGCCGACGCCGGTCATCATCCGGGTGGTGCACATGGCGCCGGGGCCGACGCCGACCTTGACGACGTCCGCGCCCGCGTGGATCAGGTCGCGGGTGCCCTCCGCGGTGACCACGTTCCCGGCGACCACCGGGACCCGCGGGTTCACCGAACGGACGGCCTTGAGCGCGGAGATCATCTTCTCCTGGTGGCCGTGCGCGGTGTCGACGACCAGCACGTCGACGCCTGCCGCGAGGACGGCCTCGGCCTTCGCCGCGACGTCGCCGTTCACGCCGATCGCGGCGGCGACGCGCAGGCTGCCGTTGTCGTCGACGGCCGGGGTGTAGATCTCCGCGCGCAGCGCCGCGATCTCGGTCAGGACGCCGGCGAGCCTGCCGTTCTCGTCGATGCCGAGCGCGAGACGGCCGCCGTGATCGTGCAGACGCTCGAACACCTCACGCGGCGGAGTGTTCAGGGGCACCGTGACGACCGCGGGCTCCGCGACGTCGGCCAGCCGCGCGAAGCGGTCGACACCGGCGCAGGCCGCTTCGTCGACGACGCCGACGGGCTTGCCGTCCTCGTCCACCACGACGACGGCGCCGTGGGCGCGTTTGCCGACCAGGTTCAGCGCGTCGGCCACCGCGTCCCCGCCGGTCAGCACGAGCGGGGTGTCCCACACGGTGTGACGGCCCTTGACCCAGGTGACGATGTCGGCGACCGCGGCCACGTCGACGTCCTGCGGCAGAACCACGAGCCCGCCGCGCCGGGCGACCGTTTCGGCCATCCGGCGACCGGCGACGGCGGTCATATTGGCCACCACGATCGGGATCGTCGCGCCGGTGCCGTCCACAGTGGACAAGTCGACGTCGAAGCGGGACTCCACGTCCGACCGGTTCGGCAAGAGGAACACGTCGTCGTAGGTCAGGTCGTGAGCGGGCCGATGCCCGTCGAGAAAGCGCACGAGGCCCCAGGATACCCGCGTGGGACAATGTCGGCATGACCGACCGGGACCGTGACGAAACCGGACGAGCCCGTAACGCGCGCCCGCGAGACGGCCTCGGCAGGCCGCTCCCGTACGGCGCCGACGGTGTCGAGCGCCAGCCCGAGGGCATCGAACGGAGCCCCGAGGACACCATCTCCGAGGCCCAGCGCCTGCTCGACGCGGGCCGCCCGTTCCACGCGCACGAGGTGTTCGAGGACGCGTGGAAGACCACCGACGGGCCGGAACGGGAGCTGTGGCGCGGCCTCGCGCAGCTCGCCGTGGGCCTGACCCACGTGGCCAGGGGGAACGGGAACGGCGCGGTCTCGCTGCTGGAGCGTGGCGCGGACAACATCGAGCCGTTCCGCGAGGCCCGGACGCACGGGATCGACATCCCCGGCCTGCAGGTTTGGGCGCGGGAGATGGCCGAAGCGGTGAAGGCGCGTGCCCAGGTGGAGCCGGTCGCGCCGCGCTTACTCGGCCAGTAGCGCCGAGCCCGAGCGATACAGCTCGATCAGCAGCGGCCGCAGGGCCAATCCCGCCGGCGTGAGCCGGTAGCTGGTCCGGCTCGGGAAGCCCGGCAGCTCCTCGCGGACGGCGAGGCGTCGCGCGGTCAGATCGCCGAGACGTTCAGTCAGCACCTTCGCGGACAGGTCGGGCAACGCCGCGCGAAGGTCGCTGAAGGACCGCGCCCCGCCCATGAGTTCCCGCAGCACGAGCGTCGTCCACCGGCCCGAAATCGCGGCGAGCGCGACCTCGACGGGACAGTCCGGCTCGGGCCGACTGGTGCGGCCGCGGGCGTCCGGGACGAGTTCGCCGTCGAAGGTTTCCGTTTGGTGACCTGCTTCGCGGTCGGTTTCGCTGTCCGCATGACGCATTCCTCCAGTGTGCCTTTGACCGCTGACGTGGCCGAACATCCCTTCGTCTTCCAGGCCGCCTTCAACACCGGCTCCGCCGAAATCCTCGACACGGTCTACGAGCCGGACGCCGTGTTCGTCCGCCGGGACGGGGTGCGGGTGACCGGCGCGGAACGCCGCTCCGCGAACGGCGGGATCCTCGCGCTCGGGCAGCCCATCAAGGTCACTCCGCGCCAGGTGCACGTGGCGGGTGACCTGGCCTTGCTGATCGTCGACTGGGTCATCGAAGGGCATCTCGCGGCGACGGCCACCGACGTCGCTCGACGTGGCGAGGACGGGTTCTGGCGCTACGTGATCGACAATCCCTTCGGAGTCGGCGCACCTTGAGCACTCGACATACCGCGAGTATGTTACTTCGAGTAGGGATACTGCTCAGTAGGTAACGGCGGGAGAAAGCGCGATGAGCGAGCCCAAGGAACTGCTGGCCGAGCCGCTGAAACTGCGGTGCGGCGCGATCCTGCCGAACCGGCTGGCCAAGGCCGCGTTGAGCGAACAGCTCGGCGACCGCCGCAACCGGCCCACCGCCGAACTGGCCGAGCTGTACCGGACGTGGTCGCGCGGCGGCGCCGGCACGCTGATCACCGGCAACGTCCAGGTCGATCCGACCGCGCTCGGCGAACCGCGCAACGTCGCGGTGCCCCGGGAACCGGCCGCCACCGAATTCAAGCCGTGGGCACGGTCGGCGGACGGGACCGAGGCCCGGTTGTGGGTCCAGCTCAACCATCCCGGCAGGCAGAGCCCGCGTTTCCTGTCCCGTCAGCCGGTCGCGCCGTCGGCGGTGCCGTTCGGCGACCGCGGCATCCGCTCGGTGTTCGCGACGCCGCGGGCACTGACCGGTGACGAGATCGAGGCCATCGTCGACCGGTTCGGCGTGGCCGCGCGGACCGTCGTCGACGCCGGATTCGCCGGTGTCCAGATCCACGGCGCGCACGGCTACCTCGTCTCGCAGTTCCTCTCACCGCTGACCAACCGGCGCACCGACGGCTGGGGTGGCGACGCCCTCCGGCGGAGGCGGTTCCTGCTGGAAGTCGTCGCCCGTGTGCGTGCCGAGGTCGGCGACGCCGTGCCGATCGCGGTCAAACTCAACAGCGCGGACTTCCAGCGCGGCGGGTTCAGCGAGGAGGAATCGCTCGAAGTCGTCCGCGAACTGGGTGAAGCCGGTATCGACCTGCTGGAAGTCTCTGGCGGCACCTACGAGAAGGCCGCGATGATGGGGCCGGCCAAGTCGAGCACCGCAAGCCGCGAGGCTTACTTCCTCGACTACGCCGCGAAAGCGCGCCAGATCACCGACGTCGCGTTGATGGTCACCGGCGGCTTCACCAGCCCGGCGGGAATGGCGGACGCGCTGCGCTCCGGCTCGCTGGACGTCATCGGGCTCGGCAGGCCGTTGATCGTCGACCCGGCACTGCCCGGCCGCCTGCTGGGCGGCGAGGACGTCCGCGCCCAGCGCACGGCCCCGAAGACCGGCATCCGGCTGGCCGACAGCCTGCTCGAAATCCAGTGGCACACCCAGCAGATGCACCGGGTGGCCGCCGGGAAACCGGTGGACCGGCGGCTCGGCGCGGTCCGGACGCTAGTACGTGCCGGCGTCGCGGATCCGCTCAACGCCTTCCGGCGGGTCCGGGGCTAATCCATCCATGCCCCCGCCGCCGCCCTCAACGGAGGAGCTGCGCTCCCAGTCCCAATTCTCGTCGACTTCCTCCTTGCGGCTGAACGTGCGGTCGAAGCCGACCGCGGCCGCCGCGAGGCCGATGAACAGCACACCGATCAGCACGCAGTTGAACGCGACACCGCCGTAGCTGTTGATTCCGGGGTCGACGAACGGGTACGGGTAGAACCCGATGATCGCGCCGCGCACCAGCGTGACCGCGAGCCAGCCCAGCGGGTACAGCAGCGACCACGACAGCACCCGCCACGACAACTGGCCGCGCGGGCCGAACAGCAGCCAGCCCGCGACGCACATCAGCGGCGACACCTTGTGCAGCATCGTGTCGGCGAAGACGGCCCAGCCGTGCAGTTCGTAGAGATCGGCGAGCGCGACCTGGAAGACGACCCCGGTCACGGTGATGCCGACGAGGCCGGTGAGCCGCAGCACGCCGAACAGGGTCGACCGGCCCGCGACGCCGAGCGCGAGCAGCAGGCTGCCGACGCCGACCAGGATGTTCGAGTCGATGGTGAAGAAGGCCAGCAGGTTGGCCACCCGCCCGGCCGGGGTGTGGAAGGTGCCGCCGGTGGTGCCCGCGGACACCGGGATCTGGGCGGCGAGACCGGCGAACACCACCAGCGCCGTCGCGCCGAACCAGGCACGCGCGATCTTGGAAGCCTGCATTCCACCTACCTTATGGGTGATCGGGTGGAGACGTCCCGTCACCACCGCACGCCGCCACTCGATCGGGGGCGGAACGCCGCCGGGACTTCCCGGCCGGTGGGTCATATCGTGGAAACCGATGGACGTCGAGCGGAGGCCCGGACGCCGCGGACGGGTCGCGCGGGGTCCGGCGGAGGACAGCGGACCCGTCGCCGAGTTCGCGCGGCGGCTGTGGGAGCTGAAACGGGCTGCCGGTGACCCTTCCTACGATCGGATGCGCGACGAGTACGGCGCACTCGCTTCGAAGTCGGCGCTTTCGGCCGCCGCCCGCGGAGAACGTCTGCCCAGCTGGGAAACGTCGTGGGAGTTCGTCCGTGTGCTGGCCGCCGGGGTGCTCGGCCGTGACGAGGACGAGGTCCGCCACGAGTGGCGCGGCGAATGGGAACGCGCGCGGGACGCGCTGACCGCCGGACCCGGACCCGCCCCCGCTCCGGAGCGTTCGCGCCGGACGGCGTTCGTCCTCGCCGGAGCCGTGGCACTCGTCCTCGTCGCGGCGCTCGTGTTCGTCTTCGCCGCCCCGTTCGGTGCCGAGCCCGCCGCTCCGGCAGGCGACGCGTCGGAGTTCGTCGCCGACGTGACCGTGCCCGACGGCAGCGAGGTCGCGGCCGGGTCGACCTTCGTGAAGACCTGGGAATTCCGCAACGCGGGAACGGTCGGATGGGTCGGCCGCTATCTGGTCCGCGCCGGCTCCTTCGGGAACCCCGGCGAATGCGGCACGCCCGAACGCGTACCCGTCCCGCAGACCGCGCCCGGCGAGCGTGTCCGTGTCTCCGTCGAGGTGCGCGCGCCCGACAAGCCCGGGCACTGTCAGGTGTACTGGAAGATGGCCGACGAACAGGGCCATATCCTGCTGCCGAACACCCGCGCCGTGTTCTTCTCTGTTCGCGTCATTTGACCTTCCGGCCCGGTGGCCAATGCGCTGACCTGCGTGGACATCGATTCCCCGGCTATGGCCATTTCGCGGCCGTGAATCGCTTCCCGGGCGGCTTCGGGCGCCTTTAACGTCATCGGCGTCCGGGAATTCCGGATGGGGGTTTTCCGAAACACTCTCACATTATTTGCGGAAAGGGAATCCATGCGTCCGTACGTCAAGGTCGCCGCACTGGCCGGGGCCGCGCTCACCGTGGCGCTCCTGCCGGCCACCGCCGCACAGGCGGCTCCGGCGCCCGCTTCGGGCAGTGATCCGATCATTACCTGCGAATCCGGCTACCACGGCTGGATGCGCCGGGCCGGAAAGGACGCGATCTGCCTGAAACCGGGCACGCGCACCTGGGACGTCAAGGTCTTCGAATGCGCAGGGGATCTGACGGTGCATTTCAAGAACGGCGAGAAGGCCTATTGCGGCGGGAACATGAAATTCGGCCTCGACCTGGCCGTCCAGTCCAATGTCGTCAAGACCGTTGTGGGGAACCGATGAAGAAGAAGCTGTTCGCCGTCGTCCCGGTCGCGCTGGCCGGCACCCTGTTGATGGCACCGTCCGCCTCGGCGGCGTCGAAGGTCTGCGAGGGCGGACCGCTGATGGGCGGGAAGACGAAGGTCGTCGAGGTGAGCGCGGGGCAGAGCATCGACATCACCGTGCACAACCACGACTACCGGGGAATGCTCGTCCAGATCATCGACGACGTCTTCGACAAGGGCCTCTGGAGCGGGGCCATCGCGCCCGGCAAGGAGCGCACGGTCAAACACGGCGTGCTCGGGGAGCCGCCGGTGTATCACAAGATCCGGTTCGAGGTGACCTCCAACCTCTCGAACAACTACACCTACCGGATCTCTTCGGACCGCTGCTACTGACGCAATTCGTCACCTGCTTGCGGTCGGTGCACACGCAAGGATCGCAAGTAGGTGACTAATTGCCGGGTTTGAGGAGGCCGCGGACGGTGTCGATGGTGTCGGCGTCGGCGGCCTCCTTGTCCGGCCGGTAGCGCACGACGCGCGCGAAGCGCAGCGCCAGCCCGCCCGGATACCGCGTGCTCACCTGAGCCCCGTCGAGTTCGATTTCGACGACGAGCTCCGGCCGTACGTGCACCACCCAGTCCGTGCGGTGGGTCTCGATCTCCTGGAACGTCTTCGTCTGCCAGGCCAGCAGCTCGTCGGTCATGCCCTTGAACGTCTTGCCGACCATGATCGGCGGCCCGCCGTCGGGGTCGCGGGCGCCGAGATGCAGGTTCGACAGCGTGCCGGTGCGCCTGCCGTGCCCCCATTCCGCGGCGAGCACGACGAGGTCGATCGTGTGCACCGGTTTCACCTTGAGCCAAGCGCGCCCGCGGCGGCCCGCCGCGTACGGCGACGCGAGGTCCTTGACCATCACGCCCTCGTGCCCGGCGGCCATCGCCGCGTCGAGCACGCTCTCGGCCGAGGCGGGCGCGATCTCGCCGGGGATGACGTGCTCGCCCGCGACCTGCCGCAGGGCGACGTTCCGTTCGGACAGGGGCGCGTCCAGCAGATCGACGCCGTCGAGGTGCAGGCAGTCGAAGAAGTACGGCCGCAGCAGCAGCGCCTTGACCTGCTCCTCGCGGCTGCTGCCGAACCGGCTCATCGTCTCCTGGAACGGCCTCGGCCTGCCGTCGTCGGTCAGGGCCAGCGTCTCGCCGTCGAGCACCACCGACGTGCAGGGCAGGGAGCGCACGAGATCCACCAGCTCGCCGACGCTGCCGGTGATCTCCCGCAGCGTCCGCGTGTAGATGTGCACCTCGTCGCCGTCGCGGTGGACCTGGATCCGCGCACCGTCCATTTTGTACTCGACGATCGCCTCGGCGTGTTCGGTGATCGCCTCGTCCAGAGACTCCGCCGGGGAAGCCAGCATCGGCCGGATCGGCCTGCCCAAGGCCAGTTTGAACTCCGCCAGCCGCTCCTGGCCGCCTGCCATGGCCGCCAGGCCCGTCACCGGCAGCTGCCCGGACAGCATGAACGCCCGCCGGACGTCCTCGGCCGGGATCTCGGCCGCCGCCGCGATGGCGTCCACCATGATCCCTTCGAGCGCGCCCTGCCGCAGCTCGCCGGTGAGCAGCCGGATCAGGAAGTCCTGCTCGTCCTTGGTCATCTTGCCGAACAACGTCCGCAACGTCTCCGCGCGCAGCTTCACCGACCCCGAACCCGACGCCGCCCCCACCGTGCCGAGCGCCGTGTCGACCTCGGCCACGGTCAACGACGGCTCGGCCGCCGGGGCCGTCTTCAGCTCGGCCAGCGTCCGCCAGCCGGCGCCGATGCGGCCCTGCGTCGGCTGCCCGGTGAGGAACGCGATGACCGCGGGCAGTTCCAGCTCGCCCGCGGCACGCAGTACCGCGGCCAGGGTGGCGATCTTCGCCTTCCTGGACCTCGTGGCGGCCAGTTCGGCCGACGCGGCCACCACCGCCGTGAGCAACATGAGTCCATCATGACCCCGGGCACCGACAGTTTCGAGGCGAGCGGGCTCAGGTATGCGCGGGATCGGCGACCCAGCTGGCGAGCAGGCGGAGCGCGCGTTCGCTGTCGGAGCCGGGCTCGGCGGTGTAGATCACCAGGGCCTGGCCCGGATCGTCGGGCAGCCGCAGCGTCTCGTAGCGCAGCCGGAGTTCACCCACGACCGGGTTGATCACGACCTTCCACGCGTGCGCCTTCTCGCGCACGGTTTGCGTCGCCCACAGCTTCCGGAACGCCTCGCTGCCGAGGGAGAGTTCGCCGACCAGCTGGGCGAAGTACGGATCGTCCGGATACTTCCCGGCCTCGGAGCGCAGGTTCGCCACGATCTCCTTCGCCACGGTTCCCCACTCCGGGTGCAGCTCGCGGGCGCGTTCGTCGAGGAAGAACATCTTCGGGATGTTGCGCTCGCCCGCCGGGAGCGCGGCGAAGTCGAACGAAAGCGCGGTCCCGAGCGAATTCCAGGCCAGCACGTCTCCGTAGCGGTCGAACATGAGCGCCGGGGACTGGATCGCGTTCAGCATCAGCTGGAGCTCCGGCCGGATCCGCCGCGCCTTCGGCCGCGCGACGCGTTTGCGTTTCGGGGCGGCCAGATTGCGCAGGTAGGTCTCCTCGTCGCGGTGCAGCCGCAACGCCCGGCTCAGCGATTCGAGGACGGAATCGGACACGTTGCGCGCCCGCCCCTGCTCCAGCCGCGTGTAGTAGTCGACGCTGATCCCGGCCAGCTGCGCCAGCTCCTCACGCCGCAGCCCGGCGACCCGCCGCTGGTTGAACCCCGTCGGCAGGCCGAGATCCGCCGGGTCCAGCGCGGCCCTGCGTGCCTTGAGGAAATCGCCCAGTTCGGCCGTCTCGGTCATGCCGTCGAGTATCCCGGATCGGGCGGGGTGCGTGCCTGGTCCTGGCAGACCCAGGCTGGTCGTGGCCGCAAGTCACGGAAGGTCGAGTTTTCTCGGCTGAGCCGAGGGAAGGGGCCTTCACGCGCAATCGCTGTGATTGCCGGTGTGTCTGAGGTGAACGTGGCGACGGACTTGCGCCCCAGCCCACCCCCTCGGCCGACTTATGGTTCTGCCAAGCCAGGGTGATTTGGCTCTTCGGTTTGGGCCAAAGAGTGGGCATCGTCAGGGGATGGACAACGAACGAAGAGGCGTGACGATCGGCGTACTGGGGGTGCTGATCGTCGGCGCGTCCGTGCCGGTGACGGGGATGCTCGACGGCTACCCGGTGATCGCCGGACAGGCGCTGCGGTACGCGCTGGCAGGACTCCTCCTGCTGGCGTGGGCGCGGCTGAGCGGACGTCCGCTGCCGTTGCCGGGGGCGCGCGACGTGCCGTCGCTGATCGCCCTGGCGGCGACCGGGATGATCGGGTTCCAGGCGTGCCTGCTGTACGCGCAGCGTTACGCCGAACCGGGCTTGGTGGCGGCGTTCCTCGGCGGCACGCCGCTCGTGCTCGCGCTCGCCGGACCGCTGGCCAAGGGGAAACGGCCGTCGTGGGCGCCGGTGACCGGGGCGGTGCTCGCCGGGCTCGGGATCGCCGTGCTGTCCGGCGGGGGCGCGGCGCGCTGGCAAGGACTGGTGCTCGCGGCGCTCGCGATGGTGTGCGAAGCGCTGTTCACGCTGCTGGCCGTTGGCGTGCTCGAAAGGCTCGGGCCGTTGGCGACCGCGACTTGGGGGTGTTTCGCCGCGGGGGCCGGCGGCGCCGTCGTCGGCACGATCGCCGACCCGTCCGGCGCCTGGGCGTGGCCGGACGGGCGTGAACTGATCGCGCTCGGCTATCTGACGGTCGTCGTCACGGCGATCGCGTTTCTTCTTTGGTACTCGGCGGTTTCGATGCTGGGCGCGGACAGGGCCGGGGTGCTGGTGGGGCTGATGCCGGTCTCCGGGCTCGCCGTCTCGCTCCTGCTCGGCATGCAGGAGTTCCGCTTCTCCCAAGTGATCGGGGTCGCCCTGGTGTCTTCAGGCGTCGTGATCGGCCTGCGCCGCCGCGAGCTCGATGAGCCTGGCGCATTTGACGTCGAAGTGCTTCACGACGTCGCCGCCGATGATCGCGACCATGACCGCGCGCAGCGGCCCGCCGAAGGTGACCTTCTGGACGAACTCAGTCCCGCCGTCGACCTCGGTCAGGCTCAGCACGAGATCCATGGCACCGAGCGGAATGGGCTGGCGGAAGGCGATCTCGCGGTGCTCGGTCAGGGACGTGATCGTGAAGGGCTCGGCGACCCGTGAGTGCACGCGGCCGCGGAAGCCGTTCGGTACGAGGAAACCGGTCGATCCCACGTCGGCCGGACCGTGCAGTTCGACGCTGACGAGGTCGGGATCCCACTCGGGCCACCGGGCGAAATCGGCCAGTGGCGCCCAGAGCGCGGACGGCGGGCAGGGCAGGATTTCGCGGGAGGTTCTGGTCCAGGTCATACCCGGACGATATACGGAACTGCCAGTCTCGTAAACTGTGGGCATGGCGAGAGGCAGGCCGAGGGAAGAGGGCATCGACGACGCGGTCCGCGAGGCCGTGCGGGCGCTGCTGACCGAAACCGGTTACCAGCGCTGCACGATCGACGCGGTCGCGGCGCGGGCGGGGGTCGGCAAGGCGGCGGTGTACCGGCGATGGCGGTCGAAGGCGGAACTCGTGTTCGCCGCGGTGATCCATCCCGTCGAGCTCGAACCGCCGTCGGACACCGGTTCGCTGCGGGGCGACGTGGCGGCGGTCCTCGAAGTGATCCAGTCCTCTTTGGACGGTGTGGAACTGCGGCAGGCGCTGCCTTCGCTGCTCGCCGACGTCCGGGCGGATCCGGTGCTGGAAGCGCGGTTCGGCGAGGTGTTCCTCGGCCGCGAACGCGGATATCTGGTCCAGATGCTGGACCGGGCCGTCGCGAGAGGGGAACTCTCGCGACGGCCCGATCCGGCCCTCGTGCACGCGATCCTGCTCGGCCCGGTGCTGACGTGGCTGCACCTGTTCACCGAGACACCGCCTTCGGGTGGGCTGGCGGCTTCGCTCGCCTCACCGCTCCACGCGGCTGTGGTCGCTCTCGGCGCTTAGCGACCTCCGCGCGCCATGCGGAGCACGTCGAGGGCTTCGTCCAGCTGGGCTTCGGTGAGCTTGCCGTTCGCGACGTGACCGCGTTCGATCACGACCTCGCGGATCGTCTTCAGCTCCTTGAGGGCCTGCTTCGCGATGGCCGCGGCCTCTTCGTAGCCGATGTACTTGTTCAGCGGCGTCACGATCGACGGCGAACCCTCGGCGTACTCGCGCGAGCGGCCGGCGTTCACCGTCACGCCCGCGAACACCTTGTCCGCCAGCAGACGCGAGACCGCCGCGAGCAGCCGCGCCGATTCGAGCACGTTGCGCGCGATCACCGGCAGGTTCACGTTGAGCTGGAAGTTGCCCGCCGCGCCCGCGAACGCGACTGCCGCGTCGTTGCCGATCACCTGGGCGACCACCTGCAGCGTCGCCTCCGGGATCACCGGATTCACCTTGCCCGGCATGATCGACGAACCCGGCTGGAGATCCGGCAGCGCGAGTTCGGCGAGCCCGGTGCGCGGACCGGAGCCCAGCCAGCGCAGGTCGTTCGCGATCTTGTTCAGCGACACCGCGACCGTGCGCAGATGCCCGGACGTCTCGACGACGCTGTCCTGCGTCGCCTGCGCCTCGAAGTGGTCGCGCGCTTCGGTCAGCGGAAGACCGGTCACCGAAGCCAGTTCCCGCGAGACCGCCGCGCCGAAACCCTCGGGCGCGTTCAGCCCGGAACCGACCGCGGTCCCGCCGATCGGCAGTTCACCGAGCCGCGGCAGACCCGATTTCAGCCGCTCGACACCGAACCGGACCTGCGACGCCCACGCGCCCGCTTCCTGGCCGAAGGTGATCGGGACGGCGTCCATCAGATGCGTACGGCCGGACTTCACGATGTCCGCCCACTCGGCCGCCCGCGTCTCGATGGCGGCGGCCAGGTACTCCAGCGCCGGGATCACGTCGGACAGCACGGCCTCCGTCGCGGCGACGTGGATCGTCGTCGGGAAGGTGTCGTTGGAGGATTGCGAAGCGTTGACGTGGTCGTTCGGGTGCACGTCGCGGCCCAGCGCCTTCGACGCGAGCGTGGCGATGACCTCGTTGGCGTTCATGTTCGACGAGGTCCCGGAACCCGTCTGGAACACGTCGATCGGGAAATGCGCGTCGTGCTTCCCCTCGGCGACCTCGTCGGCTGCCTTCGCGATGGCCTCGGCGACCTCGGCGTCCAGCACGCCGAGCCGCGCGTTGACCCGCGCCGCCGCGGCCTTGAGCAGGCCGAGCGCGCGGATCTGGGCGCGTTCCAGGCCCCGGCCGGAGATCGGGAAGTTCTCGACGGCGCGCTGCGTCTGCGCGCGGTAGAGGGCGTCGACGGGGACGCGCACCTCGCCCATGGTGTCGTGTTCGATCCGGTATTCCTGTTCAGCCATGCCTCAAGTTTCGCGCAGGGACCTCCGGCGCGCTCCGTGTCTTTCGGCACGCGAGGGCTAGGATCGAATGTGTTCTCGATCACGCCGCCCACCACCGGCCGGGAGAGTGCCGAATGAGCGAGTCCGCTGGGGAAACGTCGTACGACCTCGTCATCATCGGGGCCGGTCCGACGGGTCTGTTCGCCGCCTACTACGCGGGATTCCGCGGCCTTTCGATGGCCGTCGTGGATTCACTGCCGGAGGCCGGTGGCCAGGTCACCGCGATGTACCCCGAAAAGATGATCTACGACGTCGGCGGGTTCGCCGAGGTCCGTGGCCGCGATCTGGTGCGGGGCCTGCTCGAGCAGGCGGCGCCGTTCAAACCCGCGTATCTGCTCGGACGCAAGGCCGAAAAACTCGAAAGCGTCGAAGGCGGCGTCACCATCGCGCTCGACGGCGGGCAGATCCTGCGCGCCGGCGCGGTGCTGATCACCGCCGGGATCGGCGAGTTCACCCCGCGGCCGCTGCCCGCCGGTGACGGCTGGCTCGGGCGCGGCATGGTCCATTTCGTGCCCTCGCTGAAGGCGCACGAAGGGCAGCACGTGGTCGTCGTCGGCGGTGGGGACTCGGCGTTCGACTGGGTGCTCGCGCTGCACCCGGTCGCCGCGAACGTCACCCTCGTGCACCGGCGCGCGAAATTCCGCGCGGCCGAGTCGATCGTGCGGCAGGCACGGGAACTCGGCGTGCGGATCATCACCGACGCCGAAGTCACCCGGTTCCTCGACCGCGACGGAGCGCTGGCGGAGGTCGAGGTCCAGGTCAAGGGTTCGGAGCCCGAGGTGCTGCGCGCCGACACGGTCGTCGCGGCGCTCGGTTTCACCGCGGACCTCGGGCCGATCGAAAGCTGGGGACTCCAGATCGACCACCGCGCGATCGCCGTCGACTCGACCATGGCGACCCCGCGGGAGCGCGTCTACGCTGCGGGCGACGTCGCGGCGTATCCGGGGAAGGTGAAGCTGATCGCGACCGGGTTCGGGGAAGCGGCGACGGCGGTGAACAACATCGCGGTCATGCTGGACCCGGACGCGCATCTGTTCCCTGGGCACTCCAGTAACGCGGAGTAGCGCGCGCTAGGAAAGGCTCTTTCCTTGCAAATTTTGCAAGGAAAGGACCTTTCATTGCACTTCAGACAGGCGGAGCGGGCGTAGGCGGAGTGATCTTCTCCGCGATCCATTGCGCGTAGGCCACCACCGAAGTCGCGATCGACGGCGAGGTCGCGCACACCGGGTCGGCGTTCCCCGGACGGCTGATCGTGCCCAGCAGGACCCACTTTTCGTCGACCTTGGCGATCTCCGGCCCGCCGGAATCCCCGTAGCACGAGCCCGAATTCCCGCCGGGGTTGTCGGTGCACAGCTCGACGGCGCCGTCGAACTTCGCGGTGCAGCGCACACCTTCGACGATCTTCGTGTCCAGCTGCTGCAGTTTCGCCGGTCCCTTGCCGCAACCCGAAGCCGGGCACGTCTGACCCCAGCCGAGCAGCCGCGTCGGCGTCCCCGGCGCCACGACTGCGCCGATCGTGATCGGCGCAGTCTTCACCGGGGCGGCCAGCCGCACCAGGGCGAGATCGCCGCCCGCGTGCTCGGGCGCGGGGTTGTAGGACGGGTTCACGACGATCTCGGCGGGCTTCGCGATTTCGCCGCCCTGGGTGTTGTCGTTGCTGCCGATCCGCGCGCTCAGGTTCGCCGGGTTCTTGCCCTCGATGCAGTGCCCGGCCGTCACCAGCCAGTCCGCCGCGATCAGCGTCCCGGCGCAGAAGATCTTGCCGGAGGCCGAATGCAGGGAAGCGATGAACGGATACGGCTCGTCGGCCTCTCTGCCGCCGACGAGGTCGCCCGCGCCCGTGGCCTGTCCGACCGGCGTGAGGACCATCGCCGCCAGAAGGACCACGAGCACGCGCTTCAGCACGGATTCTCCTTAGGGGAGCGGGGGAACGACGTCCTCGTCGAGAAAGTCGTCGAGGTGACCGTCGAAGTTGACGGAGGAGTACGAACGCAGCTTGGTCAGCCGGTGGTAGCCGTCGATCATCCGGACCGTGCCGGACTTCGAGCGCATCACGATCGACTGGGTGGTCGCGCCGCCCGCGCGGTAGTGCACGCCGCGCAGCAGGTCGCCGTCGGTGACGCCGGTGGCGCAGAAGAACACGTTGTCGCCGCGGACGAGGTCGTCGTTGCCGAGCACGCGGTCGAGGTCGTGGCCCGCGGCCAGCGCCTTCTCGCGCTCCGCGTCGTCCTTCGGCCACAGGCGGCCCTGCAGTTCGCCGCCGAGGCACTTCATCGCGCAGGCCGCGATGATGCCTTCGGGGGTGCCGCCGATGCCGAGCAGCATGTCGACGCCGGTGCTCGGCCGGGCCGCGGCGATCGCGCCGGCGACGTCGCCGTCGGAGATGAAGCGGATCCGGGCGCCCGCCTCGCGGACCTCTTGGATCAGCTTTTCGTGACGCGGCCGGTCGAGGATGCACACGGTGACGTCGGAGACGCTGGAGTTCTTGGCCTTCGCGACCCGGCGGATGTTCTCCGCGACCGGGGCGGCCAGATCGACCTTGCCCGCGGCGTCGGGGCCGACGGCGAGCTTTTCCATGTAGAACACCGCGGACGGGTCGAACATCGCGCCGCGTTCGGCGACCGCGAGCACGGCCAGCGCGTTCGGCATGCCCTTGGCCATCAGGGTCGTCCCGTCGACCGGGTCGACCGCGACGTCGCAGTCGGGCCCGTCGCCGTTGCCGACCTCTTCCCCGTTGAACAGCATCGGGGCTTCGTCCTTCTCGCCCTCGCCGATGACGACGACACCGCGCATCGACACGGTCGAGACCAGCTGGCGCATCGCGTCCACGGCGGCACCGTCCCCGCCGATCTTGTCCCCGCGTCCCACCCAGCGGCCCGCGGCCATCGCGGCGGCTTCGGTCACTCGGACCAGTTCCATCGCGAGGTTGCGGTCGGGCGCTTCAGGGCGTCGAGAAGAGCTGGCGGACGAGGTGGGGGTGGGCATGAGGCCTCCCGGGTCAGGAACTCGGCGGGGTCACAGTCTCTCAGATACCCACGGCGGTTCGGTGGCGCAGGAGCATGGTGAACGTCACTGACCGTTGCCGGTCTCGTCCTCGACGGAGGACAGCGCCGCCTCGATCCGCTCACGCGCGCCCTCGAGGTGGTGCTCGCAGACCTTCGCCAGCTGCTCGCCCTTCTCCCACAGGGCGAGCGACTGTTCCAGGGACAGCCCGCCCGCTTCGAGCTCGCGGACGACCTCCACCAGCCTGTCGCGGGCCTGTTCGTAGCCGAGTTCGGCGGTCTCGCTCACGCTGTGCTTCCTTCTACCGGACGTCGGTGCTTGCCGATACCCGCGCACACTACCGCGCCGGCCATGGCGTTGTCGTAACCCACGAAGGCGAGAGCGAACTCCTGGCCGTCACCCTCCGCGATCGCCGAGACGAGGTTCTCCTGAGCCCGCGCCACCCGTTTGCGATGCATGGTGCCGTCCGCGAACCACCATCGGGTGCCGACGTGCTCGGCCGTCGCTTCGGAGAGTTTGCGCAGCTGGGCGTCGAGACCGCGTTTGGTCGAGAACTCGCACCCCGCGAGCAGCACCGTCCAGCACTCGGCGGCGGCCCGGTCGGTCAGCCACGCGTTGCGTAGTACCTCCGGCGCGTCCGCGCGCTTCGCGGCGTCGATGGTCAAAGGCAGGAAACTCGCCGTCAACGCTCCTCCTCCGGCACGCCCGAGACGACGGCGCCGAGCGCGCCGTCGACCACACGGACGCGCAGTTTCGCGCCGTCCGCGACTTCGGAGACGGACCGGAGTACCTGGAGGTTGCCTTGCTCGTCGGTGTACTGCACCACGGCGTAGCCGCGTTCGAGGGTCGCCGCCGGGCCGAGCGCGGTCAGCCGCGCGCGGGCGCTGGCGATTTCGGCCTGGTCCTTGGCGAGCAGGGTGAGCATCGCGCGGCGGCCGCGTTCGCGGTGGATCTCGACGTCGTCCGAGCGCCGCTGGATCGGGCCGAGCGGATCGGCGAGCACGGGACGGCTTCGCATCTGGGTCAGCAGCCTGACCTGGGTGTCCACCCAGCCGTGCAGGGCGCGGCGGCCGCGATCACGCATCTGGTGGACGCGCTGGGTCTCCTCGCGGACGTCGGGCACGATCCGCTTGCTGGCGTCGGTCGGCGTCGAGCAGCGGAGATCGGCGACGTGGTCGAGCAGCGGGGTGTCGGGTTCGTGCCCGATGGCGCTGACCACCGGGGTCCCGGCGGCGGACACGGCGCGGCACAGCGCCTCGTCGGAGAACGGCAGCAGGTCTTCCACGCTGCCACCGCCGCGTGCGATCACGATGACGTCGATGTCCGGGTCACGGTCCAGTTTGGACAGTGCCTGGAGGATCTGCGGGACCGCGAGCGAACCCTGGACGGCGGTGTTGATCACCTTGAACGCGACATGCGGCCAGCGGGACTGCGCGTTCACCAGCACGTCGCGTTCGGCGGCGGACGCGCGGCCGGTGATCAGGCCGATTCCCTTGGGCAGGAACGGGATCTTGCGTTTGCGCTCCGGCGCGAACAGGCCTTCGGCGGCCAGCAGCCGCCGCAGCCGCTCGATCCGCGCGAGCAGCTCGCCGATGCCGACCGCGCGGATCTCGTTGGCGCGCAGGCTCAGCGAACCGCGGTTCATGAAGAACGTCGGCTTCGCGTGCACCACGACGCTCGCGCCCTCGCGCAACGGCGGTTCGATCGTGCGCAGCAGGCCCATCGGGCAGGTCACCGACATCGAGACGTCCGCCGAGGGATCGCGCAGCGTCAGGAACGCGGTGTTGGTGCCCTGGCGGGCCGAGATCTGCGTGACCTGACCCTCCACCCAGACCGCGCCGAGCCGGTTGATCCACTCGCCGACCTTGCGGGCGACCGTGCGGACCGGCCACGGGTTCTCGGCGGTGGTGGACGGACCGGCCTGAGCGGCGGCGGGCTCGGCGCTCACTGGCCTTCCGCGCTGTCGCCGTCGCTCTCGGTCTTCTTCACGTTCCCGATACGGCGCGCGAGCATGCCGACGAACGACGGCCTGTCGGCGTTCGCGCGTTCGTAGGTCAGGAGTTCCTCCAGCTGCGCGAGGTCGAACCGGCGCAGGCGGGCGCGCAGCTGCGGCAGGGTGAGCGTGTCGTAGTCGTCCAGCCCGGCGGGATTCGCGTCGACGAGCGCCGCGGCACTGTCGAACTCGCCATCGGCGTGGTCCTCCGCGAGCGCGCGCTCCTCCTCGGCCCACGGATCCTCCGTGAGCGCTTCGAGGTCGGGGAGATGGCCGTTGGTCTCGGCACGCGGCCGGGGAACCTCGGCGTCTTCCCGCAGCGGGATGACGCACGAGTCGCGTTCGTAGCGGCGTTCGCCGACGTCGGGCGGGAGATCCTCGTCGAAGGTGGCCCAGCTGGGCGTGTCCTCGACCGGGCGGAGGACGGACAACGCGTCGTCGCCCTTGATCGCGAGTTCGGTGACGTGCTGCTGCACGCGCATGGAGAACTGGAGCACCTGGCTGACCACCGTGACGGGGAGTCCGGTGAGCTGCTTGGGGAGTTCGCGAACCCGCTCGGCGGTGGTGACGGCGAGGCCCGCGGCGACCCGGAGGGGGAGCGGGAGAGGCTTCATGTGTCCAGCCTGCCGTATTCGGGCCATCCTGCCCAACCGAACGGGTGGGTCGGCTCACCCGACGTGACTCCACGCACATCCTTTCGAGGGGTTCCCTGGTCACCTGAACGTGAGTGCGAGGAGCCCCCGGGGCAGCCCGTACCCTGGGGGCATGAGTTCTGCGAGTCCCGGAATCACGCCAGCCGGCAGTCCGACGATCACCGAGTCCGGTGTGCCGGCAGGTGGCAAACGTGTCCTGCTCGCCAAGCCCCGCGGTTACTGCGCGGGGGTCGACCGCGCGGTCATCGCCGTCGAGAAGGCACTCGAGCTCTACGGCGCACCGGTGTACGTGCGCAAGGAGATCGTGCACAACCGGCACGTCGTGGACACCCTGCGCGAACGCGGCGTGATCTTCGTCGACGAGACCTCCGAGGTGCCGGAAGGCGCGTTGGTGGTGTTCTCCGCGCACGGCGTCTCGCCCGCGGTGCACGCCGAGGCGGCCGAGCGCAACCTGCGGACCATCGACGCGACCTGCCCGCTGGTGACGAAGGTGCACAAGGAAGTCAACCGGTTCGCGAAGGACGACTACGACATCCTGCTGATCGGCCACGAAGGCCACGAAGAGGTCGAAGGCACCGCCGGCGAGGCTCCCGACAAGGTGCAGCTCGTCGACACCGCCGAAGACGTCGACAAGGTCGAGGTCCGCGATCCGTCGAAGGTCATCTGGCTGTCGCAGACCACCCTTTCGGTGGACGAGACCATGGAGCGCGTCGATCAGCTGCGGGACAGGTTCCCCGGCTTGGCCGACCCGCCCAGTGACGACATCTGCTACGCCACCACGAACCGTCAGGTCGCGGTCAAGGCCATGGCCGCCGAGTGCGACCTGGTGCTGGTGGTCGGCTCGACGAACTCGTCCAACTCGAAGCGGCTGGTCGAGGTCGCGCTGAAGGCGGGGGCGCGCGCGTCGCACCTGGTCGACTTCGCGCACGAAGTCGACGAAGCGTGGCTCGAAGGCGTCGAGACCGTCGGCGTCACCAGCGGTGCTTCGGTGCCGGAGGTGCTGGTCATGGATCTGCTGGCGTGGCTGGCCGAGCGCGGCTGGGGCGACGTCGACGAGGTCACCACGGCCAACGAGAAGATCGCGTTCGCGTTGCCGCACGAGTTGCGCAAGGCCGCCAAGGCCTGACGCCCGCTACGAAAAAGGGCCGCCCGAGGAGTTCCTCGGGCGGCCCTTTTTGCTGGTCAGAAGCTCAAGCGAGAGCAAAGGTCCCTTGCTTCACCGCTCGTCGTCCCAGGGGCGGCGGCGGGGAGGCTGCCCTCCGCGGCGCGGGTCGTCCGCGCGCGGCGGACGGCGGCGCGGGGCACCGGGGGCGCTTTCGCCACGCGGGTCGCGGCGGCGGGGTTCGCCCTCTTCGGGCGGCCGCGGCCGCCGAGGCTGACGTCCCGGGGGCGGCGGTTTGCGGGCGCCGGGTTCGGCGTCGCGGCGGGGGCGTCGCTCGTCGTCGACAGGACGTCGGCGGGGCGGCGCACCCTCGCGCGGGGCGCCGTCTCGCGGAGCGCCACGGCGGGAAGGCGGGGGCGGCGTCTGTCCGGTCCGGGACGCGGGGCGGCCACGGCCCGGCGCGGCGGCCGCGGCGGGACGGGCGGCGGGCTTGCCCTCGTCGCGACGTTCCGGTTTGGTACCCGGCTTCACCTTCACCGGGGCGTCGGGATCGCGTTCCCGGTAGATCCGGAAGACGCCGATCGCCAAGGTGACGCCGGTGGTGATGGCCATCGTCGGGAAGCCGTTGATCAGCGGCGTTCCGACGTCGAAGGCTCTCGAGAGCAGGTCCGTGCCCTTGCTGCCGTCCGAGGTCAGGAGGATCACTCCCGGGACGGTCACGGCGAGGACCAGGGGCGGCTGCACCATCGGGCCGAACAACCCGCGGCGCTGGACGGCCACCACGGCGGCCACCGCGCCGAGCGCGTAGCAGGCTTTGAACAGCAGGCCCAGGTCCTTCTGCATCATCATGTCGACGAAGGCGCCAAGGATGGCGAGCCCGAAGCCGACCAGGACGGCAGCCCACCAGGGCAGCCCGCGCCTGGCGCCGACGAGCGGACGCTCGTCCCAGGCAACGGGAACGTCGTCGGCATCAGGATCGCTCTGGCGATCGCGAATCGCGGTCACAGGCCCCACCGTATATCCAAGCTGCGGGCATACCGCCAACAGGCGGTGTGTCTATCGCCTGGTAGTGGTCATTACGGACCACCCGGACGGGCTGTCCGGGTGCTTACGGGAGGTACTACGAGTAAGTGGCCGACAAGGTTGTCAGGCCGGGCGAAATGGAGCCTCCGATTCCGGAAGTCGCAGGTCGACGCCGCAAGTAGGTGACGAATTGCGTGCCGGGGCGGGCACTCACGAGGCCGGGAGTTCGTCCGCCTTCCTGATCAGCGGGACCGCCGCCGGGCTGCCCGCGGCGTCCGTCAGCGGGGAGACCGTGCTCCGGAAGCTCTCGAGCGCCTCCAGCTCCCGCCGCCGGGCCGAGATGAAGCGCTGCAGGTGGGTGCTCGACAGGTTCAGCGCGTCGACCGCGTTGCCCGCGGCCCGGTGCGCGGCCGCGGCACCCGCCCGGACCTGCTCGACGTCCTCGACCAGTGCCCGTTCGGTCGCGGCGAACAGCGCGGCGGAAGCCAGTACGGCGAATCCGGTCGGCCCGCAGACGAAGACCCGTCGGTCCAGCATCCAGCGCAGCAGTTCCGGGTCGGTGTCCAGCGCGGCCACCACGGCCGCGTCGGACGGGACGAACATGATCGTCCCGTAGATCGCGTCGGCCCAGCGCTGGTAGCCCTTGCCCGCCAGCTCGGCCGCCCGCGACCGGAGCTGCCGGACGTGGACGCGCAGCGCGTCCAGCCGTTCCTCCGGATCGTTCGTTTCGACGGCCTCGGCCCAGCAGGCCATGCTGGCCTTCGCGTCGACCGGTACGGTCCGGCCGCCGCCGACCCGCAGCACCATGTCCGGTTTCGCGGCGCCGCCGCCAGCCAGATCCGTTTGCAGGGTGAAGTGCAGTTCCTCGCGGAGCCCGAGCGCGCGTGCGGTCTCCAGGAGTACCTGTTCGCCCAGTTCGCCGCGGCCGCTGATCGAGGCGAACGCCACCTCGTACCGGCGCAGCGCGAGCTGCTGCTGATCCGCCTTCGACCGTTCGGCGGCGACCAGTTTCGCCGCCGCGTCCGCCCGCCGCATGCCGTCGTTGTACAGCCGCCACAGCAGCGCGACGGCCACGAGCAGCAGCAACGCGAGCACGACGGCCGCGGTGGTGATCACCGTCGCCACCGGTACCTCCCCTCCGGATCCGAGTCGGGGACATCATGGCGGAACCCACCGACAAAAACGCGGCGGCGCGGTCGCGCTCCGTATCTGACCTGCGCCGTCCCCGGCGTGTCGGAAAGCGCGGTGCCGCCAAGGGCGCGCCTCCCCTCTCCGGCCGGTGCGCGGCCCTACCTTGGGCTGCGTGAAGCTCCTGCACACGTCCGACTGGCATATCGGCCGCACCTTCCACGGCGCCGATCTGCTCGCCGAACAGGAAGCCGTGCTCGGCCACGTCGCCGATCTCGTGATCGCCGAGTCGGTCGACGTCGTGCTCGTTTCCGGGGACATCTACGACCGCGCGGTGCCCTCGGCGGAAGCCGTCCGGGTGGCCACGACCGCGCTGGGCAGGATCCGGCAGGCCGGGGCGAAACTGGTGATGACCCCCGGCAACCACGACTCCGCGCCGCGGCTGGGCGCGTTCGCCGAATTCGCCGCGGCGGGCGGTCTGTACCTGCGCGCCACGATCGACGGTCTCGCCGAACCGGTGCTGCTGCCCGACGAACACGGTGACGTCGCGCTCTACGGAATCCCGTACCTCGAACCGGAGCCCGCGCGTCACGCCCTCGGCGTGCCCGAGGCTCGCGGTCACACCGGCGTGCTCACCGAGGCGATGCGGCGGGTCCGGGAGGATCTCGCCACCCGGCCGTCCGGGACGCGGTCGGTGGTGCTCGCGCACGCTTTCGTCACCGGCGGCGAGCCGACCGAATCCGAGCGGACCATCGCGGTCGGCGGCGTCGAACAGGTGCCGGGTTCGGTGTTCGACGGCGTCGATTACGTCGCGCTCGGCCACCTGCACGGTCCGCAGACCCTCGCCGAGCACCTGCGCTATTCGGGCAGTCCGCTGGCGTACTCGTTTTCCGAGACACGCCAACGGAAATCCGTCTGGCTGGTGGACCTCGACGCCGACGGGCTCGCCGAGGTCCGGCGGCATGAACTGCCGGTGCCGCGCCATCTCGCGATGTTGCGCGGCGAGCTGGCGGACCTCCTGTCGGATCCGGAGCACGACGGCCTCACCGAACACTTCCTCTCCTTCACCGTGACCGACCGGGTCCGCCCGATCGACGCCATGCGCCAGCTGCGTGAGCGGTTCCCGTACGCCGTGCACATGGACTGGCAGCCGGAGGGCGGGCACGACGGAGCCGCGCTGAAGTACGCCGAAGCCGTCCGCGGGCGGTCCGACGTCGAGATCACGCGCAGTTTCCTCGAGGACTGCCGCGGATCCGCGCCGTCGGACAGCGAGGAGCGGCTGGTGCTGGCGGCATTGGGTGCCGCGGGCCGGGAGCGCGAAGTATGAGGTTGCACCGGTTGGAGGTCGCCGCTTTCGGGCCGTACGCGGGCCGCGAGGTGGTGGACTTCGACGTGCTCGGCGCCGACGGGTTGTTCCTGCTGCACGGTGACACCGGGGCGGGGAAGACGACCCTGCTCGACGCCATCGCGTTCGCGTTGTTCGGCACGGTTCCCGGCGCTCGTGGTGAGGTCAAACGGCTGCGCTGCGATCTCGCCGAGCCCGACCAGGTCACCGAGGTCGTCCTCGAACTGACCGTGCAGGGCCAGCGGATGCGGATCGCGCGCAACCCCGAGTACCAGCGGCCCAAGCGCCGCGGCGAGGGAATGACCCTCCAGCAGGCGAAAGCGGTGCTGAGCTGGGTCGGCACGGTGCCCGCCGGACACGTCGCCGAAGGCATCACCCGCATCGACGAGGTGGCGCGCACGGTCGAACGGCTCATCGGCATGACGCACGAGCAGTTCTTCCAGGTGGTCTTGCTGCCGCAGGGCGAATTCGCGCGGTTCCTGCGGGCGAACACGGCCGAACGCGAGGAGTTGCTGGAGCGGCTGTTCGGCACCGAGCGGTTCGCGTGCGTCGAGAACTGGTTCGCGAATCTGCGCGCCGAACGTGGCCGCGAGTTGTCGGCACGGCAGCAGTCGTTGCGGGAGTGGGTCGCGCGGTTCGCGCAGGTCGCACAGGAGGAAGCGCCGGAAGAGGGCCAGGCCGAGTGGGTCGACGCGGTGCTCACCGAGTCGGCCGAGCGGGTCGCCAAGGCGCAGGAGCGGGACGCGAAAGCCCGCGCGGCGGCGAAAACGGCCGAGAGGGTCTGGCAGGAGAACCGGTCGGCCGCCGAACGTATCCGCCGGGTGCGCACCGCGTACACACGCCTTTCGGCGATCGCCGAGCAGGCGGACCAGCGCGCGGAGTGGGCGGAAGAGGTCGAGGCGGCACATCGGGCGGCCGCGGTGGCCGCCGACGCCGATCTCCTCGAACGCAGGCTGGATCAGCTCGCGGAGGCCGAGTCCGCGGAAGCTCTCCGTGCTCAGGAAGTGCCCGACGCCGCGGACAGTTCCGCCGCCGAACTTCGCGCTCGCGCCGGCAGTCTGCGTGAAGAGGCGGGTGCTCTCGCCGAACTCGTGGCGGAAAGCGAGCAGCAGCAACGGGATCTGGCTCGTCTGGCGCAGCTGGACGCCGCCGCGGAGAAGGCGCGGAAGCAGGCCGAAGACTTCGCCGCCGAACTGGGCACCGTGCCGGAGAAGCTCGGGGCCTTGCGGGTCGAAGAGGCCGCTGCCGCCGAGGCCAACGCGAAGCTCGACGGTGCTCGCACCCGTGCCGACGAACTGACCTCGCTGGTGCGCGACGCCGACGAAGTGCCTCGGGCGCGGCAGGCCGTCACGCAGGCGCGCGAAGTGGTCGGCGAAGCCGTGGACGGTCATCAGAACGCCCGTCAGCACCGGCTGGACCTGCGGGAGCGGCGCCTCGAAGGGATGGCGGCCGAACTCGCCGCCGGTCTGCACGACGGCGAGGACTGCCCGGTCTGCGGGGCGACCGAGCATCCGTCGCCGGCGACGCACACCGGCGGTCTGGTCGATCCCGAGGACGAACGCCGCGCCGAAGTCGCGGAGCAGCAGGCGCACGTGCGGCGTGAGAAGGCGAAAGCCGCGTTGCAGGAAGCCGAAAACGGCCTGACGGTCCTGGTTGAGCGGCTGGGCGAGCACACGGCCGAGACACTGCGGGCCGGACTCGGCGAGGCACGCGACCTGGTCGCCACGCTGTCCGAGTCGGCTCGTCGGAAGCCCGCTCTCGAGGCACAGGTCGGTGCGCTGGAACGGAAGATCGAGCAGCTGACCGAACGTCGCCGCACCGCCGAGCGGACCGCCGTCGAGGTCGAGACCGAGGCCCGAGGCCTCGTCGAACGGCTGGCCGAACGCGAAGAACGGTTGGACTCCGCACGCGGCGAGTTCGCCGACGTCGGGGCGAAGCGTCGGCACCTGCTCGGCTTCGCGACCCGTCTCGACGCGCTGGCCGAAGCACGGCTCGCCGTCGCCGGCGCCCGCGAACGCCGCGACGAGCAGGCGAAACTGGTCAAGGAAGCGTTGCGGGCCAAGGGTTTCGCGGATCTCGACGAAATGCGTGCCGCGTCGCGGCCGGACGAGCAGATCACGAAACTGGAGAACAGTCTCGCCGACGCCAACGTGATGGAACGGGCCGCCAGCGAGGAACTCGCGCAGCCCGAGTTGTTCGGCATCTCGCCGGAGGACGAGATCGACGTCGCCGCTTCGGCGGATGCGGCGCAGGGCACGCGAGCCGAGGCCGAGCAGGCCTTCGCGGCACTGCGGGCGGCCAAGACCCGGCATACGGACCTGACCGGGCTGGCCGAGCGGATGACGTCCTTCATGGCGGAACTGGCGCCGGTCGAAGAGCGGTATCGCGAACTGAAGGCGCTGGCCGAAGTGGTCAACGGACGCGGGCAGAACGCGCGCAAGATGTCGCTGCGCTCGTACGTCCTGGCCGCGCGGCTGGAGGAGGTCGCGGTCGCGGCGACCGCTCGCCTGCGGACGATGAGCCAGGGCCGCTACTCCTTCGTGCACTCCGACGCCGCCGGTGCCCGAGGCACCCGCGGCGGGCTCGGCCTCGACGTGCTCGACGACTACTCCGGCACCGTCCGGCCCGCGAAGACACTCTCCGGCGGCGAGTCGTTCCTCGCGTCGCTCTCGCTGGCACTGGGCCTTGCCGACGTCGTCGCCGCCGAGACCGGCGGAGCGCTGCTGGACACGCTGTTCATCGACGAGGGCTTCGGCACGCTGGACGCCGAGACGCTCGACATCGTCATGAACATCCTCGACGAGCTTCGCGCCGGCGGCCGCGTGGTCGGACTGGTGTCGCACGTGGAGGAACTGCGGCAGCGGATCCCGACGCGGCTGCGGATCCGGAAGTCGCGTACGGGCTCTTCGGTGGAGATCCACGCCGCCTGACCCGCTCCTCGCGCGCCAGGAAAGGACCTTTCCTGGCATTCGGAGGGGGCGGAATCAGACCGCTTCGTGGGTCAGCAGCCACTGCTTCGCCGGGACACCCCATCGGAAGTTCCCCACACCACCGCCGGTCCGCACCACCCGGTGGCACGGCACGAACAACGCGGCCGCGTTCTTCGCACATGCCGACGCGGCCGCCCGCACCGCGGCCGGATTCCCCGCCAGCGCCGCGTATTCCGCGTAGCTCACCGGCTCGCCGGCAGGCACCTTCCGCAGCATTTCCCAAGCGTGCTCCCGGAAAGCGCCGGACCGTTGCCGCACCTCGATGTCGGCGACCGCGTCCAGGTCGCCGTCGTGGTACCGGCGGATCGCGGTGCTCACCGGTCCGAGATCGCGCCGCTCCTTCACCTCGCCGGGGGCCAGCGACGGCGAGATCAGCGGCGTCAGTTCGGCGACGTCGCCTGTCCAGCCCGAGGCGAGCACGGCCCCGTCACCCGCCACCACGGCGGTGAACGGGCCGATCTTCGTGTCCATCGTGGACCAATACGCGATGCTCATCATTCTCCCTTTTCGGCGCGCCACAGGTACATGCCGGCGTACGAGGACCAGGGCTGCCAAGCCCGCCCGCGTTCGGCCAGCGTCGTTTCGTCGTCGGCGATCCCCAGTGCGGCCGCGCCTCGGCGCACCGCCGGATCACCGGTCAGCAGGATGTCCGGCGCGCCCAGTACGCGCATCAGGACGTAGTCCGCGGTCCACGGCCCGATCCCCGGGATCGCCAGCAGCTCCGCGCGCAACTCCGCGGGATCGCGGCCGACGTGGACCGAAATCCCGTCCGCCAGCGCGCGGGCCACGGCGGCCACCCGTTCCGGACCGTGTTCGGCGACCTGGGCCGCCGTCGGGAACAGCGTGGTCAACCCTTCCAGCGACTCGTCGCAGCTGGGCAGGCGTTCGCCGACGGTGTCGGCGAGCGACGCCGCCTCGGCGGGGGACAGCAGTGCGCGCAGCACGAGTTCGTCGCCGTCGACGGTGCCGGGCACCCGGATGCCGGGGATCGCCTCGACCAGCGGCGCGAGTGCCGGGTCCGCCCCCAGGACCCGCGCGACCGCCTCCGGGTCGGCGTCGAGGTCGAGCAGCCGCCGCACCCTGGCCACCGCGCTGCTCAGGTCGCGCAGGTCGGTGAGCCGCAGGTCGCTGCGGACGTGGTCGTCCTTCGCCGTCAGCCACACCACACCGGAGCCGTGCGCGAGCCGCAGCGTGCGCCCGTAGCCGGTCACCCCGGACTCGTCGCGCGTCACATGCTCGACGCCGGGGACGGCCCGGTCGGCCAGGAAGGTCAGCACCCCGGCCGCGTCGAACGGTTTCCGGAACGGCAGCCGCAGGCTCAGTCTGGTCCCGGTCGGCAACTCTTCGGCTTTGCGACGCCCGCGACGCAGGCTCGTCGCGCGAAGCTGCGAAGGCGTCGTCGCGAACACCTCCCGGATGGTCTCGTTGAACTGGCGGACGCTGGAGAAACCCGCCGCGAACGCGACGTCGGTCAGCGGGAGGCCGGACATCTCGATCAACAGGCGCGCCGAGTGCGCCCGGTGCGCCCTGGCCAGCGCCAGCGGCCCGGCACCGAGTTCCGCGGTGAGGACGCGCCCGAGCTGGCGTTCGGAATAGCCGAGCCGCCGTGCGAGCCCCGGAACGCCGTCGCGTTCGACGGCCCCGTCCGAGATGAGCCGCATCGCCCGTGCGGCGAGGTCGGCCCGGATGTCCCAGTCGGGGGAGCCGGGGACGGCGTCGGGGAGGCAGCGGCGGCAGGCGCGGAAGCCGTTGGCCTGCGCCGCCGCCGACGTCGGGTAGAAACGGACGTTCTGCTGCTTCGGCGTCGACGCGGGACAGGACGGACGGCAGTAGATCCCGGTGGTGGCCACGGCCATGATGAACTGGCCGTCGAATCGGGAATCACGGGCGGCGACGGCGCGGTAACACCGTTCGGTGTCGCGCCACACGGCCCGTTCGGCCAAGGTCTGCTCGGTCATGACCTCGATCGTGCCACCAGGTCGAGGGCGCGGCTGGCGGAAATCCGACACGGCGATCAAGGCCTCGGCGGATGGGGCGGGCGACGGCACGTAGACTTCTGGCCCGTGAGTCTCACCCTCGGCATCGTCGGCCTGCCCAACGTCGGCAAGTCCACCCTGTTCAACGCGCTGACCCGCAACGACGTGCTCGCCGCGAACTACCCGTTCGCGACGATCGAGCCCAACGTCGGTGTCGTCCCGCTGCCGGATCCGCGGCTGGATCAGCTCGCCGAGGTCTTCGGCTCCGAGCGGACCGTGCCCGCCGTCGTGTCCTTTGTGGACATCGCGGGCATCGTGAAGGGTGCCTCCGAGGGCGCCGGCCTCGGCAACAAGTTCCTCGCGAACATCCGCGAGGCGAACGCGATCTGCCAGGTCGTGCGGGTGTTCGACGACCCGGACGTGATCCACGTCGACGACCGGATCGACCCGGCGAGCGACATCGAGACGATCAACACCGAGCTGATCCTCGCCGACCTGCAGACCCTGGACAAGGCGCTGCACCGGCTCGAGAAGGAGGCGCGGACCAAGAAGGAAGCCAAGCCCGCCCTCGACAACGCGATCAAGGCCAAGGAGATCCTCGACGGCGGCCGGACCCTGTTCCAGGCGCAGAACGAGGTCGACTTCGAGGCACTGCGCGAGCTGAGTCTGCTCACCACGAAGCCGTTCCTCTACGTCTTCAACGCCGACGAAGGCATCCTCACCGACGAGTCCCGTCGCGAAGAGCTGGCCAAGATGGTCGCCCCCGCCGACGCGGTGTTCCTCGACGCGAAGGTCGAATTCGAGCTGCTGGAGCTGGACGACGAGGACTCCGTGCGCGAGCTGCTGGAGTCCGTCGGCCAGCACGAGCCGGGTCTCTACTCGCTGGCCCGCGCCGGTTTCCACACCCTCGGCCTGCAGACCTACCTCACCGCCGGCCCCAAGGAGTCCCGCGCCTGGACGATCCCGCAGGGCGCGACCGCCCCGCAGGCGGCAGGCGTGATCCACACCGACTTCGAGCGCGGCTTCATCAAGGCCGAGGTCGTGTCCTTCGCCGATCTGATGGAGCACGGCTCCATGGCCGCCGCCCGGTCCGCGGGCAAGGTGCGCATGGAAGGCAAGGACTACGTCATGGCCGACGGGGACGTCGTGGAGTTCCGCTTCAACGTCTGAGTGGATTTGATCATGATACCGAAGTGGTATCATGGGCTCATGGCGATGACGTTGAGGCTGAACGACGAGCAGGAGCGCGCTTTGGCCTTGCTCGCCGAGGTCAACGGGGTTAGCAAACACGAAGCGATCGTGCGGGCGATTACCGACGCCGCGGCCCGGTCTGTCCGTGACGATCGAGTGCGTGCCCTGTCGCGCGACGGGCGGGCGCGCTACGCGTCGTTGCTCGATCGCCTGGCGCAGTGAAGATCGAGTACCTGACCCTGGACGACCTGCTCACTCTCGCGACCGACCTTGGTGTTTCCCGGGTTCGGGACGTGGGCTTGCTCGACGCGGCGGCGCATCGGCCACAGTCGTCGCTGATGGGGCAGGACGCTTACCCGGGTCTGCATGAAAAAGCGGCGGTTCTGCTGGAATCGCTCGTCCGCAACCACCCGCTCGTCGACGGCAACAAGCGGCTGGGCTGGATGGCGGTGTTCGTTTATTACGGCCTCAACGGTGTCGACCTGGAAGCGCCGGAGGACGACGCGTACGAGCTGGTGATCGCGGCAGCGACCGGGGCCGCCGGCTACGAGGAAGCGGCCCAGCGCCTTGCGGAGTGGGCTCGCCCCGAAGTCGCCTGATCACACGCCGTAGCGTTCCTGGGACATCGTCGCGGGTGCCTTGCCGTGCCGCGCCGTGTAGGCCGCCACGATCTCGTCCGTCGTGTCCTCCCCGGCCTGGAGTCGGACCAGGTACGGCACTACCCAGTGCAGGTCCGCCTCGTCGAACTCTTCCGCCCACGATGGGCTGAGTCCGGTCCGGGACTCGTCGAGCACCTGCGAGAGGGCGACCTGCCCACCCGCGTTCACGGGATGCGGGCCCACCGAGATCGAGACGCGGGAAGCGGCGCCGGCCGGGTGCAGAGCCACCTCCATGGGGTGCGGGTGGCGGCCGGGTGCCGTGCGCGCGATCACGAGGAACCGCAGAGGTCCGCGTTTCGTCTTCTTCATGCGGCCATTCGAGCACGCCGCCACGGACCGAGGATGAACCGCATGACGAGCCCCGCCCTCTTGCCGCTCGCCCATGCCCTGGCGCGCACGGACTTCGCGGAGAACTGGTACCGCTGGTGCGACGCCAAACGTGACTGGGCGGCCGAGGCGACGGGTGCCTACGAGGAAGACGCCCTGCTCACCGCGAGCGGCGCGTTCGCCGCGCTCCCCGCGAGCGAGTTCATGCGGGCGTATCGCGCGGCAGGCGCCGAGGTCTCGCGAGGATCGAGGGTCCCGGACGCGCGCCATCGGTCGTTCACGGTGGAGGTCGCCGCGGGACCGGCCGTGTGCAGCCTGGCGGTCCAGCTCGGACGGGGGCTCAACTCCCAGGAATGCGGTCTGGTGGTACTCGCGGACGGCGAGCAGCAGGGGCAGCCCGAGATGCTGCACGCGATCGCGCTGGCCATCCGCCGCTCCCGGGGCGAGCCCGATCCGAATCCGCCCTACCCTCGGCCGATCATCGGCAGCCGCAGCCAGCTGGAGGTCGTGTCGCGCGGCATCGTCGACGTCCTCGGCCAGGTCGCTCGCGGATGGTCGTCATGACCGAGGTCCTCTTCGCCCACGCGAGCCCCTGGATGCCGCGAGTGATCCGCGCGGCCGGTGAACTCAGGCTCGAACTCGCCGCGGGAGCCAACGCGAACCACGACCCGGTATCTGCTGCTGTGGAGCGCGATCCTGCCGCTGTGCGTGGCGGCCGGGGTCCGGGGGCCGCTACCCGTACGGCGGGAAGGCGGTCCGGGATCCGGGCGCCGTCGATCCCTGCCTGCTTCCCGAGGTCACGCGGGTGATCACCACCGTGGAACAGGCGTGCGCCGGGATACGGATCCAGTTCGCCGCGTCTTCCCGGACCTCACCGACGACGCGGTGCGCACGGTGAGCTTCCTGATGTGCTCCGAAGCCGCCGACCAGGCCAGAAAGCAAGGATGACGATGCGACCACTGACCTTCCGCGACGCCAAGGACAATGAGCAGAAGTGGGCTCCGGGAGGTGCTCAGTCCGCGCCCGACGCGTTCCAGGAGTTCGTCGACCGGCACCGTGCCGACGACAACGCGTCGTTCCGCGTCGAGGACGAGGAGAGCGAAGAGGCGCTGTCGCTCATGTTCGACGCCGGCACCATCTGCCGGGCCAAGGGGACGCAGGACTCGCGGATCGAGTACCGCCTCGTCACCAACCGCGGCGACTACCGGACCCAGGTGGCCAACTTCGTCCGTGGCGGTTTCAGCGCCCTCGACCACCACGGTCTCTGGTGGCCCGACGTCGCCGCCTTCGAGCGTGCCCGGCTTCGCTCCCGGTTCGACGAGTCGATGCTCCGGCGGACCCATCCCCGCGAGCTGCGCCGCCGGCTGGAGGTTCTGACCCGCATCGACGGGCACGAGCCGTCGACGGTCGACGGGGTCACGCACTTCGGTTTCGGCAACGGCGGAGGGGACACGGTCAACGCCTGGTTCACCGCGGAGGGCCGCGGTCTCGTGGTGACGTTCGACCACACCGGCGACCTCAATTTCTACGAAGATCCGCAGGCGCAGGCGGCGCTCTACGACGGCGTACCGGCAGACCTTCTCGCTCTGGTGAAGGACGTGCCGGAGACGGACACCACGCTCAACGTCCCGCACCCTGACGGCGGCACCCTCGTGGCCGCCACCGGCGTCTTCACCTTCTCCGGTCCCTGCGCCATGGCGGACGGGCTGGTGTCCCGTTTGCATGAAGAAGACCTGGGCGTCGAGGACACCGGAGCCGGTTGGTTGCTGGAGGGCTTCCTCTCGCCGGAGGACTTCACCCCGGCCGCGGTCGCCGAAGCCGTGGCCTGGTGGGGTTCCGAAGACATCGCGAGGGGTTTCACCGCGGCGGGCGAGCCGGAGCAGGTCGTACCGTTCGACAGGGAGACGGTGGACCGCTTCTGCAGGATCTGGGCCGACTCCGGGTACAACGATCGCTGGGACGTGCACTACGTCCTGTTCGACAGCTACTCCCTCGAGGACGTGGGCGAGGATCGGGACGAGCTTCTGGGGTTGGTCCGGACGCTCGGACTCGAGCGCGTGGACCCTCCGCCGGGAGCCGCCGACGGCGAGGTGTGGGTCCGCACGGATCCGCGTATCGACGCCGAGCTCGGGCGCTGGTCATGAGTACCTCGGAAGGTCGTTCCGGGTACCACTATTTCGAACCCGAGGTCGCCGGCGGCTTGGGCCCGGGTATCGACTACGACCCGCGGCGTGGGGCCGAACCACTCGTCGGCCCGCTGCATTATCAGTTCGCCGGCTGGCTCGGCGACGACATCGTCACGACGAGCGGGTACTGGATCGTCACCGGCAGGCTCGCCGGCGCGCTGAGGGAATCGCCGCTCACCGGCTATGAGCTCGGCGAGGTGGTGGTGACCACCGAGGAACAGTTCGACATGTTCTACAGCCACCTCGGCCTTCCTCGTGACTGGGAGCGTCTCATCCCCACCGGCACGGTGGAGGGCGGTGAGGACTTCGTGCTCGAAACCGTTGTCGACCTGCTCGTCAGCGACGCCGCACTCGAACTGTTGCGGCGGTTCAACATCGACGACGCCGACATCTCGCCCGCGGACGAGGGCCCGGTGGTCTCCGAAGTCATGCAGAAGTACCTCGAACTGCAGTGCGCGAAGGGCAACGAGGTCTAGATGCGCGTATCGAGGACACCGATGCGCGAACAACCGCGCCCGGATTTCGGCTGAGGAGAGCACGTTGGCACGAAAGCGGAAGACCCTTCCCAAAGACTTCGCGGAGATGCTGACCTCGGCCTCGGTGGAGGAGCTCAAAGCCGTCTTCGGCAAATGCGAGATCGACGCGCGGGGCGGCTATGCCAAAGGGACCGCCATCGGCTTCCCGGAGTGCCCGGACGAGCTCATCGTCTGGCTGGCCGGGCAGGGCCTCGCCGTCGACACCCCGGACAGCTACGGCAGGACACCGCTTCATGCGCGGGCTTCACGCGCTGCTCCGAAGCCGATCGCGCAGATTCCTTTGTTGCTCTCTCTCGGCGCGGACATCGAGGTGACCGACACCTCCGGGAAGACGCCGCTTCAGGCGGCGGTGGGCAGGCTGAGGGCCGAGTCGGCGCGAGTCCTGATCGAGCACGGGGCTTCCACCGAGGTTCTCGACAGGAACGGCGGCTCGTTGCTGAGGAGCGCCCTGATCGCGACGCAAAACATCGACCTCCCCGAATGTGTCGAGATCTCGAAGCTGCTGCTCGAACGTGGCGCGAGCGTCACGGCCGAGACGCGCCGTCATGTCGAACGGATCGGTCGTGATTTCGAGTTCCACCGCGGGAACTTCAACTCCGACCTCTTCCGAAAGACCGACGCCGCGCTCAGTGAGCTGTACCGGATCTTCGGGGTCGAGCCGGTCGCCCGGCGGTCGACGCACGACGGGGTATCGCCGATCGTCGTGCCCGACGGACCCTGGCGGGAGCGGCACAAAGCGCTTTGGGAGCTTCTCGTGCCGTCGGCAGGCGCGGGCGCGACAGTGCAGTGCGAGGCCATCCGCGTCACCGGCCGGATCTCCGACGAGATGTTCCGGAACGGCGGAGCGAACTGGGACCGTGACTATCGTGCGATGGCCGACGCGTTCCCGGGTTTCCTGGCGCGGGGCGAGCCTCTCGGCGAAGAAGAACTCCAAGAAGCCAAGGAGATCGCGAAGCAGGTCAGGTCGGGCCGCGGCGCGGACGGCCACCTCGATCGCTTGAGGGAGCTCGCCGTCGTCTGGGTCGCGAAGAATCCGGGCCCGATCGCCTTGGGGCCGGTGGACTACACACGTTGAGGGCGGGCCGCGTGTCCCCGACAAGGCATCGGGGACACGCGGCGAGACTCACTTCCGCAGCAGGCTGTACGCCGCCGAGCCGATCAGCTCCAGCGAAACCTGAAGCCGTTCAAGGGAAACGTTGTCCTTGATGGTGTCTTCCGGCGTGTGGTACGTCGGTTCCAGCAACGCCGGGCCGGATTCGCCGCGCCAGCTGAAGTTGCCGGAAGCGATCCCGCGCTCGAAGAACGGCACGTGGTCGCTCGAACCACGCGCGACCGGGCCCTTGACGCGCGGGTCGTAGCCGAGCCGTTCGGCGGCGGCGTTGACGGCCGCGGTCGTGGCGTTGTCGGCACCGTCGACCGAGAGCAGCCAGTAGGTGATCGCCGGGTCCCAGCTGGTGGCGACCATGTCGTTCTGGAAGCAGCCGGTGATCCGCTGCGCCTCGGCGTCGGACAGGTTCTTGACGTAGTGCCGCGAACCGATCAGCCCGTACTCCTCCGAACCCCACAGCGCGAACCGCAGCGTCTTGTTCGTCGGCAGGTGGCGCAGGACGCGGGCGAGTTCGAGGCACAGCACGGTGCCGCTGCCGTCGTCGTTGGCGCCGGGGGAGCCGGGGACGCTGTCGTAGTGCGCCGTCACCATGACGACGCCGTTGTCCTTGCCGGGGAACGTGGCGGGCCGTTCGGCGATGACGTTGTACGACGTCAGGTTCTTGTGGTGGGTGGCCGTCGCCTTCACCGTGACCGAACCCTTGGCGAGCCGTTCGCGCAGGCGCTCCACCTGCACCTGGGCCAGGCCGAGCACCGGGATCGTGACCGGGGTGGCGAGCGTCGGCGAGAACGCGGACAGCTTGCGTGCCGGGTCGGCGCCGATCCGGCCGAGCAGCACGGCGTCCGCTCCGCGCTGCGCGGCCGTCAGGTACGCGTCGGCCTTGTTCGTCACCGCGGCGATCAGCACGATCTTGCCGGTCAGGTCTTCGGGCAGGGCGCTGCCGTCACCGGCGTCGACGACCACGGCCTCGCGGGTGATGTCCTGCGCGCCCTGCGGCGAGGAGCCGGTCTGCCAGCTGTCGCGTCCGATCGACAGGTTGCCCAGGAACTTGTCGGCGATCGGGAACGGCTGCAGCGTGACCTGGTAGCGCAGGTCCCGAAGCACCTTCGCGATGTAGTCCCTGGCCCGCAGTTCGCCTTCGGTACCGGCGATGCGGGGGCCGATCCTGTCGCTGAGCACCCGCAGGTGCTCCAGCGCCCGCCGCGAACGGACCCGCGCGACCACGGGGTAGTCGCCGAACTCCAGCGACGGCGGGAACTGCGCGCCCGGACGTTGCTGCGTGGCCGCTGCGGCGGTGCCGGGGTTCAGCCCGATCGTCGCCGCGCCCGCCAGTACCACCGCGCCCGCGAGCACCTCACGTCTGCGCAGACCTGCCATGGAACACCCCTCACTTCTCGAAGAAACTCGTTCGAGTAGCTAAGAGACGCGGGGCTCGGAGGGCAACCTCCGTTCGTCCCCTTTTTCCGTAACGTTCCCTCAGCCTTTGGCGCCGAAGGCCTTCAGGAAGGTATCGACGCCGGCCGCGGCGATGGCGCGAAGTTCGGTGTCGGGAGTGCTGCGCGTGCCGAGCCTCGCCCGCTTGTCGGCCGGACCGGACAGCAGCGCGAAGAACTGATCCGCGGCCAGGAGCGGGTCCGCGGTGTGAAGGTGCCCGGAGACGGTGAGGCGGGCGAGCCGGTCGGCCAGCGCCTCGGCGACGCGGTCCGCCGCGCGGGTGTGGATGACGTCGAGCAGGTCGGGGAACTGACCGGCCTCGGCCGCGAGCAGCCGTCGCAGCGCCCATGAGCGGTCGGCGCAGTAGCACTTGAGCAGTTTCAGGCCGACCGTTTCCAGGGTGGCCCGGAGATCGTCGCCCGCGCCGGTGAGCCGCTCGACCACGGCCAGGTTCTCGGCCAGTGCCTGATCCGCCGACGCGGAGACGGTCTCGCGGAAGAGGTTCTCCTTGTCGCCGTAGTGGCTGTACACGGTGGCTTTGGCGACGCCGGCTTCGGCCGCGATCACGTCCACGCCCGCCTGCGCGTATCCCTCTCGCGCGAACACGGTGAAAGCCGCGTCGAGGATCGCTTGCCGTTTGTCGATCCGGCCTCGGGCCGTACCAGTCCCACTCATGCTGTCAGCGTACCCGGACGGCCGGACAATCAGACTCGTCAGTCTACTGAAGCAGACCTGCTAGTCTCGAACTCGCTGGTCTGAAAAACCAGACTGACGAGTCTGATTCGAAAGGAAGAACATTGACGACCATCCGGGACGATCGGCTGGGCTCCTCGCTGCGGTCGCTGATCGGCGTGATCCTGCTCGGCGGCGCACTCGGCATCCTGAACAGCACCATGGTCGCGGTCGGGATCCGCGACCTCGCCGAGGACTTCGAAGCCTCGCTGGGCACCGTGGGCTGGGTTTCGACCGGCTTCCTGCTCGCGGTCACCGTCACCATCCCCGTGACCGGCTGGGCGGGCGAGGCCTTCGGCGGCAAGCGGATGTGGCTCGCCGGGCTCGGCGTGTTCCTCGCCGGCTCACTGGGGTGCGGGCTGGCATGGGATATCGAAAGCCTGATCGCCTTCCGTGTACTGCAGGGGATCGGCGCGGGCATCCTCGATCCACTCGTGCTCACCCTGCTCGCCCGCGCCGCCGGGCCGCGGCGCGCCGGCCGCGTGATGGGACTGATGGCCGCCGTGCTCTCGCTCGGTCCCGTGCTCGGCCCGGTACTCGGCGGCGTGGTGCTGCAAGGTCTCGGCTGGCGGTGGATGTTCCTGCTCTGCGTGCCCCTCGGCGCGCTGGCGGTGCTGCTCGCGGTGCGCGTCATGCCCGCGGATCCGCCTGTCGAGCGACGGACACGGCTAGACGTCCTCGGCGTCGCCCTGCTCGGGCCGGGTTTCGCGGGACTGCTCCTGGTGCTTTCCCAGGCGTCCGACGGAGCGGACTTCGGCTCTTCTCCCGTGCTCGTCCCGCTGGTGGCGGGTGCCGCGTTGCTGATCGGTTACGTGATTCACGCGGTGCGCGATGAGGCACCGCTGGTCGACATCCGCCTGTTCGCCCGTGGCGGGTTCGCCGCGAGCGTCACCGTCATGGCGCTGACCGGGTTGGCGATGTTCGCGAGCCTGATCGTCCTCCCGCTGTACTTCCAGCAGGTCAAGGGACACGGCGCGCTCGCGGCCGGGTTGCTCGTCGCGCCGCTGGGCGTCGGAGCCGCGGTCGCCGCCCCGCTGGCGGGACGCCTCAGTGACCGGATCGGTTCACGCAACCTCGCGCTGGCAGGTGGTCTCGTGGCCACCTTGAGTGCTGTCTTCTTCACGAGGGTCGGCACCGGGACGGGTGACGTGGCCATCGCTCTCGCCGGGCTCGCCCTCGGCGCCGGACTCGGTTTCGTGGGCCCGCCCGCGATGGGGGCGGTGTACCGGACGCTGCCGGGGCCACTGGTACCGCAGGGAAGTTCGGTGCTCTACATGCTCAACCAGCTCGGCGGTTCGATCGGGGTCGCCGTGGTCGCGTTGCTCCTCGGCACCGCGACCGGTCCGGTCGCGGGCCTGCACGGGGTGTACTGGTTCGTGGCGGGCACCCTGCTCGTCCTGCTCGCCGCCGCCACGCGGCTGCCGGGAAGGGGCGACCGGTGAAGACGATCGTGATCTCCGGCGGCACCGACGGAATGGGCAAAGCCCTCGCGATGGAGTACCTCGGCCGCGGTGACAACGTCGTCGTCCTCGGCCGTGATCCGGCCAAAGGCGCGGTATTCGCCGAAGCCGGCCGCGCGACGTTCATCCAGGCGGACCTCGGCCTAGTCGCGCGCAACCGGGAGGTCGTCGGACTGATCGCCGAGCGCTTCCCCGTCGTGGACGCGCTGGTGCTGTGCGCCCGCCACTTCCGCTCGGCCAGAGTCGAGACGGCCGAAGGCATCGAGAGCACTTTCGCGTTGGAGTACCTGAGCCGTCACCTGCTCGGCCACGGTCTCGCCGCGGCCTTGGGCAGGGCCGAGCGGCCGGTCATCGTCAACGTGTCCGGCCCGGGAACGGCCAAACCCGAGATCCGCTGGCACGACGTTTCCCTGACGCGGGGCTATCACGGGGTCGCCGCGCAACTACAGGCCGGGCGGGCCAACGACCTGCTCGGTGTCGCCTTCGCCGCCGAGCACGCCGGGAGCGGGATCTCTTACGTACTGCTCAACCCCGGCGGTGTCGCGACGAGCTTTTCCGGTGACTACGACGCGGCGACCGCCGCTCACGTCGAAGCCTTGAAGAGGTACGGCAAACCGGTCGAGGAGGGCATCGTGCCGATCATCGCCAGGATCGACGACCCGCCCGCGGAGCCGCTCAGCGCGTTCGTCGAAGGACGGCGGATCGCGCCGACCGGACCCGGTTTCGAACCCGGGGCGGCGAAACGGCTGGCCGAGGTCACCCGGAGGCTGCTGGCCGAACACCGGCCCGGGAGGCCTTCGTGAGGGTAACTTCGGACGGGTGAAGCCGTTGAGTCCCGACATGTTCGCGGACGCGGAGGGCGTCGGCCCGGAAGCGGCAATCGGGCCTACGCGGATCTGCGTAGCGGCTTGCCGAGGATCAGCGTGAGTTCCGCCGAAATCGCGGTCACCAGTTCTTCGCCGAACACGCAGATCGTGTACTCCCAAGGGTGCCCGAACGTGCCGAGCCGGAAGTCCGGAGTCAGGTAGATGTGGTAGTCGCCGTCCGGGAACGGGCTGAGCGGCCAGTCCTTCGCGGTGGTCGCGAGCCGGTACGACTCGTGGTGCCAGTCGAGGGCGTACAACTCGTCGGCGCACGAGGTCAGGCCTTCCCGGATCACGGAAACCATCCAGTCCAGCAACTGGTACTCCGGATGCTTGTCGAGGGCTGCCAGGCGCCAGGTCACCGACCCCGGGGGCTCCGCGATCCCGGGCCAAAGGAGCGGGTCGTTGCCGGCTCGGAAGGAGAAGTCCGCGAAGAAGCGATTCCATACCCGGGTGTATTCGGGGCCTGGCAGCGGCTCGACGCTCACCGGCGGAGAATACGCGCCCGAGACGCGGGCGAGGGTAACTTCGGACGGGTGAAGCCGTTGAGTCCCGACATGTTCGCCCCGGGTTGCCCGTCGAACCTGACCCCGTTCCGGATCGGCGACAAATGGGCGGGCCTGGTCGTGCAGTGCCTCGAAGAAGGTCCGCGCCGGTTCTCCGAATTGCGGGTGCCACTGAGGGGCGTCACGCCGAAGGTCCTCACGGAGACCCTGAGGGCTCTGGAGCGCGACGGCATGATCACGCGCACGGCGTACGACGAGACGCCGCCGCGCGTGGAATACGAGCTCACCTCGCTCGGCCGGACGTTGTTCGAACCGATGGAGGCATGCCGAGAGTGGGCGGCGAAGCACCTTCCGGAGCTTGTCGCCGCCCGCGAGGCATACTCGGCCGGTTAGCCGAGGAGGCCGAGCACGACGATCGTCAGCAGCGTGATGGCCGCGGCGAAGGCGGTCACCCAGGCGCGCTGGGCGGCGGTGATCGAGGCGTTGTTCACGGCGGTTCCCCCGGGGGAGAGAAGCGACAGGTCCGCCGTGAACAGCGCGTTGATCAGGCTCCGCGTTACCTGCGGAACGCCGGTGTGATCAAGATCACTGGTCGTGCTGGTGATGCCGGTCGCGCGCCGTGTACCAGAGCACTCCGGCAGCGGCAGCCACCATCGCGCCGAATGCGGAGAACCCCACCACGATCGCCTGTGTCATCACTCGTCCTTTTCTCGTCGGTCGTACTCGCTAGACGTCCGAGACGCGGGTTCGTGGCGCGATCGTCGCGGACGTCACATGCCGCCGAGTACCTCGTCGATCTGCGACGCAAGCGTGAAGTCCTTCTCCGTCAGTCCTCCGGCGGAGTGTGTGCTGAGCCGGAACGTCACCGTCCGCCAGCGGATGTCGATGTCGGGATGGTGGTCGGCCGCCTCCGCCAGTTCGGCCACCTTGTCCACGGCTTCGATGGCTTTCGGGAAGCTCGGCAGCTTCGCCGTCCGCTCGATCGTGACGCCGTCACGAGTCCAGCCGGAGAGCTTGGTCACGGCTTCGTCGGCTTGCTGGTCGTTCAAGATTTCCGCCATGACTCCATGGTGGTACGCCGTCGGCTACGCTGCACTTTTGCCACGGGTCCCCCCTTGAAAATCGCAGGAGGCTAGATGAAACGCGCCCTCCGCACGGTCGTTGCGGCTGGCACGGTGGCCGCCCTCGTCGCGGGCTGCTCGCTCTCCGGGAACACGGGGAACGACCCGCAGGCGCCGGCGACGGTCACGCTCGTGACACACGACTCGTGGCTGGCCCCGCAGGAGGTCCTCGACGCGTTCGAGCGGCAGTCCGGGATCAAGATCTCCGTGCTCAAACAGGGTGACGCGGGCGCGCTGACCAACAAACTGGTGCTGACCAAGGCGAACCCGATCGGCGACGTCGCGTACGGCATCGACTCGACGTTCGCCTCCCGCGCGCTCACCGAGGGCGTTTTCGAGCAGTACACCAGCCCGGAGGCCGATCGCGGCCCGCAGCGCTACTCCGTCGACCCCGGGCACCGCCTCTCCGCGGTCGACCTCGGCGACGTCTGCGTCAACATCGACACCCGGTACTTCGCGGACAAGGGGATCCCGGAGCCGAAGTCGTTCGCGGATCTGGCCGACGCCAAGTACAAGGACCTGATGGTCGCCGAGAGCCCCGCGACGTCGTCGCCGGGGCTGGCGTTCCTGCTCGGCACCGTCGCCCAGTTCGGCGAGCAGGGCTGGCAGCCGTACTGGACGCAGCTGAAGGCCAACGGGCTCAAGACGGTCAGCGGCTGGGAAGAGGCCTACACCAAGGAATTCTCGGGTTCCTCCGGCAAGGGCCCGCGTCCGATCGTCGTCTCCTACGCCTCGTCGCCCGCCGCCGAGATCGGCGATGACGGCAAGCCGCGGACGAAGGCGCTGCTGGACACCTGCTACCGCCAGGTCGAGTACGCGGGCGTGCTGGCTGGTGGCAAGCAGGTCGAGAAGGCCCGCAAGGTCGTGGACTTCCTGCTCTCCCAGCAGTTCCAGGTGACCGTGGCGGGCAACATGTACGTGTACCCGGCCCGCCAGGGTGTCGAGCTCCCGCAGGGCTGGGCGCAGGCCGCGCCGCTGCCGCAGCAGCCGAAGACGCTCGAACCGGCCAAGATCCAGGCCGGGCGCGAGCAGTGGATCGCGCAGTGGCGCACACTTCTCGAAGGCTGAGCGCGCCCAAGCCGACGTTCCGAGGAGCCGGGCTGGCCGCACTCGCCGTGCTGCCGCTCGGTTTCCTCGTGGTGTTCTTCGCCTGGCCGGTCGCGGCGATCGTCGGCCGGGGCTTCGGTTCCGGCGGGGTCGGCACGGCCATCGGCGACCCGCTGACCTGGAAGCTCGCGGGGTTCACCGTGGCGAGCGCGGGGGTTTCGACGATCGTCGCGGTGCTCGCCGGTCTGCCGGTGGCGTTCCTGCTCGCGCGGGTGCGGCTGCCGGGGGTGTCGCTGGTCCGGACGCTCGTGCTGGTGCCGTTCGTGCTGCCGACCGTCGTGGTCGGCCTGGCGTTCCGCGCGCTCTGGCCCGACGGCGGGCTGCTGCCGCTGGTGCTGGCCAACGCCTTCTTCAACGTCGCCGTCGTCGCGCGCACGGTATCCGGGCTGTGGAGTCACCTCGACCCGCGCACCGTGGACGCGGCGCGGGCACTCGGCGCGTCGCCGTGGCGTGCCTTCCGCTCGGTGACGCTGCCCGCGCTCGCGCCTGCCATCGCGTCGGCGGCGGCGGTGGTGTTCCTGTTCTGCGCCACCAGCTTCGGGGTCGTGCTCATTCTCGGCGGGGCGAAGTACCGCACCCTGGAGACCGAGATCTACCTGCGCACGGTCGAGCTGCTCGACCTCTCCGGCGCGGCCGCGCTGTCGCTGGTGCAGTTCGCCGCCGTCGTCGCGGCGCTCGTCGTCGGTGCGCTGGCGAGACGGCGCCGGGAGAACGCGGCGCGGCTGCGTTCGCGGAGCGAGACCGCGCGGCGGCCAAGAGGCGGCGAGTGGTGGGCGGTCTCCGCGGGCCTCGTGGTGATCGCGCTCCTGATGACGCCGATCGTGGCGCTGCTCGTCGAATCCGTGTCCACTTCGGACGGTTTCAGCCTTGCCGGGTACGCGGCGCTCGCCGGACAGGGAGCCCATGGCGCCCTTCAGGTTTCAGGCTGGGACGCGGCGTCGATGTCACTGCGGACGGCGTTCGACGCGACGACGCTCGCGATGATCGTCGGCGTGCTGGCCTCGGTCGTGCTGGTGGCGTTGCGCCGCACGCCGGGCAGGCTGGCACGGGGTATGGGCGAGACGATGGACGCCGCGCTGATGCTGCCGCTGGGCGTGTCCGCGGTGACCGTCGGTTTCGGGTACCTCGTCACGCTCGACGCGTTGCCGGGCGATCTGCGGACGTCGCCGCTGCTGGTGCCGCTCGCGCAGGCCTTGGTGATCATCCCGCTGATCGTGCGGATGGTCCTGCCGGTGCTGCGCTCGGTCGACGTCCGGCTGCGACAGGCCGCGTCCACGCTCGGCGCGAGCCCCGGCCGGGTGTGGCGGGAGATCGATCTCCCGCTGACCGCGCGTTCGCTGGTCGCGGCGGCCGGTTTCGGTTACGTGGTCGCGCTCGGCGAGTTCGGCGCGACGAGCTTCCTTGCCAGGCCGGACGCGCCGACGCTGCCGGTCGCCGTCGCGACGTTGATCTCGCGGCCGGGGGAGCTGAACAACCAGATGGCCTACGCGGCCTGCGCGCTGCTCATGATCGTGACCGTGGTGGCGGTGGTGCTGATCGACCGGTTCGGCGCGGTCCGCGGGCAGAATTCGGTAGGGGAGTTCTAGTGTCGCTGTCGGTACGGGATCTGACCGTCCACTATGGATCGTTCGCCGCGGTGAAGGACGCCCGGCTGGACATCGCCGACGGCGAGGTGCTGGCGCTGCTCGGCCCGTCCGGTTCCGGGAAGTCGACCCTGCTGCGCGCGATCACCGGGCTGGAGCCCCTGACGTCGGGGACCGTGCGGTGGGACGGCGAGGACCTCGCCGGTGTCCCGGTGCACCGGCGCGAGTTCGGGCTGGTGTTCCAGGACGGGCAGCTGTTCCCGCACAAGGACGTCGCCGCGAACATCGCGTTCGGCCTCCGGATGCACGACATCCCGCGCGCGGAGCACGCCGAGCGGGTCCGTGCGCTGCTCGATCTGGTCGGGCTGGCCGGCTACGAACGACGGAGGGTCACCGAGCTTTCCGGCGGGCAGGCGCAGCGGGTGGCCTTGGCCCGCGCGCTGGCGCCGGAGCCGCGGTTGCTGCTGCTGGACGAACCACTGTCCGGGTTGGACGCCGGACTGCGGGAACAGCTGGCGATCGACCTCGCGGCCCTGCTGCGGCGCAGCAAGATCACCGCGCTGCTGGTCACGCACGACCAGGAAGAGGCGTTCACGCTCGCCGACCGCGTCGCCGTGCTCGACGACGGCGAGATCCGGCAGGAGGGCGCGGTGCGCCGCGTCTGGCGGCAGCCGGTGGACGAGGACGTGGCGCGGTTCCTCGGCGTGACCACGTTCGTCGACGGCGAGGCGACGGGCGGGACGGTGCGGACGGTGCTCGGGGACGTCACGCTGCCCGACGTCGAGGACGGCGCGGTGAGGCTGGGGCTGCGGCCGCACGGTCTGCGGGTCTCCCCGGACGGCGTCGAGGGCGAGGTCACCGCCGTGGTGCACCGGAGGGAACACGTACGGCTCGTGGTCGCGCCCGGCGGCGATCTGTCCACTGTGGACGCCGTCGCGCCGGTCACGGCCGACCTGCGCCCCGGCGACCGCGTCCGGCTCGCCCTGGACCCCGACGGCGTCGCCCAACTTCGCAATTAGTCACCTGCTTGCGACGGTTCGTCGTCGCAAGCAGGTGACTAATTGCGTGGCGGGGTCAGCCGTCCCGAGTCGTCAGGCGCGCGTAGGCGATCGAGAGCCCGATGGCGATGTAGCAGGCGGCGCGCAGTGCGCCTTCACCGAGCATCGCGGTGTCCACCGGGTCCATCAGCACCGAAGCCGGTGCCTGTGCCCAGTTCTCGTTGAGCAGGAACGGATGCAGCCACGAGACCGCGTCCAGGAACCCGAGGATGGTGAACACGATCGTCCCGGCCAGCACCGAGGCGACGACCAGCATCGGATGTTCGGTGAACGCCGAGATCGCGAGCGCGACCGCACCGACCGCCCACAGCTGCAGGATCACCCACGCGGCCACGAGCAGGATGCGGCCCAGCGCGTCCCACACGCTCAGTGTCGAGCCGGTGAGGGTGAACATCGAGTCGGCGCCGCTGAGGATCAGTCCGGTGACGAAGCCGGTGAACGTCATGGCCAGTACGGCGATCGTCGAAACCGTCGCGACGCCGAACGCCTTGATCGCGAGCAGCCTGCCCCGGCCGACCGGCGCGATCAGCCAGCCGCGCAGCGTCCCGTGGGCCGCCTCGCCGGCGATCGCGTCCGCCCCGGCCATCGCCGATGCGAGGGGGAGCAGCAGCCCCAGCGTCATGGTCAGTGCCGCGACCGGCAGGATGAAACCGTTGTTGACCGCGGAGGCCAGCAGCGCGCCGTCCTGCCCGCCGCTCGTTTCCGAAGCGTCGACGAGGGTCAGCGCGAGCCCGATGATCACCGGGATCAACGCGAGCAGGCCCAGCACGGCCAGCGTGCGCGGGCGCCGGAAGATCCAGCGGAGTTCGGCACGGTACAGCCGGAGCAGGCCGACGCTGTCGTGGCCGGTCCGCGCCACGGGTGCCGCGGCAAGAGCGTTGGTCACGATTCCCCCTCACCGTCTACAGTGGACTCCGGCTGGGTCAGCCTGGCGAACAGGTCCTCGAGCCCGGTGCGCGCTCTCGCCGCCTCGTGCACGGCCACCCCGGCCGTCACCAGGTGTCGCAGCACGTCGGGAGCTTCGGTCGCGGTGAGATCGACACGGACGCCGTCCGGTGTGAGCCGGGCGCCGATCCTGTTCTCGCGCAACGTTTCCACCGCGAGTTCGGCGTCGGGCGTCCGCACCAGCAGCGCCGCGTTCCCCGACTCCAGCAGTTCCGAGAGCTCGCCCTGGGCGATCACGTTCCCCGACTGGAGCACCGCGACGTGCGTGCAGGTCGCTTCGACCTCGGCCAGCAGATGTGACGACACCAGCACGGTGACGCCGTCGGCGTGCAGTTCGCCGATGATCCGGCGGATCTCCCTGGTGCCCGCCGGGTCGAGGCCGTTGGTCGGCTCGTCGAGCACGACCATCCGCCTCGGCACGAGCAGCGCGCTCGCCAGCCCCATCCGCTGCTTCATCCCCAGCGAATACCCCTTGTAGCGCCGGGTCGCGGCGTCGGTCAGCCCGACGCGCTCAAGCGCCGCGTCGACCGCGCCGGGGATCCCGGCCGAGGCCAGCCTCGGTTCCGCCGCGGCCACGCGCAGCAGATTCTCCCGCCCGGAAAGAAAAGGGTGGAAACCCGGACCTTCGACCAGCGCGCCGACGTCGGGCAGCGCGTGCGCCGCCTCGTCGGGCATCCGCTTGCCGAACAGTTCGACCTCGCCCTCGGTGGGCCGCACGAGACCGAGCAGCATCCGGATGGTCGTCGTCTTACCCGATCCGTTGGGGCCGAGCATCCCCAGCACGGCGCCTTCGGGAACGTCGAGATCGACGTGGTCCACGGCCACCGTGCGGCCGTAGACCTTGCGCAGGCCCCTGGTGCGGGCCGCCATGGGTACCGCCGGAGCGGACGCCTCCTGAGAGGCGTCCGTCCCGGCTTCGAACGTGGTGGTCACTTCGCGGCCAAGGCCTCGAAGAGGACCTGCTCCGGCACCGCGCCGACGGCGTAGCGGCCGTCCTCGGTCAGCACGCCGCTGCCGACCTTGGTGGTCAGCAGCCAGCCGCTGCCCCAGGCACCGCTGACCGGCTTGGCGAACCGCGAAAGCAGCGCCTTCGGGTCGACCTGACGGCCTTGCTCGTCCTTCGCGTCGCCGGCCTTCGCCAGCGCGTCGGCCGGGATCTTGCCGGTGATCGCGGTGTCCCAGCCGTCGCCGACGACCTTGACCTCGGACTTCGCCTGCTCGGCGAGCTCACGGTTCTTCGGGTCGACCTCGGCGGCCTTCTCGGTCACCTTCGCGCCCTTCGGCGGGGTGAACTCGAAGTTCGACGCGGGCTGGTTCGCGAAGTTGATCTCGCTGAACGAAGCCTCGAACGCGGGCGAGGACGTGCCGTTGGCCAGCACCGTCAGGCGCAGCGGCATCCGGGTCTGCTCGTCGATCGCGACGCGGATCTCACGCAGGAGCGTCCGCTCGGTCGGCTTCGGGGTCAGCACCAGCTCGTACGCGGAACGGCCGGCCACCGACGACGTCCCGTCGACGGCGATCGTGCTGCTCTCGCGCACCTTGCCGAGCAGTTCCGAGGCGACCGTCGCCGGGTCGACGGCCTTGCCGTCGACCTTGTTCTGGTGCTCCTTGGCCAGGTCGGCCGGGATGGTGATCTTGGTGGCGGAGTTGTCCTTGGAGTTGTACTCCCAGACGGCCTCACCGTTCTTGACGATGGTCTGCTGGCTCGAGCCCTCGGTGAGCGACACCTTGCTCTTGCCCGCGCCGTCCGTCGACACCTGCGCCGAGTCGATGCTGAGCGCCGACGCGCCGGGCAGCGTGCTGCCGACCTGCGGCAGGCCGAGGTCGTTGTTGACCTTGACCTTGCCATCGAACGCCAACGGCTTCGCGTTCAGCGTCGACTGCACCAGCTCTTCGGCACTGATCTGCGGCAAGACGGGCGCGTCGCCCGCGGTGGCAGGCATCGCGACGACGGCGAGCCCGCCGACGCCGAGCGCCGTGCCCACCACCGCCGCGGTGATGGCCTTCCTCTTCGGATCCATGCTGTCTCTCCCTGTTTCCCCGAACCCCAGTGTGCTCGGGTCTTGGCGACAACGCTTCCCCGGAAACGCTGAGATACCACTCAGACTCCGCCGTCGGAGCTGAGATGGCGCTGAGAGCCCGCGCGTGAGCTGGTGAAAGCGTGAATGATGAGGGACGTGAAACCTCGAGTACTGGTGGTCGACGACGAGCCCGGCGTGCGCAAGGCGTTGCAGCGGGGACTGCGCGCCGAGGACATGGACGTGGTCACCGCGGCCGACGGGCCCAGCGGCCTGCGCCTGGCGCAGACGGGCTCCTTCGACGTCGTCCTGCTCGACATCATGCTCCCCGGTCTTTCCGGCTACCGCGTGCTCGAACGGCTGCGGGCGCTCGGCGTCACCACCCCGGTGCTGATGATTTCCGCGAAGGACGGCGAGGTCGACCAAGCGGACGGCCTCGACCTCGGCGCCGACGGTTATCTCGTGAAGCCGTTCTCGTTCGTCGTCCTGGTCGCGCAGGTGCGCGCGGTGCTGCGGCGGGCGACGCCGGACGCGATCCGCGGGCCGTTGCGGATCGGCGCCCTCGAAGTCGACCGGAGCCTGCGGCAGGTCCGCTACGACGGCATCGAAGTGGCGTTCAGCCCGCGCGAGTTCGCGCTGCTGGAGGTGCTGGCCGGCCGGGCGGGGACGGTGGTCACGAAGGACGAGCTGCTGCGCGCCGTCTGGGGTGACGAACAGGCCGCGACCCGCAACGTCGTCGAGGTCTACGTCGGATACGTGCGCCGCAAACTCGACGCGGTCGGCGCGGGCGCCCTGGTCCGGACCGTGCGCGGGCACGGCTACCTGGCTTCGGACGCGCAGCTCGACGAAGTGATCGCCCCGGCGGGACAGGGGTGATCGGCTCGCCGTCTTGGTGGCGCCGCCGTTCGCTCCAGGTCCGGATCACCCTCCTCGCGGCCGCCGTCACGCTCGGCTTCCTGCTCGGGCTGGCTGCGGTCGCCGGGGACAACCTCCAACCGCTGCTCATCGGCTCGGTCGACGAGGAACTGAGCGCCCAGCTGAACACCGCGAAGACCGACGTCGCCGCAGGGCGGACGCCATCGGGATCGGCGGTCACCGTCCGGGTCCTCGACACCGGAGGCGGCCCGGTGGACGGCCTGCCGCCCGCGAACCTCGGCCCCTCGGAGGTCCGCGCGCTGAAGGCGGGCGAACCGGTCACGACCGGCGGCGAGCACAGCTGGCGCTGGGCGGGCACCGTGGTCACCGCGCCCGACGGACAGCAACGCCTTGTCGTCGCGGGCGCGGGTCTGGTCGGCTTCGCGACCGCGGTGCACTCAGGCGGGCTGTGGCTGTTCGTGGTCGCATCCGTCGGCGCGGTGGGCGCCGGGATCGCGACGTGGCTGCTGGTGCGGTTCGCGCTGCGGCCGGTGGCCAGGATGCGCGGCTCGGTGCGGGCACTCCCGCCGGGCGCGCGGCTGCCGCTCCCGGATTCGCACGACGAACTCCGCGCGCTCGCCGAGGAGTTCAACGCCCTGCTGGCCAGGCAGGAGGAGGGCGCCGAACGGCTGCGGCGGTTCACCGGGGACGCCGCGCACGAGCTCCGTTCGCCGGTCGCGTCGATCCGCGTGCAGGCCGAGGTCGCCGTCACCAATCCCGATCCCGAACTCGCCCAGGAGACGCTGTCCGACGTCCTCGAAGAGGCCGAACGGCTTTCCGCGCTGCTCGACGGGCTGCTGGCGCTGGCGAGGTCGGATGCGGGGGAGGTCCCGCCCGCGGAACCGGTCGAGCTGGTGAGCGAGGTACGCGCGGCGGTCGCGCGGATGCCCGCCGACGCGCCCGAAATCCGGGTGAGCGGCACGGTCGGGAGCGCTTGGGCGTTGGCCACGCACGCCGAGGTCGAACTGGTGCTGAGCAACCTGCTGCGCAACGCCTGCCGCTACGCGCGCGGGCAGATCGTGGTGTCGGTGCTCGCGGCGCGCTCCACCGTGCGGGTGGTGGTCGACGACGACGGGCCGGGTATCGCGCCGGAACATCGGGAGCGGGTCTTCGACCGGTTCTACCGCGTCTCCGATTCGCGGGCGCGGTCCTCCGGCGGCACCGGGCTCGGGCTGGCGATGGTCGCGGAGGCCGTCCGGCGGCGTGGGGGCCGGGTGCGCGTCGGCGAATCACCCGATGGCGGGGCGCGGTTCCAGATCGTCTGGCAGGCGGCACGGCCTCATTAGGGTGTGCCGTGTGGTGATCGTGGGTGCCGCCCTCGTGCGGAACGGACAGGTGCTGGCGCAGCAGCGGGCTTGGCCCGCCGACCACGCCGGGCAATGGGAACTGCCGGGCGGCCGGGTCGAGGACGGCGAAAGCGACGAAGCCGCCTTGGCGCGGGAATGCCTGGAGGAGCTCGACGTCGCCGTGACGGTCGCGGGCCGGGTCGGCGACGACGTTCCGCTACCGAACGGGAAGCTGCTGCGGATCTACGCGGCTTCGCTGGTCTCGGCGGAGGACGAGCCGCGGGCGGTGGAGCACAAAGACGTCCGGTGGGTGTCCTCGGCGGAGCTTTCCGGTCTCGACTGGCTGCCCGCCGACCGCGTCCTCCTGCCGGCCCTGCACGCCCTTCTTTCAAGTCCGTGAAGGCCTCCTTGGCTGCTCACGAGACGCGAGGATGAGCGGGCGGCTGCTTCAATGCTTCCGATGGGGCCGCCGTCGAGCCCATCCCCACGACCGCGAAACTCACGTGAGCGCCTGGCTGGAGGCCTTCAGGTACTCGGGGATGGCCTCCTTCGCACGTAGCCGTTGTGACTGCTGGTGTCTGGGGGCGAGCGTGGCCTTCACGGACCGGCCCGCGAGTGAGCCGAACCGCCGACCCCCTGCCCCTTCGGGTAGTCGACGATGTCCAGGTCGGACCCTTCAGCCTGCGCCGATGAGCCGCAGCGCGGACTGCAACCGGTGCTCACCCCGCTCCGCGGCCCGGACGGCGCCCGCCTTGCGCACCCGCTCCAGTTCGCCGGGGTCGGCCAGCAGCGCCAGTGCGCGTTCCCGGACCGGCCGCAGCTCCTCGATGAGCGCCTCGGCGACGGCCTCCTTGACCTGGCCGTAGGAGTCGAACCGGTCCGCGAGGACCTCGGGTTTCTCCTTGACGCACGCCGCGAGGATGTCCAACAGGTTCGCCATCCCCGGCCGGGTTTCCGGCGCGTAGGCCGGTTTCGACCCGCCATCGGTCTTCGCGCGTTTGACCTTCCGCCTGACGTGGTCGGCCTCGTCGAGCACGAAGATCACCCCGGCCTCCTCCCGCGTCGACTTCGACATCTTCCGCGTCGGCTCGGCGAGGTCCATGACCCGCGCCCCGGCAGGCGGCAGCACCGCCTTCGGCATGGTGAACACGTCGCCGTAGGTGGAGTTGAACCGCTTCGCGAGCGTTCGCGCCAGCTCGACGTGCTGCCGCTGGTCTTCGCCGACCGGGACCTCGTCCGCGCCCTGCAGCAGGATGTCCGCCGCCATCAGCACCGGATAGGTCAGCAGGGACAGCCGGACCCCGGCCTGTCCCTTCGACTTCTCCTTGAACTGGATCATCCTGGCGGCCTCGCCGTAGTTGCAGGTGCACTCGAGGACCCAGTTGAGGGCGCCCAGCTCGCGGGCTATGTCGGACTGGACGAACACGCGGTCCGGCTCGATCCCGGCCGCGATCAGCACGGCCAGCTGCTCGGAGGCCATCGAGCGCAGTTTCGCCGGATTGTGCGAGTTCGTCATCGCGTGCAGGTCGGAGACGAAGTACAGGTCGTCCGGCCCGCCCTCGTCCGCCCAGCGCCGAATGGCCCCCAGGTGGTTCCCGACGTGGACGTGGCCGGACGGGGTGATCCCGGACAACCTGATCATCTGCCTTCTTCCTCTCGGATTCGGGCCGCCCCAGGGTCCGGGCACGAAAAAGGCCGCCCGGTGGGGCGGCCTGGTGGTGCGCTCGTCTGGTTCAGCGCAGGACTTCGGGGCCGCCGGAGGGCGGCCACCACTGGGCGTTCTGCGTGCGCATGCCGACGATCCTACCCACCCCGCGCAAGCCGTCGTCCAAAGGACTACATGCGGAGTGAAAAGAAGGGAAGAGTCACTCATTACGGGCACGTAGCGTCAACACTTCATATCGGCCGGCGCAGTACGCCCGTCACATTGGGGATCCGGGTCTACCGTCTTCTCATGTTCGTCGTGTTGCTGACCTACACCGCCCCTATCGAAGAAATCGACTACGTGCTCCCGGATCACGCCGAGTGGCTGACCAAACAGTACGAGCACGGCAATTTCCTCGCCTCCGGCAGGCGCAACCCGCGCATCGGCGGCGTCATCATCACCAGGCCCATGGCCAGGGGAAAGCTGGACGCGCTCCTCGCGACCGACCCCTTCTCGATCAAGCACATGGCCGCCTACGAGGTGATCGAGTTCTCGCCGACCCGCACCGCTCCGGAACTGCGGGCGATCAACGAGGCGGTGGTGCACTGAGGACGATCCGTTAAGCCGCTTTCGCGATCTTCGTCTTCGCCTTTTTCAAGGCGAGGACGGGGCATTTGCCGCACCGCGACTTCGACCTGCAGCATTTCTTCTTGACCTTGCCGGACTTCATCCACTTGCGCACGAGTTTGTGCGGATCGTCGGGTAGCTTCTTGCCCACTCGCACTCCTCGTCGGACGGCGTCGGCGACACACCCACGTTAGGTGAGGCTAACCGATCTTGGGGCGTGGGGGTGCTCACAGTTCGGCTACAGGTACCCTGGTGTGGTCCGCGTATGGCCAAAGTCGGCCGACGTTACCCGATCGCGTCAATGAGCAACTCGATCGAGCCACTCGTGAGCACTCGGGGCGGCGCGGGCACCACACCCGAACTTGAAACCTTTGGAGCCTTCGCGTGCCCGCAGCCAGCGCCACCGCAGTCGATGCCGGCCGCTCGTCCGGCAAGACCCGGCCCGACCTGCGCAACGTCGCCATCGTCGCACACGTCGACCACGGCAAGACGACCCTCGTCGACGCGATGCTCCGGCAGTCCGGGGCCTTCGAGGAACGCGCCGAACTCGTCGATCGCGTGATGGACTCCGGGGAGCTCGAACGCGAAAAGGGCATCACGATCCTCGCGAAGAACACCTCCATCCACCGCGAGACCGAGAACGGCCCGGTGACGATCAACGTCATCGACACCCCCGGCCACGCGGACTTCGGTGGCGAGGTCGAACGCGGCCTCGCCATGGTCGACGGCGTCGTCCTGCTGGTGGACGCCAGCGAGGGGCCGCTGCCGCAGACCCGGTTCGTGCTGCGCAAGACCCTCGAGGCCGGTCTGCCGGTGATCCTCGTGGTCAACAAGACCGACCGCCCCGACGCCCGGATCTCCGAGGTCGTCGAGGAGACCCACGACCTCCTGCTCGACCTGGCCGGTGACATCGAGGACGCCGACCTCGACGCGATCCTCGACCTCCCGGTCGTCTTCGCCTCCGCCCGTGCGGGCAAGGCGAGCCTCGAACAGCCCGCCGACGGCGCGGTGCCCGGGAGCGAGAACCTCGACCCGCTGTTCGAGACCCTGATGCGCCACGTGCCGCCGCCCTTCGCCGACCGCGAAGGCCCGCTGCGCGCGCTGGTCACCAACCTCGACGCCTCGAACTTCCTCGGCCGGATCGCGCTCATCCGCATCCACTCCGGCAACCTGCGCAAGGGCCAGACCGTGGCCTGGATGCGCGAGGACGGCACCATCCAGAACGTCCGCATCTCCGAACTGCTGGTCACCGAGGCGCTCACCCGCGTCCCGGCGACCGAGGCCAGCGCGGGCGAACTGGTCGCCATCGCAGGCATCCCCGAGATCACCATCGGCGACACCCTGGCCGACGTCGAGAACCCCGAGGCGCTGCCCCGGATCGCCGTCGACGAGCCCGCCATCTCGATGACCATCGGTGTCAACACCTCGCCGCTGGCAGGCCGCAGCGGCGGCGACAAGGTCACCGCCCGACTGGTCAAGGCCCGGCTGGACCAGGAGCTGATCGGTAACGTCAGCATCAAGGTGCTGCCGACCGAGCGCCCCGACACCTGGGAGGTCCAGGGCCGTGGCGAGCTGGCGCTGGCGATCCTCGTCGAGCAGATGCGCCGCGAGGGCTTCGAGCTGACCGTCGGCAAGCCGCAGGTGGTCACCAAGATGATCGACGGCAAGCTGCACGAGCCGTTCGAGCGCCTGTCGATCGACTCCCCGGAGGAGCACCTCGGCGGCATCACGCAGCTGCTGGCCGCCCGCAAGGGCCGCATGGAGCACATGGGCGGGCACGGCTCCGGCCGCATCAAGCTCGACTACGTCCTCCCGGCACGCGGCCTGATCGGCTTCCGCACCGACTTCCTCACCGAGACCCGCGGCACCGGTATCGCGAACCACGTGTTCGAGGGGTACTTCCCGTGGGCGGGCGAGATCCGCACCCGTCACTCCGGTTCGCTGGTCGCCGACCGCTCGGGCCCCATCACCGCGTACGCGATGATCCAGCTCGCCGACCGCGGCACCTTCTTCGTGGAGCCGGGCGCCGAGGTGTACGAGGGCATGGTCGTCGGCGAGAACCCGCGCGCCGAGGACCTCGACATCAACATCACCAAGGAGAAGAAGCTGACCAACATGCGTCAGTCCTCCGCCGACGTGATGGAGACGCTGGCCCGCCCGCGCAAGATGGGCCTGGAAGAGGCGCTGGAGTTCTGCTCCGTCGACGAGTGCGTCGAGGTCGCCCCCGACGTCGTCCGGATCCGCAAGGTCACGCTGGACGTCAACCAGCGCGCCAAGGAGCGCAACCGCAACAAGAACCGCGGCTGACCAGAGGCCAAGGTGGGTCGTGTCCGGCCCACGCGCGTCCTTTGTGGACAGTCGCTGCCGAGTTCTGCCGCCTTGGGCTCCACGTCTGCGCCGGAGGGCGTCTGCTCACTCACCGTGAGTAGGCGCCCTCCGGCTTTTTCGGCTCCGAACGCGGTCACACACCGTATTCGATCGGGCGTTCCCGGTTAAGGAAAGGTCCTTTCCCGACAATTTCGCCGGAAAGCCGAGCTCCTTTTCGGACGGTGTTCACATCACCGGAACGGGCCGGTGCACCGGTGACGTGAACCCGGCCGAGAACGCGGATCCGGACCGGCGCGAAACAAAAGAACCCGAATGCGTCCGGATAGGACTCGAGTTCGCGATCGTTTCGGTCATCAATCGTCCGGTGGTGAACATTCCGGCGAGGCGTTCCGGAATGTTCCGGGTTTGCGGAACCCATTGCCGGAGGAACGCGATCCGGCGCCGGCGAAATGCTTCGGCCCGGACAGGAACCTTCGGGGCCTCCCGGACGTCCACCGGAGGAGGCGGCGGCCGGTCGGGCGACGGCCGGGCCGATATGGGAATCTCGCTGCCGAGGCCATGCCCGGCGTGATAGCTCTATGGCGACGGGGCGAGGGACAAACCAGGAGGATCCAGGCGTGCGGGTAGTGAACACAGCGGCACCCATGCTGGCGTGCGCGGCCGTGCTCCTCGCCGCCTGCAGCAACACCCCGCCGCCGCCGGTGGTCAGCTCCTCGGCCTCCCCGGTGAGCACGTCGACCACGAAGACGCCTTCGCAGGTCGTGGTGGGTGTGGACGACGTCCTCGGCGGCTACAACCCGCACAACCTCGCCGACGCGTCCCAGGTGACGTCGGCGCTCTCGCAACTGCTGCTCCCGTCGGTGTTCCGCCCCAAGGACGACGGCAGTTTCGAGCTGGACAAGAACCTCATGAAGTCCGCCGAGGTCGTGTCACAGCAGCCGTTCACGGTCGCGTACACGATCCGCCCGGACGCCTCCTGGTCCGACAGCGCGCCGATCGCCGCCGAGGACTTCGCGTACCTCCGCGAGGCCATGCGCGACCAGCCGGGCGTCATCGGCGCCGCGGGCTACCGGCTGATCTCGGACATCCAGTCGCGTGAAGGCGGCAAGCGGGTCGAGGTCACCTTCGCCAAGCCGTACCCGGGCTGGCAGACGCTCTTCAACAACCTCCTGCCCGCCCATCTGCTCAAGGACGCCCCGAACGGGTGGCAGGGCGCGCTGGCGACGACCTTCCCGGCCGTCGCCGGGCCGTACTCGATCAAGGGCCTCGACACCGCGCGCGGAGAGGTCACTCTGGAGCGCAACGAGCGCTATTGGGAGAAACCCTCCGCACTCGACCGGATCGTGCTCCGTGCGGCCGATCAGGACGGCACACTGGCCGCCCTGCGCAGCGGCAACGACCAGTTCGCGATGACCAGGACCGACGGCACCGGCCTCAAACGCCTCGGCGAACTCGGCTCCGCCGTCCAGCTGCACACGGTCGCCCGCCCCACGGTCGCGCAGATCCTCCTGCGGCCGGTGAGTTCGACGCTGTCGGATCCGAAGGTGCGCGAAGGCGTCACCGCGCTGATCGACCGCGGCAAGCTGATCGCCGAGGCGACCGACGGCGGCCCGTCGGACAAGCTCCGCGCCGACGCCCAGGTCCGCGTCCCCTCGGCCCCCGGCTTCCAGCCGACGATCCCGGCACCGGGACCGCCGTCGGCGGCCGATCCGGCCAAGGGCGAGGAACTGCTCAAATCCGCCGGATACACCAAGGAAGCCGGAACCTGGCGCAAGAACGGGAAGAACCTTTCGCTGGTCGTCGCCTCGCCCGCCAAACAGGAGCCGTACGCGACGATCGCCAAGGAGCTGACGGCGCAACTGGTGGCCGCCGGGATCGAGGTCAACGCGATCGCGCCGCAGCCGAGGGAGCTGTTCTCGACGCTGCTGGCCATGCCGGTACTCAACGGGATCCAGCAGACGACCCCGGAGGGCGCGGGCAACGTCGGTATCGACATCGCGGTGATCGGCCAGGTCAAGGGGGGTGCGGACGTCGCTTCGGCGCTGGCGTCCACCTTCGGCTGCCGTCCCGATCAGCTCACCGACAAGACCAAGGCCGTCGTCCCCGGCAACCCGCTGGGCTTCTGCGACCCGGCCCTGCAGCCGTCGATCGACGCCGCGCTGACCGGCGCCACCCCGGTCGCCGACGCGCTTTCGGCCCTCGAACCGGAATTGTGGCGTCGGAATGTTGCCATTCCGTTGTTCCAGCTGGCCGATACCCTCGCCATCGGCTCCGGTATTTCCGGGGTAACCGCAGGTCCTCCTATGGTGGGCCCTTTCGGGTCCGCGGTGAACTGGACGCGGGGTCCGAAGTAGCCGTTTCGAGTCCGAGTCCGACCCTGGAGGGTGACCTTTCCCGGCACGTTCGAGTGGCGGACTGATTCCTCAAGGTAACCACTGTATTTCTCGAAGTCAGCCGCAAGTTACCCTTTGGTCACGATCCCCCCGTAACTGGTGACTGTTCGTGCATTTCCTTTCTAGCGTGCACCCGCAGTGCGCCAAATGAGTGTTGCTTGGCGTGTCATAGGCTCCGGGCCATCTCACCGGAGCGGTGTGGGGTCCTGTTCCGATCTCAGGAACCCAGTGCTAGGAGGGCACACTTCATGAGGAAGTCCAAGGCAGTCTCCGCCTGGTCGCTGGTCGCGGCCTCCGCGCTTGTGCTGAGCGCATGCAGCGGTGGCGACAGCGGCAGTTCCGACCAGAACGGGTCGTCGACCGACATCAAGAGCATGGCGGTCGGCAAGGCGCAGAACGGCGAAAACTTCAAGCTCGCGGACACCCCGGGGTACGAAGGCACCGTCACGGTGGGCATCGACGACGGGTACTCGGGCTACAACAACGACACGCCTGACACCAACACGTCGTACAACACCTACATCCTGACCTCCGTGCTCGCCGGTGCCGATGTGCTCGACGGCAACAACAAGGTGCTGCTGAACAACGACGTGTTCGACTCCTGGGAGGTCACTTCCAAGGAGCCGCAGACCGTCGTCTACAAGATCAAGCCGAACGTGAAGTGGTCGGACAACGAGGCGTTCGACTGCGACGACATGTACCTGTCGTGGCTGGCGCACTCCGGTGCCGCCAAGACCTCGGACGGCAAGCAGGCCTTCCTCGCCGCTTCGACGACCGGCTACCAGCTGATCAACTCGGCGGTCTGCAAGGACGACCTGACCTTCGAGACCAAGTACACCGAGCCGTACCTGGACTACAAGGGTCTGTTCAACTCGACCGCGATCATGCCCGCGCACATCGTCGAGAAGAACTCGGGCGTCGCCGACATCACCAAGCTGACGCCGACCAGCGACGCGGCCCAGCTGGCGAAGGCCGGTGACTTCTGGACCAACGGCTTCAAGGGCTTCAAGGCCGAGAACATGCCGGCTTCGGGTCCGTACAAGATCACCGCGTTCGACGCCAACCAGAAGGCCGTCACGCTCGAGAAGAACCCGAACTGGATCGGTGGCAAGGGTGGCCCCTCCAAGATCGTCGTGAAGGCGATGGAGGACACCAAGGCCATGGCGACCGCGCTGCAGAACGGTGAGATCGACATCGCCGCTTCGACCCAGCCCGACGCCACCGCCGCCGGCACCCTGAAGGGTCTTTCCGCACAGGGCGTCACCTACGGTTCGGCCTCGCAGCTGACCTTCGAGCACATCGACCTCAACTACAAGCGCATGTTCAAGGACAAGAACCTGCGCAAGGCGTTCTTCGAGGTCGTGAACCGCCAGGAGATCACCGACAAGCTGCTCAAGGAGGTCCAGGCCGACGCGACCCCGCTGAACAGCATCGTGTTCATGCCGGGCGAGCAGGGCTTCAAGGACCTGTACAGCAGCAAGGCCGGTCTTGGCGCCGAGGCCGCGGCCAAGACGCTGACCGACGCCGGCTGGGTCAAGGGTGGCGACGGTATCTTCGCCAAGGACGGCCAGCGCGCGTCGTTCAAGATCTCGCACAACCAGAACGCCCGCCGTCAGCAGACCGTCGAGATCATCATCTCGCAGGCCAAGGCCGCCGGTATCGAGATCACGGACGACCAGGACGCGAACTTCCTGAAGGGTGGCCGTCTCGCGGCCAGCGACTACGACGCCGCGCTCTTCGGCTGGTCCGCCGCTCCGTTCAAGGCCGAGCAGAAGTCGATCTACATCACCCGTGTCGACGACAGCAGCCAGAACTACCAGGGTCTGTCGAACCCGACGATCGACTCCGCCTTCGAGGCGGCCGTGAAGGCCACCGACGAGAAGGTGCAGCTGGAGAGCTACCAGAAGGCCGACCAGGCGATCGCGGACGAGTACGCGACGCTGCCGCTGTTCCAGACCCCGTCCATGTGGGCGTTCAAGGGCATCGACCGCACTTACATGCAGTCGTACAACGGTGTCCTGTGGAACGCCGGTGAGTGGGAGCAGAAGAAGTAGGGCTTGCGCCCCGCTTTTTCACCACTCGCTTACGCGATCCTGGTGGTGCGGGGGCCCGGCCACAAGCCGGGCCCCCGCACCCGCCGGAAGTAGCTGTTGACCGTAGGGTTACCGCCACTACGGTGGACAACCGGGCAGCGGTCCAGCACTTCGGCGACCAGGCCCGGATGAGGAGCAGTTCGTTGAACCTGGTGATCTACATTCTTCGCCGTCTGGCGATATCGATTCCCGTCCTGTTGGTCGGGACTTTCCTGTGTTTCATCATGGTCGCCGGCACCGGCGACCCGCTCGCCGAGATGAAGAGCAACCCGGCCATGAGCAAGGAAGCCATCGCGCAGATGGCCTCGCAGCTCGGGCTGGACCAGAGCATCGTGCCCCGGTACTTCACTTGGCTCGGCAACTTCGTCACTGGCGAATGGGGCGTTTCCATCGCCCAGGGCAACGCGCAGGCCCCGGTGTTCCCGAAGGTCATGGCCGCGTTCGAGGTCACCCTGAAGCTCGTCGTCGGAGCCGAGATCCTCGCGCTCGTCCTCGGCGTCCTCGTCGGTGTGGTCGCGGCGGTCAAGCAGTACTCGATCCTCGACTACATCGCCACCACGCTGGCCTTCCTGCTGTTCTCGATGCCGATCTTCTGTGTCGCCATCGTGCTGAAGGGCTACGCGATCCAGTTCAACGGCTGGGTCCGGGATCTGGGACTGTCCGATGTGCTCGGTAACCCGTGGATCCGCACCACGAGCCCGGAATCGCTCAATTTCGACGGTCCAGGCGGTTTCCTGGCCAGTTACGTCGGCGCGTATCTGCTGCCGACACTGTCCATCATGGCGATCAGCTTCGCCGCGTACAGCCGGTTCCAGCGCGCTTCGATGCTGGAGACGCTGAACGCGGACTACGTGCGGACGGCACGCGCGAAGGGACTCGCCAACGGCCGGGTCATCTTCCGCCACGCCTTCCGGAACGCGCTCATCCCGGTGACCACCCTGTTCTCCGTCAACTTCGGTGCCGTGCTCTCGGGCGCGATCATCACCGAGACGGTGTTCAACTGGAATGGCATGGGCAAGCTGCTCGTCGAAGCCGTGACCAAGAGCGATACCCAGGTGATGATGGGGTGGCTGGTGCTCATCGCCAGCAGCATCATCGTCGCCAACCTGATCGCCGACCTGATGTACGGCATCCTGGACCCGAGGATTCGCGTTGGCTGACTTGAACTCCCTTATCGCGGCGGAAGACTCCAAGTCCGCCGATGGCAAGCTTCCGGACGAGGCACTGCCCGAGCCCCGGAGCCAGGGCAAGCTGGTCCTGCGCAAGTTCCTCCGGCACAAGCTGGCGATGATCTGCACGGGCATCCTGCTGCTGCTCGTGCTGACCGTCATCATCATGCCGATCTTCTGGCCGTACAGCTACGAGGACAGCTCCTTCCCGTCCTTCGCCAAGCCCAGTGGGGACTACCCGCTCGGCACGACGCAGGTCGGCAAGGAAATGGTGTCGCAGATCCTGCGCGGCACCCAGTACTCGCTGCTGATCGCGCTCATCGTGTCGATCGTCGCCACCACCATCGGCACCGTCTTCGGCGCCATGGCCGGCTACCTGCGCGGCTTCACCGATTCGGCCATCTCGCGCGTGACGGACCTGTTCCTGATCGTCCCGCAGATCGCCGCGGCCGCCATCCTGGCGAAGGTGTTCGGCGGTGGTAGCTGGTACATCGTCGCGATGGTGCTGGCGGCCTTCGGCTGGATGCCGATCGCCCGTATCGCCAGGGCCGAGTCGATGTCGCTGTCCCAGCGCGAGTTCGTGGACGCCGCCCGCGCGTCCGGCGCCGGGACGTTCCACATCGTGTTCAAGCACCTGGTGCCGAACATGGTCGGCCTCATCACGGTCAACGCGACCCTCGCGATCGCGCAGGCCGTGCTGATCGAGGCGGCGCTGTCCTTCATCGGACTGGGGGTGCAGCTGCCGGACACCTCGCTCGGCCGCGTCATCCTCGAGAACTACTCGCAGCTGCAGAACCGGCCGGCGCTGTTCTTCGGCCCGTTCGTCGTGCTGGTGCTGATCTCGCTGACGATCAACTTCATCGGTGACGGTCTGCGGGACGCTTTCGACCCGCGCCAGCGCCGCATGAAGGCTTGATCTTCTCCGCGCGCTGAAGGCCCCCTTCCCTCGGCTCAGCCGAGGGAAGGGGGCCTTCACGCGCTTCACGACCGGGCTCCAGACCGTAACTCGCGTGTTTGAAGCCGTATCTCGCGTGTCTGGAGCCGTAACTCACGTGATTGAGGGCCGAACCGGTACATCCGGCTGGAAACACGCGAGTTACGGCTCCAATCACGCGAGTTACGGCTTCAATCACGTGTGATCCGGCTCCGGACACACGGTGCCGTAGCTACGCGAAGGCCCCCTTCACCGCGTCGGACGCGGTGAAGGGGGCCTTCGCGTACTGCCAGAGGTCAGTCGGCCACGGGGGCGAGCTTGCCCGCCTGCCAGGCCGCACGCCGTTCGGCCTGCAGCACCGGGTCCGCGACCGGAGCGGCCGACAGCAGACGACGGGTGTAGTCCTCGCGCGGCGAGTGCAGCACCTGGTCACGCGTGCCGACCTCGACCAGCTTGCCGTACTGCATCACCGCGACGCGGTCGGCCAGCAGGTCGACGACGGCGAGGTCGTGGCTGATGAACAGGCAGGCGAACTGCAGCGAGCGCTGCAGGTCGAGGAACAGGTCCAGCACGCGGGCCTGCACCGACACGTCCAGCGCCGAGGTCGGCTCGTCCGCGATCAGCAGCGCCGGGTCGAGCGAGAGCGCCCGGGCGATGGCGACGCGCTGGCGCTGGCCGCCGGACAGCTCGTGCGGGTACCGGTTGCGGTAGTGGCCGCCGAGCTCGACCTTGTCCAAAAGGGACGCCACGCGCTCGTTCAGGGCCTTGCCCTGCAGGAACTTGTGCAGCACCATCGGCTCGGCGATCGATTCGCCGATGGTCATCTTCGGGTCCAGTGTGGACGCCGGGTCCTGGAACACGATCGAGAAGTAGCGGCGCAGCGGGCGCAGCTCCTTGTTCGACATGTTCGTGATGTCCTTGCCCGCGATCGATACGGTGCCCGAGGTCGGGGTCAGCAGGCGGATCGCGCAGCGGCCGACCGTCGATTTGCCGGAACCGGATTCGCCGACCAGGCCGACGATCTCGCCCTTGGCGATGCTCAGCGAGACGTCGTCCACCGCGCGGTTCTTCGCCTGGCCGCGGCGGCCCGGGTACTCCAGCACGAGGTTCTTGATCTCGAGCGCCGGGGCATCCGCCTCGATCACGGCCTCCAGCTCGGCGTCGGCGAGCCGGATCTCCTCGGCGATCTTCGAGGCCTCGTCGCTGTCGGCGTCGATGCCGGAGTCGTCGAGCAGGCGGCGTCCTTCGGGGCGCTGGCCGAGCACGGGAACGGCGGCGAGCAGCTTGCGGGTGTATTCCACCTGCGGCGACGCGAACAGGTCGCGCACCGGCGCCTGCTCGACGATGTTGCCCTGGTACATCACGACCACGCGGTCGGCGAGGTCGGCCACGACGCCCATGTCGTGCGTGATCAGCACGATCGCGGTGTTGAGGGTGTCACGCAGCTTGCGCAGCAGGCCGAGGATCTCCGCCTGCACGGTGACGTCGAGGGCCGTGGTGGGCTCGTCGGCGATGATCACCTTCGGGTCGCACGAGATCGCCATCGCGATGACGACACGCTGCCGCAGACCGCCGGAGAGCTGGTGCGGGTACTGCTTGAAGCGCAGCGGCGGGTTCGGGATGCCGACCATCTCGAGCAGCTCGATGGCGCGCTTGTCGGCGGCTTCCTTCGAGATGTCCTGGTGCGAGCGGAGCGCCTCGCGCAGCTGCCAGCCGACGGTGTAGACCGGGTTCAGCGCGGTCATCGGCTCCTGGAAGATCATCGCGACCTGGTTGCCGCGGATCTTCTGGAGGTCCTTCTCCTTGAGATCGGCCAGGTTGCGGTCGCCGAGGCGAAGCTCGCCGGCGATCCGGCTCGTCTTCGGGAGCAGCCCGAGCACCGACATCGAGGTCACCGACTTGCCGGAACCGGACTCACCGACCACCGCGACGATCTCGCCCGGCTTGACGTCGAATCCGATGCCCTTGACGGCGTCGACCACGCCGTCGTCGGTCGGGAACGAGACGCTCAGGTCGGAGATGGACAGAACCGAACCCGACACGCCGCCGAGGTCCGACGATGCTGCTTCAGTGCTCACCAAGATGCCCTTCGTGGGGGTACATATGGTCACGGCGCATCGGCCATGACTCGCGCGAGGATAACCGAGAGTCGCCCGACTAAGGTCGGTGCTCTCCGGCTTCCGTTCCCGACACCCTATAAAGGAAAGCGCGCCGTGTTCGAATTAGTCTTCAAGCCGTGATCTCCGACCGGCCCAAATTGCTCCTCGTACACGCCCATCCGGACGACGAGAGCATCACCACCGGCGGCACCATCGCGCGCTACGCGGCAGAAGGCGCCGAAGTGACCGTCGTCACGTGCACTCTCGGTGAGGAAGGCGAGATCATCCCGCCGTCCCTCGGCGGGCTCGGTTCGTGGGCTTCCGATCAGCTCGGCGGCTACCGCGCGGGCGAGCTGGCGTCGGCCTGCGCGGCGCTGGGCGTCTCCCGGCACCGGTATCTCGGCGGCATCGGCCGCTGGCGTGACTCGGGGATGGCCGGGACGCCGTCCGCGGCCCATCCACGCGCGTTCACCGGTGGTGACCTCGACGAGCAGGCGGTTCAGCTCGCGGAGATCCTGGACGAGGTCCGGCCCCAGGTCGTCGTCACGTATGACGCTTTCGGGGGTTACGGGCATCCCGACCACATCCGCGCGCACGAGGTCACCATGGCCGCGGCGCCGAAGGCCGAATCGGTCGAACGGGTCTTCCACACTGTTTCTTCTCGCGAGGCGGTCGCGGCCGGGCTCGCCGCGCTGCGCGGACGCTCGTCGTTCCGGGTCCCGGAAGACGGCGAACTGCCGGTGACGCCGGACGAGACCATCACGACCGTCCTCGACGTCGGCGCGCACCTCCCGGCGAAGGCCGCCGCGCTGCGGGCGCACGAGACCCAGGTCAGCGTGCCCGCCCTCGCCGACCACTTCGCGCTGAGCAACGACGTCGCGCAGCCGATCACCCCGAACGAGTACTTCGTGCTCGCGTACGGACCGGCCGAAGGTGCCGCGGCCGATCTGTTCGGGGGACTCGCCAAGTGACCGTGCCGTCACCGCCGCTCACTTCGCGACAGCGGCTGCTGCTCGCCTTGCTGACCTTCGACGCCTTCTTGCTCGGGTTGCTCGAACTGTTCTTCCTGCCGCTCCGGCTCGACGGGATCGTGCTGCCGAAGCTCGGTGACTTCCCGATGCCGGTGACCGTGGTGCTCGCGGTGATCACCACCCCGGTGCTGGTGCGGACGACCGCGAAAGTGGTGCGGCCCTCCTTTTCGGTGATTCCGCTGCTCGTCTGGGTACTAGTCGTACTCGGAATGGGCGTGACCGGTCCCGGTGGTGATCTGGTGCTGATACAGGACTGGCGCGCACTGCTGCTGATCGGCGGCGGGGCGCTGCCGGGAGCGCTGGCGCTGGGTGGCGGTCTGGGCAGTGCGGCGAAGGTCGCGAAGGGAGTCAGCAGTGGGTGAAGCGATTTCGGACCGCCAGGTCGTGGCGGTGCTGCGGCCGTTCGTCCGCGCCTGCGGGCCGATGGTCGACGCGCTGCGTGACGCGGATCCGTTCGGTTTGCAGGCCCGGGGGCGTCGCCACGAGGATCTGGACGGCGTCGAACCGGGGCTGAAGGACAAGCTGCTCAACGGGATCACCTCGGTCAAGGTGCCCGGCACCGCGGCGTGGGCCGAGATGTCGAACTACCAGCGGACCGACTGGTGGGTGAACCGGGTCGGCCGGTTCACCGCGCTGATCACCGCGATCCCCGGCCTCGGCGGCGCGCTCGCCGACCGGCTGCCGGTGCAGGACGCGCTCGGCTCGGCGGCACAAGGAGTGCTGCTGTGCGCGATCGCGGGGGAGTACGGCGTGACCGACGTCGGCGCCCGGGTCCGGCTGATCGCGTGGGTGCTCTTCGAACGCGACATCGACCCCGTGATCGCGGCGGGCAAACACGCCGAACACGACAAGGTCGCCGAAGACGACGAAGCGGCGAAGCTCACCGAAGAACTCGACGACGCGAAGAAGAAGCACGGCAAGATCACTCTGAAGGCTGCCGCGAGCACGCTGTGGCGGCTCGGCAGGGGACTGCTGGGCATCGTCGACGAACTCGAGAAGCGGCCTCGTGGCCGCCTTTTCCACCGTGCGCTCGGGAAGCTGCCGGTGGTCGGCATGGCGGGCGACTACCTCGGCGAGCGCTCCGGCCTCAAACGCGTCTGGAAGCGGGCGCACGAATGGTTCACCGAGCACCCCGAAGGCGAGTGACCGCTCACTTCCAGAACATGAACGCGTTGTATCCGTATTGGGCGGCGAGCGTGAACCCACCGACGGAGTCGAAGACGGCATAGGACCCCTGCCACAGCAACGAGCTGGCTCCGGGTAGGAGGAACAGCACGGCGAACAGCGCGATCGGCGCCCACATCCGGGCCTTCGCGCCGAATTCGCGCGCGCCGGGCGGAAGGTACGGCTCGATCGCGCCCCAGCCGTCGAGACCGGGGATCGGCAGGATGTTCAGGATGAACGTGACGATCTGAAGCAGCGCCAGGAACGAGATCCCGATCACGAGACCGGACGACATCGGCACCAGCGCGACGAGAAGCGTCAGCACCACGCCGACGCCGAGGTTGCTCAGCGGCCCGGCGAGCGACACCCACGACTGGACAGTTCGCGACCGCAGCCGCCCGTGTTCGATCCAGACCGCGCCACCCGGCAGCGGGATGCCGCCGATGAAGAGGAATACCAACGGCAGGATGATGGACAGTGCCGGATCCGTGTATTTCCGGACGTCCATGGACAGGTAACCCTTGTGGGCGACGCTGCTGTCACCACCGCGGAACGCCACGACCGCGTGGCCGAACTCGTGGAGCGTCAGTGACGCGACCCAGCCGCCCGCGACGAGCAGGACGACGCCGATGATGATGAGCGGGTCGTACTTCTGGCTGGAAATAGTGGTCGTGTCACCGAAAGCCGCCAGTACACCGCCCAGGACGGTGACCGCGAGGATGCCGAGGAAGATCGGGCTTGGCCGCACTGCTGATCTCTGCACCCCTCCAGTCTTCCGTATGCCCGATGTGAAGTTCTCGGCGTGTCCCCTTGCGCGATGGGGCGCGGGTATCCCCCGAACTCGCTACTCCGCTTGACCTGACCGCACTACACGGGTGTAATCACAGTGATGTCATTCGTCGCTGGAAGGGGGCGGCGGATGGTGTTTCAACACCGCCAGCCTGGGGAGTGCGTGGACAGCGAGGAGGCGGACGTGCGGTTGGAAGCAGATGGCAGGGAATGGGGGCAAGTCGTGGGTTGGGGTGAGGTCCCGGAGCAGCAACTGGGCGATCTCACCGAGCTTTTCGACGATGCCTCCGCGGAAGAGCAGGACTGGCAGGAACGGGCCCTCTGTGCGCAGACGGACCCGGAGGCGTTCTTCCCGGAGAAGGGCGGCTCCACCCGCGAAGCCAAGCGGATCTGCCTCGGTTGCGAGGTCAAGGACGAGTGCCTCGAGTACGCCCTCGCGCATGACGAGCGGTTCGGTATTTGGGGCGGGCTCTCCGAACGTGAGCGTAGGAAACTGAAAAAGCGAGCTGTGTGACGGCGATCTCCGGTGGCCCCGTGCGCCGGAGATCGCTTCTGCCCGCTTCCACATAGTGGGGCCACCAACGGGTGACAGGGTCGCGTCGTAGGGTGGCGGCACTCGACTTCGCCGCCACATCTGGAGTGCCCGTTGTCTCGCACTGCCGCGTCACCTGCGCTGCGCACGGTCCCCGTACTGGCCATTGTGGTCTGTCACAACGGCGAGAACTGGTTGCCACTGGCGCTTTCCGCGCTGCGGCGCAGCGGCGTCCGGCCGCGGCACATCCTGGCGGTCGACACCGGTTCCACTGACCGGACCGCGCAAATCCTCGCCGACGCGGCGTCTGTCGGCGAAGCGCCGGTCTTGGACGGAATTCTCACACTTTCCAGTGAAGTCGGCTTCGGCGCCGCCGTCGGCGAGGCCGTCGAGCACGCCGTCGAACGCTGGGGTGATCCCGGCGGCTGGCTCTGGCTGCTGCACGACGACTGCGCGCCGGAACCCGACTGTCTCGAAAATCTGTTGGCAGCGGCCGAAAACGAGCCCGAGGCGACGGTGCTCGGTCCGCTCGCGGTTGACTGGAGCGATCCGCGGCTCATCGTCGAAGCCGGGCTGTCGACCGACGCCATCGGCCACCGGCAACAGATCTCACCCGACGAGACCGACACCGCGGTGCTCGCCGTGCCGAGCGCGGGATCGCTGGTGCGGCGCGAAGTCTGGCATGACCTCGGCGGCTACGACCCCGGATTTCCCTTGCTGCGCGAGGATCTCGACTTCGGCTGGCGTGCCAACGCCGCGGGCGGCCGCGTGCTTTCGGTGCCGGCGGCCCGGCTTCGGCACGCTCGCGCGCTCAGCACCGGACAACGCGAACCGGACGCCCTCGGCCTCCCCCTCGCGACGGCGAACCGCGCGCACGGGCTCCGGGTGTTCCTCGTCAATTGCTCCCCACTGTCCTTTTGGTTCGGCCTTTTTCGAATTCCGGTCTTCGCGGTGTTGCGGGCGCTGGCGTTCCTGCTGTTGCGGCGCACCGGCGAGGCGGGCGCCGAACTCGCGGCCACCTGGTACCTGCTGCGCGGTCGCGGCGGGCTGCGCGCGGCCCGCGCCGGACGCCGGAAGACCGGCGGTGTCCGCGGTCTGTTCACCGGGCGGATGACGCGGCTGCGCAACGCCGTCCGCGCCGGTGTCGTCGGTCTCGTCCGGCGTGGGGTGGAACGGGATTTCGCGCTCGGGACGGTGCCTGAAAGCGCGGATCAGGAAGGGGCCTGGATCCCGCCGGAGGCGGTGAAGGCCGGGCAGGATCGTCCCGTCGGGCCCGGCGCGCTGCCCGCGGGCGCGATGCGCGGGGTCGGCTCGCGGGGGACGGGTCTGCGGCGACCCAGCGCGGTCGTCGCTGTCGCGGTTCCCGAGAAATCCACTTCGGAGGGTCCGAAACCGTCCCCGGTGCCGCGTGACGGCGGCCGGCGGACGGAACCGGAACTCGTGTTCGTCGAGGTCGACCGGAAACGCGTGCTCGGCGCCACCGTGTTCGCGCCGCCGGTGATCGTGCTCGTGGCGCTGACGGCGCTCGCGTTGGTGGTCAACGGTTCCCGGCTCGGGCTGGATCTGTTCGGCGGGAAGCTGCTGCCGGTCGGCGGGCTCGGCGAGATCTGGTCGTCGTATCTCGCGCCGTGGCACGCGGTCGCCGGCGGGACGGCGAGTCCCGCGCCCGCGACGCTGCCGGTGCTGGGCACCCTCGGCGCGATCTTCACGCCGATCGGTGGACCCGCGGCGCTGGTCGCGATCCTGCTGATCGGCGACATCCCGCTCGCCGCCCTGAGCGCGTACGCCGCCACTCGGCACCTTCGCGTGCGTCGCTGGGTTCGGGCCGTCGTCGCTGCGGCGTACGGCGTGCTACCCGCGGCGACGGCTTCGGTCGCACAGGGACGGCTCGACGTCGTCGTCGTGCATCTGCTGCTGCCACTGGTGATCGCGGGCATCGTCGGGCTGCTGGTCCGCGCGGACTCGCGATGGCTGCATGTTTCCGCGCTGAGCGCGATCGGGCTGGCGCTGATCGGCGCCTTCTCACCGCTGGCGCACGCACTGGCCGTGGTCGGGTTGGTGATCGGGTTCGTGGTGCTGCCTTCGCCGACCGGGCTCGCGCGGCGGATCGCGTCGGTCGGCATCGTGGTCTTCCTGCCGCTGGCGTTGCTGCTGCCGTGGCCGAGTGTGCTGCTGCGGCATCCGGAACTGCTGCTGCACGGTCTCGGCGGTGGTGCCACGGCCGCGTCCGGGGCCGACCTCGCCGGACTGGACCCTGGCGGTCCCGGCGCGTGGCCGATCGGGGTGGCGCTGGTCGCGGCCGCGATCGTCGCGCTGGTCGTCCGGCCCTCGAAGGGCGCGGGCGGCGGTGTCGCGGTCGTCGTGCTGGGGGTGCTCGGCCTGGTGGCGGTGCGGTTCGTGGCGGTGACGCCGATGTCGGGCGGCGCGCACGCGACCGGATACGCCGGGGTGCCGCTGCTGGTGATCAGCGCGGGATTGCTGTGGACGGTGCTGGCGACCTGGCAGCGGGGCGGGTCCGGTGTCGACCCGGCGCCGTGGCTGGCGAAGGTCACGGCCGTGGCCGGGGTGCTGGTGCTGCTCGCGCTGGCGACCGGTGCGGTCGTCGCCGGACGGGAAGGACCTTTGCGTTCGGGTGAGCGTCCTTCGCTCGCTTCGGAGATTTCCGCGGAGCTGGCCGCGAGCGGGCGTTCGGTGCTGGTGGTGGGTTCCCTGGCCGAGCCGGTGCGGCAGACCGGTGGGCGGTCGCCGTTCTACGGCGACGACGAACTCGCGCCGACACCCGGCAGCGCCGATCGGCTGGCGTCGTGGCGCCGGGATCTGCTCCAAGGCTCGCCGGACGCGGTCGAACAGGCGTTCGCGGCGGCTTTGGCCTCGGGGGTCTCGTATGTCGTTCTGCCGAGCGGTGCCGACGGCGGTGCTTTCGTCGAACTCGCGCGTGACCTGGTCGCCCCGGCGGCGCCGACTTCGGACGGGCGGCCGGTGCTTCGCCTGGTGCCGGCCGGTGGGCAGGTGGCGTTGATCTCCCCGGAACTGGCGCAGGCCGCCGTGACCGGGAAGGGCGCGCCCGGCGCGTCGCCCGGGGTGGCTCCGGTGCAGGCCGGGCTGCCGGACGTGCGGGTGCGCGTCTCGGAGGGGCCGACCGGGCGGCTGCTCGTGCTGGCCGCGGAGTTCGAGGCCGGTTGGCAGGCGAGCGTCGACGGCAAAGCCGTGCCGATCGTGCGGGCTTGGGGCCACCAGGTGGCGGTCTCGGTGCCGGCTACGCCTTCGGAGGTGGTGGTGGAGCACCAGGGCACCACGCGGAACCTGCTGCTGCTGGCGCAGGTGGCGGCGGTGCTGTTCACGCTGCTGACCGCCGTGCCTACGCGGAGGCGACCCACGGTTTCTTGAGGCTTTCGGCTTCGCTGTCCTGAAGGTGCCCTTTGAGACGTTGAGCGTCTCAAAGGTGCCCTTCAGGACGTTCGGGGCGCGGCCGTGGTCTCGGGCCCGCGCTTCGGCGTTCCCAATGTCGCATTCGAGACGCTGAGCGACCCAAATGCGACATCCGGAACCCTCTAGAGCGGCCTGTCCCCGAGTTGTCCACAGCCCGTTCCCCTTGTGGGCAACTTCGCCCTCCGGTCCCGTTTCCGCAGGTCCCGTCGCTGCCCTGCGATACGCTGGGCTGGGGACGCCCCCCGGGGAAGGGCGGGGGCTGGGGTACGGAGGGTGAGGATTATTCGCCTTCGATGACGTCGGGTTCGACGCCCAGGTAGCCCGCCACTTGTTCGACGAGGACGTCGTGGACGAGTTCCGCGAGTTCGGCGGGGTCTTTCGCGCGCGCTTCGAGGGGGCGGCGGTAGAGGACGATGCGGGCGCGCGTCGGGAGGCCGGCGCGGTCGACGCCGGCGGGCACGAGCCGCGACAGCGGGACGGCGCCGTCGTGCAACACGCCGTCCACTCCGGTCGGTGCGCCATCCGAGCGAACTTCGGGGACGTCGTCGACGGCGACGTCGAGCTTCGTCAGCTCGTGCCGCCACCGCGCTTCGATCGGTTCGAGCGCGTCCAAAACCAGCGCGTCGAACCTTTCCGCCCTGCTAGCGGCGGCGGGAAGGGTCGACGGATACAGCGCTCCGCGCAGGCCCCGGCCGTGCCGGTCCCGGCGCATCCGCCGTCGCTGTCGGGAATCACGAGCCGTCGCCACGAACCGAAGGGTACGCGCTCGGCGAATCAAAGCGCGTGTCGCCGGTACGCCCGGCCCGCGACGCGCTATCGTTCTCGATCGTGCGGAGCGTACGAAAGTGTTCGCGAACGGGTTGTCTCGAACCCGCTGTCGCCACGCTCACGTATGCCTACAGCGATTCGACAGCCGTCGTGGGGCCACTGGCCACCGCGAGCGAACCGCACTCCTATGACCTCTGCGAAGCCCACGCGCTCCGGTTGACCGTGCCCAAGGGCTGGGAAGTCGTCCGGCACGAAGGGGCCTTCGCCGCTCCAGACCCGTCCGCCGACGAGCTGACCGCGCTGGCCGAGGCCGTGCGTGAAGCGGGCCGTTCCGACAAGCCCGCGCCCGAGCCCGAACCCGAGGGCCCCTCCGGCAGGCGCGGCCACCTGCGCGTCCTGCCCGGCCGAGCCTGACGCGGGGGACCGCCGGTAGGCTTTCGAGCGCGCCAGAGGGCGTTGTAACGAGACTATTGGCGGGGAGCAGGCGTGCCAGACCTTTCGGGCATCGTGAAGGCCTACGACATTCGCGGCGTGGTCGGTGAGCAGCTGGACGCGGCACTCGTCCGCGACCTCGGATCGGCCTTCGCCCTGTTGATCAAGCCGGAGTCCGACTCCGTGGTGATCGGCCACGACATGCGCGACTCCTCGCCCGAGCTGTCCGCCGCCTTCTCCGACGGTGTGACGTCGCAGGGCCTCGACGTCGTGTCGATCGGCCTCGCCAGCACCGACCAGCTCTACTTCGCGTCCGGATCGCTCAACCTGCCGGGCGCCATGTTCACCGCCAGCCACAACCCCGCGAAGTACAACGGCATCAAGCTGTGCCGCTCCGGCGCCGCCCCGGTCGGGCAGGACTCCGGTCTCGCGGAGATCCGCGACACCGTCGAGCAGGGCGTACCCGCCTTCGTGGGCCAGCGCGGTTCGGTGACCGAAAAGGACGTCCTCGCGGATTACGCGGCGTACCTGCGCAATCTCGTCGACCTGTCCGGCAGCCGCCCGCTGAAGGTCGTCGTCGACGCAGGCAACGGCATGGGCGGCCACACCGTCCCGACGGTCTTCGCGGGCCTGCCCATCGAGGTCGTGCCGATGTACTTCGAGCTCGACGGCAACTTCCCGAACCACGAGGCCAACCCGCTCGACCCGAAGAACATCGTCGACCTCCAGGCGAAGGTGCGCGAAGAAGGCGCCGACGCGGGTCTCGCCTTCGACGGCGACGCGGACCGTTGCTTCGTCGTCGACGAGCGCGGCGAGCCGGTGTCGCCGAGCGCCATCACCGCGCTGGTCGCGATCCGGGAGCTGGAGAAGGAGCCGGGCGGCACCATCATCCACAACCTGATCACGTCGAAGGGTGTCCCGGAGATCGTCGCCGAGCACGGCGGCAAGCCGGTGCGCACCAGGGTCGGGCACTCGTTCATCAAGGCCGAGATGGCCAAGACCGGCGCGATCTTCGGCGGCGAGCACTCCGCCCACTACTACTTCCGCGACTTCTGGCGCGCCGACACCGGCATGCTGGCCGCGCTGCACGTCCTCGCCGCCCTCGGCGAGCAGACGGGCCCGCTGTCCGAGCTGACCGCGGAGTACTCGCGCTACGCGGCCTCCGGTGAGATCAACTCGACGGTCGACGACCAGGTCGCGCGCATGATGGCGGTCAAGGACGCGTTCGGTGCCCGTGACGGGGTCGAAATCGACGAACTGGACGGGCTCACCGTGCAGCTTCCCGGCGGCGGCTGGTTCAACCTTCGGCCGTCCAACACCGAGCCGCTGCTCCGCCTGAACGTCGAGGCCGCCGACGCCGAGGCCGTCCGGGCGCTGACCGAAGACGTATTGGCGATCGTCCGTGGGTAACGAATGTGTCCTGAAAACACACATCGAGACGTCCCACAGGTAGGGAGTAACCATGGCCGTCACGTTCGACGCACAGTTGCTGGAGATCCTGGCCTGCCCGTCCCCTGATCACGCGCCGCTGCGGCCGGGGACGACGGCCGACCCGGAGGCCGACGCGCTGACCTGCACCGAGTGCGGTCGGGTGTATCCGGTCCGTGATGGAATCCCGGTACTGTTGCTGGACGAAGCCACCGAGCCGACGACCCCGGATGGCGATCATGCCGACGGTCCCTGACGATTCCCTGCTCGACGATCCCGCGAGGCTGGCCGAGGCCGACACCGCGGGGCTTCTCCGTGCCGCCGCGATGGCAGGCGCCCAGGTCCGGGCGACAGCCGAAGCCGCGGCCGAACTCGAGCTGAGCGACCGGCTGGACGTCGGCCGCCCGCGCTCGTTCGTGCTGATCGACCGGCCGGGCGTCAGCCGGACGCTGACCCGGATGATCGCCGCGCTCCTCGCCCCGTCGTGCCCGGTGCCGGTGGTCGTCGCCGAGGTGGTGCCGAACTGGATCGGCGCGCTCGACGTCGTCTTCGCGCACACCGACGACGCCGGTGACCGCGAGCTGGCCGCGTCACTGGAACGTGCCGCCCGGTTCGGGGCGACGGTCGTGCTGTCAGCGCCTGCGGAAGGCCCGGTGGCCGCCGCCGTCGCGGGCAAGGGGTTGCTGCTCGCGCCGAGGATCCCGGTTCCGCCGGAGATGGCCTTCCCGCGCGGTCTCGCGGCCGCCCTGCTCACCGCGAACGCGCTCGGCCTGCTCGTGGCCGACCTGGAACAGCTCGCCGACCACCTCGACGCGGAAGCCGAAAAGGACTACCTGTCCAGGGATTCGTTCGCGAACCCGGCCAAGGCGATGGCGCTGAAGATGGCCGATAGGCAGCCGCTGCTGTGGGGGCTGGACCCGGTCGCCGTCGCCGTCGGCGAGTACGCGGCCCACGCGTTCGCCGCGCACGCCGCCGTCGTCTGTGACGCGGAGGACTACCGCCAGGCGCTGGCCAGGCCCGCCTTGCGACGGGCGGCGTTGTCCGGCGGCCGGGATCGCGATATCTTCGCGGACCCGGAGGAGGGGAACGGTTCGGCGCCGAGGGTGTTGCTCCTCTCGGTTCGGACGGGACCGGCCGCGGACGCGGCCCGTTATGAGGCGGAAGACCTGCTGCCCGGTGCGGATGTGATCGCCCCGGCCGAAGAGATCGAAACGGACGAGATCGTGCGTGCGGCCGTTCTCGCGCTGCGTTTCGAGCTGGCCGCGGTCTATCTGGGGCTGGCCGTCGGCAGCATCGGCGGCGCCGGGAGGTACACGCCCGCAACGGCGTGAGTCCCGAGCGCGACGTAAGCAATGAGGGCCGGCACCACCCGTGCCCGGCGAGGAGTTGAGGTGACAGTGGAGCTGCTGCGCAATGCCGTGCGGCCCTACGCGTGGGGATCGAGAACGACGATCCCCGAGCTGCTGGGGCGTCCGGTGCCGGCGCCGCATCCGGAGGCGGAGCTGTGGATGGGCGCCCACCCCGGTGACCCGTCCCACGTCATCGGCCCGGACGGCACCGAGCGGAGCCTGCTGGAACTCGTCGAAGCCGATCCGGTCGGCCAGCTCGGCACGAGCTGCGCCAACCGCTGGGGCGGCAGGCTGCCGTTCCTGCTGAAGATCCTCGCCGCGGAAGAGCCGCTTTCGATGCAGGCGCACCCGTCGGCCGCGCAGGCGGCGGAGGGGTACGCGCGCGAGGAGTCAGCGGGGATTCCGCGCGACGCCTCGAACCGCAACTACCCGGATCCGACGGCGAAACCGGAACTCGTCTGCGCGCTGACCGAATTCCACGCGCTGGCGGGCTTCCGTGATCCGGAACGCACGATGTCGCTGCTGAAGGCGATCGAAACGCCCGGGCTGGCGAAGTACGCGGTGCTGCTGGAGGCCCAGCCGGATCCGGCCGGGCTGCGCGCGCTGTTCACCACCTGGATCACGCTGCCGCAGGCCGCGCTCGACGAACTGCTGCCCGAGGTCCTCGATTCGTGTGTGAAACACGTCCAGGGACGCGGCGAGTTCGACGTCGAATGCCGGACCATCCTCGAACTCGGCGAAGCGCATCCGCGGGACGCGGGCGTGCTCGCGGCGCTGCTGCTCAACCGGCTCACCCTCAGCGCGGGCGAGGCGATCTACCTGCCCGCCGGCAATCTGCACCTGTACCTCCATGGCACCGCGGTCGAGATCCTGGCGAACTCGGACAACATCCTGCGCTGCGGACTGACCCCCAAGCACGTCGACGTGCCGGAGCTGCTCCGCGTCGTCGACTTCGCGTGCGGCGAGATGCCGGTTCAGAGCGGCGAGCGCGGCAGTGCCGATGGGCTCTCGGACCGGCGCCTGTCGGTGTACCGCACCGACGCGCCCGAGTTCGAGCTGTCGCGGATCGAATGGGAGGCCGGGGACGGCGGCGAGGTCGCCGTCCACGACGTCGGCCCGCAGATCCTGCTGTGCACCGCCGGTGGCCTGCAGGTCACGGCCGACGACGGCGAACAGGTCGAGCTCCGTCGCGGCCAGTCGGTCTGGCTCCCGGCCGCCGACCCCGCCGTCCGCGTGCGGCCGCTTTCCGCTGAGCGCACCCAGGTGTTCCGCGCCACCGCCGGTACCTGCTAGCCCCTCGACCCCCGCAATTCGGCACCTGGTTGCGGTCCTTGCACGCGCAAGGACCGCAACCAGGTGCCGAATTGCGGTCTCTTGGTTGCGGAGTCGCTTGGTCAAACTGTGTGCGTTCCGTGTGGCGGCTTCCGCGACTATCGCCCGAAGGGGTGACCCGGCGCTTGGCGTCGGCTCGTCCCGGATGTCGATAGCCAAGGAGCAGCAGTAGTGACTTCCCATCCCGACGCGGCGAGCGGACGCGCTTACCGGGTGCCGGTCTCCGCGCGCCCCACCGCTCTGCTCGCCGCGCTCGGACTCGCCGTCGTGACCGCGCTCGTCCCGGTCGTCGACCTGGTGCTTCCCTTGCCGAGCGGCCAGGACCTGGCCGGTTCGGCGCAGGCGCTGGCGGGATTCGCCGGCGACACGATCGAGTCGATCAAAGCCGCGGGCTCCGGCCTGCACGGCCTCGCCGCCGGCGCGGAGAGCAGGCTGAACCTCCCGCTGGTCGTGCTCGTCTCGCTCGGCGCGCAGGTCCTGCTCACCGCCGCGCTGGTGGTGACGGGCACCCAGCCCGTCCGCGTGATGCTGACCGTCGCCGGACTGATCAACGTGTTCGCGGTCGCGCGACTCGGGCCCGCCTCGGCGCCGGTGTGGGACGCCGCGGCCAACGGGGTGCTGGTGATCGCGCTGGCCTGGTTCTCCGCCGGACGGCGTGAACCACGGCTCGCCGCTCTGTGAATCCGAACTGATGGTGAGCTGGACTGATGGTGATTTCCGGGTGGTGCCCGTCTGAGGGGTCGGGCACCGCTCGGTCAGGCCGGGGCGGGTTCGGTGAGCGACAACAGCAACCGGACGAGGGTCGAAGCGTTGGCGTCGTGGGGGACTTCCAATCGCTTCGCCTCTTCGCCCGCCGCCTCGGCCGCTTTTGTTTCCCCGACGGCCTCGTACGCCCTGCGCAGCACGTGCAGGGTGAGGCCGGTCGCGGGTTTCCCGCCCATGGCACGGAATTCGTCGAGACAGCGGCGCAGCACGGGGATCGCGCGATCGGCCCGGCCGTCGCCGATCCAGCTCGCGGCGATCGCCCGCGTGCAGGAAAGCTCCCTCGGCCGTTCTTCGAGCGCTCCGGCCAGCCGCCGCGCGTTCTCGTAGGCCTTCACCGCGCCGTCACGCCGTCCGGCGCCCGCGAGGATCGCGCCCTGGGTGCGCAACGACTTCGCCAGTGCCGATTTCGCCGTCGTCCGCCGCAGGACCCGGACCGATTCCTCGATCGTCTCCAAGGCCTCCTCCGGGCGCCCGTCGAGCATCAGCGACCACGAAAGTCCTTGCAGGGCAACACCGAGCTGGCGCTCGTCACCGCTTTCGCGTGCCTGGGAGAGAATCCGGCGATCGATCTCCAACGCCTCGGAGATCTTGCCCAGTCTGTGCAGCGCGGCGGATTCCGCCCGCCTCGCGTGGGTTCCGGAATCCTCCACAGTGGACAGTTCGCGGGCCTGGGTCGCGGCGTGCAGCGATTCCCCGGCGCGGCCGAGCCCGACCAGGCTGTGCGCCAGATTGGTCTCCACCCACGCCTGCGTGGCCAGATCGCCCAGCTCCGCCAATTCCTTCGAACATTCGCGGTAACCCTCGACGGCGCGTTCGTACTCGCCGCGAACATGGAGCAACACCGCCAAATTCGCCTCGGCGATGACCACGATGTGCCGGTCGTCCGCCTCGCGGGCGGCGTCGCGCAACGTCTCGTACGCCGTCCGCATATCGGTGTAGTGGCTGTGCAAGTACAGGTACGCGCTCAGTCTTTCCAGTATTCGCAACGCTTTTCGCCGCCAGCCGACGGCGCACAGCGACGAGACGGCGGCGACCAGGTTGGCCCGCTCCACCGAGAACCAGGTGCCGGGATCACGCAGGAGCCGCTCGACCAGTTCGCCCGCCAGGGGTTGCACGGGGACGTCGTGATCCGACAACGGCATCGGCACCGTCCTCGGCAGGCGGCGGGCCGCCGTGTCAGCGAGGCACAACGCCGCGTCCGACACCTTCGCGACGGTGGCCACCCGCTCGGCGCGGGTCGCCAGTTCCCTGCCGAGTTCCGTGGCGAACACCCGCACCAGGTCGTGCACGCGGAACCGCTGCTCACCCGTCGGATCGAGACCGGTGGCTTCGAGCAGGCTGGCCTCGACGAGTTCGTCGATGGCCTCGTCCGAGCCTTCATCATCGATCAGGGCCGACACCGCCCACGCGGGCAGGTCGAGGGTGCGGCAGCGGCCGATCAACCGGAACGCGCGGCGCGCCGCCGGGCTCAGCGCCTGATAGCTCAACGCGATGCTGCCGCGCACCTGGAGGTCGCTGACCTGGAGCTCGTCGAGGCGCGAGACCTCGTCCTCCAGCTTCCCGGCGAGCTTCCCGAGCGGCAGCCCCGGCCGCATCGCGAGCCTGCTGCCGGCGATCCGCAGCGCCAGCGGGAGATTGCCGCAGGCCTTGGCGATGCGCTCCGCGTCCGCGGCTTCGGCGCCCACGCGGTCCGGCCCGGCCAGCCGTGCCAGCAGGGCCATCGCCTCGGCGCCGGACAGCGGTGCGAGGTGGAGGCGATCCGCCCCGGCGAGCCCGGAAAGCCGCCGCCTGCTGGTGATCAGGACGGCGCTGCCCGGCGTTCCCGGCAGCAGTGCGCGGACCTGATCGGGACTCGCGGCGTCGTCGAGCACCACGAGGACCCGCCGATCGGCGAGGCGGCCGCGGTACACCGCCGCCCTGGCGTCGACGTCGTCCGGGATGGCCGGGCCGGTGACGCCCAGCGCGCGCAACAGGTCGCCGAGGACGGTGGCCAGGTCGCGAGGGCTGGAGGCGCCGGCCAGCGGGACGAACAGCTGCCCGTCCGGGAAGGACCGGCGGAGCCTGTGCGCGGTGCTGACCGCGAGGGTGGACTTGCCCGCGCCGGGCTGGCCGGTGATCACCGCGACGGGGACCCCCGCGCCGTCGCCGAGCAGCCCGGAAAGTTTCGCGATCTCGTCCTCGCGGCCAGCCAGGTCCGCGATGTCCGGCGGCAGCTGGCAGATCGGGAAGACCGGCGCCGGCTTGGCCGAGGGCACCGGATCCTCACCGCGCAACACGGCGGCGTGCACGCGGCGGACCTCGGCGCCGGGCTCCACGCCGAGCTCCTCGACGAGGGTGGCACGCAGATCGCGGTGGACGGCCAGTGAATCGGCCTGCCGCCCGGCACGGTGCAACGCGATCATCAGCTGCGCGGCCAGCCGCTCGCGCAGGGGATGTTCGGTGATCATCGCCTGGAGTTCGCCGGTGAGCTCGCCGTGCCTGCCGTCGGACAGTTCGGCGTCGACACAGTCTTCGAAGGCGGCGAGCCGCTCCGACTCGAGCCGGGCGACGTCCGCGTCGAGCCGGGGGATGTGCAGCCCGGACAGGACCGGCCCGCGCCATTCCGCCAGCGCCCGGCGGTAGTGCCCGGCGGCCGTCGCCGGATCGCCCGCCCGCGCCGCCGCCTTCCCGGCTGCGGCGGCTTCGCGGAAGGACAGCAGATCGAGGTCGCCGGGCTCGACCACCAGCCGGTAGCCGTGTGGATCCCGCTCGATCTCCAGCCCCTCGAAACGGGCCCGCAGACGGGAGATGTACGTGTGCAGATTCGAGGAGTACGACTTCGGCGGCGTCTCCGGCCAGAGGGTCTCGACCAGGGCGTCGACCGGGACGGGCGAGTTCGCGTTCAGCAGCAGGACGGCCAGCAGGGCACGCTGATGATCGCCGCGCGGCGTCGTCCGCCGCCCGGATGGGCTCTCGATCGTCAACGGTCCGAGCACGCCGAAACGCGGCACGGGCACCTCCCAGGTCATGAGAGGGGCGACACTAGCGAGGGGGCCCGACAATTCTGTGACCTGTCCCGCCCGGCGCGTACGGGCTCATCTGCACTGCTAGCCTTCGAACCCGGCATATCGGGACACCATCCGGGGAGTTGCACGTGTCTGCAGGTGGCGGAACCAAGGCGATCATCGCCGCGCTAGTGGCGAACGCCGGAATCGCGATCGCGAAATTCACCGGCTTCCTCATCACGGGATCGTCCTCGATGCTCGCCGAGTCCGTGCACTCGCTCGCGGACACCTCGAACCAGGGCCTCCTGCTGCTGGGACAGAAGACCTCACAGCGCAAGGCGACGCGCACCCACCCGTTCGGCTTCGGGCGGGACCGGTACTTCTACTCGTTCATCGTCGCGCTGATGCTCTTCAGCCTCGGCTCGGTGTTCGCGCTGTACGAGGGCATCCACAAGATCTCGCACCCCGAAGGGCTGACCTCGCCGCTGGTGGCCGTCGGCATCCTCGTGGTGGCGATCGGGCTGGAGTGCTACTCCTTCTACACCGCGATCCAGGAGTCCAAGAAGATCAAGGGCGACGCGGGCTGGTGGGCGTTCATCCGCCAGGCCAAGACGCCCGAGCTGCCGGTGGTCCTGCTGGAGGACGCGGGCGCGCTGTTCGGCCTGGTGTTCGCGCTCGCCGGTGTCGGCCTCTCGGTCGTCACCGGGAACCCGGTGTGGGACGGCATCGGCACCGTCACGATCGGCGTGCTGCTCGGGATCATCGCGATCATCCTGATCATCGAGATGAAGAGCCTGCTGATCGGCGAAGGCGCCTCCGAGACCGACCTCGACGCGATCGTCGACGAACTCGCCGCCGGCAAGGTCGAGCGGGTCATCCACATCCGCACGCTGTACATCGGCCCGGACGAGATGCTGGTGGCCGCGAAGCTCGCGCTGGTACCCGGGCTGGACACCGCCGACATCGCGCAGGCCATCGACGACGCCGAAGCGCGTGTTCGCGCGAAGGTGCCGACGGCGAAGCTGATCTACCTGGAGCCGGACTTGGATCGCGCGCTGGCCTGAGGCTCGCACTGTCGCTTTCGCGCGCTTCGCGTGCCATGAAAGGTCCTTTCCTTGCAAAATTTGCTAGGAAAGGACCTTTCCTAGCATCGGGAGACGGAACTCGCGTGACTGGGAGACGGAACTCGCGTGATTGGAGACGGAACTCGCGTGATCCGGCTCCAGCCACGCGTGTGCCGTCCTGAGCAACTGTCCGTACACCGCCGATTACCGCCGCGACCTCCGGGTACTTCGTTGCTCTCCCACCGCGCTGCCGTCACCGCCGGGCGATAGGGTCCCTTGAACCGCAGTCAGGTGTAGGAGGTCAAGGGTGCCCGGAAACGGTCTGTGGCGTACGAAAACCATCGAGCAGTCCATCGCGGACACCGACGAGCCGGGGACGAAGCTCCGGCGGAACCTGAGCGCGTGGGATCTCACCGTCTTCGGTGTCGCCGTCGTCATCGGTGCCGGGATCTTCACCCTCACCGCGCGCACGGCCGGTGACTTCGCGGGGCCGTCGGTCTCGCTCGCGTTCGTGTTCGCGGCCATCGCCTGCGCGCTGGCCGCCCTCTGTTACGCGGAATTCGCGTCGACCGTCCCGGTGGCCGGGAGCGCGTACACGTTCTCCTACGCCACGTTCGGCGAGTTCATGGCGTGGATCATCGGCTGGGACCTCATCCTGGAGCTCGCCGTCGGCGCGGCCGCGGTGTCGAAGGGCTGGTCCGCCTACCTCGAAACCGTGCTCTCCTACATCTTCGGCAAGGGCACGAAGACGACGTTCGAGCTCGGCCCGATCCCGGTCGACTGGGGCGCCCTGCTCGTGGTGCTCGTACTGGCCACGCTGCTCGCCGTCGGCACGAAGCTGTCTTCGCGCTTCTCCATGGTGATCACCGCGATCAAGGTCGCGGTGGTGCTGTTCGTGATCGTGCTCGGCATCTTCTACATCAAGGGTTCGAACTACACCCCGTTCATCCCGGAGGCCCAGTCCGCCGCGGAGTCGGCGTCCACCGGGGTCGACCAGTCGCTGTTCTCGCTGTTCGCCGGTGGCGGCAGCAGTTCGTTCGGCGTCTTCGGCCTGCTGGCCGCGGCGTCGCTGGTGTTCTTCGCGTTCATCGGGTTCGACATCGTCGCGACCACCGCCGAGGAGACCCGAAACCCGCAGAAGGCCGTGCCCCGCGGCATTTTCGGCTCGCTCGCCATCGTCACGGTGCTGTACGTCGCCGTGTCGCTCGTGGTCGTCGGCATGGTGAACTACAAGGAACTCGCCACCTCGGCGGGTGACGGCGGCAAGAAGACGCTCGCGTCCGCGTTCGCGGTCAACGGCGTCGACTGGGCGGCCAACATCATCTCCGTCGGCGCCCTCGCCGGTCTGACGACCGTCGTCATGGTGCTGATGCTCGGCCAGATCCGGATCATCTTCGCGATGTCGCGTGACGGCCTGATGCCGCGCAGCCTCGCGAAGACCGGGGAGAACGGCACGCCGAAGCGGGCGACCATCGTCGTCGGCGGGCTGGTCGCGGTCGCGGCGACGTTCTTCCCGGCGGACAAACTCGAGGAAATGGTCAACGTCGGGACGCTGTTCGCTTTCGTTCTGGTCTCCGCGGGCGTGCTGGTGCTGCGCAAGACCCGGCCCGATCTGCCCCGCGCCTTCCGGGTGCCGTTGGTTCCGCTGATCCCGATCCTGGCGATCGTCGCCTGTCTCTGGCTGATGCTGAACCTGACCGTGCTCACGTGGCTGCGGTTCCTGGCCTGGATGGCGCTGGGCGTCGTCATCTACTTCGCCTACAGCCGTCGCAACTCGCTGCTCGGCAAGCAGAACAAGGACGAGGTCCCGACGTCCGTTCCGGACTGATCTTTCTCGTTTCGACGGCCCACCATTCCTTTGTGGATGGTGGGCCGTTTTGTCGGGGGCCCCGGTTTCGGTGTGAAATCGGTGTGCGATAGCGTCCGGTCTCTGCTTCCCCCTGACGGGTGAACGGGACTCGTGCAGACCTACCGCGAGTCGACCTTCATCCCTCCAAAGAGGCGCCACGCTTTGCTCGTTTGTCCCCCGATCGGTACAGGAGAGCTCTGAATGCAGATCAAGTCCAGACGGCGCGTCCGCTCCGCCGTCACCGTCGTCGCCTTCGCCACCGCAGCCCTGCTGGGCACCGCGGGCACCGCCCTCGCGACCCGCAGCGACGACCGCGCCACCCAGGTCGTGGCTGAGAACGCCACCACCTGCGAGGGTGCCAAGCTGCCCGGCAAGGTCCTGCCCACTTCGGACCTGACCTTCACCGGCGGCACGCAGAAGGACATCCACCTCAACATCACCGAGGTCGCCAAGGGTGTCACCGTCACGGCGATCGTGGTCAAGGGCGGCCACGGCTACAACGTCTACGTTCCCGGGGAGAAGGGGCTGCCCGAGAACCCGCCGTGGACGCAGCTGCGTTCGCCGCTGAACAAGGGCGACCAGCAGGCGCAGATCAGCCACTGGTTCGTCTGCGGCGAGAAGAAGACGCCGCCGACCGAGCAGCCGAAGCCGACCGAGCCGACGAAGACCTCGACGGCCAAGCCGCCGACTTCGGCGCCGACCACCACGGACAAGCCGACCCAGACGTCCGAAGCCCCGACCAGCACCACCGCTCCGGCCCCCGCGGTCGACGGCAACGGCGGCAACGGTGGCGGCCTCGCGGACACCGGTTTCGACAACGCCTGGCTGCTGTGGGCCGGTGGCCTGCTGGTGCTGGCCGGTGCCGGCGTCCTGGTTCTGCTGCGCGTGCGTCGCAAGGCCGACTGAAACTAGCTAGCTGAAGGGCCCCTTCACCGCATGCGATGCGGTGAAGGGGCCCTTCGATGCGTCTGATGCGGGGAAAGTCCCCTTCAGCTCCCGCGTCAGCGCATTTGCGGGAAGTCCCCGAACAGCGATCCCTGCTCGCCCCAAGGGTTCGTGGGGCGGGGGCGGCCGAGACCGGCGGCCATCGCGACGGCGTTGTCCCATTCGGCGTCGACGACGTAATCCGTGTGCTTGAGGACGCCGGGCGCCCAGCGATGCCGTCCGGTCGGCCCGCGCATCGGGTCGGGCAGCCAGTGGTCGCCGCCGAGCACCAGGACGCCCTGCTCGTCGGCCTCGGCGGCCAGTGGCCCCGTCCCGCCGCCAGGCAGGTAGCCGTCGCCCAGCAGTTTCCCGGACACCACGCGATGCCGCCACGTCGTGACGCCGCCGCCGAAGATGTCGGTGCCGCGGCACAGTGCCCGCCAGCGGCCGTCGAGATCCTCGTACAACCCGGCGAGCTGCTCCTGTGGCAGCATCGCGGGGAAAGCGCGCTGATAACCCCATTGCAGGGGTGAGCCCGCGGTCAGCAGTCCGACGCGGTCGCGGTCCTCCGGCGGCAGATCGGCGATCACCCGCGCCGCGGCGAGCACGGTCAGCAGGCTGCCGAGGTTGTATCCGGACAGCACGACACGCGTGCCCGGCTCGGCCAGATGCTCCTTGACCCGGTCCGCGAGTTCCGGGACGACTCTGAGCGCGTAACTCGGCGGCACGGTCGGATGGGCGGCACGCGGCCAGAAGCACACGAGATCCGCCAGCGCGCCGAGGTGACGGCTGCGCTTGGGGGTGGTCGCGGCGGCGAACACGACGCGCAACAGCCCGGCCGCCATCGCGCCCAGCGCGAACACGCCGATCGCCGAAATCGGCTTGAACCAGTCGGGCAGCGGGCCGAAACCGAAGCGCAGCACCAGGAGCGCGCCGCCGCCCGCCGCCATCGCCAGCGCGACGGTGAGCGCGAGATGGTGCAGATGCTTGCGTTCCCACGAAGCGCGGGCCCACGCCGTCGCGGCTTCCTCTTCCTGCGCCTTGTCGATCTCCATCAGCGCGACGATCTTCGGGATGCCGCGGCGTAGCCGGCGCAGCGGGACGGCCACCGCGAAGCCCAGCACGCCGAGCACGACGGCGAGCGCGAGCCCGGCGCCCCACAGCACCGTCACCAGGGAGTAGGTGTCGGGCAGCCGGAGATCGGTCGCGCCGACCAGTTGCCGCAGCGCGACCGCGAGCCCGGCGCCGAAACCGCCGCCGAGCAGGCCTGCCAGCGCGACCACCGGCGCCGCCGCCCAGCCACCGAGCCAAGGCCGCAGCCGGTGCGGCAGATGTTTCCAGGCCGACCGGCCGAGCAGCGCCGCCGGGGCGAGCACCAGCGCGAACAGCAAGGTCACCGCGACCATGGCCGCGCCAAGCGCCTCGACCGTCCCGTCCGCTCCGCCGAGCCCGCCGCCCGGCAGACCCGCGGGCAACGGCGTCCGGCGTACGACGGCGATCCCGACCAGGACGACGGCGACCGCGATCACCCCGCCCCGGATCACCGGTCCGGCGGAGAACCCGACCGTCGAGGCCACCAGCGCGGCGAGGACGAGCGCCAGCGCGCAGATCCAGACGATCAGGTCGAACGTCACCGTCGGCAGCCGGAACGGCCCGCCGAGCAACGGAAGCGCGACACAGGTCAAGGCGGCGACGGTGTGCAGCGTGCGCAGGCCCGGCGTCCGCGGCAGGTCCTGCGGTTGCAGCGGACTCGAACTGTGGGCGCGATGCCGCTTGTTCCGTGACCGCCAGTCCGACGACGGGATCCGGTCGAGCACGAAGATCAGCACCAGCAGCGGGACCACCCCGATCGCGGTCCGCAGCGGCGCGAAGTCCCGCAGGAACGACGGCGCCCCTTCGAGGCAGGACGAACCCGGGGCGAGGCATTGCGCGGCGAACAGGTCGAGCGAGACCACCGCGAGCTGGCTGATCAGCAACATCGTCAGCAGCAGCGAAGCCACCCGCAACAGTCCTCGGCAAACCGCGCCGAGCAGTGCCGCGGACCGCTTGCCCTCCGGGACCGGCGGCAGCATCCAATGCGCGACGTTCGCCAGCGAGAACGGGAACAGCAGCGCCCACGTCGCCTTCGCCGCGCCGCCAGAGGTCATCCCGCTCCACAGGTAGCCTTCGAGGATGCGCGGGATCGAACGGCCGAGCGCGGGCAGCACCGGCCCGGGAGCGGGACGGCGCAGCCGGTCCGACGGCCGGATCAGCCTGCCGATGCCGTCGCCCGCGACGTCGACGACAGACGTCGAATCCAGCAGGCTTTCACCGCTCGTGCCCACTAGCCCGGGTACGCGTATTTCGACGACGCGGGTATCGGGACCCGGCATGACCACGGTGAAGGCCTCCAAACCGTTCAGTGGGGACTGAGCCGACAACGGTACTGTTCCGATGTCATCCAACCTTGGAGGAAGCGCGCATATGACCCCCGAAAGCGTTGCCAAGCGGCACGACACCCGCAACGGCATCGAGTTCGCCGTCGCCGATCTCGAGGCCGCCGAGTTCGGCCGCAAGGAGATCCGCCTCGCCGAACACGAGATGCCGGGCCTGATGGCGTTGCGCCGCGAATACGCCGAGGTGTATCCCTTGCGGGGAGCCCGGGTTTCGGGCTCGCTGCACATGACGGTACAGACCGCGGTCCTGATCGAAACCCTCGTCGCGCTGGGTGCCGAGGTGCGCTGGGCCTCCTGCAACATCTTCTCGACCCAGGACCACGCGGCCGCGGCGATCGTCGTCGGCCCGCACGGCACGCCCGAGGAGCCCAAGGGCGTTCCGGTGTTCGCCTGGAAGGGCGAGTCGCTGGAGGAGTACTGGTGGTGCACCGAGCGGATGCTCACCTGGGACGACAGCGGTGAGATCGGCCCGAACATGATCCTCGACGACGGCGGCGACGCCACCATGCTGGTGCACAAGGGAACCGAGTTCGAGAAGGCAGGCGTCGTCCCCGCGCCGGACGAGAACACCTCGGACGAGTTCCGCGTGTTCCTGCAGCTGCTGAGTGCTTCGGTCGCCGCCGACACCGGCAAGTGGACCAAGATCGGCGAAGGCATCCGCGGCGTCACCGAGGAGACCACCACCGGTGTGCTGCGGCTCTACCAGCTCGCCGCGGCCGGTGAACTGCTGTTCCCGGCGATCAACGTGAACGACGCGGTGACCAAGTCGAAGTTCGACAACCGCTACGGCATCCGGCATTCGCTGATCGACGGCATCAACCGCGGCACCGACGTCCTCATCGGCGGCAAGGTCGCGGTCGTCTGCGGTTACGGCGACGTCGGCAAGGGCGCCGCGGAATCGCTGCGCGGCCAGGGCGCGCGGGTGATCATCACCGAGATCGACCCGATCTGCGCGCTGCAGGCGGCGATGGACGGCTACCAGGTCAAGAAGCTGGAGAACGTCCTCGGCGAGGCCGACATCATCATCACGACCACCGGCAACAAGGACGTCGTGCTCGTCGAGCACATGGCGCGGATGAAGCACCAGGCGATCCTGGGCAACATCGGCCACTTCGACAACGAGCTCGACATGGCGGGCCTCCAGCGCTACCCGGGCATCCGGCGGATCAACATCAAGCCGCAGGTCGACGAGTGGGTCTTCCCTGATGGCAAGAGCATCCTGGTGCTGTCCGAGGGTCGCCTGCTGAACCTGGGCAACGCGACCGGGCACCCGTCGTTCGTGATGTCGAACAGCTTCTCCAACCAGGTGATCGCGCAGATCGAGCTGTTCACCAAGTACGAGGAGTACGACAAGGAGGTCTTCCGCCTCCCCAAGAAGCTCGACGAGAAGGTCGCGAAGATCCACCTCGACGCGCTCGGCGGTGAGCTCACGAAGCTGACCAAGGAGCAGGCGGAGTACATCGACGTGGACGTCGAAGGCCCGTTCAAGACCGACCACTACCGGTACTGACGGCCGCGGGTCCGTGAAGGGAGCTTTCCCCGCATCGTGCGCGCGGAAAGTCCCCTTCGCGTCGTGCGGCGCAGGCGACCGGCTCGCTCACGACCACTACCGGTACCGAGCGCTGCAATGAAAGGTCCTTTCCTTGCAAAATTTGCAAGGAAAGGACCTTTCATGGCACGCGCTAGCGCCACTCGACCTCGATGCCGGCCAGCCCCGGCCCGGCGTCGCTGAAGAAACCACTGGTCACACCGCCCATGTCGAGCGGCAGCTCTTCGGACTCGACGGGCACGGCGTCGTCGCGGGTCCGGAACTGCCGCGTGCAGCGGGCGGGCAGCGCGCCGAGCGCGAACTTGAGCTGCACCAGATAGCTCGAGCACTGGTCCCGCAGCATCCGGAAGTAGCCGGGCGACGCGGTGCCGGAATCGTCGCGGACCTCGAAGCAGAACACGTGGATCTCGCCCTCGGCGAGCTTCCGGTCGAAGAGCAGTTCGGTGGCCATCGTCTCGGCCTCGGCGTTGCGCCGGATCCGGCCGACGCGGCAGCCCTCGGCGGTGATCAGCTCGACGTCGCCGATGTTGCAGCCGGGGTCGCCGTTGTAGACGGTGACGTACCGGTCAGGGCCGTGCCGCCGTGCCCGGCACACCAGCCGCGTCTGGAGGCCGACCTGCCGGTGCGCGGCGTCGAAGGTGATCGTGTCGTGCACCGCGAGCATCTCGAGGTCGGCGTTGTAGCGGTTGGACGACGGGTACGCGCCCAGTTCGGCCAGCAGCTGGTCGACGATCGAGCCCATGTCGCCGGACCGGATGTCGTGGAAGGACGCGGCCATCTGATGCCCGCGTGCCCGCGTGGTCCGTGGCCCGATCAATACGACGAGCGCGTCCGGGGGTAGTTGCAGCACCGATTCCAGCGCACGCACGGCCGGGAGCGCCTTGGGTACCTCCGGCTGGCGCAATCCGCGCTGCCAGTAGCTCAACGTCGACTGTCCGATTTGGACACCGCGGAGCCCGAGGTGGGCCCGGAGCCGGGCGAGGGACAGCCCCCGGTAGGCGATCGCCTGCCGCAGGGCGTGGTGGAACTCGCCGCTGCGGAGGGCCTCGACGAGCTCCTTGGGCAGGGCTTCGAGCGATTGACGGCGCGTGCCGTCGATGATCGTCGGGGTGTCGGCCCTGGTCGAGGCATGCTCTCCCGCCGAGAACGCATCGACACCGTCTCGTGTCACCGCTCGTCCCTTCACCAGACCAGTGTGTGCGCTGAGCGTGAACACCGCGGAACGTTCACGTTAGCAGCGCACTGTGAACACTACGTCCCCCGTTCGGGGTGGTTGACCCCGGAAGAGTGACCGTTCCGGGGTGTGGAAACGCCCCGGAACGGTCCGTTCCGCCGAGTGCCCATCTTGCTCTGCGTGAACCTTCTGTTCACCGTTGTGACCACATTGGTTCGCCATGGTGACCAGGAGGCCCGTCGTGCCTGTGTTCTCGAGCAGGGTTTGCGCCGCCGGCGCCGCGAGTCTGGCGGCGTGGCTGGCGATCCAGACCCCGGCGAGCGCGCTGCCCTCGCCGGCTGCCGGCCGGCACCCCATCGCCATGCAGGTGCAGGAGAAGTCCCAGTGGTGCTGGGTGGCTTCCGGCAACACCATCGCGGCACACCACGGTGTGGCCCTCACCCAGAACGAATTCTGCCGGATCGCCCACGACGAGCGACGCCGGGAGTGCGCCGACAAGCCGGGAACGCTGGGCGACGTCCGGCGCGCCTTCGGCAAGCTCGGCTTCTCCGCCCCGGGGAACTACGTCAAGGGCCGCGTCCCCTTCGCCGCCGTCCATGCGCAGACCGGCGCGGGCAAGCCGGTACAGACGCGGGTCGGCTGGGCCGCGGGCGGCGGTCACATGCACGTGCTCTACGGCGCCGACGCCGGCCGGAAGTGGGTCTCGTGGGGGGATCCACTGCCCACCGGGAGCCGCCACAACCGGTCGACCTACGACTTCTACGCCGGTAACAAGTCCTTCACCTGGACCCACACGCTCTCCGGGATCCGGCGATGAGCGCGCGGCGTTTCCTCGGGCTCGCCGGGCTGGTCGCGGTCGCGTTGCTGATCTCGGCGCCCGGAGCGCGCGCGGATCACCTGTCCAGTGAAGATCTCGCGGCCGCGAAGGCGGCTGCGGACGACCCCACGCTGCGTGCCGAAATCGGTCGCTTCCTCACCCAGACGAGTGGTTCGAGTCAAACGCCGTCAGTCAGCGTCTCCGACGATTCTTTCCCGGTTTACGAGCTTTCGAGGGACTTCGTCGCCGGAGACGGCGCGGTCGCCGGACGGCTCGCCTACGTCGCGGTCCCGGTGACGGCGTCCGACGGGCAGACCGCGACCCTCTGGTCGGTCCGCGGCGACGACGGCGCCTGGCGCGTCGGCAACATCGCTTCGGGTGACCGGGAAAGCGCGCTGGCCCGGCGGCTGCCCCCCGGCGCGGCACTGCTCCACGAACCCCAGGTCGACGCCTGGTACGCGCTGCGCGACGGCCACGTGACGCTGCTCGACTCGGGCGCCAGCGGTTCCGCGGCCGGTGCTTCGGTCACCCTCGCGGAGTACCAGAAGACGGTCTCCGGCCGCTACGGCGCCCTGCTCGCGAACTCGCCGTACGCCCAGGAGGGCAAGGCCGGCGGTTACAACGCCCAAGTGATGCCCCGCGGCGACGGCGGCCCCGCGCCCGACGCGCAGGACACCGGCTTCGTGCCGCTGCTGATCTTCGGCGGCTTGCTCCTCATCGGCGTCGCCGGCTTCTTCCTGCACTCGAAGAAGCGCGTCCCCTAGCGGACCGGTGGGCCGGACGTGTGCTGACCCCGTCTGGCCCGCCGGTCGACCAAGGCGCCTTAAGGTAGGTCCGTGGGACGACTCGTGGTGATCGAAGGTCTGGACGGCGCGGGCAAGCGCACCCTCGCCGACGCGCTGACCGGTGCGCTGAACGCGGCCGGGGCGAGCGTCACGTCCATCGCGTTCCCCCGTTACGGCGAAAGCGTGCACGCCGACCTCGTGAAGGAAGCACTGCACCGCGGCCACGGCGACCTCGCCGACTCCGTCTACGGCATGGCGATGCTCTACGCGCTCGATCGGCGGGGCGCGGCCGGCGAGATCCGCTCTCGGCTCGGCGACCACGACGTCGTACTGCTCGACAGGTACGTCGCGTCGAACGCGGCGTACGGTGCCGCCCGGCTCCATCAGGGTGCGGACGGCGAGTTCGTGCGCTGGCTCAAGGAACTGGAGATCGACCGGTTCGGCCTGCCGGTGCCCGTCGCGCATCTGCTGCTCCGGGTCACCGCGGACGTCGCCGCCGATCGCGCGCAGCGCCGCGCGGAGAGCGACGCCGACCGTGCGCGGGATTCCTTCGAGACCGACGACGCGCTCCAGAAGCGGTGCTCGGTGGTTTACGACGAACTCGCCGCGACGGGCTGGCTCGCGCCCTGGCACGTTCTCGACGGCGTCGCCGGTGTCGACACCGCCGCGCTGGCCACCTCCCTCCTCCGCGATTAGTCACCTACTTGCGATGTTTCGCATGGGCAAGGATCGCGATCAGGTGCCGAGTTGCGTGAGTAGCCAGGAGTGGAACTCGCCGATGTGGTGCTCGGACGGCATCAGCACCCCGCCGCCGCGGTAGGCGCGGGACGCCATCGCGGGCTGGCAGCGTTCGCAGGCGCCGAAGTCCTGCTCGTTGACGCGGTGGAACAGCTCCACCGAGCGTGACACGTCCCGGCCCGACGCCACGACCTCCTCGGAATAGAGCCAGTCGCATTCGACGACCGTCCGGTCCGGCGCGAGCGGGTACATCCGGTGGAAGATCACGTGGTCCGGCACCAGGTTCACGAACACCTGCGGCCGGATGGTGATCGCGTAGTACCGCCTGTCCTGCTCGGTCGCGACACCGCCGAGCCGGTCGAACCCCGAACCGCCGTCGATGGTGAACCCGTCGACGTCCTCGCCGAACTCGGCGCCGTGCCCGACGTAGTACTGCGCCGCGTAGCCGTCGGCGAATTCCGGCAGCACCTCGGTCAGCTCCGGATGGATGGTCGCGCAGTGGTAGCACTCCATGAAGTTCTCGACGATCAGTTTCCAGTTCGCCTCGACGTCGTAGGTGATCCGGCGCCCGACCGAGAGCCGGTCGAGGCCGTAGCGCTCGATCGATGCCAGATCGCCCAGCCGTTCCCGCACCGCGCCCTCGACGCCGTCCTCGAACGACGGCGGGTCCGCGGCGAGGCAGACCCACGCGTAGCCCAGCCATTCCCGCAGCCGCACGGCGTGCAGCCCGTACTCGGCGCGGTCGATGTCGGGGAGGTTCGCCAGGTTCGGCGCCGCGATCAGCTTCCCGTCGAGCCCGTACGTCCACGCGTGGTACGGACACTGGAACGCGCGTTTCACCGTGCCCGACTCCTCGGTGCACAGCCGGGCGCCGCGATGGCGGCAGACGTTGAGGAAGGCCCGCAGGCCGCCGTCCCGCCCGCGGCTGACGATCACGCTCTCCCGTCCGATCTGGACAGTCCGGAAGTCGCCGGCGGACGGCAGATCCGCCGCCCGCACCGCGCAGAACCACTGGCGTTCGAAGATCTTCTCCTGCTCGGCCGCGAAGATCGCGGGATCGGTGTAGTAGCCGCCGCCGAGTGTCGGGATGAGACTCGTCATCTTGGGACTCCTGCGAACCGGGCCGGATCGAACAGGGCGACCGGATGCCCGGTCGTGCCGTCCACGACCAGGTCGGCGAGGATCTCACCGACCACCGGGACGAACTTGAAGCCGTGCCCGGAGAACCCGCAGGCGACCACCACGCGTTCGTGCGCCGGATGGCGGGAGATGACGAAATGCTCGTCGGGGGTGTTCGTGTACATGCAGGTCGCCGCGCGGAGGAACGCGCCGGGCAGCGACGGCATCTTCCGCCCGACGAAACCCGAGATCTCGTCGACCTCCTCGGGGTGCACCGTCCGGTCGATGGTCGCCGGCGTGCACGTCTCGCCGCCGCGGAAGAACGCGACCTTCACGCTCCCGGCGTCGTCGTGTGCGGGGAAACCGTAGAACTGGCGGCCGTTCTCGCCTTCCCAGACGTAGATCGGATGCCGTCCGGCGCGGAACGGCTCCGCCCCGCCCGACGGCGCGAACCAGTACTGGACCTGGCGTTCGATGGTGAAGTCGATCCCGAGTTCGGCGAGCAGCTCCGGTGCCCAGGCGCCGGGGCAGATCACCAGCTGTTCCGCCGTGTAGAAGTTCTGTGACGTGCCGACCCGGACACCGGTGGAAGTCTGCCGCCACGAGAGGACCTGTTCCTCGTGGTGCAGGTCGGCTCCGGCCCGGGCGGCGAGCTGGAGATGCGCCGCCACACTGCCTTCCGGCACCACGAACCCGGCGTTCTCCTCGTACAACGCGATTTCGTGGTCCGCCGGGCGCATCGTCGGGAACCGGCGCCGGATCTCCGCCGCGTCCAGCAGTTCATGCGGCAGCCCCCATTTCCGGGCGCTGGCCAGGCTTCCCGCCACCGTCCGCGAATCGGGGCCGCCGAGCATGATGCCGCCGCAGCGGGTGAAGATCTTCCGGCCGGAGTCGCGTTCGACGCCGTCCCACAGTTCGTGCGCCCGCAGCAGGAGCGGGACGTACGCGGGATCCTCGAAGTACGCCTGCCGGGTGATCCGCGAGCCGCCGTGGCTGGACCCGAGGTTGTGCACCGGCGCGAACCGGTCGATGCCCAGCACGCGCTGTCCTCGCCGGGCGAGCCGGTACGCGGCCGCGCTGCCCATCCCGCCGAGGCCGATGACGATGACGTCGTACTGGTTCATGCGGCGCTCCTGATCCGGGTCATGCCGGGGTCGAACAGCGGTTCACGCGCCACGACGGCGGGGATCCGCTCGCCGAAGTACTCGATCTCCAGCGGCCTGCCCGGCTGGGCGAACTCCACCGGAAGCCAGGCGTACGCGATGTTCTTGCCGACGGTGTAGCCGTATGCGGCGCTGGTGACATACCCGGCCGGACGGCCGTCGGCGTACACCGGTTCCTTGCCGAGCACGACGGAGTACGGATCGTCGATGGTGAGGCAGGTCAGCTTCCTGGTGACCGTGTCCTCCGAGCGGCCCGCCAGCGCGTCGCGTCCGATGAAGTACCCCTTGTCCATCCGCACGGCGAAACCGAGCCCGGCCTCGTACGGATCGTGTTCGGCGGTGACGTCCGTGCCCCACAGCCGGTATCCCTTCTCCAGGCGCATGCTGGAGAAGGCGTCCCGTCCGGCGGCGATGATCCCGTATGCCTGCCCGGCTTCCCAGAGCGTGTCCCACAGCCGGCGGCCGAGGTCCGCGCTCGTGTACAGCTCCCAGCCGAGTTCGCCCACATAGGACAGTCGCATCGCGGTCACCGGCACCTGGCCGACGTACGCCTGCCTCGTCTTGAAGTAGCCCATGGCCTTGTGTGAGAAGTCCGTTGTGGACAGTGGTTGCAGTACCGCTCTGGCGAGCGGGCCCCAGAGCCCGATGCAGCAGGTGCCCGGAGTCGTCTCGTGGATCTGCGCGGCGCCGTCGCCGGGGAGGTGCCTTCGCAGCCAGTCGATGTCGATGGGGCTGTTGAGGCCGACCTGGAACCGCTCGGCACCGAGCCGGGCGACGGTCAGGTCGCTGCGCACGCCCCCGTCCTCGTCGAGCAACAGCGTGTACGTGACCGAGCCGGGCTTCTTGTCGAGCTGGTTCGTGGTCATCGTCTGCAGGAACGGCAACGCGCCAGGACCCGTGACCTCCAAGCGTTTCAGCGACGTCATGTCGAACATCGCCACCCGCTGCCGCGCGACCAGCGCTTCGGCGCCGCCGATCGGCGACCAGTACCGCGCGGCCCAGTCGTTGCGCTCCGGGACGAGGTCGACCTCCGGGAGATCCGCGTTCGCCTCGTACCAGTGCGGCCGTTCCCAGCCGCTCGCTTCGAGGAAGAACGCGCCGAGCTCCGCCTGCCTCCCATGGAAGGGACTCGTTCGTAGCGGCCGTGGTTCTTCCATGGGCTGCAAGGGATGAACGACGTCGTAGACCTCGACGAAACTCTGGCAGCTACGCGCCATGACGTAATCCGGGGCCAGCTGCACCCGCTCGAACCGGGCGAGGTCGCAGCCGTGCAGATCCGCGTCGGGCCGTCCGTCGACCAGCCATTGCGCCATGGCCCGCGCGACCCCGGCCGAATGCGTGATCCAGACGGCTTCGGCGACCCAGAAGCCGTCGAGGTCCGGATGCTCGCCCAGCAGCGGCATGCCGTCCGGGGTGAAGGAGAACAGGCCGTTGATGCCTTCCTCGACCTTGGTCTCGCCCAGCGACGGCAGCAGGTCGACGGCGGCGGCCCAGGACGGCTCGAAGTCCTCGGGGGTGAACGCCAGTTCCGACGGCATGCCCTCGCCAGCCCCGATCTCCCCGGCGGGCAACGGCATCGGCCGGTGCCCGTACGCGCCGATGCCGATCCGGTCGACGTGTTCGCGGAAGTAGAGGTCGGCGTCCTGATGCCGCAGGATCGGCCGGGTGGCCTCCTCGGTCACCCCGGCGAGTGAAGGCAGCGGGCTGGTGCGCGCGTACTGATGCGCCATCGGGACCAGCGGGATCGTGAGGTCCACCAGTTCGCCGAGCAACGGCCCCCACATCCCGGCGCACGAGAGCACGATGTCCGCGCGGAAGCTCCCGGTCTCGGTGGTGACGCCGGTGACCCGGCCGCCCGACCGTTCGATCCCGACGACCTTCTGGCGCGAGAGGAACCTCGCGCCGCGCCTGATCGCCCGGCGGGCCTGCGCCTCGGCCGCCCGCAGCGGTTTGGCCAGCCCGTCGGAGGGGATGTGGAACCCGCCGAGCACTTTGGCCGGATCGAGCAGCGGATGCAGCGCGGCGCATTCGGCCGGTTCGATCAGCCTGCTTTCGACGCCCGACGCGGCCGCCCAGCCGTGACGGCGCTTGAGGTCGGAGAGCCGTTCCGGCGTCGTGGCCACCTCCAGCCCGCCGACGGGGCGGAAACACGGCTTCCCGTCGAGGTCGAGCGCGCCGTATTTGGCGACGGTGTACTGGGCGAACGACGTCATCGTGCGGCAGGCGTTGGTCTGGAAGACCAGCCCTGGCGCGTGCGAACTCGACCCGCCGGTGGTGAACAGGTCGCCCTGGTCCAGCACGGTGAGGTCGGTCCAGCCACGTTCGGTGAGCTCGTCGGCGAGCGCGCAGCCGACGATGCCGGCGCCGATCACGACGACGCGGGGTCCTGGGGGCATGGTGCGGGTACCTCCTGCCTGCCCTGGAGTCCACAAAGGACACACGGGCATCGGGGTGACAGGCGCTGTTGCGGATGAGGCACGTTGTTCCGTCTTCAGCAACAAAGTGCGGCACGTGCGGGCACGCTGTCAAGAGCCCCGCAATTAGTCACCTACTTGCGACGGTCGAGGGGGAGTGCAGCGCGAGATGAGGTGTCGCAAGTAGGTGACTAATTGCGGAGGGGGCAGGTCGCGTCAATCCGCGAAGTGACCCAGCTGCGCCGAAAGATCCGCCGCCGCCTCCGCGAGCGGCCGCACGATCTGCCGCACCCGCTGTTTCGAAAGCCGGTACGACGGACCCGAAGCGCTCATCGCCGCGATGACCTCGCCACCGGGGCCGTACACCGGCACCGCGATCGCGTGCATTCCCAGCTCCAGCTCCTCGAAGCAGGCCGCGTACCCGTCCTCGGCGACCCTTTCGAGTTCCGCGGTCAGCTGTTCCGGATCGGTCATCGTCCGGGGCGTGAACTGTTCGAGTTTCCGCCGGAGCAAACGTTTGCGTTCGGCGTCGCCAAGGTGCGCGAGCAGCACCTTCCCGCTGGATGTCGCGTGCAGTGGCGTGCGCTGGCCGGTCCAGTTCTGCGTGGAGATCGCGGCGGAGCCGCGGGCCTGGCTGATGTTGATCGCGACCCCGTCGTCGGCGATCGCGATGTTGACCGTTTCGCCGAGCGTCTCCGCCAGGCTCAGGCAGGTCTGCCTGCCGATCTTCGCCAGGTCCATCCGGCCGGCGGCGGCGCCGGCGAGCCGGACGATGCCGAAGCCGATCGCGTATTTGCCGCGTTCGCCGAGCTGCTCGACGAGGCCGCGGTTCTCCAGGACGCTCAGCAGGCGGGACGCCGTCGACTTGTGCACGCCGAGCTCGCCCGCGATCTCGGTGATCCCGGTTTCCCCGTTGCGCGCCAGCAGTTCCAGCACGCTGATCGCGCGGTCGACGGACTGTACCTGGCTGGGCGTTGCGTTCCCCGCGTCCTGGTTCCGCATGACGCAACAGTAGCCGTTTCGCCCGCATTCGCTCGGCTGAGTGGGCGAATCCCTTGACTCGTCGGCCCCTCAGGGGTGATTGTTGCGCAGAGCACGTCCCGTCTCGTAATACGCAACATCAACAACCGTCGGTCCTTTCCCCGGAGGCCCCGATGATCCGTGCCTGCTCCGTTTCCGACCTGCCCGAAGGCGAAGCCGTCCGCTTGGACGGCCCTGTGCCCGTTTCGGTCTTCCACACAGAGGGCGGCTACTACGCCCTCGACGACACCTGCAGCCACCAGGACGCGTCGCTCGCCGACGGCTGGATCGAGGGTTGCTTCGTCGAATGCCCGCTGCACGCCGCACGGTTCGATCTGCGGACCGGTGCCCCGGACTGTCTTCCCGCCAAGAACGCCGTGCGCACCTATCCGGTCGTGGTCGCCGACGGCGTGATCTACGTGGACACCGAGGCGCGCCGGGAGGTGGCTTGAGATCGGTCGCCGTCGTCGGCACCTCGCTGGCGGGACTTCGTTCGGCACAGGAGTTGCGCGGCCAGGGTTTCGACGGACGGCTGGTGATGATCGGCGCCGAACCGCCGTACGACCGGCCGCCGTTGTCGAAGGAGTTCTTGCTGGGCAAGGCGTCCGCCGCAGACCTCGCGCTCGCCGGACAGGACGACCTCGACGCGCTGGCCGCCGAATGGCATCTCGGCGTCCGTGCCGAAAAGTTCGGCCGCGAAGGCGTGACGCTCGGCGACGGCACCACGATCGCCGCCGACGGCTACGTCATCGCGACCGGTGCGGCGGCCAGAACCCTTGGCGCGGCAAGGAATCTGACCGGCGTCCACACCTTGCGGACGCTCGGCGACGCAGCCGCGCTGAAACGGGATCTCGTGGCGGGGCCTTCTTCGGTGGCCGTCATCGGCGCGGGATTCATCGGCGCGGAGGTCGCTTCCGCTTGCAGCCTGCTCGGCCACGAGGTCACCGTGATCGAAGCGCTGCCCGTGCCGCTCGCCGCCGTCCTCGGCGCGCGGATGGGCGCGGTCTGCGGGGAACTGCACGCCGAGAACGACGTCCGGCTGATCACGGGCGTTCCCGTCGACGGCTTCACCGGGACCGGTCGCGTCACCGGTGTGCGGCTCGCCGACGGCAGGGAGATCCGCGCCGATCTCGTCGTCGCCGGCGTGGGGGCGCGGCCCGCCACCGATTGGCTGACCGGTTCCGGGATCGCCGTCGACGACGGGGTGCTGGCCGATTCCGGCTGTGTCACAGCGAATCCCCGAGTGATCGCGGTGGGTGACGTCGCCAGGTACCACTGCCGTCTGCGCGATAGGAGGGTCCGCGCCGAACATTGGACGGCGGCGGGCGAACAGCCGCGCGTCGCGGTCGCGAACCTGCTCGCCGGTTCGACCGTCACGCATTTCGCACGACACGGTTACTTTTGGTCCGATCAGTACGGAAGGCGGCTCCAATTCGCCGGAGTGGCCACGGAAGACGTGCGGATCGCCGAAGGTGACGTCGCCTCGAAGCGCTTCGTCGCGACCTATCACCGCGACGACGTCCTGACCGGCGTCTTCGCGATCGACTCCCCAAGGCCGTTCACCAGGCTCCGGCGTGCTCTCTAGAGCCCGAAGACCCTACTCGGATGGAGCAATTTGCCCGATTCGATGATCTTTCTGGTGGTCACATCGCCGGGTCGCGCGCCTGCGCGGGGAAACTAGTGCGAACATAGGTTTATGAAGGCACGCGTTCTGGTCGTCGACGACGACCCTGCTCTCGCGGAGATGCTCACCATCGTGCTGCGTGGGGAGGGGTTCGACACAGCCGTCGTCGCCGACGGCTCACGTGCGCTGCCCGCGCTCCGTGAGCTGAAACCCGACCTGGTCCTCCTCGACCTCATGCTGCCCGGGATGAACGGCATCGACGTCTGCAAGGCGATCCGCGCCGAGTCCGGGGTGCCGATCGTGATGCTCACCGCCAAGAGCGACACCGTGGACATCGTCCTCGGGCTCGAGTCGGGGGCCGACGACTATGTGGTCAAGCCCTTCAAGCCGAAGGAACTCGTGGCCCGCGTCCGTGCCAGGATGCGCCGCACCGAGGCCGAGCCCGCCGAGTCGCTGACGATCGGCGACCTCGCGATCGACGTCCCCGGCCACGAGGTGACGCGGGAGGGCAAGGCCATCCCGCTGACCCCGCTGGAGTTCGACCTCCTGGTCGCGCTCGCCCGCAAGCCGCGTCAGGTGTTCACCCGCGAGGTGCTCCTCGAGCAGGTGTGGGGTTACCGCCACGCCGCCGACACCCGTCTGGTGAACGTGCACGTCCAGCGGCTGCGCTCGAAGGTGGAGAAGGACCCGGAACACCCCGAGGTGGTGTTGACCGTTCGCGGTGTCGGGTACAAGGCCGGCCCGCCGTGATCACCCCATGAGCGGACGCTTGCGAAGGCTTGCCCAAACCACGATGCGCCACCTCCGGCGCATCGTGGTTTTCGTGCGCCGCAAGGTCGTCTCGTTCAACGAACTGTGGCGGCATTCGCTGCAGTTCCGGGTCACCGTGTCCACGCTGGCGCTCTCGTCGGCCGTGGTGTTCGTACTGGGCATGGTGCTGCAGAACCAGATCACCGAACGGCTGCTCGAGACGAAGCAGAACGCGGCGATCGCGCAGACGAGGGCGGTCGTCGAGATCGCGGCCAGTGAGCTGGTCGGCGTCGGCACCGAATCCTCGGACGCGATGACGGCGCGGCTGAACAACGCGCTGAAGAAGATCACCAGCACCACGACGGCGAAGGACGGCGCCGGATCGGCGGCGGGGACCTTCGATCCGGTGCTGGCCGCGGGCGGCCGCGACCAGTCGAGCAGGCCCGCCGCGGCGGGCCCGTACGACAAGGTGCCGGTGCGGCTGCGCCAGTTCGTGGAGACCGAGCAGGTCAGCTACCTGATGCACACGGTCACCGAGGCCGACGGCGGCAAGACGACGTACCTGATCGTCGGCGCGCCGGTGACCACGATGATCAACCCGCTCCAGCTCTACCTGCTGTACCCGCTGACCAGCGAGCAGAACACCGTCTCGACCGTGCAGAACACGCTGCTCGTCGGTGGTCTCGTGCTGCTGCTCCTGCTGGCCGGGATCACGAACCTGGTCACCAGACAGGTGGTCCGGCCGGTCCGGCAGGCCGCCGCGGCGGCCGAACAGTTCGCGGGCGGCGAGCTCGACCAGCGGCTCGCCGTGCTCGGCGAGGACGATCTCGCCAAACTCGCCGTGTCCTACAACGAGATGGCCGCGAGCATCCAGCGGCAGATCCGCCAGCTGGAGGAGTTCGGCGGGTTGCAGCGCCGGTTCACCTCCGACGTCTCGCACGAACTGCGCACCCCGTTGACCACCGTCCGGATGGCCGCCGACGTGCTCCACGCGTCGCGCGAGCAGTTCCCGGCCGGGCTCGCCCGCTCCACCGAACTGCTGGTCGACGAACTCGACCGGTTCGAGGCGCTGCTCGGCGACCTGCTGGAGATCAGCAGGCTCGACGCCGGGGTCGAGGAGCTTTCGGCCGAGCTGATCGACGTCCGGCCGATCGCGACCAGGGCCGTCGAACAGGTCCGGGTGATCGCGGGCAACGCGGGCAGTTCGGTCGAGCTGATCCTGCCGGACGAGGAGGCGCCCGCCGAGGTCGACGCGCGCCGCGTCGAGCGGATCCTGCGCAACCTGCTGGCCAACGCGGTCGACCACAGCGAAGGGAACCCGGTGGTGCTGACACTGGCGGTCAACGAGACCGCGGTCGCCATCACGGTGCGGGACCACGGTGTCGGGCTCCAGCCCGGCGAGGCGGAACTGGTGTTCAACCGCTTCTGGCGGGCCGACCCGTCCCGCAACCGCCGGACCGGCGGCACCGGGCTCGGCCTCGCGATCAGCCAGGAGGACGCCCGGTTGCACGGCGGCCTGCTCGACGCGTGGGGCGAGACCGGCCACGGCGCCTGCTTCCGGCTCGTGCTGCCTCGGCAGCAGGACACGCCAATGGGGGAGAGCCCGCTGGTCCTGCCACCGCCCGATCACCAGGGGACCGATCCGCACGGGTCGTCGTCCGGACTGCTCGAGGTCCGGCCCGCTCCCGACGCGATCCTCGCCGAGCCAGAGGAGGTGGGCCGGTGAAGCGGCTGCTGCCCCTGCTCGCGGCGTTCCTGCTGGTCGCGGGCTGCGCGAACATCCCGCTCGAATCCCAGCCTGTCGCCGTCCCCGGGGAAAAACCGGGGCAGGCACCGGCGGACGTCGCCGAACCGGTGGCCGGGATCGACCCGCTGACCGTCACCCGCCAGTTCATCCGCAACTCCGCGACGCCGGGTACGGGGAACGCCGACGCGCGGGTCTACCTCGACGAAGAGGCCCGCCGCAACTGGAAGCCGTCGCCAGGGCTGACGATCATCGACAACACCTTCGGCACCGTTTACGACACTTCGTCGCCCTCGGCGAACCCGGACGAGCAGACGGTGAACGTCCGCGGGTTCAAACTCGGCAACCTGAGCCCCGACAGCGCGTTCATCCCGGTGAAGGCCGAGTACTCGCAGCAGTTCAAGCTGCGGAAGCAGCCGAACGGCCAATGGCGGATCGTGGACCCGCCGCAGGAACTCGCCGTCATCGACGAGGATTTCGCGACCAACTACTTCCGGGTGCCGATCAGCTTCTACTCGCAGGATTCCGGCGCCTTCGTCCCCGACCTCCGGTACGTCGCGGCGAAACCGCAGGCCGGATTGCCCGGCCGGGTGATGGACCTGGTGCTGCAGGGACCGTCGGAAGGGTTGAAGGGCGCGGTCAAGGACCTCCTCGGCGACCAGGTCACCACCGAGTCCAACGTCCGCAGCACGGACGACGGGACCCTGGACATCAACCTGACCGGCGTCGGCGGGGCCAGCCTCGCGGACCGGAGCCTGATCGCCGCGCAGATCGTCCTCTCGTTGCAGACGGTGACGCTGAGCCGGATCCGGCTGCTCGCCGACGGCACCGCGCTGGTGCCCGAACACGAATACTGGCGCTCCAGCGAACTGCCCAACTACAACGTGGACATCGCGCCCAACTCGGAGCTGCTGGGACTGATGACCGTGAACGGGCGGGTCCGGTCGCTCGGCGACGGGGCGCCGGTCGGCGGACCCGCGGGCAACGGCGGGTACAAGGTCGTCAGCGCCGCGCAGTCCGTCGACGGCAAACGGCTCGCGGTGGTCGAAGAACGCGAAGGCAGGCAGTGGCTGCGGGTCGGCGAACTGGGGCACGACCTCGGTTCGGTGGACCTGTTCGGCGGCAGCCTGAGCCGCCCCACCTGGCGGCCGGTCGCCCGCGGTGGCGGCGGGGTTTCGGGCGAGGTCTGGACGGTCGTCGACCACAACACCGTCGCCAGGGTCACCCTGGCCGCCGACGGCCGCTGGGTGAAGGCCGGCGTCGACGCGACCATGCTCACCAGCCTCGGCCAGATCACCGAACTGCGTCTTTCGCGCGACGGCTCACGGCTGGCCGCGGTCGTCAACGGGCAGCTGGTGGTCGCCTCGATCGTGCGGACGGCGGATTCGGTGGCGCTGCGGGCGCCGCGGAAACTGCAGGAACGCGACCTCAAGGACGTCGTCGACGTCGACTGGGCGACCCAGGACCACCTGATCGCCGCGACCTCGTCGAGCACCCTGCCGGTGGTCAAGGTGCCGCTGGACGGGCAGCGGATGGACACGTTCAGCGGCTCGAACCTGACCCCGCCGGTGCACGGCGTCACCGCGGCCCCGAGCAGGCAGAACCTGGTCGCGGACGCGGGTGGGCTGTGGGTCGCGTCCGAACTGGGCGAGGTGTGGCGGCCGCAGGCGCACACCGTCACCGACGCGGACCCCTTCTACCCGGGCTGAGCGCTCTTCGAAGTACATGAAGGCCCCCTTCCTTGCGCCAGGCGCAAGGAAGGGGGCCTTCATGTACTTGGCGCCGTCTTCGCGGCGGCGCTGCTGGGGGAGCAAGGGACCTTTAGTATCGCTAGCTTTCCTAGCAGAGCTAGCGAAATCTGGGCTTTGGAAGTCCGTGAGGGCCTCCTTCGCTACCTTGAGGGTAGGGAAGGAGGCCCTCACGGACCGCGAGCCCCAGCGGCCTGGCGACGCGAAGGTGCGTAGCGCGCGAAGGCGTCAGAAGCGGCGAAGGAGCGGCTCCGCAACAGCCGCGGCCTTCTCCGGAACTGCTGTCATGACTGGCCCCTTCAGGCCGGAAAGTGTCCAAACAGGACCTGTCACGACATGACGGGCCCCGGAACTGTCGGAGCCCCGGCCGACACTCGCCCCATGTCCAAAATCCTCGATCTGCTCATCCCCGCCCGCTGTGCGTCCTGCGGAGTGCCGGGCGCGCCCTGTTGTGCGACCTGTCAGTCCGTCTGGGGTTCGCTCAGCGAGATCACCCGAGGCCCGACGGCCGGTCTCGTCCCCGTCTACGCCCTGGCCCGGTACGCCGACGAAGCCCGTCGCCTGATCCTCGCCTACAAGGAACACGGCCGCCGCGACCTCGCGCCGTCCCTCGGGCGGGCGGTCGCCGATGCCCTGGAGCAGCTGCCAGGCGAGCCGCGAGGCCCTTGTCTCGTCCCTGTCCCGTCGAGACGGCACGCCTCGCGTGTCCGGGGTGGACCGCACGTCCAGCGTGTCGCCGAAGAATGCGCGAAAGTGCATGTGAGCAACGGAAAACCGGCGACGGTGGCGCCGGTCCTCAAGCTCGGTGCCGGGGTCCGCGACGCCGTCGGGCTCACCCGTGCCGAGCGGGCGGCGAACCTCGACGGTCGCATTCGCCTCGTCCGTGGGGACTGTCCAAAGAGAGTCGTACTTCTTGACGACGTGATCACAACCGGAGCGACCGTCGCCGCTTGTGCACGCCTTTTGGGTGTAAACGGAATTCACGTTTCCGCGGTGATCGCACTGGCCGCCACCGGGTGATCGGGGCGTCACCTACAAGAGTGATGAATGATCGGGAACGCGAATGGGTACATGGGCGTTGACGAGATATGAGGGATCTTCCGGGGAACACTCCAACGGCCCGCCACTCCACCGGGGTGGCGGCGGTTTCCCCCGGGAGCGTCACCCTCGGCTTTTTCCTGTCCGAAGGCTTGCGCCGTCCGCGTGAAAACAAATCACGGGGACGACGCCCGACAGGCCGGATTGTCCCGCTGGTCGCACCCTTGTCGTCGCATGCGGTGACGAGGTCTCACGTCCTGATATCCCCCGGCTCGGGGGCTGTTGCTCGCGGCGTGTTAGAGCTAACGTGCAGCGCTATCAGCAATCCCGGCAGGCAGGGAGGTGACCAGCCCATGTCCCTGGCGCCGGAGCCGCGCTGAGTCCGCGCTCGGACATCCGACACGAGACGTCGTGACCGTATGCCGAGTTCCCTCATCGCCCGCGATCCGGGCTTCGTCCCCGCTTTACCGGCGCCCTAGTGAACACATCTACAGCTCGCAGTCATTTCAGCGAGGGAGGTCGTGTATGGACATCGTCGTTAAGGGCCGCAACGTGGAGGTGCCCGACCACTATCGGGCACTTGTCAGCGAAAAGCTGGCCCGGCTAGAGCGCTACGACAAGAAGGTCATCCGTTACGACGTGGAGCTCTTCCATGAGCCCAATCGCCGGCAGTCGAAGAACTGCCAGCGCGTCGAAATCACCGGGAAGGGCCGAGGCCCCGCCGTACGCGCCGAAGCGTGTGCCGGCGACTTCTACGCAGCGCTGGATTCCGCACTGAACAAGCTCGAAAACAGGTTGCGGAAGACACACGACCGCCGGCGCGTGCACTACGGCCGCAGCCGCCCGGAATCCGTCGCCGAGGCGACCTCGATGGCGGCCGCCGGTGGTATGACCACCGACACCCGGCATCTTGCGGGAACCGCTGTACTCGAAGCGCCCGAGGCCGAACCCCTGGCCAACGGTTTCGCTGTCGAGAGCGGTGAAGAGTTCGAGATGCCCCAGCAGCGCTGGGATGACGGGGTGACCGAACACCAGCCCGGTCGCATCGTCCGCGAGAAGAAACACGACGCGGAGCCCATGACGGTCGACCAGGCTCTCTATGAGATGGAACTGGTCGGTCACGACTTCTATCTGTTCAACGACTCCGACGCCGGGTGCCCGAGCGTCGTCTATCGGAGGCGAGGCTTCGACTACGGCGTCATCCGGCTGAGTTAGCCGGCCCCTACGTCCATGACGGCGGCCCGCACGCGTCCCGTGCGGGCCGCCGTCGTGTCCGGATCAGGCGGGATACGCCCCCGCTCGGTCAGGTACCGACCGACGGTGCGTGCGCGAACACCGGGGTGTTCCCTACGATGGGGTCGGACGGTGGTGCGTTACCCGGCACCACCGCGTACGAGATTGCCCGGGACCGGCTCGGGTGCGATCACAATCAGCTAGTGAGGTCGACCGGATGGTGCTGAACCGCCTGCTCCGCGCGGGCGAGGGCAAAATGGTGAAGCGGCTGCGACACATCGCCGATCACATCAACACCCTCGAAGACGACGTCAAGGAACTTTCGGACACCGCGTTGCGGGCCAAGACCGACGAGTTCCGTAAACGGCACGCGGACGGCGAGTCCCTCGACGACCTCCTGCCGGAGGCCTTCGCGGTGGCGAGGGAGGCGGCCTGGCGCGTGCTCGGCCAGCGGCCCTACGACGTCCAGCTGATGGGCGGCGCCGCGCTGCACCTCGGCCAGGTGTCCGAGATGAAGACCGGTGAGGGCAAGACCCTGACCCAGGTGCTTCCCGCGTACCTGAACGGGCTGTCCGGCAAAGGCGTGCACGTCATCACGGTGAACGACTACCTCGCCAAACGTGACGCCGAGTGGATGGGCCGTATCCACCGCTTCCTCGGCCTCGAGGTCGGGATCATCCTGGCCGACCAGACGCCCGCGGTCCGCCGCGAGCAGTACGCCGCCGACATCACGCACGGTACGAACAACGAGTTCGGCTTCGACTACCTCCGCGACAACATGGCGTGGAGCCTCGAAGACTGCGTGCAGCGCGGCCACAACTTCGCGATCGTCGACGAGGTGGACTCCATCCTCATCGACGAGGCCAGGACGCCGCTGATCATCTCCGGCCCGGCCGACCAGTCGTCGCGCTGGTACGTCGAGTTCGCCAGGATGACCCCGCTGATGAAGGCGGACATCCACTACGAGGTGGACATCCGCAAGCGCACCGTCGGTGTCACCGAGAAGGGTGTCGCGTTCGTCGAGGACCAGCTCGGCATCGAAAACCTCTACGAGGCCGCGAACACGCCGCTGGTCGGTTACCTGAACAACGCGCTGAAGGTCAAGGAGCTCTACAAGCGCGACAAGGACTACATCGTCCGTGACGGCGAAGTCCTCATCGTCGACGAGTTCACCGGCCGCATCCTGCACGGCCGCCGCTACAACGAGGGCATGCACCAGGCGATCGAGGCCAAGGAAGGCGTCGAGATCAAGGCCGAGAACCAGACGCTCGCCACGATCACGCTGCAGAACTACTTCCGGCTCTACGACAAGCTGTCGGGCATGACCGGTACCGCCGAGACCGAGGCGGCCGAGTTCCACCAGACCTACAAGCTGGGTGTGGTGCCGATCCCGACCAACAAGCCGATGGTCCGCGCCGACCAGGCCGACCTGATCTACAAGACCGAGCAGTCGAAGTTCGAGGCCGTCGCCGAGGACATCGCCGAGCGGCACGAGAAGGGCCAGCCGGTACTGGTCGGCACCACGAGTGTCGAGAAGTCCGAGCACCTGTCGAAGCTGCTGCTCAAGCTGGGTGTCCCGCACGAGGTCCTCAACGCCAAGCACCACGACCGGGAGGCGCTGATCGTCGCCCGGGCGGGGCGCAAGGGCGCGGTCACCGTCGCCACCAACATGGCGGGCCGCGGTACCGACATCGTGCTCGGCGGCAACCCGGACATCATCGCCGACGAGGTGCTGCGCGCCCGCGGTCTCGACCCGGTGGAGCACTCCGAGGAGTACGAGGCCGCCTGGCCGAAGGTGCTCGAAGACATCCAGGCGGAGACCAAGGCCGAGGCCGAGGAGGTCCGCGAGGCAGGCGGCCTGTACGTGCTCGGCACCGAGCGGCACGAGTCCCGCCGCATCGACAACCAGCTCCGCGGTCGTTCCGGCCGTCAGGGCGACCCTGGCGAGTCCCGGTTCTATCTGTCGCTCGGTGACGAGCTCATGCGCCGCTTCAACGCGACGATGGTCGAGCGGGTCATGACCACCATGCGGCTGCCGGACGACGTGCCGATCGAGCACAAGATGGTCTCCAAGGCGATCAAGAGCGCTCAGACGCAGGTCGAGCAGCAGAACATGGAGATCCGCAAGAACGTCCTCAAGTACGACGAGGTCATGAACGAGCAGCGCAAGGTGATCTACGCCGAGCGCCTGCGCGTCCTCGAGGGCGAGGATCTTCGCGAGCAGATCGAGCACATGCTGGTCGACGTCATCAACGCGTACGTCACCGAAGAGACCTCTTCGGGCTACGCCGAGGACTGGGACCACGAGAAGCTGTGGACGGCGCTCAAGACGCTGTACCCGGTCAAGGTCACTTGGGAAGAGCTCACCGAGGACGACGACCTCGACGCCGACAGTCTGCGTCAGGCGCTGCTCGAAGACGCCCACCGCGCGTACGACGAGCGTGAGGCCGAGATCGACGCCAAGGTCGGCGAAGGCGCGATGCGCAGCCTGGAGCGTCAGGTGATGCTCACCGTGCTCGACCGCAAGTGGCGTGAGCACCTCTACGAGATGGACTATCTCAAGGAGGGCATCGGCATGCGGGCCCTTGCCCAGCGCGACCCGGTCATCGAGTACCAGCGCGAGGGCTACGACATGTTCCGCGCGATGCTGGAGTCGCTGAAGGAGGAGGCCGTCGGCTTCCTGTTCAACCTCCAGGTCGAGCAGGCCGAACCCGCCACGCCGTCGCCGGAGTCCGCGTCCGCGCTGCCCGCCGGTGTCGGCTCCGGGAACGGCCAGGCCGCCAACGGCGACGGACGGCACGCCCGTCCGACGCCGCCGCAGGGGCCGGCGACCGACACCGAATCCGTGCCGTCCGCCTTGCGGGGCAAGGGACTCGGCGGCGGTTCGCAGTCCGGGCTGACCATGTCGGGCCCGTCCGAGGACGGCGGCGTCGAGTCGCATTCGGACGGTGGCGCGAGCGACGGCGGTGACCAGAGCGGAACCCGCCGGGAGCGTCGTGCCGCGCAGCGCGCCTCCCAGAAAAAGGGCAAGAAGGGCCCGCGCCGCTAAAGCACCCCAAAGCGCGTGAAGGCCCCCTTCCCTCGGCTGCTCAGCCGAGGGAAGGGGGCCTTCACGCGCATCAGGCCGCGAGCGCGGAGACCCGGCGCGGCGGCTTCAGCAGGTGGAAGCGGGTGCACACCCAGCCCGACGGAGTCCGCTCGAAGCGGGCGGCCAAGGCGAGGCAGCGGTCGTTCTGTTCGACGGTCGCGCAGGCCTCGATGACGCCGTCCGCGGGATGGCACAGGTGGATCGATTTCGGCCGGTAGCCGCCAGGCGGACGGCGTCGGCCCCGGTCGAGCAGCGCGCTGTGGAGCGCCGGGTCGAGGATCGGCCGCACTTGGACCGCCGGACGGCGTCCGTCGCAGGCTTCGAGGATGGTGGTCAGCAGCCTGCCGACCTGCCGCCCGTCCGGGGTGTCGGGCCGTGGCTCCGGGACCTCCACGATCTTTTCGCCGGACAGCGGCAGATCGAGCACGAGCTGGTTGTCCGGCGCCGCCACCCGGTGCACCGCCCTGCCCGGTCTGCCGGCGAGCCGGTACGGCGGTTCGAACGGCTCAAGCCGTCTCAGTACGTACGAACCCATCAGACAGTCCCCCTCCGCGGCCCCTCGGCCACGCCCAGCAAGTAAGGGACCGGTGGCGGGCCGACCGGAGACAGGGACCGCCCGAGAGGATGAACCGTGCGGTGATCGCTTGTGTACGGTGGGCCGGTGCTGAAAGGGCTGGTCATCGACTACGTCGGGGTGCTCACGGACGACGGCGCGGACGAGCTGTACGCCTATCTGCGGGCGGCCAGGGGGCGCGGTATCAAAACGGCCTTGCTGTCGAACGCTCCCGGCGCGTCGGACGAGGCCAAGCGGTCGCTCGCCCCGTTCTTCGACGCGCTCGTCTTCTCCGGCGAGGTCGGCGTGGCCAAACCCGAACGCGAGGTCTACCTGCTCACCGCGGGGTTGCTCGACCTGACGGCAGACCGGTGCGTGTTCGTCGACGACGCGGCGCACAACGTCCGCGCCGCGGTGTCGGCCGGGATGGCGGGAGTGCACCACACGTCGGTCGAGGAGACGTTGACCGAGCTCAGCGCTTTGTTCCCGAAGCCTTAGCCCGGCGCACCAGCTCGAAGGACAGCACCGCGGCGGCTGCCGAGACGTTGAGCGACTCGACCTCGCCGGGCATCGGGATCGACACCCATTCGGTCACCAGTTCGCCGACCTCGGCGCCGACCCCGTTCGTCTCCCCGCCCAGTACGAAGGCCGCGCGCTGCGGCAGCTCGACGTCGAACACCGAACTGTGTGCCGAAGCGCCCAGCGCGTAGATGCCGTACCCGGCTTCGGTGAGCATTTCGGCCGCTTCGCGCGCGCTGCCGCACCGCAGCACCGGCGCGCGGAACGCGACCCCGGCCGAAGCCTTGACCACCATCGGGTCGAGGGCGGCGACCCCGCGACGCGGCACCACGACACCCTCCAGCCCGGCGGCGGTCGCCGTGCGCAGGATCATCCCGACGTTCGCCGGGGTGGTGATGCCGTCGAGCAGCAGCACCCGCGAAGGCGGCCTGCCGTCGGAAAGGGCCGCGTGCAGCGACCGCATTCGCGGGGCGACGACGTCGGCCAGCACCCCTTGGTCCTGTTTGCCGTTGCCGGCCAGCACCTTCACGCGGTGCGCGCTCGCCCGCTGCACCGGCACTCCGGCGGCCTTGGCGGCACGCTCGATCTCGGCGGCGTTCGGCCCGCGCACGGTGTCGGCGAGAATCACCTTGTCCACCTCGAGCGTCGCGTCGTCCAGCGCCTCGAGCACCGGTTTGCGCCCGTACACCGTCAGGAACCGGTCCTTCGGCGAGATCACCGACTCATCACCCACACCGGCGAGTGTCCCACTATGTAAGGATCGGCCCATGCCCGACCGCCTCTCCGCGCTCGACGCCTCGTTCCTGTACGTGGAAGACCACTCGACCCCCATGCACGTCGGCGGCGTGGCGGTCTTCGAGCGACCGCGCGACGGCTTCACCCACGAGCAGCTGCTGGACCTCATCGGGCAGCGGCTGGCGTTCCTGCCGCGCTACCGGCAGCGGGTGCTGGAGGTGCCGGGGCATCTCGCGCGGCCGGTGTGGGTCGACGACGTCGACTTCGACCTGAACTACCACGTCCGCCGGTCCGCGCTGCCGCAGCCGGGCTCCGACGGCCAGCTGTTCGATCTCGTGGCCCGGCTGATGTCGAGGCGGCTCGACCCGGGAAGGCCGCTCTGGGAGGCGTACTTCGTCGAGGGGCTCGCGGGGGATCGCGTCGCCCTGGTGACCAAGACGCACCAGTCGGTCGTGGACGGGCTCGGCACCATCGAGCTCGGCCAGCTGATCCTCGACGCCACCCCGCAGGAGCCCGAACCGTTCGACGACAACTGGCATCCACGCCGGGAACCGAGCCGCACGCAGCTGATCCTCGACGCGGTGGCCGAGACCGTGCAGCGGCCGACGGAGCTGGTGGAGAACGTCCGGTCCATCGCCCACGACGCCACCGCGATGGCGGGCAAGGTCACCGAAACGGTCGGTGACGTCGCGTCGGCGCTGAAGACGATGGTGCATCCGGCGCCGTCCGGGCCGCTCAACGTCCGCACCTCCGGCGGCCGCATGTTCGCCGTGGTCCGCACGCGGCTGGAGGATTTCCGCAAGGTCCGCGCGGACCACGGAGGCACGGTCAACGACGTCGTGCTCGCGGCGATCACCGGCGCACTGCGGGAATGGCTGCTCTCCCGCGGTTCGAACCTGACCGCGACGACCACCGTGCGCGCGCTGGTGCCGATGGCCGTCCGCGACGCCGAGACGGCCGAATACTCGACGCCCGCCCTGGTCGGGAACCAGGTCGACGCCTATCTGGTGGATCTCCCGGTCGGCGAGCCGAACGCGGTCCTGCGGTTGCAGCACATCGGCCACGCGATGGCGGACCACCTCGACTCCGGCCGTTCGGTCGCCGCGCGCGGGCTGCTGACGGTCGGCGGCTTCGCGCCGGCGACGCTGCATTCGCTGGGCGCGCGGGCGGCCGGGTCGATGTCGGGGCGCATCTTCAACGTGCTGATCACGAACTCGCCGGGCCCGCAGGTGCCGCTCTACGCGGGACAGGCGAAGATGGTGGAGATGTTCCCGGTCATGCCGCTGGTGCGCAATCAGGCGCTGGCGATCGGGGTCACCTCGTATCACGGGGGTGTCTACTTCGGACTGAACGGCGACCGCAAGGCCGTGTCCGATGTGGACCTGCTCGCCGGGATGATCGAGGAATCGTTGGAAGAGCTGAAGGGTGCGCACTGGTGAGGGTCTATCTACCGGCGACGATCGCGATGCTCCGTGAGCTCGAAACCTCGGGGGAGTTCCGGGCGCGCAGCGGCACGGGATTCGCGCTGACCCCGGCGCTGCGGGAGTCCTACGCCAGCGGATCCGACGAAGAACTCGAGTACGCCGCGCTGCTCGACGCCGCCAGGGCGTCGCTCCGGCTGATCGAGGCCGAGGAGAAGCCCGAGCCGCGGCGGGTGGTGATCTCGGCCGACATCGAGGACGTCACGCTGCGCCCGGACCTCGACGCCGCCGTCGTCCGGCTGTCCGGGCCGGTGAAGATCGCCGACGTCGCCGCGATCCACGTCGACGCCGCGGAGGCCGCGGAGTCGGTGCAGGCCGCCGCCGCGGTGATCGACCAGGCCGACCTCGGCGACCCGGACGCGGAGTTCACCCTCGGCGACGCCGAAGACCACGAACTCGCCTGGTACGCGCCCCAAGAGCTCCCGTTCCTGCTGGAACTCCTGTAGCCACCCGCGATTCGGCACCTGCTTGCGATCGTTGCGCGCGCAACGATCGCAAGCAGGTGCCGAATCGCGGGGGTTTCAGAACCAGGACGGGCCGGGCACGGGGCGTTCGGGCCGCCAGCCGGTCGCTTCGGTGAGCCGGCCCGAGACGACCCGCTGCGAACGCGCCAGCACCGACATCAGGCCCAGCCGGTTCGCCAGCCACTTCGGCACCGCGCGCGGCCGCCGGACACCGGCCGCGACGGCCATCGCCTCGCCGAGTTCCTGCTTCCGCACCGGATCCGCGGCCAGGTTGTAGACGCCGCTCGGCGCCCGCAGCGCCGCGATCGCGCCCGCCGCCGCGTCGTCCGGGTGGATCGGCGCGGTCCAGTCGGTCCGGCGGCCGATGATCAGCGGCGAGCCGCGCCGCGCGGCCGCCAGCATCGTCGTGGTCATCGCGTCGTCTCCGACCAGGAGCCCGATCCGCAGCCGGATCGCGGTGCGACCCTCGTCCGCCAGTTCCGCGATGTTCGCGTGCGCCACCGTCGAAGACGCGATGTTGCCGCTCAGCGCGAGAGGCGCGTCCTCATCGAGTTCCTCGTCGCCGCCGTCGGCGTAGACGAACGAAATCCCTTCCTGCACCACGATTCCCAGCTCGTCGACCCGGCGGGCGGCGTCGGCGAGGGTCCGGCTGCCCTCGATCCGCACTCGGTCGTTCTCGGCCCAGCCGGACAACGTCATCGCGTGGCGCGCGTCCGGGATCCGCGTCGCGACGTTCACCACCGCGTCGTGCCCGTTCAGCGCGCCTGCCAGCGAATCGACGTCGAACAGCGAGCCCTGCACCGGTTTCGCCCCGGTCTCCCGCACCGCGGCGACGCGGTCCTCACCGCGGGCCAGCCCGCTCACCTCGTGGCCTTCGGCCAGCAGCCGACGCACAAGCGGACGTCCCAGCACCCCGGTCGCCCCGATCACCATCACGCGCATGTTCGTTCCTCCTGTCGCCTTCACAAGAGGGACGAGACGGGTCCGGGGAACGTGACAGGGTCAGCCCGCCGGGATCTCCCCGATCTCCTCCGGCGGCGGCGCCTGGATGTCGGCCTGCGTGCCCCATTCGCGGTAACGCGTGACGATCCGGGCCATCGCGCTGTCCGGGACGCCGGAAGCGGCGAGGACGGGGGCGAGGTCGAGCACGATCTGCAGCGGCTGGTGCGCGTCGTCGAGCCAGACCTCCATCGGGATCTTCCCGAGCTTGCCTTGCAGCTCGCCGACGGCTTCCGCCGACAACCCGGCGGGCAGGTCACCGCCCAGCGCGGCCATGTCGACGTCGAGCCGGTAGCGCTCGGCGGACACGCCGTCGAGTTCGACGTGCCCCGATTCGGTGAGCGTGCCCGCCCGCCGCACCTGGTCGAGCGCGCGGGCCGGATCGTTCTGCTTGGCCAGCTGGTCGATGCTGCCGCCGGCGACCTGCGAGAACGGGTCCGCGCCGTCGGGGGACACCTTGACCCAGGGCTTCCCGCCGGGAACGTCCTCACGGGCGGCCTCGGGAACCTTCGCGAAGACGGTCTTGTCGACCAGCCGTAGTTCGAGCGCCTCGCCGAGGAAGTCCGTGGTCATGGCCAGTGCGGTGCCCGTCCCCGCGACCCGCGCCTGCCCCTGGCTCTTCGATCGCATCGTGCCCGCCGTGACGTCCGTGGCGAACTTCGCGGCCTTGCCGTTCATGGCGGACATGGCCCCGTCGGCGAGCGCGCGGGCGTCGGTGAACGAGACGGTCTCGCCGTCGCACGCGCCGAGCAGCGCGCCGAGTACGAGCACAACGGTAGACAGGGCCGTTCTTCGCATGAGGACCTGCTTTCACAGTGCGGGCACCCAAGCGAAACACAGCCGCGGACCTCACCCCGATCGGGGGAACGGCTCAGCGGCTGTCGCCGACCGCCTCGGGCGGCGGCGCGATGATCACCACGTCCGAAGCCCAGCTTTCGTACTTCACCGTGGCCTTGTCCACGCTGACCTGCACCGGACGCTGCTCGGCGTCCAGCCACACCTCGGCGGGGGCGCCGCCGAGATCGAGGACGTAATGCGTGGCGGCCGTGCCGTTCACGTCGGCCTGTTCGGACTTGGTGACCTTGCCCGATTTCGCGATCCGGTCGATCGTGCGGGTGGGATCCATCGTCTCGACGACCTTCGTCATCAGCGCGCCGTTGGCCGCGGAGAGCGCGTCCTTGCCGTCGGCGGTGATCTTGACCCATTCCTTGCCGGTCTTGTTCTCCTGGAGCTGGGCGTCCGACAGGTGGTAGTAGAGGACGCCGTCGGCGAAGATCAGGTCCCGTTTCTCACCGGCGACCTCGGCGACCATGGAGAACTTGCTGTTCGGACCCTCGTAGAGCCCGGAACTGGTGACGACGACCTTGCGGCCGTCCTCCGCGGTGGTCTCGAGCGCGACCTTGGAAGAACGGGCCTTCTGGGTGCCCGCGGCGGCGGCCGAAGCCAGCTGCGCCGCGTCCTGCGCGGGTGGCGCCGCCGGTTCCTCTCCGCCGGAACAGCCGCCCAGCAGCAGGAGAGCGGTACAGACGACGGCGAATCCGGTGGCACGCATAGGACTCCCTCGGGTGAATGGTCTGTACCACCACCGTAGTGCCTGTCGCGTGAATTTCCACCGTCCGAATGTCGGGGTACGCGTGAAGGCCCCCTTCCCTCGGCTGAACCGAGGGAAGGGGGCCTTCAGGTGCGAGCAGAAGGCTAGCCGCCCGCCTGCTTCATCATCTCGGCGTAGTCGCCCACCTCGGCGGCGGGCGGCGGCGCGATGTCCACCGGCGTGCCCCAGTCGCTGTAGGTGTACGTCGACTTGGCCTCACCGGCCGGTGAATCTCCGATCGACTTCAGGAACGAGGTCAGGTCCGTGGTCATCTTCAGCGGAACCTGCTCGGCGTTGAGCCAGAGTTCGGCCGGGACCCGCAGGTCCTTGCCCGCGAGCCGCTTCTCGACCTCCGCCCGCTGATCGGCGGAGAGGTCGTCGCCGAGGAACAGTTCGATCTGCTTCTTGGCGTCGAACTCGACGAAGTAGTGGTTCACCGGGACGTTGTCCAGCTGGGTCTGCTCCGACCTGACGATGCGGCCGGTCTTTTCGACCAGCTCCAGCTGCTTCGCCGGGTCGCTCATGTCGATCGACTTCAGCAGGGCCTTCCCCGCGGCCTTCGTCTGGGGATCCTCGCTGTTCAGCGGAATCTTCCCCCAGACCTTGTCCGTCTTGAGCCGAGCCTTCTCCGCCGCGGGGAACTTGACGAACAGCGTCTGGTCCACCAGACGCAACGTGCCCGTTTCACCGTCGAAGGTCATGTTCGCCTCGATCTTCGAGGCCGCGCCGTCGTAGAACGCCACCATGGTGCCCGTGACCTTGGAAGTCCCCATCACCCCGTCGACGGTCGTCTTGGAGGATTTCGCTTTCCGAGTGCCTTGCTTCGCCGCCTCGACGAGGCCGAGCGCGTCGGCGAACGGGGTGGCCAGCGCGAGCTCGCCACCCTTGTTCTCGGCCGTCGCGGCCGGGCGGGTGCCGCAGCCCGTGACCACGAGGGTCAGGGCCGCGGCCACCGCTGCCACCTTGAAAGTGCGACGCACTACCGGCCGCCGGCCTTCTTCATGATCTCCGCCAGGTCGCCGACCTGGTCGGCGGGCGGGGCGGTGACGGTGATCGGCGTGCCCCAGTCGGTGTACTTGATGGTGGCCTTCGCCGAGCCCTCACCGGGAGCTCCCAGCGCCTTCATGAACGCGGTCTGGTCCATGGTGACCTGCAGTGGCAGGTTGTCGGCGTTGAGCCACAGCTCGGTGGGGATGGTGACGTTCTTGCCCTTGAGCTTCGCGTCGATCTGCTTCTGCGCCTCGGGCGGGAGCGGCACACCGGCCTCGCCCACGACGAGCGCGATCGCCTTCTCGACCTCGATGTCGATGACGTAGTGGTTGGTCAGCTCACCGTTCAGCTGGACCTGGTCCGACTTCGTGATCTTCCCGGCCTTCGCGACCTGCTCCAGGGTGCGGGACGGGTCGCTGTCCTTGACGGCCTTCGACATCATCTTGCCGAGCAGCTGCGACATCGGGTCCTGGCCGTCGGCCGAGACCTTCACGTACTCCTTGTCGGTCTTCATCTCCGCCTTGTCGGCGGCGTCGAGCTTGAAGTACAGCGCCTTGTCGACGAACAGGATGTCCATCTTCTTGCCGTCGCTGTCCATCGACATCGAGAACTTGCTGTTCTCGCCGTCGTACAGGCCCTGACCGGTCACGGTCATGGTCTGGCCGCCGGAAGAGGCCTCCATGGAGACCTTCGACGACTTGGCCTTCGTCGTGCTCTCCTTGGTGAGAGCGGCCAGCTGGACCGCGTCGCCCAGCGGCGACGAAAGCATGCTCTTCGCTTCGGAAGGAGCGGGGGCAGCCGCGCCGGGCTGCTTCTCGCCACCGCAGGCGGACAGCGCCAGGACGGCGGCCGTGGTGATGGCGGCGAGCGTGATTACGCGCTTCAAGTGGACCCCTCAGAAAAGTTGATCTAATCCGAACGGGTTATCGCTCCAGGCCGAAATTAGTTACCGATCGTCGTCATGCCCAGCTCGGGACCCCAAAAGCCGGCGCAATGAGCCCAGTCGCTCCGGGCTGGCGTGACCGTCGGTGACAACGTCGTCGAGCGCGCAGTCCGGGTCCGAAGGCGGCCCGAGGTGGCCGCAGCCGGAAGGGCACTCTTCGGCGGCCTCGGCGAACTCCTCGAAGGCGAGCACGATGTCGTCGGCGGTCACGTGCGCGAGCCCGAAGGAGCGGATGCCGGGCGTGTCGACCACCCAGCCGCCGCCGGGAAGGGGCAGCGCGACCGCCGCGACGGACGTGTGCCTGCCCTTGCCGACCGCGCTGACCACTCCGGTCGCCAGTCCGGCGTCCGGCACCAGCCGGTTGACCAAAGTGGACTTCCCGACACCCGAATGCCCGACCAGCGCGGTGACCCGGTCCTTGAGCCGCCCGGTGAGTTCCTCCGGATGTTCGTCGTGCCGGGTGACCACGGCCGGGATGTCGAGGCCCGCGTAGCCGGCGAGGAGTTCGTCCGGGCTCGCGAGGTCGGCCTTCGTCAGGCACAGGACAGGTTCGAGGCCGCCCGCGTAGCAGGCGACGAGGCAGCGGTCGATGAACCCGGTGCGCGGCGGGGGGTCGGCCAGCGCGGTCACGATCAGCAACTGCTCGGCGTTGGCGACGACCACCCGTTCGAAGGGATCTGTGTCGTCCGCCGTCCGGCGCAGCACACTGGAACGTTCGTCCACCCGGATGATGCGGGCGAGCGTGTCCGGCTTGCCGCTCACGTCACCGACGATGCCGACGGTGTCGCCGACGACGACCGAGACCCGGCCCATCTCGCGGGCCCGCATCGCGGTGACGACGCGCTCCGGATCCGAGTCGATCGCGCAGGTCCAGCGCCCGCGGTCCTTGCCGATGACCATCGCCGTGGAGGCGTCGGCATGCTCGGGGCGGCGTTTGCTGCGCGGCCTGGTGCCCTTGCCGGGACGGATCCGCACGTCGGTTTCGTCCAGCCTGCGCCAGTCCTTGCCAGCCAAACCGCCTCCTGCTCTTCGAACACCGCGGAACAATGATCCCATGCTGCTCGCCATCGTCCGGCCGGCGTGTAACGATGACGGTCGATCAGGGAGGTTTTCGCATGTGCGGGCGCTATGCCGCCACCAAGGATCCCGCGGCGCTGATCGACGAGTTCGCCGCGGTGGATCTGACCGAGGGCCGGATCCGGACCGATCACAACGTGGCGCCGACCAAGGACGTCCCCACCGTGGTGCAGCGGCATCCGCGGGACGCAGACGGCGCGGTGCTCGAGGACGAGCCCGCCGTCCGGTCGCTGCGGATGATGCGCTGGGGACTGGTCCCGTTCTGGGCGAAGGACCCCGGAGTCGGCTCGAAGATGATCAACACGCGTGCCGAGACGGCCAAGGAGAAGCCGTCGTTCAAGAAGGCGGTCTCCGCGCGGCGTTGCCTCGTCCCCGCCGACGGCTGGTACGAGTGGCGGCGTGACGGTAAGGAGAAGCAGCCCTTCTTCATGACCGGGCCGGATGACGGTTCGCTCGCGTTCGCCGGTATCTGGGAGACCTGGCGGCCGAAGGACGACAAGGAAGCCGACCCGCTGATCACCTTCTCCGTGATCACCACGGACTCGGTCGGCAGGCTCACCGACATCCACCACCGCATGCCGCTGCTGATGCCGCGCGAGAAGTGGGACACCTGGCTCGACCCCGACCGGTCCGACGTCACCGACCTGCTCGTCCCGCCCGCCGAGGACCTGGTCGACACGATCGAGCTGCGGCCGGTGTCCAGCCTGGTCAACAACGTCCGCAACAACGGCCCGCAGCTGCTGGACCGCGTCGAACCAGCCGCCGAAAGCGCGCTCTTCGACGTGCCGAAGTCATGACGAAACTGGAGATCGACACCGCCTACGGCCCCGCGCGGGCCGAGCTGCACTGCGCCGAGGAGGGCATCGCGGTGCTGATGCTCGGCCACGGCGCCGGCGGCGGGATCGGCGCGAAGGACCTGGTCGCGGTCACCCGGGCGGCGCGGGCGGCCGGTGTCCACGTCGCGCTCGTCGAACAGCCGTACCGGGTGGCGGGCCGCCGCGCTCCCGCACCCGCCACCCAGCTCGACACAGCCTGGCTCACCGTGGCCGACGAGATCTCCGCACACTTCGACGACCTCCCGATCGTCTTCGGCGGCCGGTCCTCCGGAGCCCGCGTCGCCTGCCGGACCGCCGCGGCGGGACAGGCGGTGGCGGTGCTCTGCCTTGCCTTCCCCGAACACCCGCCGGGAAAGCCGGAGAAGTCCCGGCAGGGCGAGTTGGACGCCGTCGAAGTCCCGACACTGGTGGTGCAGGGCGAGCGTGACCCGTTCGGCCTGCCCAAGGCGGGGCCGCATCACGAGATCGTGGTGCTCCAGGGCGACCACAACCTCAGTGCGGACCTGGAAGGCGTGTCACGCGCGGCCGCCGAGTGGCTGGAGCGTGTGCTGCGGCCGCTCGCCTGAGAGCCGTCGCCGAGCGTAATGCACGGTGACGGCCGCCAGCAACGGGCCCCAGAGCAGGAGCGGCGCGTAACAGGCCGCCATGACGATGCCGTAGACCGGCGAGTCCTCCCAGCTGCCCGGCGCCATCGAAGAACCGGCCTCCGCCCAGCCGAACAGCGCCTGGACGCTCAGCGCGGTCAGGGCGATCGCACCGGCGGCGGCCGGGAGGATCGCCGCGAGCGGCGGGATCCGGCGGCCACGCAGCCCCGGGATCCAGCGCGGCCACACCTCACCCCATGGCCGGACCAGCCCGAGGGTGAGGAACGCGAGCGCTTCGGCGAGAAGGCTCAGGCCGAAGACGTAGGCCGTGCCCCAGCCGGGGATGCCGAACTCCGTCAGCCCTTGTGTGGTGAACCCGACCGGGACGCCGAGGCCCATCGCGATCCGCCACAGCCCGGACGGCAACGTCGCCAGCAGCGTGGCGTGGGCGGCGAGGTTCGCCCATCTCGGTACGCCGGACACGGTCTCGGTCATTTCGTAGCTCCCCGGAATCGTCGTTCGCTTGCCGATGACGATTCCCGAGCGCGGCCGCGTGATCTTCCCGCTGCGGACCGACCCCCCTCCCTCGCGAGGGTGAACCGACCTCCCGCAATCAGTCATCTACTTGCGATGGTCGCTCACGCGCCTGCCGCAAGTAGGTGACTAATTGCGGGGTCAGCTCGCGATCGGGGCGACGACGGCACCCGTAAGCCGCACCAGGTCACCGGGCGCGAGTTCGACCTCCAGGCCGCGCCGTCCGGCCGAGCAGTGCACGGTCTCGAACTTCTCCGCCGAGGCGTCGATCACCACCGGCAGCCGGCTCCGGTGCCCGAGCGGCGAGATCCCGCCGAGCACGTATCCCGTCGCGCGCTGCGCGGCGGCGGGGTCGGCCATCTTCGCCTTCTTGCCGCCCGCGGCGGCCGCCAGCGCCTTCAGATCCAGCTGGCCGGTGACCGGGACCACGCCGACGGTCAGTTTCCCGTCGACCTCGGCGACCAGTGTCTTGAACACGCGCGCGGGATCGAGCCCCAGCGCCTCGACGGCTTCGAGGCCGTACGACTCGGCCCGCGGGTCGTGGTCGTAGGTGTGCAGTGTGTGCGTCACTTTCTGCTTCGCCAGCAGCGCCGTCGCCGGGGTTCCCTTGCCTGCCATGGGCGGAGTCTACGAGCGCGCCGGGAATGCCCGGCCGGGCCGCACTGTTGGAAGCCACGTGTCCACCACACTCGAAGCTCCCCGAATCCTGATCCCGCGCACGCCGGGCGGCCAGGTGATCCGTCCGCGCGTAAACTCGTCGACGTCTCATGCGCACAAGCGCATCGACGCCGATCGGGAAGGGAACGGTTTGCCGAGCACGCAGAATCCCGCGCCGGACACGGGCACGGACGCCGAAGAGGCGGCCGCGCGGGCCGAGCGCTTCGAGCGGGACGCGATGCCCCTGCTCGACCAGCTGTACTCGGCCGCCATGCGGATGACCCGGAATCCCGCCGACGCCGAGGACCTCGTCCAGGAGACGTACCTGAAGGCGTACGCGGCCTTCGCGTCCTTCAAGGCGGGTACGAACCTCAAGGCGTGGATGTACCGCATCCTCACGAACACCTACATCAACGGCTATCGCAAGCGTCAGCGCCAGCCGGTGCAGCAGCCCACCGAGGAGATCACCGACTGGCAGATCGCCAAGGCGGAGAATCACACCTCCAGCGGGCTGCGCTCGGCCGAGGTCGAGGCGATGGACAACCTGCCCGACGCCGACGTCAAGGAAGCGCTGCAGAAGCTGCCAGAGGAGTTCCGCCTCGCGGTCTACCTCGCCGATGTCGAAGGTTTCGCGTACAAGGAGATCGCCGAGATCATGGACACGCCCATCGGCACCGTGATGTCCCGGCTGCACCGCGGCCGCGCCCAGCTCCGTGACCTGCTCGCCGACGTCGCCCGCGAGCGGGGCTTCATCCGCGCGGGCAAACAGCAGGAGGTGGCGGGGCGATGACCGACGACTACTGCAGCGGCGCGGACGACAAGGTCAAGTGCGAGGAAGCCCTCGCCGACATTTACCTGCTGCTGGACAGGGAGTGCAGCGAGGAGCGCGACGCGGCCTTGCGCAAGCACATCGAGGACTGCCCGCCTTGCCTCGAGGAATACGGCATCGACGAGCACATCAAGCAGCTGCTCGCCCGTAAGTGTGGCGGCGACCACGCGCCGGACGACCTCAAGTCCCGGCTGCGGGCCTCGATCCGCCAGACCGTGCAGACCAAGGGCGCGATCACCATCGAACGCACCGAGGTCAAGATCGAGCAGACCTTCGAGTAACGCGGCTCAGCTCACACGAAGGCCCCCGTACCGGATCGGTGCGGGGGCCTTCGTGGTCTGATCGAATGATCAGGAGTTGGGCTTCTTGCCGTGGTTCGCGCCGTTCTTCTTACGGTCGCGACGCTTGCGGGCGCGCTTCGACATGTTTCACTCCTCGTCCGAGTGGCCCTCGCGGGGTGATACGACACCGCTGGGCCAGGGTCAACCTCTCCAGTGTGTCATGCGGCCCTCACCCTGCTTGGATGGGGACGTGTCCACCCTTTCCGATCTGCTCGCGGAGAACACCGGCCTGTCCGGCGAGGCCGCGGATCATCTCCAGACCGTGGTCGCCGAATGGCAGCTGCTGGCCGACCTGTCCTTCGCCGACTTCCTGCTCTGGGTCGCCGTCGCGGAGGAGTTGCAGCCCGACGGCGGCGACTACGTCTGCGTCGCGCACGCGCGCCCGACGACGGCGCCGACCGCCCATCCGGAGGACGTCGTCGGTTCCCGGTTCACCGTCGACGAGCATCCGCAGCTGGCGAAGGCGAGCCGCGAGGTGCGGATCTGCCGCGAAGAGGATCCACACTGGTATCGCGACCTGCCGATGCGCCGCGAGGCCATCCCGGTGGTGTTCGCGGGCACGGTGATCGCCGTCCTCAGCCGCGAGACCAACCTGGCGGCCTCGCGGGTGCCGAGCCCGCTCGAAATCGCCTACCTCGGCAGCGCGGGCGACCTGTGCCAGATGATCGTCGACGGCACCTTCCCCAGTCCGGGGAACCAGACGGACACGCACACCAGCCCGCGTGTCGGCGACGGCCTGATCCGCCTCGATCCGACCGGTACCGTGGTCTTCGCCAGCCCGAACGGGTTGTCGGCGTATCACCGGATGGGGCACGAATCCGACCTCGTCGGGCAGCGCCTCGCGCCGCTGACCCGGTCGCTCATCCGTGACCCGTTCGACGCGACCGAGGTTTCGCACCGGATCATCGAAGCGCTCGACGGCAAGCCCAGCAGCCGTACGGAGGCGGATTCGCGCCGCGGCGCCGTCGTGCTGTTCCGTGCGCTGCCGCTGCGCCCCGCCGGGCAGGCCGCGGGCGCGCTGGTGCTGGTGCGCGACGTCACCGAGGTGAAGCGCCGTGACCGCGCCCTCCTTTCGAAGGACGCGACCATCCGTGAGATCCACCACCGGGTGAAGAACAATCTCCAGACCGTCGCCGCGCTGCTGCGGCTCCAGTCGCGCCGGACCTCCAGCGAGGAGGCGCGGCTCGCGCTCGGCGAATCCGTGCGCCGGGTCTCCTCGATCGCGATGGTGCACGAGGCGCTGTCCATCTCGGTGGACGAACGGGTCGATCTCGACAAACTGCTCGACAACGTCCTCCCGATGGTCGGTGAGGTCGCGACGGCCGAATCGCAGGTCGGGCTTTCGCGCAAGGGCTCGTTCGGCGTCGTCGTCGCCGAGATCGCGACGCCGTTGGTGATGGTGCTGGCCGAACTGGTCCAGAACGCCATCGAGCACGCGTTCCCCGGCGGACGGCCGGGCAAGGTCGAACTCGAGGTGGAACGCTCGGCCCGCTGGCTCGACGTCGTCATCCGCGACAACGGGCGCGGACTGCCGTCGGGTTTCTCGCTGGAACGCAGTGACGGCCTCGGGTTGCAGATCGTGCGGACCCTGGTGGAGTCGGAACTGCGCGGCTCGCTGTCGATCCGCGGACTGCGCGGGGAATCCGAGGAGACCGTCGGCCGCCGTGCGGGAACCGAAGCGGCCTTGCGGATCCCGTTGTCGCGACGGCTGTGAGCTCCGCCGCCACGGTGTCCGGAGTGGACTGTCCCTTTTGATCGTCCCTTGTGGACAGTCTTACCCGGACACGTTTTAGGGCCGGCGCCCGAAGAGAAAGTTGGCGCCGGCCCTGTAACGGTTCCGCGGGAGGACTTGGGAAAGTCCGGTGAAGCCATACCCCCGTGGGGGTGTGTCGGCCTCGCTTGTTAAGCTCAAGTCGGGTACGTGTCACCTCACGACGCGCGGCCATACAGCCACTGCGCCGCAGGAGTTTTCCCGAAGCTTGGGGTCTTGCTCAGTTGTGAGTAATACGATGAAGCGTGCTGAGTCCGAAAGACTCAGGCGGAGGTACGCGTGCCGATGTGCGTACGACGGCGCTTCAGGGCCCGTCGCTCGTCCTCGCTCATCCCGCCCCAGACGCCTGCGTCCTGCCCGCTGGCCAAAGCCCAGGCCAAGCAGTCGGAAGCGACGGTGCAGCGGTGGCACACGGATTTCGCCTGAGTTACCTGCGACAGAGCAGGACCGCTGGTTCCCACCGGGAAGAACAGCTCGGGGTCCTCGTCTCGGCAGGCCGCGTCATGGCGCCAGTCCATGTTTCTGAGCTCCTTCATAACGGCGCGGTACACCGCGCCATAGTCGTCATGGCGGTCGTTTTTTTGGGTGCTTGTGAATGCTTTCACGAAGCACCCGTTTCGACAAGGGTTTTCTGAAGATCGGTGAGTCAGCTCACCCGGCCGAGCGACGCTTCTGACCTGCGGTTTCGTTCCGAAACAGCCTCCCGAAGGGAAGGCCGATGCGGTGAGCGGAGGTTCTGCGTCGATGAGCGGCAGGTCGTACTTTGCCGCAGGCGATCAGCGGTCCGGTCGTCAGACGATTACCGTCAGTGCTTCCGGGACGCTGAAGAACTCCACCCTCTTCCGCTGGCCGACGAGGTCGCCGTCCACCTGGAAGTTTACCGGTTCAGCAGCGTCTATGCGGATCATCGGCAGGTCATCGTGACGAAGGAGACGTCGTCCGCGTTGGTTGCTCTTCGTGAGCAATGCCTGCCGTACATGCTTGAACACGGTGGGCAATCCCAGACCGTTCAACGCGAAAAGGCCCAGTCCGGTGTCGAACGAGCTGCCCGGGTTGAGGTGGACTGGACGGTCCCCCAGGTAACTCCACGGATCGGTGTTCGACACGAAAGCGGTCAGCACTTCGGTGGGCTCTTCACCAGGGATCCGGACCGTGAGGGGCGGACGGCCGAGCGGAGGCCGCAGATGCGACACCACGGCGGCCCTCAGATAGAGCCCCGCGGTGGTCTGCTTGCCCCGTCGCTTGGCCACCCGGCCGACGACGTCGGCGTCCCAGCCGAGGCCGGCGTTGAAGGTGAACCAATGGCCGTCGGCGATCCCGAGGCCGACTTTGCGGCTCCGGTCGTTCTCGATGGCGTTGAGAAGCTGATGGGTCGCTTCCACGGGATCGTGCGCGATCCCCAGCGCGCGGGCGAAGACGTTCGCCGAGCCACCCGGCACGACACCGAGCATGGGGACGTCGCCGACCTTCCCCGGATCGCCGTCGGCGTCCGCGAGCAGGCCGTTGACCACCTCGTTGACCGTGCCGTCGCCGCCGTGGGCGACCACCAGGTCGATCCCGTCGCGGGCGGCGGACCGGGCGACGGCCATCGCGTGGCCGCGGTAGTCGGTCTCCACCACGTCGAGTTTGACCTGGCTGGCCAGTGCGTGCGCCAGCACGTCACGGCCACCGGCGGTGGTCGAGGTGGCCTGGGGATTCACGACGAGGATGGCACGCACATACCGCAGGGTAAGCCTCTTCGGCCCGAAGAGGGGAGCGTCAGGTGACGCGAAGCTCAATGGCACGTGCGTCCTCGAGGCAGCACCTTATGACCCCTGTGGCGGGCGTCCCTCCTCACTGCCGGTCAATGACAGCGTGTCGTGACAAGTGCACCCGGGCCGACCGCCCGCTCATCGACGACGCCTCCAATTCTTCCCATACGGCGGTCCGGGGAAACCGGCCGACCGGGTGGCATACGATCGAAAGCGCTCACGTACGGTGACCCGCCCTGGTGGAGCGCCGTGACCGGAAGCCTGGAAGGCTGTTTCGCCGTGTCCATCGCAGACAAGCTCTCGCCCGCGCCCCGTGAGGTCCGCCTCGCCGGGGCCGTCACCGCGCTGCCGGGGCTCGCCCTGATCGTGTTCGCGATCCTGCTCCTGGTCAACGGCCAGGCCGGACCGGAGAACCTGCTGGCCGAGGTCGCCTACTACCTCGTCCTCGCCGCCGGAACGCTGGCCTGCGCGGTCGGCCTGGCGATGGGGAAGACGTGGGCTCGCTCGCCCGGTGTGGTCGTCGCGCTGATCCTGGTGGGGGTCGGCTGGTACGGCGCGGGCCCGTCCGGGCAGCCGCTGTGGGGAGTGCCGCTCGGGCTGATCGGCGTCGCCGTCATCGTGCTGCTGTTCCGCCGCCCTTCGCGCGCGTGGGCGCTCGGGATGCAGGACGGCGAGAGCGAGGAGGAAGCCGCCGAGCGCGACGGCGCCGCGGGTCGTGCGGCGCGTCGCGAACGCGAGGAGCGGGACCTCTGAATCTTCGAGTGCGGCGTCCAGCCACGTGAGTTACGCGTCTGATCACGCGAGTTACGCCTTCGCGCTCGCTAGACCTGGGCGGCGAGCGCCTTCAACGGCTCGTCGGTGAGGCGGTCGACGGTCCATTCGTCCATCGGCACCGCGCCGAGGGACTTGTAGAAGCCCTGCGCCGGGTTCCAGTTGAGCACCGACCATTCGAGGCGGGCGTAGCCGCGCTCGACGCAGACCGCCGCGAGGGTGGCCAGTAGCGCCTTGCCGAGGCCGGAGCCGCGCTGCTCGGGGCGGACGTAGAGGTCCTCCAGGTAGATGCCGTGCACACCGCGCCAGGTGGAGAAGTTGAGGAACCAGAGCGCGTAGCCGACGATCTCGCCGTCGACCTCGGCGACGTGCCCGAACAGGCCGGGAGCCTCGCCGAACAGCGCGGTGCGCAGCTGCTCGGGCGTGAGGTGGCATTCGTCCGGGGCGCGTTCGAACTCGGCGAGGTCGTAGACGAGCTGGACGACGGCGTCCACGTCTTCTTCGCGGATGCGCCGGATGCGGTCGTCCACTAGTCCTCCGTCGTGGGGAGCAGGTTGAGGTGTTCGATCTGCGGCTCGCCGCGTTCGTCGCCGAGCACCGCGACGCCGGCCGGGTCGAGTCCGAAGTGGACGCCCGCGGTCGACGGCAGGCCGACCCAGCGCGCGACCAGGACGCGGCTGAAGTGTCCGTGGCCGACGAGGATCACGTCACCCCTGCCGAGCGGTTCCCGGACGCGGTCGATCAGCTTGTCCGCGCGGGCGTTGACGTCCTCCGCGCTTTCGCCGCCGGGGATCGGATGCGACCAGACCGTCCAGCCGGGAACGGTCTCGCGGATCACCGGTGTGGTGACGCCCTCGTAGTCGCCGTAGTCCCATTCGGCCAGCTCTTCGGTGACCTCGTCGACGCGCAGCCCGGCCAGCTCCGCCGTCCGCAGCGCGCGGGTGCGGGGGCTGGAAAGGACGAGGGCGGGAGAGCCGCCGAGCACCGCGCGCAGGGTGCCGCCCGCCGCGCGGGCCTGCCCCTCGCCGGCGGCCGTGAGCGGGATGTCGGTGCGTCCGGTGTGCCGTCCGTTGACGGACCACTCGGTCTGACCATGCCGGAGGAGGAAGAGCCGATGTGCCACGTTGCGAATATAGCCTGCGGTCCGGTTATGCTACTGGTGAGTAACATGGTGAGGAGACCGTGATGGCGCAGAATCCGACCTACGCGATGTGGAACCGGCTGGCGGGCAAGCCGGTCGGCAAACAGCTGTTCTCGGCGGCGATGTGCCTGCGTGTGCCGTACTTCCGGACGGTGCTCCCGACGGTGCGCGACCTGCGTCCCGGCCGGTGCGAGGTGACGTCCCCGAAGTGGTGGGGTGTTTACAACCACATCAAGACATTTCACGCGATCGCGGCATGCAACCTGGCCGAGATCGCCATGGGCATGCTCGCCGAGGCGACCGTCCCGGCGACGCATCGCTGGCTGCCGAAGGGGATGACGGTCGAGTACGTGGCGAAGGCCGAGACGGGTCTGCGCGCGGTCGCCGAACTGCCGGAGTTGCCGGAATTCGGCGACGAGGGCTTCGAACTCCCCGTGCCGGTGACGATCACGGACACGAACGGGAAACCCGTCGTGACCGCGACCATCACCATCTGGGTGACCAAGAAGAAGTAAAGCGCTCTTGCTCCCGCAATTCGGCACCTGGTTGCGATCCTCGCGTGTGCGAATCATCGCAACCAGGTGACTGATCGCGGTGGTCAGAGGGGCTTGAACTGGACGTAGGTCGTCTGCTTGAAGGTGTTCTTCCCGCTCGGCGACGGCAGGCCGAGCAGCTGGTCCGCGACCGGCGCCAGCCTGCCGCAGCCGGTCGTGGCCGGCAGGGCGAGCTGGGTGTCGACGACGCCGAACTTCACCGTCTTCGGGTTCTGTGAGATCACCTCGAAGGGCACCGCGGGATCGTCCTTGACCACCGAGTGGAGCGGCGCTTCGAGGGTGCCGATCGTGCATTCCTTGGGCAGCAAGGGATGCCGCAGGGCGGCGTAGAGGTCCAGTTCGCCGCGGCGTTCGTCGTTCGACTGGAAGTCCGAGTAGCCGCCGTACTTCAGCTGCATGCTCGCGCCGAAAGTGCCGCGGATCCGGGCGGGCGCGTGCCGCAGTTCGCCGAAGACCTGCGCGAATTTCCCGTCGATCTCGCCTTCGGAGAACGTCAGGCGCATCTCCCCGAGCGGGATCTCCCGGTCGCCGATGGTCAGGACTCCTTGGGAGACAAAGGCTTCACAGCGCCAGGTCCCGGGGTCGGCGTTGGCGGGCGGTGCCGGGCATGCGGAGAAATCGAAGTCGGGCACGGGCGACGGTGTCGCGGCGGCGTGACCGGGAAGGGCGAGGAGGGCGGCTGCGGACAGTGCGGCCGCGGTCGCGGCGAGAAGACGTCTCATGACTCGAAAGAGTGGCCCGCGGCGGCCTGGGTCACATCGGGGAAGGCCCCCAGGGGACCCCTGGGATCGAATGCCACGTAGCTTAAGTTGATCTTGGACGGGGATTTGATCGCAAGTGGTGACGGTTGCCGCAGGTCAAGCGCTCGCTTGCCCTGGTCGACGGGAGCCGGCACGCCCCTGGCGTTCACTGTGGACACATTTCGATGGCTGAATGCCAGATTGATGGCGAAATGGGCGACCCCCTCTCGCAGCTGCGCGAGCGTGGACGGTCGCGCCCGGGTTCGCTGCCGGTGACTTATCCGGCTTGATCGAGCAGGCCGGCGGCCGCTCAAGATCAACTTATGCGAAGTGGCATTGCCCTGGGATCGCCACGTTCGAGTGAAAATAAACGGTGTTTACCCAGCTGACGCGAATCTGCTTCGGATTCGACCTTGAAGGTGCGTCGAACGGCGGGCGATCATCGGCCCATGTCCCCACTGTCGCGCCGCAAGTTCCTCGGGTTCACCGCGCTCAACTCCGCCGCGGCTCTCGGGCTCACCACGATTTCCACCGCGCGGGCCCAGGAATCGTCTCCGGGCTTCTCGGCGGCCGTGGTCGTCGGCACCGGTTACGGCGCCGCGGTCACGGCGCTTCGGCTCGGCGAAGCCGGGATTCCCACGATCATGCTCGAAATGGGCAAGCTGTGGGCCGACCCGGGGCCGGACGGCAAGGTCTTCTGCGACATGCTCCGGCCGGACCGGCGGGCCATGTGGTTCAAGGACCGCACGCAGGCCCCGCTCGCCTCCTTCCTGTGGCTGGATGTGGCCAACCGCGACATCAAGCGGTATCCCGGAGTCCTCGACAGGGTGAACCACGGCGACATGTCCGTCTACGTCGGACGAGGGGTCGGCGGCGGTTCGCTGGTCAACGGTGCGATGGCCGTGACCCCGAAGCGGTCGTACTTCGAGGAGATCCTGCCCGCCGTCGACGCCGACGAGATGTACGGGACGTACTTTCCGCGGGCCAACCACGCCCTCGGCGTGAACCACATCGATCAGCGGTGGTTCGAGACCTGCCGTTCTTACCGCTACGCAAGGGTTTCCCGGAAGGCGGCGGCGCGAGCGGGACTCAAAACGGTGTTCGTGCCCAGCGTCTACGACTTCGAGTACATGAAGCGGGAAGAAGACGGCACGGTGCCGCGGTCGGCGCTCGCGTCGGAGGTCATCTACGGCAACAACCACGGCAAACGGTCTCTCGACAAGACCTACCTCGCGGCCGCGCTGGGCACCGGGAACGTGACCATCAAGACGCTGCACCAGGTCCGCGGGATCACCCGCCAGACCGATGGCACCTACGTCCTCACCGTGCACGAGACCACGGAGGACGGTGTGGTCGTGGCGAGGAAACAACTCGGTGCGAAGTACCTGTTCCTCGGTGCCGGCAGCCTCGGTTCGACGGAACTGCTCGTGCGGGCGCGGGAAACCGGGACGCTGCCCGAGCTGAACGACGAGGTCGGCCGCGGCTGGGGCACCAACGGCAACGTGATGCTGGGCCGCGCCAACCACGCGTGGGATCTCGGCGGATCGCTGCAGTCGGGGATGCCCGCGCTCGGTATCGACGCGTGGGACGACCCGGTGAACCCGGTCTTCGCCGAGGTCGCGCCGGTGCCCGCCGGAATCGAGACCTGGCTGAGCCTGTACCTGGCGATCACGAAGAATCCCGAGCGCGGCCACTTCACCTACGACGCCGCCACCGACTCCGCGCGGCTGCGCTGGAACGCGGCGCAGGGGCAGCCGTCGATCGACGCGGCGAAGTCGTTGTTCGACAAGGTCAACCGCGCGAATCGCACGATCTACCGGAGTGACCTGTTCGGGGATACACGGTCGTTCGAGAACCGGTTCACCTATCACCCGTTGGGTGGTTTGGTGCTGGGTAAGGCCACCGACCTGTACGGCCGGGTGAAGGGCTACCGGAACCTCTACGTGACCGACGGATCGCTGATCCCGGGCAGTACCGGGGTGAATCCGTTCGTCACGATCACCGCGCTGGCCGAGCGGAACGTGGAACGGGTGCTGCGGGAGGACGTGGCGCGCTAGCTCAGTTCGCGGCCCGCAACTTCTCGTAGTGCGCCACGCAATCGTCGTATCGCGGCAGCCATCCCTGCTCCAAGGCCTCTTTCAGATGGGGCGCGGCGGTGTCCTTTTCAGACACCACGGGTTCGATCTCCTGTGGCCACGGCAGCGCGAGATCGCTGTCCATCGGGTTGATGCCGTGCTCACCCGCCGGGTTGTACGGCTCGGAGCAGAGGTAGGTCATGACCGTGTTGTCTTCGAGCGCCATGAAGGCGTGGCCGAGGCCTTCGGCGACGTAGACCGATTTGTACTCGACGCTGTCGAGCACTACGGACGCCCATTCGCCGAACGTGGGCGAGCCGACGCGGAGGTCGACGATGACATCGAGCAGTGAACCGCTCGGGCAGTAGATGTACTTCGCCTGCCCGGGCGGGGTGTCCGCGAAGTGCAGTCCGCGGATGGCGCCGCGCCGGGAAACGCTGGTGTTGGTCTGCGCCAGGCGAAGCCGGTGTCCGACCGTTTCGACGAACACCTCTTCCTGGAACGGCGCCACGAACTGGCCGCGGTGATCGGGGAAAACGCGAGGGGTGAACTCGAAACAGTCGGAGATGCCGAGGCGCCTGGCTTGCATACCTCAATGCTAACCAGCCGTTCTCAAGCCGGACGGACGTCTTGCTATACCTCTCTTGAGCTGCGGAAAGCCGAACCGGTTTGTGACATGAACCGCACCAGAGGGGCACACTGGTCCGCACGCCTGTCACAATGATCCGACCGCTGCGTCCGCGGCCGTCGCCACACCCACGGCACCGATGGCCGATTGGACGCTTCGCCGACAGGCCGGCGCTACCGCGCTGGGCTGCCGTGTCGGAGGACGAGTTACCCCGGATGGCCGGGCCATGCCCATTTCGGCCTGCCCATTCACCAGTTCCCCCGCTCGCAGTCCCAGGAGAATCCAGTGACTTACGCTCGAATCGAGACTTCGCCGTCCATAGACACGGCGGAAGCAATGACGGGAAGCACGATGACCACGCCAGTGACGGACACCGAGATCTTCGAGGGCCACGAGGGCGGCAAGCTCTCCGTGGCCGCGACGCGCCCGATCTCCTCGCCCCGTGACCTCGCGGTCGCGTACACGCCTGGGGTGGCGAAGGTGAGCCGTGCGATCGCCGAGGACGCGGCCAAGGCGAAGCGGTACACGTGGGCGGACAGGCTCGTCGTGGTGGTCAGCGACGGTACGGCGGTGCTCGGCCTCGGTGACATCGGCGCGAGCGCTTCGCTGCCGGTCATGGAGGGCAAGTCGGTCCTGTTCAAGACCTTCGGCGGACTCGACTCGATCCCGCTGGTGCTCGACACCACCGACGTCGACGAGATCATCGAGACCCTGGTCCGGCTGCGCCCGTCGTTCGGCGCGGTGAACCTGGAGGACATCTCGGCGCCGCGCTGTTTCGAACTGGAGGACCGCCTCAAGGAGGCCCTCGACTGCCCGGTCATGCACGACGACCAGCACGGCACGGCGATCGTCACGCTGGCCGCGCTGCGCGGGGCGAACCAGGTGCTCGGCAAGGACATCTCCGGCCAGCGCGTGGTCGTCTCGGGAGCGGGCGCGGCGGGGGTGGCCTGCGCCAGGATCCTGCAGAACGCCGGTGTCGCGGACGTCACCGTGCTCGACTCGCGCGGCATCATCCACTCCGGTCGCGAGGGCCTGAACCCGATCAAGCAGAAGCTCGCCGAGACCACCAACGCGGCCGGTCTGCGCGGCGGCCTCGGCGAGGCGCTGAAGGGTGCCGACGTCTTCCTTGGCCTGTCCGGGGCGACCATCGACGAAAGCCTGCTGGCCGGGATGGCCGACGACGCGATCGTGTTCGCGCTGTCGAACCCAGACCCGGAGGTTCACCCGGCCGTGGCGTCGCGGTATGCCAAGATCGTGGCGACCGGGCGCAGCGACTACCCGAACCAGATCAACAACGTGCTGGCCTTCCCCGGTGTCTTCCGCGGCGCGCTGGACTCGGGCGCGCGGGCGATCACGGAGAACATGAAGCTGGCCGCGGCCGAAGCGATCTTCGCCGTCGCGCAGGACGACCTCGGCCCGGACCGGATCGTCCCGAGCCCGCTGGACCCGCGGGTCGCGCCCGAGGTGGCCGCGGCTGTCGCGAAGGCCGCCGAGGCCGACGGCGTGGTGTGACGGTCCCTTTCACGCTTGTTCAAGCGCTATGAACGGTCCTTTCCTTGCAAAATTTGCAAGGAAAGGACCGTTCATAGCGTGTGGGGGTTGCGCATCTCAGCCGGTAGGGATGGACAGATCGGCACCGGGGACCAGCGCGGAACCGGTCAGCTGTGAGTCGGGCGAGACGAGCGTGCAGAAGACGGTGCGCACACCGTGCTTCCAGGGCTCGCGCTCAGGCTTCAAGTAGCCCAGATCGGTGTAGACACCTTCCGCGTCGAGTCGCGGCTTGTCCACGTTCTTGGCCAGGATCCGCTGACAGTGCTCCAAGGCTTCCGCTTTCAGTTCTCCGCCGCTGGGCCAGGGGCCGTCCGTCGCGGTGAAGGCTCCGATCACCTCGGTGGTGTGCGGGCTCCCGCACGCGGTGAGTTCGACGCTCGTGGCAGAGGCCACGGGCTGTTGCAGACAATCTCCCGGCTTCAAGGTGCAAATGTTGGCGTGGCCGGACGGCGGGGTCGCGCAACTCGCGCTCGACGCGCCCGGAGCGTTCGGCGGGCTCGCGGTGTAGCGGTCCGCGTTCCCCATGGTGTTCCCGAGCAGGGCGACCCAGCCGACGACCCAGAAGCCGGCGGCCGCGAGGCCGCCGATCGCCAGGCCCCGGCCCGGCCGCTTCCCCGGTCCGGTCTGGGAGAGCGCGATGATGCCGATGATGATCGCGGGCAGCAACGGCAGTGCCAGGCAACCGGCAAGGCCCAGTACGAGGGTGGCGATCGCCAGGCCGCTGGTCTTGGGCTGGTGCGGCGGAAGCCCGGGCGGGTAGGCGTACCCGTACGGCTGCGCGATCGGCGTTCCGGGGCCTTGAGATTCGTACATGGGACCGAACCTAGGAAGAGCGCATGAAGTTCCGATGACAGGCCGGAAGCGCCGCTCAGCCGAGCAGTTCCGCCAGCCGGTGCCTCGGCAGGTCGATCAGCCGCGCGTCCGTGAGGTCCGACGGCACGTCCAGCGACACGTTCGCCAGGCGCGCGTGCGCACGGGTCAGGAGTTCGTCCGGATGCTCGACGGCGTCCGCGACGACGATGGCGTGCCGGTTGTCCGGGGTGCTCCGTAGCAGCCGCAGCTTGTACTTCGCCCCGACCAGCCGGTTGAGCGCGCCCTGCGCTTCGGCGTTCGTCAGGTCGGGATGCGAGTTCGGGAGCAGCAGCGCCAGCCGTCGCGCGTTGGTGCCCAGCAGGGTCCGCAGCAGCCACGGGCCGGGGTCGGCCGAAAGATCCATCGCGACCGCGTCACCCTCCGGCCCGGAAACGGACCAGTCGACCGGCCGCGACTCCAGTGCCAGCCCGCCCTCCGTGGCGGTTTCGTGCAGCTTGTCCAGCAGCGACGGCTTGGCCGCGCCCGCGGATTCCACCGACTGCGGGCCGTGGGTGTAGATCGCGGCCTTTCCCTTGCCGCCACGGTTCTTCTTCGACTTCGCGGTCGGCTGACAGACGTAGAGGTCCGCCGCGCTCCCGATCGCCTGCGCGCCGAAGTACCGGTTGAAGTCCGGCAGGATCGCTTCGAAGGTCAGCCCGAGCGTCGCGAGCGCCCGCTGCACCTGCGCGCCCAGCGCGGGATGGCGCGGGCTGTAACCGTAGGCGAGCAGCAGTCGCCCCTCCGACGGTTCGCTGAGCGCCTGGACCCCGCGCGCCGCGAACAAGCCCATTCCTTCGGGGGTGTAAGGCGGATCACTGAACACGAGATCCATCCGCCCGGTCACCGAGGGTGGCAAGCCGACACGCAGATCCGTGTGCAGGGTGCGGATCGACCGCTCGCTGAGTTCGTCGATGTAGGCGAGGACGCGATCGTCGAGGTCGACGACGGTGAGGTCCGCGTCGGGCCGCAACGCGCGTACGGCCAGCGAAGTGAGGTCATGGTCACCCAGGAACAGCAGCTTCGCCGTCGCGAGGTCGTAGCGCTCGTCCAGCCACAGCGCCCGGTTCAGCACGGTCTCCGGTGTCGCCTGCACGTGGTCGAGTGCGGCCAGCGGCGCAGGGACGTTCTCGACGTAGCTGGTGATGGTCTTCAGCAGGTCGGGATCGGATTTCCGGTCCCGTGCCTCGAAGCGCGCGTACTTCTCGCGGGCGGTGGGGGCGAGCCGGACGCGGGACTCGTTCCGCTCGAGGTCGTCGCCGAGCGCGTTCAGGACGTCTTCGACACTCCGGCGTGGCGCGGTGCTGAGCCGGACCAGTTCGCCGAGATCACGCCAATCCGTCCGGAGCAGGGAAATCACCTGATGGAGCGGTCGCACGTGGACACCGTGCGCCGCGAAGACCTCATCGACGGGGGAACTCACAGCCAGCAGCCTAGTGACCCGCCCCCTGAGACACCGTGCCAACAGGCAGGATGTGGGCTACGGTTTTTCGACCAGACAGGGGGAGAGACGCGTGACTATCGAGTTCCGTGGCGTGACGAAGCGGTATCCGGACGGGACGGTCGCGGTCGACGACCTGAACCTCACCGTGGAGGACGGCACGATCACCGTCTTCGTCGGGCCGTCCGGCTGCGGCAAGACCACGTCGCTGCGGATGATCAACCGCATGGTCGAGCCGACGTCGGGCACGGTTCTGCTCGACGGCAAGGACGTCAGCGAAGGCGACCCGGCACTGCTGCGCCGCGGCATCGGTTACGTCATCCAGCACGCCGGCCTCTTTCCACACAGGACAGTCCTCGACAACGTCGCGACCGTGCCGCTGCTGTCCGGCTGGGACAAGGGCAAGGCGCGCAAGCGTGCCGCCGAACTGCTCGAAACCGTCGGCCTGCCCGCGGAACTCGGCAAGCGCTACCCCGCCCAGCTTTCCGGCGGCCAGCAGCAGCGCGTCGGGGTCGCCAGGGCGCTCGCGGCGGATTCGCCGGTGCTGCTGATGGACGAGCCGTTCTCCGCCGTCGACCCGATCGTCCGCGAGGAACTGCAGGACGAATTGCTGCGCCTCCAGTCACAGCTGGGGAAGACGATCGTGTTCGTCACCCACGACATCGACGAGGCCGTGCGGCTCGGCGACAAGATCGCGGTGCTCCGCGTCGGTGGGGTGCTCGCGCAGTACGGCACGCCGTCCGAGGTGTTGCGTCATCCCGTCGACGACTTCGTCGCTTCGTTCGTGGGCAAGGACCGCGGCTACCGCGGGCTTTCGTTCCTGTCGGCGGAAGGGATCGTCGTCGAAGAGGTCGAGCGGGTCGAGGTCGGCAAGCCCGCCCCCGGACCGGCCGACGAGTGGCGGGTCGCGGTCAACGCCGACGGACAGCCGCGCGGCTGGCTGCGTCCCGGGTCCACTGTGGACGGGGAGCTCGCCGAGACCGACCTCGTCGCGGGCGGGTCGCTCTACCTCCAGGGTGCACCGATCCGCGGCGCGCTCGACGCGGCGCTTTCCTCGCCCGCGAGCCTCGGTGTCGTGGTCGACGCCGACCAAAAGGTCGTCGGCGTGGTCAGAGCCCGGCAAGTCCTCGAGGTGATCGAAACGCCGTCGCTGAGCTCCTGATGGGCGACTTCTTCGCGGAGCTCGGTCGTTACCTGGGCAGCGCCAACAACCGCTCGCAGTTCTTCGGCGACCTGCTCGACCACATCTATCTCTCGCTGGTCCCGCTGGTGCTGGGCCTGCTGATCGCGGTGCTGGCGGGCTGGCTCGGCCATCGGTTCGCCGCGGCGCGTTCCGTACTGCTCGTCGTGTCGAACCTGCTGTACACGATCCCGTCGCTCGCCTTGTTCGTGGTGATCCCGGGCATCATCGGTTCGAAGATCCTCGACAGCGTCAACGTCATCGTGGCGCTCACCGTCTACACCGCCGCGCTGCTCGTACGCCCGGTGCTGGACGCGCTCGACGCGGTCCCGCCGCACGTAGTCGCCGCGGCCACGGCCATCGGCTACAAACCCGCGCGCCGCTTCCTCGCCGTGGAGCTGCCGCTTTCGGTGCCGGTGCTCGCGGCGGGCGTCCGGGTGGCCTCGGTCAGCAACATCAGCCTGGTCAGCGTCGGCGCGCTGATCGGCACCGGCGGGCTCGGCGTGCTGTTCACCGACGGCTTCCAGCGCGAGTACTTCTCGCCGATCGTCGTCGGGATCGTCGCGACGCTGCTGCTCGCGCTGGTCGTCGACCTGCTGCTGGTGCAGCTTCGCAATCTCCTCACACCCTGGGACCGGGTGGCGACCGCGGCGGGGGCGAAATGATCGGCGACGTCCTGAACTGGTTCGGGGATCCGGCCCACTGGCAGGGTACGAACGGCGTCCCGGCCCGCCTGCTGCAGCATCTCGGCTACACCGCGCTGGCGCTGGTCTTCGCGCTGATCATCGCGCTCCCGCTCGGGCTCTACGTCGGGCACACCGGTCGGGGCGCGGTGCTGCTGGTGAGCGGCGGCAACGCGATCCGCGCGCTGCCGACGCTGGGGCTGGTGACCTTCCTGTTCCTGCTCTTCACCGAAAGCGAGCTCTCGACGATCATCGGGCTCGTGGTGCTCGCGATCCCGCCGATCCTCGCCGGGACGTACGCGGGTTTGCAGGCGACCGACCACGGCTTGGTCGACGCGGCGCAGGGCATCGGAATGACCGGCTGGCAACGATTGTGGAAGGTCGAGGTGCCCATCTCGCTGCCGCTGGTGCTCGGCGGGGTGCGGAACTCGGTGCTGCAACTGGTGGCCACGGCCGCCGTGGCCGCCTATGTCGGACTCGGTGGGCTCGGCCGGTTCCTGCTCGACGGACTGGCCATTTTGGATTATCCGCAGGTGGTCGCGGGCGCGCTGCTGACGACATTGCTGGCTGTCGTACTGGATCTGGTGCTGGCGGGGGTCCAGCGGTTGCTGGTGCCCAAGGGAGTTCGGCTGGCACAGGCCGCGAGCGGGAAGAAGGCGAAGGCATGAAGCGGAGGGTGGCGGCGCTGTTCGCCGGGATCGCTTTGCTCACGGCGAGCTGTGGCAACCCGCTCGCCGGCGGCGCCGAGGGCGGTGCGACCGGCGACATCATCATCGGCGCGTCCGACGTCGGGGAAAGCCTTCTGCTGGCCCAGATCTACGCGGGCGCGCTGCGCAACGCGGGCGCGGAGAACGTCACCGTGCGCCCGCCGGTCGGCAGCCGCGAGGTCGTCGTCAAGGCACTGCAGGACAAATCGCTTTCGGTCGTACCGGATTACAGCGGGAACCTGTTGCGCTACTTCGACAAGGACACGCAGGCCACCACGCCGCAGGACGTCTACGCGCAGCTGAAGCAGAAGCTGCCGTCCGGCTTCGAGGTCCTCGAACAGGCGCCCGCGGAGGACAAGGACCTGCTGGTGGTGCGCAAGGAACTCGCCGATTCCGGGGTGCGGACCTTCTCCGATCTCGGCAAGCGGTGCAAGGAACTCGTGTTCGGCGGTCCCGGCCAGTGGAGCAGTCGCTGGAAGGACAAGATCAAGACGCTCTACGGCTGTGAGTTCGCCGAGATCCGCACGACCGACACCGGCGGCCCGGTCACGGTCGCCGCGTTGAAGTCCGGCGACATCCAGGTCGCCGACCTGTTCAGCACGTCTTCGTCGATCGCCGCGAACGGGTTCGTGCCGCTGGTGGACGACAAGAATATGTTCCCCGCGCAGAACATCGTGCCCCTCGCGGCGAAGGGGACGTTGTCGCCGAAGGAGGCCGACACGCTGAACCGGGTTTCGGCGGCGCTCACGACCGAGCAATTGACCGAGCTGAACGTCCAGTTCAGCGAGGAGAAGCGCAACCCGCTCGACGTCGCCGAGGAGTTCCTGCGCCGGAACAACCTCCTCGCGCCCGCCTGACCCCCTCGCAATTCGGCACCTGCTTGCGATAGTTCGGCTAACGAACGACCGCAACCAGGTGCCGAATTGCGATAGGGCTAGAGGCGGTCGAAGGCGGGGGAGTAGCGGAACTCGCCCTGGAGATCGGGCGTGTACGCGCGAAGGGTGCGGACCTGGAAGTGCGGCGCCCATTCCGCGACCGGCGGCGTGATCCCGTGCTGTGCGGCGAGTACGAAGCCGAAGCGGGAGTAGTAATTCGGGTCGCCCAGCAGGACGACGGCGCCGTAGCCGAGGGCGTCCGCCGCGCCGAGAACCGCGTGCACGAGCGCGGAGCCGATGCCGGAGGCGTGATACTCGGGCAGGACACCGAGCGGACCGAGGCCCACCGCCGACTTCTCGTCGGAGCCGAGCTTGGCCGGGCTGCAGCAGACATGCCCGGCGACCTTCCCCTCGCGTTCGGCCACGATGGACAGTGCGCCGATCAGGTCGCCGTCCTCCCGTAGTTCATCGACGAGTTTCGCCTCGACCACCGGGACACTGTGTTTCGCGAACGCGGCCAGATGTACCGCGTGGATCGCCTCGCGGTCGGCCGGGATTTCCTGTCGGAGCAGCATGCGCCCGATTGTGCTCCATCCGAAGGTAGGGTGGAAATCGATTTCCGCCCGGCGAGGTCGCGACTTTCGTAGGCGGCCATCCGTGTGTACTTCCATGCCTCTGAAACGGCCGGGGGACCGGAAAGCGACCACTGGATGTGCGGATCCCCAATTCTTCGTGGGCCGTACGGGCGCAAAACGCGACTAAAGGCGGGGGCTGAACGGTGCCCGAGCTGCGTCGATGACGTGTCCAATACTACCGGGATGTCCGTAATGCAAGGTCTTCCTTAGGGTGAATCGGCGACTTAGTCTCAGCCTGCGCTCCTAAGTGGAACGCGCTTCACCTCTGAGTCACCCCAACGATCCGGCGGGCCATTTCACGCCCGTGGGTCGACCCTGCCTGGGAGGAATATCTTGAACAATTCCCTGGGAACCTTGAAGAGACGACTGCCCGCCTTCGGTGTGGCCGCGGCCGTCGCCGTGCTGACGGCGCTGGGCGGTACCACCGTCGCGTCGGCGGCGGAGGGTTCGATCGTCAACGCGGGTAGCGACAAGGCGATCAAGGACAGCTACATCGTCGTGCTGAAGGACGGCTCGTCGGTCGAAGCCACCGCGAAGAGCGTGACCAAGCGCCACGGCGGCACGATCGAGAAGACCTTCGCGTCTTCGGTCCACGGCTTCTCCGGTGCGCTGACCGAAAAGCAGGCGAAGCGTGTCGCCGCGGACCCCGCGGTCGCCTACGTGGAGCAGAACCAGACCGTCTCGATCTCGGCGGACCAGCTGAACCCGCCGTCGTGGGGCCTGGACCGGGTCGACCAGCAGAGCCTTCCGCTCAACCAGAAGTACAGCTACAGCACCACGGCGTCGAACGTCACCGCGTACGTCGTCGACACCGGCATCCTCACCACGCACCCCGACTTCGGCGGGCGCGCGACCCACGGCCGTGACACCGTCGACAACGACAACGACGCCACGGACTGCCAGGGTCACGGCACCCACGTCGCCGGCACCATCGGCGGTACCGCGCACGGTCTGGCCAAGGGCGTCAAGCTCGTCGCCGTCCGCGTGCTGAACTGCTCCGGTTCCGGTACGACCGCCGGCGTCATCGCCGGTGTCGACTGGGTGACCGCGAACGCCGTCAAGCCCGCCGTCGCGAACATGAGCCTCGGCGGCGGCGCGTCGACCACCCTCGACCAGGCCGTCCAGCGGTCGATCGCGGCGGGCATCACCTATGGTGTCGCGGCCGGTAACGACACGGGCGCCAACGCCTGCAACGTCTCGCCCGCCCGTACGCCGGAAGCGATCACCGTCGGCTCGACGACGAACACGGACGCGCGGTCCAGCTTCTCCAACATCGGCACCTGCCTCGACATCTTCGCGCCGGGCAGCGGCATCACGTCGACGTGGCTGAACAACGGCACCAACACCATCAGCGGTACCTCGATGGCGACCCCGCACGTCGTGGGCGCGGCGGCCCTGTACGCCTCCGCCAACCCGACGGCCACGCCGAAGCAGGTCCGTGACGCCCTGGTCGCCAACGGCACCAAGGACAAGGTGACCAACCCGGGCACCGGTTCGCCGAACGTGCTGCTCTACACCGGCGCTGGTGGCCCCGGCCCCGAGCCGACCCCCTGCGGCACGCAGACCAACAGCGGCGTCGTCGCCATCCCCGACGCCGGTGCCGCGGTGACCAGCACGATCACCGTCGCGAACTGCGCCCGCAACGCCTCGGCCACCACCAAGGTCGCGGTGAACATCACGCACACCTACGTCGGTGACCTCGTCATCGACCTGGTCGCGCCGGACGGCAGCTCGTACCGCCTGAAGGGTTCGAGCAACGACTCGTCCGACAACATCAACACCACCTACACCGCCAACGTCTCGACCGAGGCCGCCAACGGCGCCTGGAAGTTGAAGGTGCAGGACGTCTACCGGGTCGACACCGGCTCGCTCAACAGCTGGTCGCTGACCGTCTGATCCACATCTGGAGTACGTGAAGGCCCCCTTCCTCCTGCTGGGAAGGGGGCCTTCCCGTATCCGGAGAGTGATTCGGCGCCCAGTTGCGGCGTTCGTCCACTAAGGACCTTCGCGAGGCTTTAACCTCTCCGCATGCAGCCCGGACCGCCCTATCAGCAGGGACCTCAGCAGCCGTATCCGCCGCAGGGATATCCGGGGTACCCGCCGCCCGGATACGGGCCGCCGCCCAAGAAATCGAACACCGGCCTCATCGTCGGGCTCGTCATCGGCGCGGTGGTGCTGCTCGGCGGTGGCGGGGTCGCGGCCTTCCTGCTGCTGTCCGACGACTCCGGTTCGTCCCCGACCGCGGCGCCGACCTCGTCCAAGAAGACCGGGCCGCCGGACAAGTACACCGCCATGCCCGGCTGCGAGAAGATCGGCGGCAAGGTGAGGAACCTGCCGCCGCTCGAAACGCCGAAGGGTGAGGAGCCGGCGAGCACGTCGAACGACGACATCACCTACACCCGCTCGTCCTGCAGCTGGCGTGAGCCCAACGCGCCTTCGGCGACCGTCGTGATGTACCTGTCGAAGTCGAAGGAGCCGGGGTCGGGCGCCGGTGAGGCCTGGGCCAAGGCGAGTGTCGAGAACGCCGTGACCGATGGCGGCGTGCTCATCCCCACCATGGCGAAGTCGACCAAAGCCGTGCACACCAAGCTCGATTCGCCGAGCCAGTGCCAGATCAAGTTCTACCAGGGCAACGTCGAGGGCGAGATCATCGTGACCGGCCCCGACGCGTCCGCGACCGTCAACCAGACGGTGTGCAAGGAGAACGCGCTGAAGATGGCCAGGGCGACCTCCGAGGCGATCGGCTGAAGGACGCTTTCACCGCGTCAGACGCAGCGAAGGGGCCCTTCACCGCATGGGATGCGGTGAAGGGCCCCTTCAGCTCACGTCAGGCGATCAGTCGAAGGCCCGCGCGATCAGCGCCTTCTGCTCGACCTCGTGCACCTTGGACGAACCCGCCGACGGTGCCGCCATCGGACGACGCGACACGACATCCAGGTCGGCGAACACCTCCGGGAGCTTCCGCGGCAGGTTCAGGCCGAAGAACGGCCACGCACCCTGGTTCTCCGGCTCCTCCTGGACCCAGACCGCGGGAGCGCCGTTGTAGCGCTCGAGCGCCGCCAGCAGCTTCTTCTTCGGCAACGGGTAGTACTGCTCGACCCGCACGATCGCGATGTCGTTCGCTTCGCGCTTCGTCCGCTCGGCCACCAGCTCCCAGTAGAGCTTGCCCGAGGTCAGGAGCACCTTGCGCACCTTCGACGGGTCGACGACGGCGTCGTCGATGACCGACATGAACTTCGACTGGCCGGTGAAGTCCTCGACCTGCGAAGTCGCCGCCTTGTTGCGCAGCATCGACTTGGGGGTGAAGACCACCAGCGGCCGGTTGACTCCGTCGAGGGCGTGACGGCGGAGCAGGTGGAAGTAGTTCGCCGGGGTCGACGGCACCGAGACGGTCATCGAGCCTTCCGCGCAGAGCGAGAGGAAACGCTCGATACGGCCGGAGGTGTGGTCCGGGCCCTGGCCTTCGTGGCCGTGCGGCAGCAGCAGCACGACGTCGGAGAGCTGGCCCCACTTGGCCTCACCGGAGGAGATGTACTCGTCGATGACGGTCTGCGCGCCGTTGACGAAGTCACCGAACTGCGCTTCCCACATGACCAGCGCTTCGGAGTTGGCCACCGAGTAGCCGTACTCGAAGCCGACCGCCGCGTACTCGGACAGCGCCGAGTCGTAGATCATCACGCGGCCCTGGCCATCGGCCAGGCTGGCCAGCGGCGAGTATTCCTGGCCGGTCTTGCGGTCGATCAGCACCGAGTGGCGCTGGGTGAAGGTGCCGCGGCGGGAGTCCTGGCCGGACAGCCGCACCAGGCGGCCTTCCATCGCCAACGAACCGAAGGCGAGCAGCTCACCGAACGCCCAGTCGATGCCGCCTTCGCGGGACATCTTGTGGCGGCGCTCCATGACCGGCTTGACCCGCGGGTGCGGGGTGAAGCCCTCGGGCACGTTGAGGAACGCGTCACCGATGTGCTCGATGACCTCGGCGGTGGTCGCCGTGGGCACCTTGGCCGGGACCTGCTGCTCCTCCTCGACCGAGGGGCTGGCCTTCACCGGGTGCTTCTCCAGTTCGCGGACCTCGTTGAACACGTGCTCCAGCTGGCTGGAGAAGTCGCGCAACGCGGCTTCGGCCTCTTCGACGGAGATGTCGCCGCGGCCGATCAGCGATTCGGTGTAGGTCTTCCGGACCGAACGCTTCGTGTCGATGATGTCGTACATCGCCGGCTGCGTCATCGAGGGGTCGTCGCCCTCGTTGTGGCCGCGGCGGCGGTAGCAGATCAGGTCGATCACGACGTCCTTGTGGAACGCCTGGCGGTAGTCGACGGCCAGCTTGGCCACCCAGTGCGCGGCCTCGGGGTCGTCACCGTTCACGTGGAAGATCGGCGAGCCGATCATCTTCGCGACGTCGGTGGCGTACTGGCTCGAACGCGAGTGCTCGGGCGCGGTGGTGAAGCCGACCTGGTTGTTGACGATGACGTGCACGGTGCCGCCGGTGCGGTAACCGCGCAGCAGCGCCAGGTTCAGCGTCTCGGCCACGACACCCTGGCCCGCGAAGGCCGCGTCGCCGTGCATCAGGACCGGGAGGACGGTGAAGCCCTCGCCACCCTTGTCGAGGATGTCCTGCTTCGCGCGGACGATGCCCTCGAGGACCGGGTCGACGGTCTCCAGGTGCGACGGGTTCGCGGTCAGCGACACCTTGGTCTCGCCGTCGCCGAACATGCGGAAGTACTTGCCCTCGGCGCCGAGGTGGTACTTCACGTCACCGGAACCGTGCGCCTGGCCCGGGTCGAGATTGCCCTCGAACTCCTGGAAGATCTGCGCGATCGGCTTGCCGACGATGTTCGCCAGCACGTTCAGGCGGCCGCGGTGCGGCATGCCGATGACGACCTCGTCGAGCTCGTGCTCGGCGGCCTTGTCCAGCAGCGTGTCGAGCAGCGGGATCGCCGTCTCGCCGCCTTCGAGGGAGAACCGCTTCTGGCCGACGTACTTGGTCTGCAGGAAGGTCTCGAACGCCTCGGCGGCATTCAGCTTCGAGAGCACGTACTTCTGGACCGCGGGGTCCGGCTTCTCGTGCGGGATCTCGATGCGGTCCTGGATCCAGCGGCGCTCCTCGGGGTCGAGGATGTGCGTGTACTCGATGCCGACGGTGCGGCAGTACGAGTTGCGCAGCACGCCGAGGATGTCGCGCAGCTTCATCCGCTCCTGGCCGGCGAAGCCGCCGACCGGGAACTCGCGGTCCAGGTCCCACAGGGTCAGGCCGTGGGAGAGGACGTCGAGGTCGGCGTGGCTGCGCTGCCGGTAGTTCAGCGGGTCGGTGTCGGCCATCAGGTGACCGCGCATGCGGAAGGCGTCGATCAGCTCGATCACGCGCGCGGTCTTGTCGACCGGGCCGTCCGGGATGTCGGCGACCCAGCGGATCGGCTCATAGGGCAGGCGCAGGCTGGTGAAGACGTCGTCGTAGAAGCCGTCTTCGCCGAGCAGCAGCTCGTGGATGCGCTTGAGGAACTCGCCCGACTCCGCGCCCTGGATGATGCGGTGGTCATAGGTCGAGGTCAGCGTCATGATCTTCGAGACGCCGAGGTCGACGAGGGCCTTCTCGCTGGTGCCCTCGAAGTGCGCCGGGTACTGCATGGCGCCGACGCCGATGATCGCGCCCTGGCCCGCCTGCAACCGCGGCACCGAGTGGTTGGTGCCGATGCCGCCGGGGTTGGTCAGCGAGATCGTGGTGCCGGCGAAGTCGTCGGCGGTCAGCTTGCCGTTGCGGGCCTTCTTGACGATCTCTTCGTAGGCCTGCCAGAACTGCATGAAGGTCATGTTCTCGGTGGCCTTGATGGAGGCCACGACGAGCGTGCGGGAGCCTTCCTTGCCCTTCATGTCGATCGCGAGACCGAAGTTCACGTGCTCCGGCGTGATCGCGAACGGCTTCCCGTCGATCAGCTGGTAGTGCCGGTTCATGTTCGGGAAGTTCTTCAGCGCACGGACCATCGCGTACCCGATGAGGTGCGTGAAGGAGATCTTGCCGCCGCGCGTGCGCTTGAGGTGGTTGTTGATGACGATGCGGTTGTCGGCCATCAGCTTCGCCGGAACGGCGCGCACACTCGTGGCCGTCGGCACCGACAGCGAGGCGTCCATGTTCTTCGCGATCGCGGCCGCGGCGCCACGGAGCTGCTTCGACTCCGGTTCGGCGTCCTTCTCGGCGGGCTTGGCCGGGGCCTTCTCAGCCGCCTTGGGTGCAGCCGCCTTCGCAGGCGCTGGGGCCTTCGCGGGCGCGGTGGCCTTCGCCTCGGTCCTCGGTGCGGGCTTCGCGGGGGCGTTCTTCGGCGCGGTCTGCTTCGCGGTGGACTCGGCGTTGCGGACTGTCTGGGGCGACGGGTTGGCGACCTGGCCGTTGGCGCCAGGACCTTCATTGCCGGGGTCTCCGGAGTTCTGACGCGCGTCGTCGGCCTTGGTCTGCGCGGCCTGCGTTGGCTTGAAGTCCGCGAAGAAGTCGTGCCAGGCGGCATCGACTGAGCTGGGGTCGGCGAGGAACTGGTCGTACATTTCCTCGACGACCCACTCGTTGGGGCCGAATTGTGACGCAGGGCTGCTGCTGGACACGGCTTGGACTCGCCTCTATCCGTCTCGAGATCTTGAACACCGCTGATGCGCCTACCAGGCTAACCCCCTCGGTCGCGGTCGTGTGATGGAACTGGCCTGTGTGAGGCGTGGCGCACTAGGTGATGGGTCACTGTCTCGATCAAGAGACCGAAAATATATGGCGTGCCGTCCGGGCGCTCGGCCGTTCGGGGTAGCAAGGGACCTTTGCTGTCGTTTTCACTGTCCGTGCAGGTCAGGTCACTGTTTCGTCGGTGAAGGTTGGCCGGCTGGTCGTGCCCGGACAGCCTTTAGTTCACGTCAGGGGGCTTCGCTGGGTGGACGATGCGGCCGGTGTCGTGCCTGCCGCCGATCGCCCGCGAGGTGGTGGCAGCCGATGTGGCTCGACGAGTGCCCGTCGTTCTGGGACGAGGGGCGCGTGCGCCCGCTGGTCACCGAGTCCGGCAAGGTCGTGCTGATGTGCGACTCGTGCTCGGCGGTCTGGCCGACGCTCGCCGACTTCAAGGAGATGGAGCACGTCGAGCCCGACGAGCCGGATTGGGCCGTGACGGCCGGGGTGCACGTGCGGCCGGGGACCGTCCGGTGGGCTTCGGCTCAGGACCTCGAGGTCGCCGGGATGAGCGGCCTCAAGTGGCGGCCTTAGCCGGGGTACGGGCGCTCCGCGGGTAGCAGCGCTTCGGCGTCTTCGATGCGGTTCGCCGCGACCAGGGCGCCGATCTCGCGCATGGTCGAGGTGACGTCGGTGACCGCCGTGATCCAGTTGTCGACATAACGATCGACGGCCTCGCCGCTCAGCCCCATCTGGAGCGAGCGGTGCTTCAGCGCGCCGAGCCGGATGCCGCGCTCCGGATCCCACTGGATACGGACCGGGCTGGTCTTGACCTCGTCCTGCCACGCCTTCCGGTCGGAGTGGACGTCCGGGTCGTAGTGGCTGAGCGCCGCGTGTTCGAGCGCCCACGCGAAACCCTCGCGAGTGATGTCGAGGGCGAGTACGCGCTCTTGGCCGGGCTTCGCGGCCCAGCCGCAGCGATACGCCATCCAGAGGAAGGACGGCTTGATCCAGGTCATGAGTTCGCGTTTGAACGGCGGAACGAACGTGCCCGCCTTCACGGCGGCGCCGGCGATGGCCGGCGAGTACGCCTGATAGACGCGGATCGTGGTTTCGGTGTGCACGGCGCGGATCTGCCGCGCCGGGATCTCTTCGTTCATTTGTCGTGAGGATGGCAGGTGCGGGGGTGCACGCGCGACCGAAATTCCCTTGCCCGTGGAGTCATGCTGGCTCCATGGCATTGCTGCGCAGGGGGTCGCGACGGATCGTGGTCGACGACATCGCTTACCGGTGGATCGTCCGGCGGAAGCCCACCCATGCACAGGACGGCGGGTACTTCCTTTCGTACGGGGTGGAACTGGAGGGGGAGCGGGGTGCGGTGCTGGTTGTCCGGACGGATCACGCGCGTCCGTTGAACTACATGGGGGTGCCGTCGAAGGCCGTGCTGCCTTCGGATGTCGAACGCGCGATCCAGCTGGCGCTCGCGCGGGGGTGGGAGCCGTCGGCTCCGGGGGCGCAATTCCAGCTGGATCTGTCGGCTGGGTGAGAGGGCGGGCGCGTGTCGCGAAAGCCGGGGGCGACTGCCTCGGCCCGGTGCGGTCTGGCGAAAGTGGGGGTTGCGAAAGCCACTTTCGCAACGCACCCGGAACAGTGATGAAGGCGAGAGGGGAGGATTTGGGACGTCCAACGTCCCAAATCCTCCCCTCTCGACCGACTTGATCAGTACCGGCGAGTTCGCGTGACTGGATGGACGACACGACGCGCGGCTGGGGTTCCGCCACGAGTCGTCCGCCGGATCACGCCCGTACCACTCACGAGGTCCGAGTCAGCCCAGTGACCAGAGGCGTGCGTAGTGGCCATCCGCGGCGACCAGTTCCGCGTGGGTGCCCTGTTCGATGATCCGGCCGTGGTCCAGCACCACGATCCGATCCGCTTTGGCGGCGGTGGCGAGGCGGTGCGCGACCACGAACGTCGTGCGGCGGCGCGCGAGTTGTTCCGTCGCGCGCAGGACGGCGGCTTCGGTGGACGGGTCGAGGGCCGCGGTCGCCTCGTCGAGCAGGAGGACGTCCGGGTCCACGAGTTCGGCGCGGGCGAGGGCGACGAGTTGCCGCTGCCCGGCCGAAAGCGAGCGTCCGCGTTCACCGACGGGCTGGTGGAAACCGGCGGGGAGCGCGGCGACACCGTCGAGCGCGCCGACGGACCGGACCGCCTCCTCTACCTCCGCGTCCGTCGCGGAAGGCCTGCCGTAGCGCACATTGTCCGCGACGGTCCCCGAGAACAGATGCGCTTCCTGCGGTACCACGCCCATCCGCGTGCGCAGGGCGCCCAGGTCGTATTCGCGGATGTCGGTCCCGTCGATCCGGACCACACCGCCTGTCGCGTCGTAGAAGCGCGCGACGAGCTTCACCGCTGTCGACTTGCCTGCGCCGGTCGCACCGACCAAGGCGACGGTCTCCCCGGCGGCGACCTCCAGCGTCAGCTGCTTCAGCGCTGGGTCATCCGTTGCGGTGTAAGCGAAATCGACGTCCTTGAAGGAGACCTCGCCCCGTAGTCGCTCCGGGACCGGGACCGGGTTTTCCGCCGCCGGAACGGAAGTCGGCGTGCGCAGGAGATCGCCGATGCGCGTCAGGCCGACTCGCGCCTGCTGATAGCCGTCGAAGACCGAGGACAGCTGCTGGATCGGCGAGAAGAACTGGCCGAGGTACAACAGGAACGCCACCAGCACACCGGCCGACAGCGTGCCCGCCGCGACCCGGTTCGCGCCGACGATCAGCACGACGACCTCGGCCAATCCGGAAAGCATTGCCGCGAAAGGGAAGTACGTCGCGACATAGCGTTGGGCGCGCAGCCGCGAACGCCGGTACTCGTCGCTGCGGGAAGCGAACTTCTCCGCCGTCCGCTCCTCGCGGGTGTACGCCTGCGCGACCCGCAGCCCGTTCACGTTCTCCTGCATGTCCGCGTTGACGACGCTGACCCGTTCCCGGGCTTCGGTGTACGCCTTGGACGACGCCCGGCGGAAGATCACCGTCGCCACGACGAGGATCGGCAGCACCGCGAGCGCGTACGCCGCCAGCCCGATGTCGGTGATCATCAGCGCCGCCGCGATCCCGACCAAGGTCAGCGCGCTCACCACGGCCTGCGCGACACCGGTCTGCAGGAACGTCGAGAGCGCGTCGACGTCGGTCGTCATCCGGGTCATGATCTTCCCGGACAGTTCGCGTTCGTAGAAGTCGAGCCCGAGCCGTTGCAGATGGGCGTAACTGCGGACCCGCAGCGAATACAGCACCGTCTCGCCGACCCGTGCCGTCATCCTGGTCTGGAGGTAGACCACCAGCCAGTCCGTGAGGATCACCAAAGCGCCGATTCCGGCGGCGAGCCAGATCACCGCCTCGGCTCCGGCGCGCACCCCGCTGTCGATGCCGTACTGGTACAGCGCGGGCATCGCGATGGTGGCCAGCGCGTCCGCCGCGACCAGCCCGATCACCACGGCGAGCGGGCCGCGCACCGGTTTCAGCAGGCGGCCGAGACGGAACTTCGGTTCGGGCGCGGTGACGTCGGTGCCCGGCAGCCGCGGGACGTCCGTGGCGGGCGGCAGCTTCCGGACGCCTTCGAGGAGTTCCCCGCTCGGCGGCAGGTCGACGTCCCATTCGCCGCCGGTGCCCTTGCGTTCGCCCGCCAGTTCGTCGGCCTTGTCCTGCTCCGGCCACAGGGCGGGGGTGATTCCCGAGGGGCCGCAGTCGAGGCCCTCGCAGCGGTGCGGTTCCTCGACGTCGTCACCCGGCCCCGCGACGAGTTCGCGGAACAGCGGGCAGCGCGCCAGCAGTTCCTCCTCGGTGCCGACGTCGACGACGCGGCCCTTGTCCAGCACGGCGATCCGGTCGGCGAGAGCGAGGGTGGAGCGGCGGTGCGCGATCAGCAGGGTCGTCCGGCTCGCGGTGACCGAACGCAGCGTGTCGTGGATCGCCGCCTCGGTGACCGTGTCGATGGCGGACGTCGCGTCGTCGAGGACCAGCACGCGCGGATCGGTCATCAGCGCCCTGGCGAGGCCGAGCCGCTGCCGCTGACCTCCCGAAAGCGTGAGGCCGCGCTCGCCGACGAGCGTGTCGTACCCGGCAGGGAGGCGCTGGATGAACTCGTCCGCCTCCGCCGCCCGCGCGGCCGCGCGGATCTCTTCGTCGCTCGCGTCCGGCCTGCCGTAGGCGATGTTGTCGCGCACCGACGAGGAGAAGAGGAACGCCTCCTCGAAGACCACGCCGATCACGCTGCGCAGGTCGTGCTGCCGGACGTCGCGGACGTCGAGATCGCCGACCTGGATCGAACCGCTGTGCACGTCGTAGAACCGGGGCAGCAGCAAGGAGATCGTCGACTTGCCCGAACCGGCGGTGCCGACGAGCGCGAGTGTTTCGCCCGGCCGGGCCTCCAGGGTGAGACCGTCGAGCACGGGATCCGAGCGTGTGTAGCCGAAGGAGACGTCCTCCAGGCGGACACCGAGCGGGCCTGCGGGCAGTGGCCGCGCGTCCGGGCTGTCTACGACGTCCGGCTGCGCGTCGATCAGTTCGTTGACCCGTTCCGCGCCGGCCCTGGTCAGCTGGGCCTGCACGACGAGGCTCGAAATCATCCGTGCCGGGCCGATCAGGATGGACAGATAGGTGGCGAACGCCAGGAAGGTGCCGAGGCTGATCTCGCCTTTCAGTGCGAGGACGCCGCCGACGGCCAGCACCGCGACCTGGCCGGCCGCGGGCAGCGCCGCTGTCGTGGCCGTCGGCAAGGAGGAGAGCCGCGCCGAGCGCATGCGTTCCGCGAAGAGCTTCTTCGCCGTCTTCTCAAGCTTCGCGACTTCGCGTGTTTCCTGGCCGAAGCCCTTCACGACGCGTACGCCGGTGACGGTTTCCTCGACCTGCTGCGCGACGTCGGCCGCGCGCTGCTGGGCCGCCCAGGTCGCGGGGAAGAGCCGCTTCCGGCTCACCGCCATGATGATCGCGATCGCGGGGGCGACCACCATCGCGATCAGGGTCAGCGTCGGCGACATCCACAGCATCGCGCCGAGCGACAGGAGCGCGAAGATCACCGATCCCGCCGAAAGCGGCACCTGCATCAGGACCGACGTGACCAGCTGCAGATCCGAGATCGCGCGGGAGGCGACCTGGCCGGTGCGCAGCGCGTCCTGCTTGCCGCCGTCGAGCCGGGAGACCGCGTTGAACACCTGGCGGCGCAGATCGTGCTGGACGTCGAGGGCCAGCCGCCCGCCGACGTACCGGCGGGCGAAGGCGTTGCCGAAGGTCAGCACCTGCAGTACCGCCATCACGGCGGCGAGCAGGCCGAGACGGGAGGTGTCGCCCGCGACGGCGTCGTCGAGAGCCTCGCGGATCAGCAGCGGACCGGCGGCCTGCAACCCGACGCCGATGATGGCCGCACCCAGCGAAAGCACGACGAGCCAAGGATGTTTCCAGCACGAAGCGGCCAGGCGGCGGATCCAGCCTCCGGTGGGTGCCGGGGCCGTCTCACGTGCCGGGCTCGCTTGACGCGGACGAGGTGGAGCAGTAGTCACCCCACAAGCCTATGCGGCCGCACCGACAGGACCGGCCGGTTCGCGCAGGGCCGAATGCCATGAAAGGTCCTTTCCTTGCAAATTTTGCAAGGAAAGGACCTTTCATGGCGCTTGTGGACGGTGACTTACGTGATGTCCTTCTTCTGGTTCACGGCCCAGCCGGCGAGGAAGAACGCCATCGTCCAGCCGAAGAAGATGAGCGCCGAGGCCCACCACGAGAACGCGCCGGGAGCGCCCGCCGCGTACTGCAGTGCCCACGCCGTCTCGTCCTGCAGGCCGGGGACCTTCACGCCGGCGGCGCCGAACGCCTCCGCGCCGATGGCGCCCACGATGCCGTTGACCGTGCCGTTCGGCAGGACGCCGCCCAGCCAGGTGATGTCGGCGGCGCCGAACATGACGAACACGAGGACGTTCTCGACCACGAGCATCCAGATGGTCAGCGTGATGATGCTGCCGACCACGCTGCGCCAGACCGCGCCGACCCCGATGCCGAACAGCGTCGCCAGGATGGTCGCGAGGACGCCCGCCCCGAGCACGCCGAGCCACTGGCCCGCCGTCGGCAGGCGTGCGCTGTCGACCGTGATCACGGTGCCGAGGGCGGCCGCGCCCACGATGATCACGCCGTAGATCGCGCCCCAGGCGATGTAGGTGATCATCTTCGCGCTCAGCGCCGAAACCCGGTTCGGGGCGGTGAGGAACGTCGTGGTGATCGTCTTCTTCGTGTACTCGCCGGCGAGGGCGAAGACACCGAAGATGATCGGGATCATCGTGCCGATGTTGATGCCGTGCCCGAGCGCCAGCAGGCCGACGGGCAGTTCGCCGGTCGAGATGCCGAGCGCCTCGGTCAGCTCACGGGTGTCGGAACGGCCGAGGAAGTCACTGAAATCGTTGGTGATCATGCCCCAGAACAGGGCGAACGCGAAAGCGAAGACCACCGCGGGGATCATCAGCGCCCACCACGCCTTGAGCGTGAGCGTCTTGCGGAACTCCGCCTTGATCAGGTTGCCCATCAGCCCTGGCCTCCCCAGCCCTCGTTCTGGCCCTGCTGCTGCGCCTGCTGCTGAGGCGGCGCCTGCTGGTACTGCTGCTGTTGCGGCTGGCCCTGCTGCTGGAACTGCTGCGGCGGCGCGAAACCGGGCGGCGGCGTGTTCTGCGGCGCGTAGCCGGGAGGCGGACCCTGGTAACCGGGCGGCGGGCCCTGGTAACCCGGCGGCGGACCCTGGTAGCCCGGCGGCGGGCCCTGCTGGAAACCGGGCGGCGGCGCGGCGTACTGGCCCTGCGTCAGCTGGAAGAACATCCGCTCCAGATCCGCGGTCTCCTCCTGCATGCCGTAGACCGCGATACTCGCCTTGGCGGAGATGTCACCGATCTGCTGCACCGTCGCACCCGACACCGCGACACGGCCGTCCGGCATCGGCGAGACCTGCGTGATGCCCGCCTCCTGCAACGCGGCGACGAGGCCGCTCGCGTCGGCCGACTGCACCAACACCCGGGACTGGTTGCTCTTGCGCAACTGGTCCAGCGAGCCGTTGTACCGGGTCATGCCCTGGCTGATGATCACGACCTGGTCGATCGTCTGCTCCACCTCGTTCAGAAGGTGGCTCGAGACCAGCACCGTGCGCCCCTCACGCGCATACGCGCGCAGGAAGTTCCGCAGCCACAGGATGCCCTCGGGGTCGAGACCGTTCGTCGGCTCGTCCAGCACCAGCACCTGCGGGTTCCCCAGCAACGCCGTCGCCAGCGCCAGCCGCTGCCGCATACCGAGCGAGAATCCGCCCGCCTTGCGGTCCGCGGCCGACGAAAGGCCGACCAGCCCCAGCACCTCGTCCACCCGCTGATCCGGCATCCCGATCGCCGCCGAGTACACGCGCAGGTGATTACGCGCGGTACGCCCCGGGTGGAAGCCCTCGTTCTCCAGCACCGAACCGACGACCCGCGCCGGATTCCCCAGCTGGTCGTGCGGGCGCCCGTTGATGGTCGCCGTGCCGTTCGTGGGCGTCACCAGCCCGAGCAGCATCCGGAGCGTCGTCGTCTTCCCGGCGCCGTTCGGGCCGAGGAAGCCGGTCACCGAACCGGGCTCCACCGTGAAGCTCAGATTCTGGACCGCGTTGACCGCACCGAACTGCTTGCTCAAATTCTGCACCGCGATGCGGCCACTGCCGTCGTGCATACCGTCCCCTTTTGTTGACGAAGGCCGATCACGCGACATCCTGCCTCACGGGGTGGGTCCGCACTCGCGGAAGGGGTCAATCCAGCGAAAGCGACCTTCGTCACGTTCCGTGCGGTGACGACTCCGTCCTCCGGCGCAGCCGGCACTGGGCCGAATGGCCGCTGACTACCGGATATGCGCCGAGAAGCGCGGAAATTCACCGACAGCGACGGCGTCTCGTGAGGAAATAATTCGGAAGACATGGCAACCCCATGCAGCGCGACGGCGACTTATTACCTACGATGAAGGAGGCGGCCCGCTCCCAGTGACCCCCAGGCTGGTCGAGCGGGCCGCCCTCAGCCCCTATGCCCCACCTTGGTCGGTGCTTGCGCACCTTCCCCGAGGTGGGGCTTCGTCGTATCACCCCGGGGGCCGAGCCCCCGGACCCCCACGGTGCGTCCGGCGGCGGTTGGCGGGTGGGTGGCCTACGGCGCGGGGCGCCGTGGCCTGGTGAGTTGTCTACGGTGCGGGGCGCCATGGCGGAGGCGGCTTGTTCGGTGTCCCCGATGTGGCATGGGGGCAGCCTGGGCCGGCGTTGAAGGCCGCAGAAAAGGAGCGAGGGACCTTTGCGCACTGGGGTGGCAAAGGTCCCCCGCATGGGAGAGTGGCTCGAGGGTCAGGCCAGGACGTCGGCCAGGTCCGTGGCGGGCAGGCCGTGCGCGGCCGCGACCGGGGCGTTGGTCAGGGCGCCCGCGTGCGTGTTGAGGCCCTTCGCCAGCGAAGCGTCGGCCTGCAGCGCCTTGTGCCAGCCGTGCTCCGCCAGCTGGACCGCGTACGGCAGCGTCACGTTGGTCAGCCCGTAGGTCGACGTCCGGGGCACCGCGCCCGGCATGTTCGCGACGCAGTAGAACACCGACTCGTGGACCTTGTAGGTCGGCTCGTCGTGCGTGGTCGGCCGCGAGTCGGCGAAGCAGCCGCCCTGGTCGATCGCGATGTCCACCAGCACACTGCCCGGGCGCATCCGCGAGACGAGGTCGTTCGAGACCAGCTTCGGCGCCTTGGCGCCGGGAACGAGCACCGCGCCGATGACCATGTCGGCCTCCAGCACGGACTGCTCGACCGACAGCGCGTTCGAGGTCACCGTGCGGATGCGGCCGCCGAAGTCGTTGTCGATCTGACGGAGCCGGTCGACGTTGGTGTCGAGGATCTCGACGTCGGAGCCGAGGCCGAGTGCGACCCGCGCCGCGTTGAGGCCGGCGACACCGCCGCCGATCACGACCACGCGCGCCGGATGGACGCCGGGGATGCCGCCGGGCAGCACACCGCGGCCACCGCTCGGCTTCATCAGGGAGTACGCGCCCACCTGCGGCGCCAGCCGTCCGGCGACCTCGGACATCGGGGCGAGCAGCGGCAGCGCGCGGTTCGGGGTCTGCACCGTCTCGTACGCGATCGCGGTGGTGCCCGCGGCCAGCAGCGCGTCGGTCAGCGGCCGGTCCGCGGCGATGTGCAGGTAGGTGAACAGCACCTGGTCGGCGCGCAGCCGCGGGTACTCCTCGGCGATCGGCTCCTTGACCTTGAGCACGAGTTCGCCCTCGGACCAGGTCTCCTCCGCCGTCGCGAGGATCTTCGCGCCCGCGGCGACGTACTCCTCGTCGGTGATGGAGGAGCCGAGGCCGGCGCCTGCCTCCACGAAGACGTCGTGGCCCCGTCCGGTCAGTTCGTGCACGCCCGCCGGGGTGAGCGCCACCCGGTATTCGTGCTTCTTGATCTCACGGGGGACGGCGATACGCACGGGATGCCTCCTGGCGGCGGGTCTGCGAACAAAGGTGCTGCCACTCACGGTGAGCCACCCGGACGGCGGTGTCATCGTGTGCGCACGACAAGGTTGGACACCGATCATGGTTTTCCGAGCACAATCGCTTGACCTCCAGTGAACTGGAGCTTGCACCTTGGGCCCATGAGAGCCGTGTGGTTGAAAGAGTTCGGCGGGCCCGAAGTGCTCGTCGCGGGGGAGGCCCCGGATCCGGTGCCCGAAGCGGGCCAGGTCCTGATCGAGGTGGCGTTCGCCAACATCACCTTCGTCGAGACGCAGTTCCGCGCCGGTGGGAGCGGGCCGTTCCGCGGCGAGCTGCCGATGATTCCGGGCAATGGCGTCGGCGGCGTGATCAGTGCGGTCGGGGAAGGGGCAGACCTCGGCCTGGTCGGCAAGCGCGTCGTGACCTCGACGGGCGGTTCCGGGGCGTACGCGGAACGGGTCGCGGTCGCCGCCGATTCCGTCTTCGAGGTGCCGGACGGCCTGGCGCTCGACGCGGCGGTCGCGATCCTCGCCGACGGTCGCACGGCGACCGCGCTGGTGACCGCCGCGGGTATCCGGCCCGGTGAGCGGGTGCTGGTGGAGGCCGCGGCGGGCGGGGTCGGCGGGCTGGTCGTGCAGCTCGCCAAGGCCGCGGGCGCCGAGGTCGTCGGTGCGGCGGGTGGTCCGGAGAAGGCCGGGTACGTCCGGGAACGCGGTGCCGATCTGGCGGTCGACTACCGCGAGCCGGATTGGGCGGCGAAGGCGGGCGAGGTCGACGTCGTGTTCGACGGGGTCGGCGGCGACATCGGGGCGACGTCGTTCGGGTTGCTGAGGCCCGGCGGCCGGATGCTGATCTACGGGCTTTCGAGTGGTTCGTGGACGGAGGTGTCCGAAGAGGACGCCGCCGCGCGCGGGGTCACGGTGATCCAGGGCCTCGGCGGTCCGGCCGAGATGCGGGCGTTCACCGAGTCCGCCCTCGCCGAAGCCGCCGCCGGACGGCTGGAACCCGTGATCGGTCAACGGTTCCCGCTCGAACGGGCGGCGGACGCGCACGCGGTCATGCAGTCGCGTGGCGCGATCGGCAAGACGTTGCTCGAGGTCTGATGTTCGACGTCGACGAATTCCTCGCCGGTCCGCTCACGGCCAGGGTCGCCGCGGCCGGGCCGACCGTGCGCCCGGCCTGGTACCTCTGGGAGAAGCGGGCTTTCTGGATCCTCACCGGACCGTGGGCGCGGCTGGCGCGCCTCGTCCGCGATTCGCCGTCGATCGCGGTGACCGTCGACGTGTGCGACGTCGGCACGGGCCTGGTGCGGCAAGTGCTCGCGCGCGGCGAAGCGGAGATCCTCCCCTTCGACGTCCCCCGTGGACAGCGGCTGCTGAGCCGGTACCTCGGGCCCGACGAACGCAAATGGGATGCGCGTTTTCGTTCGTACCTGCACGATGATCCCGAGGTGAAAGGGACCGTCTGGATCCGGATGGTGCCGAAGCGATTCGTCGCCGAAGACCTCGGTTATCGGGTGTGAAGCACGGCCGCGTTCGCTGGGGGTGGGCGCGGCCGTGCAACCTGCGAAACGGTAAATGCAGCACGATCGAGTCAAGATGTTGATCTTACTGGCCGGTAAGCTGCCATTCTGTTCCGCATGACAAATCAGGATTGGCGGCGGGAGCGGCGTGTCCGCACCGTCGATACCGAAGGCAATCCGGCCGATGTCATCGTGGGCCTGGTCGAAACCCCGGGGCACGGTTACGAAGCCGCGTTGCGGGTCGACGGTGGCCCCGGTGTCCTTTTGCCGCTTTACCCCGGTGCCGATCTGCTCGCCGCGGTACGGCAGACCATTGAGGACGGATATCGCGCCAGCGCGCACTGAACCGTCGGATGTCAGGAAAGGGTCTTTCAAGACGTTCTACGTCCTGAAAGACCCTTTCCTGACGTCTGGAGACGATTCTGTCGCACTACAAAGTGTTCGGTATTGAGCAGTTTGTAGTGGACTCAACTCCAGCGCAGGGAAACGAGTTGCGTGATCAGCGCCAGCCGGACGTCGGGATCGTCGAGATCCAGCGGGACGAGGTCGAGCAGCCGCCGCATCCGGTACCGCAGGGTGTTGGGATGGATCCGGAGTTCCTTCGCGGCCGCGCGCGGGTCTCCGGGATGCCGTAGCCATTGGTACAGCGTGTCGACGTAGCCGCTCTCGTGGGCTTCGTCGTGCGCGCGTAACAAGCCGAGCGGGCCGAGTTCGGCGACCTTCGCGCTGCTCGCCGCCGTCGCTCCGCGGTGCAGCGAAAGGGCCGTCCACACCTCGTCGAAGACCACGACGCGGCCAGGGACGAGCTTCGCGCGAAGCAGCCCCAGGGCCTCGTCGGCCTGGACACGCGACCTCGCGAGCTCGCCGATTTCGCAGGCCGATCCCGCCGCGGCCCGCGGTGTCCCGCCCTTCCTCGACGACGGCAGGGCTTCGAGCGCGGCCCGGAGTTCGGCCCAGCCGTCGCCGTCCGGGACGACCGCGTAGAGCATGCCGCCGAGTTCCGTGGCCACCGGCCGCCTGCCGACGCCCTGCGAGATCCGTTCGAGGAGGGCGAGCCGCAGGCCCTCGTCGTCGCGGCCGTCACCGCCGGCGACCTCGACCACCACGACGCGGTGCGGTTCTTCGGACAGGTCGAGTTCCGCGATCGCCTTGCGCGGGCTGGCGTTCCCTTCGAGTACCGCGCGCAGGAGCTCGGCCGAGACCCGGCGTTGTGAATCGGTGTGCGCGCGGCGGCGCAGCAGGTGCAGCGCGACGACGGGCGCCGCGTCGGCGAACGCGGCCGCGCGTTCGTCGGAGACCGGGCCCGCGACGACCGCCCACATCGAGCCCAGCAGTTCGCCGCCCATCCGGATCGGCACGATGAGCCGGGGCAGCGTGCCGTCGCGCTGCGCGGGCACGAAGATCGTTTGCCGCCCACGGGAAAGCTCGCGGAACACCCCTCGCGACCGGAACCGCGCGAGGACGTCGTCGGGGATGCGGCGGCCCATGATCGTGGACACGCGCGCCGAGTCGGTCAGATCCTGCCTGGCCGAGTACGCGAGCACCCGTGAGTTGGTGTCCTCGATGGTCACGGGCGCGTTGACCACCGAAGCGACGGCGTCCGCGAGCCGGAACAGGTCGCCGGAACCGGGGCCGCCGCCGTCCTCCAGCGCGTCCGACTCGTCGGCCAGCGCGTCGAGGACCGTCCTGAGCAGCCAGACGAGCTGAGCCCACGACGTCGCCGAGCGCACTTCGATCAACGCGATGTCCGCGGACTTCGCCGCCCGCTTCACCGAGGGTTTCGCCGCGAGCGGCGGCTTCAGCAGGACCGCGGCGGCACCTTTCGCCGCGCTGACCTTGACGAGCTCGGCCGCGTCCGACGTCTCGGTGATCGCGACGCCGAGGACGAGGTCGCCCGCGGCGAGGGTGTTGCCGGGTTCGGCGATGACGACGTCACCGACGGCGGGGGACTCCTCGGGGATCTGGAGGGCGTGCAACAGCGTCGGACCGACCCGATCGACCACGCTCCGCACGGAAACCATGCTTTATTTTGCGCCCGCTGACGAAAACGCGCCGCAGGGGCCGTCTCGAAGATCGCTCCCGTCGCGCGCCGAGGTGCCCTTCATCTCGTTTTCGTGGGCCTCCGGCCCCAAAGAGGCGGGCGCGGTGAAGTCAGACCTCGCGTGGGGTCCTCGCGTCGATGTCTTCGGGGGTGAACCGCTCCCGTTTGGTCGTCAGCGCCCATCGATGCCCGTCGGGATCGACGATGCGGCCGTAACGCTCGCCGAAGAACATCTCCTCGACCGGCGCCTCCACCCGCGCGCCCGCGAACACCGCGCGCCGCACGAGGTCGTCGGGGTCCTCGGTCTCCAAGGTCAGGAGCATCGGCGTGCCGCCGAGGGTCGACGGCGAGAGCGCGTCCAGCTGAGGGATCTCCTGGCTCACCAGTAGCCGCGCGTCGCCGACGGCGAGTTCCACGAACAGCACGACGCCGTTCGGCAGCACGTTGCGGAAGAGCTCCACGGCGCCGAAAGCCTTGGCGTAGAAGGGAAGCGACGCGTCGACGTCCTTGACGAACAGATGCGGCACCAAACCGAGCGCCCGGCTCACGCCGACTCCGCCCGCTTCAGCAGCCCGGCCTGTCCGGCCACGGCGACGAGCCTGCTGAGGAACTCCGCCTCGCGGGCGGCGACGTCGCGGCCTGCGCGGGTCAGCCGGTAATAACGGCGTCGCGAGTCGTGCGGCTGGTCCTCGCTCGCGTCCGGGGCCTCTTCGACCAGGCCGTCGGCGACGAGCCGGGCCAGTGTCCGGTACAGCGTGCCCGGACCGAGCTGGGCGGTACCGCCGCTCACCTCGTCGACGAAACCCATGATCGCGTAGCCGTGCGCGCGACCTTTCGCCAGCGCCAGCAGGGTCTGGAACGCCGCGGGGGTGAGCTGTGGGTTGCCGTCGGCCATCCGGGAAGCATACACTCCGATCTCGTTATATCCACGATGGATACAAGGAGTCGGACATGACGATTCGGGGCGTGCACAAGATTGTCGTCGGGGTGACCGACCAGGAGCGGGCGAAGCGATTCTGGTCCGAGGTCGTCGGATTCGAGATCACCACCGACGTGCCGTACGACGACAAGGGAAACCGGTGGGTCGAGGTCACCTCCGCCGATGGTGCGACGGCGCTCGTCCTGAGTACCGCGCCGGAGGACCTCAAGCGGTTCGCAGTGCGGGACGAACTCCCGACGGGCAATTTCTTCTTCTACGCCGACGACATCGAAAAGACGTACGAGGAGCTTTCGGCGAAGGGCGTCGAATTCCCGGCGCGGCCGGAGAAGCAGCCGTGGGGCTGGTGGGCGATGTTCACCGACTCGGAGGGCAACAGGTTCGCTCTTCAGGAAAAGAGTCCCACGTCCTGAGAGTGGTTGGGTGCTCCGTTCGGCGGAGCTAGCTTCGGTGACAACAGCCGAAACCCTTGAACCGCTAGGAGAATCGCGATGAGCGCGGACGGATGGTCGTTCGAGACCAAGCAGATCCACGCGGGTGCGGCGCCGGACACGGCCACCGGCGCGCGGGCGACCCCGATCTACCAGACCACCTCGTACGTGTTCCGCGACAGCCAGCACGGCGCCGATCTCTTCAGCCTCGCCGAGCCCGGCAACATCTACACCCGGATCAACAACCCCACGCAGGACGTGCTGGAGCAGCGGCTCGCCGCGCTCGAAGGCGGCGTCGCGGCGCTGGCGTTCGCCTCCGGGAGCGCGGCCACGACGGCGGCCATCCTCAACCTCGCGAACGCGGGCGACCACTTCGTCTCCAGCCCGGCGCTCTACGGCGGCACCTACAACCTCTTCCACTACACGCTGCCGAAACTCGGCATCGAGGTCTCGTTCGTCGAGGACCAGGACGACATCGAGCAGTGGAAGGCGGCCGTCCGGCCCAACACCAAGCTGTTCTTCGCCGAGACGCTGGCCAACCCTGGCAGCAACGTGCTCGACATCCGCGCGGTCGCCGACGCCGCGCACGAATCCGGTGTCCCGCTGGTCGTGGACAACACCGTGCCGACGCCGTACCTCGTGCGCCCGATCGAGCACGGCGCCGACATCGTGGTCCACTCGGCCACCAAGTACCTCGGCGGCCACGGCACCACGGTCGCCGGGGTGCTGGTCGACGGCGGCACCTTCGACTTCGGCAAGGACCCGGAGCGCTTCCCGGGCTTCAACGAGGCTGACCCGAGCTACCACGGCCTCAAGTACTGGGAGGCACTCGGCCCGGGCGCGTACGCCGCCAAGGCCCGCGTCCAGATCCTGCGTGACACCGGTGCCGCGATCGCGCCGCTGAACAGTTTCCTGATCCTGCAAGGGATCGAGACGCTTTCGCTGCGGCTGGAGCGGCACGTGTCCAACGCGCAGGCGCTGGCCGAGTGGCTGGAGCAGCGCGACGAGGTCGAGAAGGTGTACTACGCCGGGCTGCCGTCGAGCCCGTACCACGAGGCCGCGAAGAAGTACCTGCCGAAGGGTGCCGGCGCGGTGCTGTCGTTCGACCTGCGTGGCGGTGCCGAAGCGGGACGGGCCTTTGTGGACGGTACGGAACTGCACAGCCAGCTGGTCAACATCGGCGACGTGCGCAGCCTGATCGTGCACCCGGCGTCGACGACGCACAGCCAGCTCACGCCGGAGGAGCAGGCGTCCAGCGGGGTCACGCCGGGTCTCGTGCGGCTCGCCGTCGGGCTGGAAGGGATCGAGGACCTCAAGGCCGATCTCGAGGCCGGATTCCGGGCGGCCAAGGCGGCTCTGTGACCGGTGCGTGGCGAGCGGGAGATCCGCGTGGCCGTCGCCGGTTCGTCACCGGCGTCCAGCCGCTCGAAACCGGCGGGACGCTGCCTTTCACGCTCGCGTACGAGACCTGGGGAACACTGAATCCCAGTGCCTCCAACGCGATCCTCGTCGAGCACGCGCTGACCGGGGACAGTCACGCCGTCGGTCCCGCGGAGGAAGGCCACGTCAGCCCCGGCTGGTGGGACGGTCTGATCGGGCCGGGCAAGGCCATCGACACGGACGCGTTCTTCGTCGTGGTCCCGAACGTGCTCGGCGGCTGCCAGGGATCGACCGGTCCTCCTTCGCCGCATCCGGACGGAAAGCCTTGGGGCAGCAGGTTTCCCGGCGTGACCGTGCGGGACCAGGTCGGCGCCGAAACCGTCCTCGCCGACGCGCTGGGCATCGGCCGGTGGGCCGCGGTGGCAGGCGGATCCATGGGCGGGATGCGCGCGCTGGAATGGGCGGTGAGCGAGCCGGACCGGGTCGAGGCGCTGCTCGTCCTCGCGTCGACGGCGCAGGCGTCGGCCGACCAGATCGCCTGGGCGGCGCCGCAACTGCACGCCATCCGCGCCGATCCGGGCTGGCACGGCGGCGACTATCACGACGTCCCGGGCGGCGGCCCGGACGCCGGTCTCGGCATCGCGCGCCGCATCGCGCACGCGACCTACCGCAGCGAAGCCGAACTGTCGCAGCGCTTCGGACGTCGCCACCAAGACGGTGAAGACCCGTTGCGAGGCGGGCGGTTCGCCGTCGAGTCCTATTTGGACCATCACGCCGGGAAGCTTTCCCGCCGGTTCGACGCCGGCAGTTACGTGGTGCTCACCGAATCGATGAACACCCACGACGTCGGCCGCGGGCGGGGCGGTGCCGCGAACGCGCTCGGCCGGATCACCGCGCGCACCGTCGCGGCCGGGGTGGACAGTGACCGGCTCTACCCGCTGTACCAGTCGCGGGCCCTCGCGGACGGGATCGACGGGGCGGAGTTCGCCGTCATCGCCTCGCCTTACGGGCACGACTCGTTCCTGATCGAGACCGAGCAGATCGGGCGGCTGGTGAAACTCCTGCTCGATCAGCCGACACGGGTGATGTCCCGCTGATCACGCGTGTCGTCCGTTACGGGGCGGCTGGTCCGCGGCGTCTACTGGCGAGGAAAGGTGCCGTTGCGAAAGCCACTTTCGCAACGCGTTCCCGCCGGCTCGCGCGCCCAGCCGATGTCCCTCAGTGTCCCCAATGTCGCATCGGAGACACTGAGCGTCTCGAATGCGACATTGGGAACCTGGCCAGCTCCCGAAGCCGCTCAAGCTCGGCGACCAGTCGCCCCAAGCCGTCGGCAAGCATGTCGCGAAAGCCACTTTGGGGACATCAGACGTCGCGAAAGTGGCTTTCGCGACACCCGGCGGAGCCAAGGCCGCCTAATCCGCGACGGCGTCCGAGATCCACGGCGCCACCGGCAGGTCCCGGTCCAGGCATTCCGCGGACAGCCGGATCGTCCAGCGCAGCGCCTGCAGCACCAGGCTGTCGACCTCGTCCGGCGCGGCGTTGGCGAGCGCGATCTCGACCTGTTCCTGCGCGGCCTCGCTGTTGCCGTGCACCTCGGCGAGCAGCGTGCGCACGGCCGTCCGCACGGGCGGGTCCGCCTGGTCGATCGAGACCTCTTCACCGTCCTCGTCGAACACCTGCACCTTGACCGGCGCGCTCCCGCCGTCGCCGAGAGTGGACACCATGGCGCTGCATTCGCCGAACAGCATCATCACGAGTTCTTTGGTCTCTTCGGAGCGGGCCTGGGGCTCGACGGCGGTCGGCGAGAGCTCGTCGAGCGCCTCGGCGTCCGCCCCGAGGCTGATCGCCACGAGCGCACGCTGCGCCTTTTCGACGAGCCTCCGCTCGTACTCGCTCCTGTCCGGCTCCACGTGCCTATCAAACACCAGAGGACGGAAAAGTGGGGATAGGCCGAAACCCGGACGTGGTCACTTCGCGGCGTGCAGTGCACCCAGGGCGAGACGGCAGAGCATCTCGGCCAGTTCGCTGTCACCGAGATGGCGGTTGTACGGCGTCGAGTTGATCAACCCGAAGACCGCGTGCGCCGCCGAGCGCGCCTGACGCTCGCCGATCCCGGGGACGGCGTCGCTGATCGCGCGCACCCAGACCTCGACGTACTGGCGCTGCAGGGCACGGACCTGTTTGCGGTCACTGTCGGTGAGGTTGGCGAGGTTGCGTTCCTGCACGGTGATCAACGCGGGATGCGCGAGCGCGAAGTCGACGTGAAAATTCACCAGTGCGTCGAGAACCTCGCCCGGCTCGTCCCGCTGGCTCGCCCTCGCCGTCCCGCCGTCGAGAAGATAGCGGCTGATCGAGTTCAGCATCTCGCCGAGAATGGCGTCCTTGCTGCGGAAATGCCGGTACAGGGCCGGGCCGGAGATGCCGACGGCCGCGCCGATGTCGTCGATGCCGACGCCGTGGAACCCGTGGTGGGCGAAGAGCTCGGCGGCGGCGGACATGATCTGTTCGCGCCTGTTCGCCTTCTCGCCGTTCACGAGTGGGGTGGGGTTCGCCGGCATCTGGCCATATTAAGGCCGCGTGTTAGCGAGCGCTAACACGTGGCCGTACTTCCAGCCTGGGCCAAGCGGGTTACCTGGGGAAATGACCCTTTTGCGTGTGGCTACCACCTGGTAATGCTGTGTCTCGTTAACTTGTCACGAAGGAGTGACCATGGCCGTCCCTGCTCGGATCAAAGCTCTTTCCTTCACTCGTTCAGTCGCGGCCCTGGGGGTCGCTGTCCTTGCCACCTTCGGTCTCGCGGGCACCGCCCAGGCGGCGACCAACTACGTGGCGCTCGGTGACTCGTACTCGTCCGGCGTCGGTGCCGGCAGCTACGGGAACTCGGGCGACTGCATGCGCAGTGCCAACGCCTATCCCCAGCTGTGGGCCAACGCCCACGCCGGGACCACGTTCAAGTTCGTCGCGTGCTCGGGGGCGCGCACCGGCGACGTCCTCAACCAGATCGCGAACGTCACCTCCAGCACCACGCTGGTGACGGTCTCGGTCGGCGGCAACGACGCCGGGTTCGCCGACGTCATGACCACCTGCACCACCGGCAGCGACCAGACCTGCATCAACCGGGTCAACACCGCGAAGACCTACGTGAACAACACGCTTCCCGGGCTGCTGAACAACGTCTACAGCAAGATCAAGGCCAAGGCGCCCAGTGCGAAGCTGGTCGTGCTCGGATACCCGCGCTTCTACACGGTGCCGGGTTCGTGCTCGGTCGGGCTGAGCGACACCAAGCGCACGGCGATCAACTCGGGCTCCGACACGCTCGCGTCGGTGCTCTCGGCCCGCGCCGCCGCGAACGGCGCGAAGTTCGTCGACGTGCGGCCTGCCTTCACCGGGCACAACATCTGCTCGTCGGCCAACGATTACCTGCACAGCCTCACCTGGCCGATCGTGAACTCGTACCACCCGACGGCCACCGGTCAGCGGGGCGGCTACTACAACCCGCTGGTCTCCGCGATCGGCTAGCTCCTGTGCTGAAGGGGACTTTCACCGCATGTCACGCGGTGAAAGTCCCCTTCGTCGCGTCTTATGCGGGTATGGCGTCCTTCAGCTCCCCGGCCCGGTGGACAGGGCGGGTTAGCAGGCGTTAACCTACGAGGGCAAGTTAACGACGGCTAACTTGGCGACGAGGAGCCATGGACACACCCGTACTGAGCACTTCGGCCGATCCGGGCAGCGACGAGTACGCCCGCAGCGTCACCTCCCACGCCGAGCTGGTCGAAGACCTGCGCAAGCGGCTCGCCGCCGCCCGGCTCGGGGGCCCGGAGAAATCCCGCACCCGCCACGTCGAGCGGGGCAAACTCCTGCCACGCGACCGGGTCGACACCCTCCTCGACCCGGGTTCGCCGTTCCTGGAGCTGTCCCCGCTGGCCGCCACCGGACTGTACGACGACGAAGCGCCGTCGGCCGGGATCATCACCGGGATCGGGCGGGTCTCCGGCCGCGAATGCGTGATCGTCGCCAACGACGCCACGGTCAAGGGCGGCACCTACTACCCGATGACCGTCAAGAAGCACCTGCGCGCGCAAGAGGTCGCGCTGCACAACAATCTGCCGTGCGTCTACCTGGTGGACTCCGGCGGCGCGTTCCTGCCGAGGCAGGACGAGGTCTTCCCGGATCGTGAGCACTTCGGCCGGATCTTCTACAACCAGGCCACGATGTCCGCCCGCGGCATCCCGCAGATCGCCGCGGTGCTCGGCTCCTGCACGGCGGGCGGCGCGTACGTCCCCGCGATGAGCGACGAAGCGGTCATCGTGCGGAACCAGGGCACCATCTTCCTCGGCGGCCCGCCGCTGGTGAAGGCCGCGACCGGCGAGGTCGTCACGGCCGAGGAACTCGGCGGCGGAGACGTCCACTCGCGCCAGTCCGGCGTCACCGACCACCTGGCCGAGGACGACGCCGATGCCCTGCGCATCGTTCGCTCGATCGTGTCGACTTTGGGCCCGCGGACGCCACGCCCGTGGGACGTCCTCCCGACGGAGGCCCCGGCCGCCGACCCGAACGAGTTGTACGGCGTCGTCCCGACCGACCCGCGCGTGCCGTACGACGTCCGCGAGGTCATCGCGAGGATCGTCGACGGCAGCCGGTTCGGCGAGTTCAAGAAGGAGTACGGCTCGACGCTGGTCACCGGATTCGCCAGGATCCACGGCCACCCCGTCGGCATCATCGCGAACAACGGCGTGCTGTTCGCCGAGTCCGCGATGAAGGGCGCGCACTTCATCGAGCTGTGCGACAAACGCTCGATCCCGCTGCTGTTCCTGCAGAACATCAGCGGCTTCATGGTCGGCCGCGCCTACGAGGCGGGTGGCATCGCCAAACACGGCGCGAAGATGGTCACCGCGGTGGCGTGCGCGCGCGTGCCGAAGCTGACCGTCGTCATCGGCGGCTCGTTCGGCGCCGGCAACTATTCGATGTGCGGTCGTGCGTACTCGCCGCGGTTCCTGTGGATGTGGCCGAACGCGCGGATCTCGGTGATGGGCGGCGAGCAGGCGGCGTCGGTGCTGTCCACCGTCCGCCGGGACGCCATCGAGGCCCGCGGCGGTGACTGGTCCGCCGAGGACGAAGAGGCGTTCAAGGATCCGATCCGCGAGCAGTACGAGGCGCAGGGCAGCCCGTACTACTCGACGGCGCGGCTGTGGGACGACGGCGTGATCGATCCGGCGGACACCCGCACGGTTCTCGGCCTCGCGCTGTCCGCGGCGGCCAACGCGCCCTTGTCCGATGTCAACTACGGCGTCTTCAGGATGTGAGCATGTTCGACACGGTTCTGGTCGCCAACCGCGGGGAGATCGCGGTCCGCGTGATCCGCTCGCTGCAGGGGCTCGGCATCCGTTCGGTCGCGGTGTACAGCGACGCGGACGCCGACGCCCGGCATGTCCGGGAGGCGCACACCGCGGTCCGCATCGGCCCGGCCGAAGCGGCGAAAAGCTATCTGTCCATCCCGGCGATCGTCCGGGCGGCGCTCGACACGGGCGCGCAGGCGGTCCATCCCGGCTACGGCTTCCTCGCGGAGAACGCGGAATTCGCCCGCGCCTGCGCCGAGGCGGGCCTGGTCTTCATCGGCCCTCCGGTCGAGGCGATCGACGCCATGGGCGACAAGATCCGCGCCAAGGCGACGGTGTCCGAGGCCGGTGTCCCGGTGGTGCCCGGCGCGTCCGATGTGGACATTCCGGAAGGTGGTTTCGCCGCCGCCGCGGAGAGGGTCGGGTTCCCGCTGCTGATCAAGCCGTCCGCCGGTGGTGGCGGCAAGGGGATGCGGCTGGTCAACGAACTGTCCGAAGTGGACGCGGCCGTCGAGTCCGCCCGCCGTGAGGCCAAGGGTTCCTTCGGTGACGACACGCTTCTCATGGAGCGGTTCGTCACCACGCCGCGCCATATCGAGATCCAGGTGCTCGCCGACACCCACGGCAACGTGATCCATCTCGGTGAGCGCGAATGCAGCCTGCAACGGCGGCACCAGAAGATCATCGAAGAGGCGCCGTCCGTGCTCCTCGACGAGGCCACGCGCGCGAAGATGGGCGCGTCCGCGGTCGAGGCCGCGCGCTCGGTGGGCTATGTCGGCGCGGGGACGGTCGAGTTCATCGTGTCGGCCACCGCGCCCGACGAGTTCTTCTTCATGGAGATGAACACCCGCCTGCAGGTCGAGCATCCGGTCACCGAACTCGTGACCGGGCTCGACCTCGTCGAGTGGCAGGTCAAGATCGCCGCCGGTGCCGTGCTCACCGTGTCGCAGGACGACGTCCGGCTGGACGGCCACGCCATCGAAGCCCGCGTCTACGCCGAAGACCCCGCTCGCGGCTTCATCCCGACGGGTGGAACCGTGCTCGCGGTCCACGAACCGGCCGGTGAGGGCGTGCGCGTCGACTCGTGGATGAGCGAAGGTGCGGTCATCGGCTCGAACTACGACCCGATGCTGGCCAAGGTCATCGCCTGGGGCCCGGACCGCGCGGCCGCGTTGCACCGGCTCGACCTGGCGCTCGCGGACACCGCGTTGCTCGGCGTCGGCACGAACATCGCCTTCCTTCGCGGGCTCCTCGCCGACGGCGACGTCCGCGACGGCAAGCTCGACACCGGGCTCGTCGATCGCCAACTGTCCACTTTGGTCTCCGAAGAAGTACCGCCGGAGTTCTTCGTGGCGGCGGCGCTCGACAGGCTGCTTTCCTTGCAGCCGAAGGGTTCTGTCGTCGATCCGTGGGATGTTCCCGACGGCTGGCGGCTCGGCGCCTCGGGCGGTATCGACTTCGCGCTGAAGTCGGGAAGCTCCGAAGTCATCGTGCGGGTGCAGGGCACTCCGGCGAACGCGCTCGTCAGTGTTGACGGCGGCGAGCCGGTCCGGGTTTCCGCGCGGCGCGAGGGAGACCTGCTGGAAGTCCGGCATCCCACCGGTTTCCACCGGTACCGGCACGCCGTCGGGACCGGAAGGACCGTGTGGCTCGCGCGTGACGGTCACAGCTTCGCGATCGGCGAGCGCGAAAGGCTGCGTTCGGCCGCCGGCGCCGCGGGTGGCGCCGGACCGGTCACCAGCCCGATGCCCGGAACCGTGCTGGTGGTCAAGGCCGCCGCCGGTGACGTGGTGAGCGCCGGGACGCCGCTCGTGGTCGTCGAGGCGATGAAGATGGAGCACACGATCACCGCGCCGATCGACGGCGTGGTCAGCGAACTCCCCGTCCGGGTGGGCCAACAGGTCGCGCTGGACGAGACGGTAGCCGTTGTGACACCCCAAAAGGATGGACAATGATCGACTTCCGACTGGATGACGAGTACGAGGCGCTGCGCAAGACGGTCGAGGAATTCGCGCGCTCCGAGGTCGCCCCGGTCATCGGCGACCTCTACGAGCGGGAGGAGTTCCCGTACGAGATCGTCGCGAAGATGGCCGAGATGGGCCTGTTCGGCCTGCCCTTCCCCGAGGAGTACGGCGGCATGGGCGGCGACTACTTCGCGCTCTGCCTGACCTTGGAGGAACTGGCGCGCGTCGATTCCTCGGTCGCGATCACCGTCGAGGCCGGTGTTTCCCTCGGCGCCATGCCGATCCACCGGTTCGGCACCGAGGAGCAGAAGCAGAAGTGGCTCCCGGAGTTGTGCGCCGGCACCGCGCTCGGCGCCTTCGGGCTCACCGAACCCGGCGGCGGTTCGGACGCGGGCGCCACCCGCACGCGCGCGAAACTCGACGGTGACACCTGGGTGATCAACGGCAGCAAGTCGTTCATCACCAACTCCGGCACCGACATCACGAAACTGGTCACGGTCACCGCCGTCACCGACGTGAAGGAGAACGGCCGTAAGGAGATCTCGGCGATCATCGTGCCGTCCGGCACGCCGGGCTTCGCCGTCGCGCCGAAGTACTCCAAGGTCGGCTGGAACTGCTCGGACACGCACGAACTCTCGTTCGACGACGTCCGCGTCCCGGCCGAGAACCTGGTCGGGGAACGCGGCCGCGGTTACGCCCAGTTCCTGTCCATTTTGGACGAAGGCCGGGTCGCGATCGCCGCGCTGAGCGTCGGGCTCGCGCAGGGCTGTGTCGACGAATGCCTGCGGTATGTCAAGGAACGCGAGGCGTTCGGGCACAAGATCGGCGAATACCAGGCGATCCAGTTCAAGATCGCCGACATGGAGGTGCGCACGCACACCGCGCGGCTGGCGTACTACGCGGCGGCGTCGAAGATGCTGCGCGGTGAGCCGTTCAAGAAGGAGGCGTCGATCGCGAAGCTCGTCGCGTCGAACGCCGCCATGGACAACGCGCGCGAGGCGACGCAGATCTTCGGCGGGTACGGCTTCATGAACGAGTTCCCGGTGAGCCGGTTCTACCGGGACGCGAAGATCCTCGAGATCGGGGAGGGGACCTCGGAGGTGCAGCGGATGCTGATCGCACGGCACCTCGGCGTCGTCTGACCCGACGGAACCCCCGCGCTTCCTCACGATGTTGTAGAACAGAAGTATGAGCGATTTCGTCATCCGCAAGGGTGGTTCTGGGGACTTCCAAACGCTGCTGGACATGTTCGACGAAGTCGTCGCGTGGCTGGCCGAACGCGGTAGCGCGGGGCAATGGGGCACCGAGCCGTGGTCCACGATCCCGAAGCGGGTCGAGCGGGTCCGCGGGATGGCCGACGGGCCGGGGCTGTACATCGCCGAGATCGACGACCAGGCGGCCGGGGCGATCATCCTCGGTGACCGTTTCCCGCATGTCTCGCCGGTCGACGAACCGGAGATCTATATCGGCTTGCTGCTGACCTCGCGCCGGTTCACCGGTCACCGGGTCGGCTCGCGGCTGATCGAGTTCGCGCTGGCCGAGGCGCGGGAACGCGGCATCGGGCTGGTGCGGGTCGACTGCTGGGCCGGCGGCGACGGCGACCTTCAGCGTTACTACGAGAGCCAGGGCTTCAAACCGACGGAACGGTTCGACGTCAAGGGCTGGATCGGGCAGGTGTTCGAGCAGCGCCCGTAGGACTGGCGTCCGCGCGGCTTCCGGTGCACCATAGTTGACACATCGCCAACAGTGCCCCGGACAGTGAAGTCGCAGAGGAGACCGGCATGGCCAAACGTGAACGTTCCCTGGCAGGCAAGGTCGTCGTGATCACCGGAGCGGCGCAGGGCATCGGCGCCAGTACCGCGACGGCACTGTCCCGGCTCGGCGCCAAGGTGGTCATCGGCGACCTGGACCAGGTCCTCGCCGAGAAGACCGCCGCCGAACTGGGCGCGGAGGCGCTGCCGCTCGACGTCACCGACACGCGCGGCTTCACCGAGTTCCTCGACGAGGTCGAGCGGCGCGTCGGCCCGATCGACGTGCTGATCAACAACGCGGGCATCATGCCGCTCGCGCCGCTCGAAGAAGAGGACGACGCGGCGACCCGCAGGCTGCTCGAGATCAACCTGCACGCGGTCATCCACGGCACCAGGGAAGCCGTGAAGCGGATGCGCCCGCGTGGCACCGGCCACATCGTCAACATCGCGTCGATGGCGGGCAAGGCGGGCTTCCCCGGCGCCGCCACCTACTGCGCGACGAAACACGCCGTCGTCGGGTTGTCGGAATCGGTGCATCTGGAATTGCACGGAACGGGCGTGCTGGTCTCCTGCGTGATGCCCGCGGTGGTCCGCACGGAACTGGCCAGCGGGCTCGGCGAGGCGAAGTTCTTCAAGTCGGTGCAGCCGGAAGATGTGGCGCACGCCATTGTCGATGCGTTACGCCGTCCCAAGTTCGACGTTTTCGTTCCCGCGTCGCTGGACGCCATGGGCAGGATCACACGGCTGCTTCCGCGCCGCCTCGGCGAGGGACTGCTCCGCGCGCTCGGCGGCGACAAGATCCTGTCCTCCGCAACGCATTCCAGTGCTCGCGCGGAGTACGAATCGCGTGCCGCGCGCAGTGCCCCGGCGGCGGAAAAGGACGCCGATTCTTAACTCGTACGGCCTAGCAACTGTCCGAAATGGACGCCCTGTGACGGCCGGGGTGTTGAGTCGTGCGCTCCCAAGCGGCAAGATTACGTCTTACCGCGTTGATTCCTCAGGAGGCACACCATGGCCACACCCCCGGCACGGCTCGCCGCCGCCGCGTCGAACGTCGTCGGGAAGGTGCTGCACGGTGGGGTCGCCGATCTTCGTCCGGTGCCGCGTGTCCTGATCGACCAGGGCCCGAACCGTTCGCTGTACCGGCTGACGAACGGCAAGGCCCCGGCGTCGGGCCCGCCGGTGCTGCTGGTGCCGCCGCTGGCCGCGCCCGCGCTGTGCTTCGACCTGCGCCGCGGGTGCAGCCTCGCCGAGCACCTTGTCGACGGCGGCCGCAACACGTACCTGGTCGACTACGGGAACGTCGCCTTCTCCGACCGGCGCCTCGGCATCGAGCACTGGATCGAGGAAGTGCTCCCGCGCGCGATCCGCAAGGTCAGCGAGGACTCCGGCGGCCAGGGCGTGCACGTCGTCGCCTGGTGCCTCGGCGGGATCTTCTCCCTCCTGACCGCCGCGGACCAGCCCGATCTGCCGATCGAGTCGATCGCGACCATCGCGTCGCCGTTCGACTTCACCGCGATCCCGCTGATCGCCCCGTTCCGCCCGCTGGTGGACCTCACCGGCGGCCACCTGCTGACCCCGTTCTACCGGGCGCTCGGCGGCGCACCGTCCTATTTGGTCAGCCGGGTCTTCCGGGCGACCGGGATCAGCAAGGAGATCACCAAACCCCTTGCGATCCTGAAGAATCTCGACGACCGGGACTACCTGGCGCAGATCGAGGCCGTCGACCACTTCATGGACAACATGATCGCCTACCCCGGGCGGACGTTCGGCCAGATCTATCACCGGTTCTTCCGCGCCAACGACCTCGCCGAGGGCACGGTGGACCTCAACGGCCGCATCATCGCGCTGTCCGGGGTCAAGGTGCCGACGCTGGTCATCGCCGGGCAGAACGACACGATCGCCCCGCGCGCGGCCGTCGAACGGCTCACCGAGCTGCTGGACAATTCGCCGTCGGTGACCTTCGAGACCGCACCCGGCGGGCACTTGGGCGTGCTGACCGGCCGGAAGGCGCGCGGGACCACGTGGCACTATCTCGACCGCTTCCTCGACGAACAGGTCGCCTGAGCCTCAATCGTCCTTGCGCTGGGTCATGGCGCTGCGCAAGGACTGGCGCGGCTCGATCAGGTCGACCATTTCGGTGACCCGGTGCCACGCGTCGGTGATCTCGGCGGTCGCGCGATCGCGTTGCAGGACGATCGTGGACAACACGAGCGCCGTCAGCCCCACAGTGGCGTCGAAGGCCTGGACGTGCAGCATCCGGGCGGCCAGCTCGTAGGAACCGTAGGGGCCGAGCCCGTGTATGGCGGCGAAGATCGTGAAGGTGCAGACGCACAAGGAGCACGTCAGCGCCCCTGCCTGCCGGAACCGCAGCGCCGCCCAGACGAGTACCGGGAAGACCACGAATAGTTTGGACACGGTGGTGGACGCGAGGATGGCCGTGCCGAGCCCGAACAGCGCGAGCGCCGCCGCTTCTCCCCAGCGAGCGAGCGAAACCCGCCTCGGCAGGCGGAACCTCGGCACCAGGAGCAGCAACGGCGTGATCGTCAGGACGCCCATCGCGTCGCCGGTCCACCACACGAGCGCCGTCGCCCAGAAATCCCCGGAAACCAGTGCGCCGTCGAGGACCAGTACGCCGGTGCCCAGCACGGCGCTGACGGCGGTGCCGCCGATCGCCCCGACCACCACCAGGAGGACGGCGTCGGGAAGCCGGTCGAGCCGGTTGTGGCCACCCAGCCGCCGCATCACCGCGTAGGCCAGCATCGGGCCGATCGTGTTGCCCGACGAGATCACCAAGACCGCGGTCGGTGAGGGGCCGAAGGCGACGTTCGTCAGGAGGGCGCCGAGGAAGATCCCCGGCCAGTACCGCGGCCCCAGCAGCATCGGCACCGCCAGCGCGACCCCCGCGGCGGGCCACAGCGGCGAGATCTGCTCGCGCACGATCGCCCACTGGATCCCGATCCGGGCGGTCGCGAAGTAGCAGATCGTCACGCCGAGGACGATGAGAAGCCAGCGTGCGGCAGGGGAGAGCTGTCTCATCGCGACTCCGGCCTTGGCGGGCTGGGAAGCTAAGAGAGTACCGCTGTCCGGCCGCCAAGGCCGTTCACTTGATGGTGTTGTCATTCTGTTGGGAATAAACAAAAAGGGCCCGTGCAGCTGCACGGGCGCCGGAACGTGGTGGGGCAAGGGGGTGGGGGGGGGGGGGGGGGGGGGGGGGGGGGGGGGGGGGGGGGGGGGGGGGGGGGGGGGGGGGGGGGGGGGGGGGGGGGGGGGGGGGGGGGGGGGGGGGGGGGGGGGGGGGGGGGGGGGGGGGGGGGGG